>JALHMC010000021.1:56001-66697 GCA_022844225.1 Hyphomicrobiaceae bacterium | reverse complement strand
CCGAGTGCCTCGAGCGCGATGTCGGTGATGGGCTGCGCCTTGTTGGTGCACAGCCCCAACGGTACGCCGCGGTCCGTGAGATGCGCGAGCAATGCGGCGGCTCCCGGGTAAAGCCCGCGACCGGCGGCAGAGGCTTCGGCATAAACCGGATAGAAGCGGCCGAGCGAGGCCTTCTCCTCGTCCGCGGACAACGTGAGCCCCGCCATCGCCGCAGCCCGCGCGACCGCCGCCGGTGCCCCGCCGCCGATGAGGCCCTTGACCCGCTCGAGATCAAACGGCGCGACCCCGAGTGGCGCGAACGCCGCATTGATCGCGAGCTGGATGTCCGGTGCGCTGTCGACCAGCGTGCCGTCGAGATCGAACACGATGGCGCGCGGCCAGCCAGCGCGGGGTGAAGGGGATTCCATCTCAGCCCTTCGCCCTGGCGAGCGCGGCGACTCCGGGCAGCTCGCGCCCCTCGAGCCACTCGAGGAAGGCGCCGCCTGCCGACGACACGTAGGTGAACTGGTCCGTCACGCCGGCCTCGTTCAGCGCCGCTACCGTATCGCCGCCGCCAGCCACCGAGACCAGCTTCCCGGCCTTGGTCAGCCGCGCGGCTTCCTTGGCGAGCGCGAACGTCCCCTTGCCGAACGGATCGATCTCGAAAGCACCCAGCGGGCCATTCCAGAGCAGCGTCTTGCAGCCGGCGAGCACCCCGATGAGATGCGCGACCGAGGCCGGGCCCACGTCGAGGATCATCTGATCGGCGGGCACTTTGTCGAGTGCGACGGTGGTGGCCGGTGCACCAGCCTTGAACTCGGGCGACACGACGGCATCTGTCGGCAGCACGATCTCGCACCCCTTGCCCGCCGCTGCCGCCATGATCTCGCGGGCCTTGTTGGCGAGGTCCGGCTCGGCGAGCGACTTGCCGACTGCGATACCCTTCGCCAGCAGGAACGTGTTGGCCATTCCGCCGCCGATGATCAGCTTGTCGACTTTTGGCAGCAGGTTCATGAGCACGGGGATCTTGGTCGAAACCTTGGCGCCTCCCACCACTGCCGCCGTCGGCCGCTCGGGTTTCTCGAGGGCGGTGCGTAGCGCGTTGACCTCCTCCATCATGAGGGGACCCGCGTAGGCCGGCAGTAGATCGGCGAGGCCGGCTGTCGAGGCGTGGGCGCGGTGGGCTGCCGAGAAGGCATCGTTGACGAAGATGTCGCCGAGCTTGGCCAGCTCTGCCGTGAAGGCGGGATCGTTCTTCTCCTCGCCCTTGTGAAAGCGGGTATTCTCGAGGACGAGGATCCCACCGTCAGCAAGGCTCGCGACGGCCTGAGCCGCTGCCGGTCCTATGCAGTCTGCCGCGAGCGGCACAGGCATGCCGAGCAACCGCGACAATTCGGCGGCCACCGGTGCGAGCGAGTTTTCCGTATCAGGCCCGCCCTTCGGTCGGCCGAAGTGCGACAGCACGATCACCTTGGCCTTGCGCGCCATCAGGTCCTTGAGCCCTGGCGCGATGCGCTCCAACCGCGTGGCGTCGGTGACTTTGCCGCCCTTGGCAGGCACATTGAGATCAGCGCGGACGAGTACGCGCTTTCCCGCCACATCGGCAGCCGAGATGGTCCTGATGGCATCGAGAGTCATGGCGTGTTCCCTGGGCCTGTTTGGCGTACTGTCGGCGCCTTGCAATCCGTGCCCGGCGGTATCCCAAGCTCCGAGCCAGGGCGCAAGGGGTTGTGCGGGCAAGGGTGAAGCCAAATTCGGCTCGGCCGTCCCTGATCATGTGCGCCGAGGGGGCGCCGACCGGGCGGGACGGAGTCTGCGGGCATGAGGATATGTAGATGTGGATGCAACAATTGTTTGGCGTCGAGATCCTCTGGAAACGGCTTAGATGGCGATGTTCACCGACTTGGACGGGCAATTCTTGAGCTTCCACGCTCTTGAAGCCCCAGCGCACTTGCAGCGAACGCCGCTGGGCCGTTATGTGAGACCGCCGTTCAGGGCACTAGATGCGGGATCCCATGCTCGAGCTCCTCAGCTTCATCAGCTACCTCATCACGCTGTACACCTACATCGTGATCGCCGGCGTCATCATGAGCTGGCTGATCAGTTTCAACGTGATCAATCTCTACAACCCGGTGGTGCGCACCATCTACGATGCGATCAACGCGGTGACCGAGCCGTTGCTGCGGCCGATCCGGCGTTTCACACAGCGGTTGCTCCCCGATCTCAAGGGCATCGACATCTCGCCCATCTTCCTGCTGCTCGGGTGCATGTTCGTGCAGTCGGTGATCATCCCGAATATTGCCAAGCTGGTTGCATGACGGGAAAGCCGAGGCCGGACGCCGCGGCGATGCCTTGGCGCGTCGCCGTGACCGGCCTCCTCGTCAGAGTGCGATTGACGCCAAAAGCGTCGCGGGATGCCGTTGAAGGCCTGGAGTCGACGGCGGATGGGCCTGCTCTCAAGGCAAGGGTCAGAGCTGTGCCGGAGGATGGTGCCGCGAATGCCGCCGTCGAGAAGTTGATTGCCGCGTGGCTCGGCGTGGCGAAAAGCGCGGTCTCGCTCACGGCCGGGGGCAAGTCGCGCGTGAAGACACTTATCGTTGCCGGTGACGGGGCGGCGCTGGCGGCAGCGGCCGAGTTGCGCCTGATCGAGGCAGGCAAGGAGAAGCGGGATGCCTGAAGCAAAGCTTATCGACGGCAAGGCCATTGCCGAGGCCCTCCGGCGCGAGATCGCAACAGGTGCCGCACGGTTCGCAGCGAGGACCGGTCGTCCGGCGGGACTGGCGGTGGTGCTCGTCGGTGACGATCCGGCGAGCCAGGTCTACGTCAAGAGCAAGGGGCGCCAGACGATCGAGACCGGTATGCGGTCGATCCAGCACCGATTGCCGGCCGAGACGTCTCAGTTGGAACTGATGGGGCTGATCGAAAGGCTCAACAAGGACGAGGCGGTCGACGGTATCCTCGTGCAGCTCCCGCTTCCACCGGGTCTCGATTCCGGCGCCGTGATCGAGGCAATCGACCCGGCCAAGGACGTTGATGGGTTCCATCCGGTCAATGCCGGCCGTCTGATGACGGGGGCGCCGTCGCTGGTGCCGTGCACGCCGCTCGGTTGCGTGCTTCTGGCGAAATCGGTCTCGCCGAGCCTCAAGGGTCTGGAGGCCGTCGTCGTCGGCCGGTCGAACATCGTCGGCAAGCCGGTGGCCCAGCTTCTTCTCGCAGAGGACTGCACGGTCACGATCGCGCACTCGCGCACGCGGGATCTGCCGGGCGTCGTGCGCCGTGCCGATCTCGTGGTGGCGGCCGTCGGGCGGCCGGAGATGGTGCGGGGCGACTGGATCAAGCCGGGCGCGATCGTCATCGACGTCGGGATCAATCGGATCGCGAGCGGCGATGGCAAGGGCCGTCTCGTCGGTGACGTGGCCTTCGAGGAGGCGCGCGCGGTGGTTGGAGCGATCACGCCTGTGCCCGGAGGCGTCGGCCCCATGACGATCGCGTGCCTGCTGCGCAACACACTCGATGCGGCGAGCCGGCGGGCGGGGCTGGCTTAGTGCGGGCTTATCGGTCGAAGTCGACCGCCGTCGTGTTGGCGCCGCAGACGAGGACCCCGACGCGCTCGCCCGCCGCTGGCTGATAACCGCCGCAGAGAAGCGCGGCGAGGGCCGTTGCACCACCGGGCTCGGTCACGATCCGCAGCTTATCCCAGAGACAGATCTGGGCCCTGCGGATGGTGTCATCGGCCACGAGAACCACGCGCTCGATATAGGCTTTGGCTAGCGGGAACATCAGCTGCCCGACCTGGAGCGGGGCGAGCGAGTCGGCGGCAATGCTGCCTTGCGGCGCATCGACGGGTCGACCGGCTTCGAGCGCCATGGCGAGCGACGGGGCGCCTTGGGGCTCGACTCCGATGATGCGGATGCGGCCGCGATACCAGGCGGCGATTCCACCGATGAGCCCACCACCGCCGACCGCGACGAGCAGCGTGTCCAGTCCCGGCGCCTGCTCGTCGAGTTCGAGACCGAGCGTGCCTTGCCCTAGGAGTGTCGACGGCTGGTCATAGGCGTGGATCGCCCGTGCTCCCGTCGCGGCGCACCATGCTTCACACAGCGCCAGTGAGTCCGCGTAGCGATCCCCTTCGACGACGATGTCGGCGCCATAGGCGCGAATGCGCTCGATCTTGGCCTTGGATGAGATGGTGGGGACGAAGATGCGGGCCGGAATGCCGAGCGCGTGGGCGGCATAGGCGACAGCGGCCCCGTGATTTCCGCCGGACGCGGCCGCGACGCCCGCCGCCGGCACATCGCCGGTCGTCAGGCCAGCGAAAGCGCCGCGTGCCTTGAACGAACCCGAGTGCTGCAGGCACTCGAGCTTCAACGTCAGGGGAAAGTCACTGAGGCCGAGTTCAGCCCCGGTGATCTCGACCACCGGTGTCCTGCGGATGCGCGGCGCGATGCGCGCTCGGGCATCGCGGATGGCTTCAGGGGTGATGGGTGAAAGCGCGGCTGTCGTCACCATGATCGGGTGTTCCGGGGATCGAGACCTGACATCACCCTTCTTTTCGGCTGCGCGCGTAGGCGTTGTCCAGTTCGGCCGAGTCCCGATCCGGGCACCGGTGCCGGCTGCGCTCGAAAGTGTGCACCAAGGGGCTCGCCCCCGGCCACCAGAACTGCTAGCTTCCGCCCGCAACGTCCGGACAAGGCGCTGCAATATATCTCTAGGGAGAAACCGATGAAGAAAAGCTCGTGGTTCGCGGGCCTTGCCTTGGCGTGCGGCGTGACCGTAGCGACCGCTCTGCCGGCGACGGCACAAACCACACAGAAGCTGCGCTTTCAGGCCAGCTTCCCCGCTTCCAGCCTAAACTTCGATAACTTCAAGTGGTGGGCCGACCGCGTGAAGCTCATGTCGGGCGGGCGCCTCGAGATCGAGGTTCTGCCGGCCGGTACGCTGGTGCCCGCATTCGAGGTGCTGGATGCGACGCACAAGAAGGTCGTCGATGGTGCGCATTCGGCCGCGGCCTACTGGGTCGGCAAGCATCGCGCCGCGGCGCTGTTCGGTCCAACGCCCGGCGGTCCGTTCGGCATGGACATCGTCGATCTCATGGGCTGGTTCTACGAGGGCGACGGCTTGAAGCTCTGGCAGGAGCTTTATCAGGTCGAACTCAAGCGCGATGTGGTCGTGATGCCCCTCACGGCGGTCAACAACCAGATCCTCGGTTGGTTCGCAAAGCCGGTGAAGAGCTGGGAGGACCTGAAGGGCCGCAAGTGCCGTCAGACAGGCCTTACGGCTGAAGTCTATGCGAAGGCTGGTCTCGCACCTGTGAACATGCCGGGCGGCGAGATCGTGCCGGCCGCCGAGCGTGGCGTGATCGAGTGCGGCGAGTGGGTTGGGCCAGCTGAGGACATGAAGATCGGCTTCCACACGGTTTGGAAGAACGTCTACATGCCGTCGACGCATGAGCCGGCAACGGTGCTCGAACTCCTGATCAACAAGGAGACGTTCGAGAAGCTCAGTCCCGACCTCAGGGCGATCATCGAGTCGGCCGCCTATGAAGGCACCTATCGGCACTTCGCGTTGCTGAACAAGCTCAACGCGGAAGCACTCGAGGAGCTGACCACCAAGCACGGGGTCAAGGTCCAGAAGACGCCGGAGGACATCCTGGCGAAAGTGCTCGTGACCTGGGATGAGATCGCGGCTGCAGAATCCGCGAAGAGCCCGTTCTTCAAGAAGGTCTACGACAACCAGCGCGCCTATGCGTCGAAGGTCGTGCCGGCACGTCGCTCGGTGCAGCCCAACTACGATATCGGCGCCAATCACTATTGGCCCGAGAAGAAGTAAGGTTCTCCGTAACCGAGACACTACGAGCAACGGGCGCCCAGTGCGCCCGTTGTCATGTTCGAGCCCACGTGGCCGATGCGCGACAAGTTGACCTCTGCAAAAAATGCATGCCACTCTGCGTCAGGCGCAACCCTCGAATGGTCGCGTCGATACAGCATCGGGAGTGACGCATGAAGAGAGTGCCGGGATTGGCTGCCGCGCTTGCGGCTGCCGCATGTCTCCTGACGGGTGCGACTTCGGTCGTTGCCCAGACGACGCAGAAGCTGCGCGTACAGGCGAGCTTTCCCGCATCCAGCATCGCCATGGACGGGTTCAACAACTGGGCCGACAAGGTCAAGGCGATGACCGCTGGACGTGTCGAGATCGAGGGTTTGCCAGCCGGTACGGTCGTGCCCGCCTTCGAGGTGCTCGACGCCGTGCACAAGCAAGTCGTCGACGGCGGCTACACGGCGGCTGCCTACTGGACGGGCAAGAACCGCGCCGCCGCGCTCTTCGGCCCGACGCCCGGTGGCCCGTTCGGCATGGACGAGATGGACCTGATGGGCTGGCTCTACACAGCTGGCGGCATCGACCTCTACAATGAACTCTACAACGTCGAGCTCAAGCGGAACGTGAAGGTTATGCCGCTCTCCTGGGTCGGCAATCAAGTCTTCGGCTGGTTCGCGAAGCCAATAGCGACCTGGGAAGATCTCAAGGGACGCAAGTGTCGGCAGACCGGCATTAACGCTGAAGTCTTCGCCAAGGCTGGTGTCACACCCGTCAATATGCCGGGCGGCGAGATCGTGCCGGCAGCCGAGCGGGGCGTGATCGAATGCGCGGAGTGGGCAAGTCCGGCGGACGATATGAAGATCGGCTTTCACACGGTTTGGAAGCATTACTATATGCCGTCCGTGCACGAGCCCGCGCCGTTCCTCGAGTTGCTGATCAACGGGGACGTCTGGAAAAAGCTCTCACCCGACGTCCAGCAGATCATGGTGACCGCCACCTGGGAAGCCACCGTGATGCAGCGGTTGCGTACGAACCTGTGGAATGTCGAAGCGCTCGAGGAACTGCAGAGCAAGCACGGCGTCAAGGTCCATCGGACACCTGACGAGATCCTGAAAAAGATCCTCGAGACCTGGGACGAGATTGCGAAGGCCGAGGAGGCCAAGAACCCCTTCTTCAAAAAGGTCTACGCCAGCCAGCGCGCCTATGCGGCCAAGGTCGTGCCGCTGCGCCGTACGGCCTATCCGGACTACAATCTGGCGGCCGAGCATTACTGGCCGGCCAAGAAGTAAGACCATCGGCCCGCAATCCCTTGGCCGGGCTGGCCCGTGACCATCCCGGCCGCAAGCCACGGCCCATGCTTCCCCTTGCACCCGGCCCGGCAAAAGCGCACATTAGCTCCATTGTTCCGAGGGGGGCCGGCGGAAACCGGCTGAGACCGCTCTTCTCGTGACGCTTCGAATGCCATCCGGCATTCGAGCGGCCCGGGCGGCAACCCTTAGAACCTGATCCGGGTCATGCCGGCGAAGGGACGGGAATGGCGAGCCGCCAGCGACAGCCAGAGTCAAAACGCACCTTCAGAGCGAAGCCGATCGTGGCGGCGCGGCTGATGCTTGTCGACAGCGACGCCAACCGCCTCTCGCTCACCCGCCAATGGATCGAGTGCGAAGGTGGTCCGGAAGCCGAGGTTGCCGCCGGTGGCGACGAGGCGCTCGACATTCTGGGCGCCGCGGCCCAGCAGTTCGATCTCGTCGCCGTGTGGCCGACACTGGCTGACGACGCGAGTGTCGATTTCTTCGGGGTCTTGCGGCGGTGCTCCTCGCCGGTCCGACTGGTCGCCGTCACGGCTCTTACGCCGGCCGAGGTCGGACGTCCTGGCCGGCTTGCAGGAGCCGCCGCCGTCGACGGCAGCGGACAACCTTTCGGATTGATCGCAACGCTCGAGACGGTTTTGGCCGGATCGGAGTCCGTTGCGGCCATCGTCACACGCAAGCGTGCGCCGTCGTCGATGACCGTCGAATGGGCCAATGCCATCTACGGGACACCACCGGGCGGGCGCTTTCACGCCACCCTCGACTGACACTCGCAATCACGATGCCGACACTGATCACACCCTTATCCGGAGGACCGCCATGAACAAGCACACCCGCAAGAAAGACCTGATGATCCCCGAGGTCACGACGGGGCCGATCGCGGGATCGTCCAAGGTCTACGATGCACCCGACGGCCATGCCGATATTCGCGTGCCGTTCCGCGAGATCAAGCTCACCGAGTCCTCCGGTGAGCCGCCGTTCCGCGTCTACGATTCGTCGGGGCCCTACACCGACAACAATTTCAAGGTCGATGTCGAGTCGGGCATGCCGCGTCATCGCGAGGCATGGGTTCTCGAGCGGGGCGGTGTAGAGCGCTACGACGGCCGCGAGATCAAGCCGGAGGATAACGGCAACGTCAAAGGGAAGCATCTCGCCCGCGATTTCCCGAACAAGACGCAGCCGTTGCGCGGGCTTCCCGGTAAGCCTGTGACGCAATACGAGTTCGCAAAGGCCGGCATCGTCACCAAGGAGATGATCTACGTCGCGCATCGCGAGAACCTCGGCCGCAAGCAGGCCCTCGCCCGCGCCAAGGCCGCGTTGAAGGATGGCGAAAGCTTCGGCGCCTCGCTGCCCGAACACATCACGCCCGAGTTCGTGCGCGATGAGATCGCGCGTGGTCGTGCCATCATCCCGTGCAACATCAATCACGCCGAGTTGGAGCCGATGATCATCGGCCGCAACTTCCTCGTGAAGATCAACGCCAACATCGGTAACTCGGCCGTGACGTCCTCCGTCGAGGAGGAGGTCGACAAGATGGTCTGGTCGATCCGCTGGGGCGCCGACACGGTCATGGACCTGTCGACGGGCCGCAACATACACAACACGCGCGAGTGGATTCTGCGCAACTCTCCGGTGCCGATCGGCACGGTGCCGATCTATCAGGCCCTCGAGAAGTGTGACGGCGATCCCGTCAAGCTCACCTGGGAATTGTACCGCGACACGCTGATCGAGCAGTGCGAGCAGGGCGTCGACTACTTCACCATCCACGCCGGCGTGCGTCTCGCCTACGTGCCGCTGACTGCGCATCGCGTAACGGGCATCGTCTCGCGTGGCGGCTCGATCATGGCCAAGTGGTGCCTCGCGCATCACAAGGAGAGCTTCCTTTACGAGCACTTCGACGAGATCTGCGACATCATGCGGGCCTATGACGTCTCGTTCTCGCTCGGGGACGGGCTGCGTCCCGGCTCGATCGCCGACGCCAACGACCGCGCGCAATTCGCCGAGCTCGAGACGCTGGGTGAACTCACACAGCGCGCCTGGGCGAAAGGGTGCCAGGTGATGATCGAAGGCCCCGGCCACGTGCCGATGCACAAGATCAAGATCAACATGGACAAGCAGCTCAAGGAGTGCGGCGAAGCGCCGTTCTATACGCTCGGGCCGCTCACGACCGACATCGCTCCGGGCTACGACCACATCACGTCCGGCATCGGCGCCGCCATGATCGGCTGGTTCGGCTGCGCCATGCTCTGCTACGTCACGCCGAAGGAGCATTTGGGTCTCCCCGACCGCAACGACGTCAAGTACGGCGTCATTACCTACAAGATCGCGGCGCACGCGGCGGACTTGGCGAAGGGGCATCCCGCAGCCCAGCTTCGCGATGACGCGTTGTCGCGTGCCCGCTTCGACTTCCGCTGGGAGGACCAGTTCAACCTCGGTCTCGATCCCGACACGGCGCGCGAAATGCATGATGCGACGCTGCCCAAAGACGCCCATAAGGTCGCGCACTTCTGCTCGATGTGCGGACCGAAGTTCTGCTCCATGAAGATCACGCAGGACGTGCGCGACTACGCGGCCAAGACCAACGCCGGCAAATCGGCCATGGTCGAGGCCGAGCAGGGCATGGCCGAGATGAGCGCCAAGTTCCGCGAGATGGGCGGGCAGGTGTATGTGGACGCGGCCAAGGCGGGTGCGGTCAAGACGCCTGGGCACTTGCCCGGTGAGGCCGGAAGCAGCCCCGAGGCAGTCGCCGCCAGCAACAAGGCGTTGGGGTAGTCTGTCAGTTGGCGGGGTCGCCGTTGCGAGGTAAATTGCGCGAATGACCGACCCCGCCGAAATCACCATCCCCGATCGGGAGATGACGTTCGAGGAGTTCCTGGCCTGGGCCGAGACCGTGCCCAAGGAAGCAGGGCGTTTCGAGCTGTGGGACGGGCGCGTCATCGCCAAACGGGGGCCGGCGGGGAGCATGAATGCGGAACGTGCGAAACACTGGAAGATGAAGGCCGCGCTTTTTGTGGCCTTGCGCGAAGCGGTCAAGCAGTCAGGCCTGCTGGCGCACGCCGTGCCTGAGGGCGCGACAGTGAAGTTCCCCATTCTCGGTCGCGGCGCGGAACCCGATGCGCTCGTCTACCTTGGCAACGAAGTAGATGGAGACGCGCTCATCGTACCCGAGCCTATCATCGTCTGCGAAGTGCTGTCGCCGTCGACGGCCAAGCATGACATGAGCGCCAAGCTCGAGGCGTATTTCACTCTCCCTAGCATCGAGCACTACATCATCGCCGATCCCGACAAGCCATTGCTAATCGTGCATTCGCGTGGAGCCGGCGACGCGCTCACGACGCGTTTGATCGCCGACCCGACTACGCGCCTCCGCCTCGATCCACCGGGACTGGATGTGGATCTGACCGAGGTTCTTGCGGGGTGATGGGACGGCACTTGCCGAGGGGGCCTGCGATCGATGCCCTGCCCGACTCCATGCAAGCGGGGCTCCTGCTGGTGTTCGTCGGTACAGCGGCAGGGCGTCGCTCGGCAGAGGTCGGGCACTACTACGCGCATCCGGGCAATCGCTTCTGGCCGACGCTGCACGAGACAGG
>JALHMC010000021.1:0-55901 GCA_022844225.1 Hyphomicrobiaceae bacterium | reverse complement strand
ATGCAAGCGGGGCTCCTGCTGGTGTTCGTCGGTACAGCGGCAGGGCGTCGCTCGGCAGAGGTCGGGCACTACTACGCGCATCCGGGCAATCGCTTCTGGCCGACGCTGCACGAGACAGGGCTGACACCGCGTCGCTTTGGCCCGCACGAGTTTCCGCATCTGCTGGAGCTTGGGATCGGCTTCACGGACGTCGCCAAGCGTGCCTCGGGGATGGACCACGAGATCCCGGCAAGCGCCTTCGAGCCCATGGGCTTGATCGCCAGGCTCCGTACCCACCGGCCGCGCTTTGTTGCCTTCACGAGCAAGCGAGCGGCGAGCTTCTGGTTCAGTCGTCCGACGAAGCACATCACGATCGGTCTGCAGGCGCCCGTCGTGGGCGAGCCAGCCATCTTCGTCCTGCCGTCACCTTCGGGGGCGGCGACCCGCTACTGGTCCATCGCCCCGTGGCACGAACTGGCTGATCTCATCCGGAAGACAAGGCTTTCGGACGAAAACCGCGAGCCGGCCCCGTAGCCGACCCACTCAGGGACCCGCAACCATGACGCCCATCCTCTACGGCATTCCCAACTGCGATACGGTCAAGAAGGCTCGAACGTGGCTCGACGGAAGCGGCGTCGCGTACACCTTCCACGACTACAAGAAGGCGGGCATCACGGGCGCCAAGCTCTCGCAGTGGTGTGACGCGGCCGGATGGGAAACCGTGCTCAACCGGGCCGGCACGACCTTCAAGAAGCTCCCCGAGGCGACCAAGGTGAACCTCGATCAGGCCAAGGCTATCGGGCTCATGGTCGAGCAGCCGTCGATGATCAAGCGGCCCATTGTCGAGTACGATGGTGGCCTGCTGGTCGGGTTCAAGGAAACGCAGTGGCAGGCGGTGTTCCATCGCTGACAATCCGCTGAGCCGGCTGCTGGTCGAGATGGCCGAAGCTCGTCTGACCCTTGTCGATCACGTCTCGTCGGTCGCGGCCGGCTGCTCTGGCAGGATGTCGCGCGTCGCGATCTCAAGCCCAGGGGGATCGAGCTTCAGACTGCCCTCACCGATCAGACGCGTCAGGATCGTTCCGTCGGCTTGGCGCTGATGGTGGATGACGGGCAAACCCTCAGGGTCGATGATCAGGTAGTGATGCACACTCGGCAGCGAGAAATAGCCCGTCAACTTGAGCGAGGCATCGATCTTCCGGGTCGACGGTGACGAGACTTCGACAACGATGACGGGTTTCGGCACCTCGATAGCGCTGCCGGGCAACTCTGGTCCGCAGTAGACGAGTGCATCAGGTTCATGAGCCTTATTGCGTGTTACTCGAACCGTCGCCCCATCGGGAAGCATATGGCACGGGAGCCCTGCCCGGCGAATGCTGTCGGCCAACGCCACTTGAACAGCGAACTTGACCTTGCCGTGCTGCACCGCCTCCGGCGCCATCAGGTAGGGGACGCCGTTATACAACTCCCAGCGGCCTTCCTGTCCCTCGGCCCAGACGAGGAACTCGTCGACGTTCATTCTGCGCTGTGACGGCGTGCTCATAGTCGCAGTCTATCATAGCCGCGAATGCGGCAATAGCTGCCCGCCGCGACGGTCCGTCTCCTACACTCCATACTCTCGCTTCATCGCGTCCAGCGTCACATACCCGCCCTTCAGATCGGCCTCGATCGAAGCCCGATCGCGTTCGGCTGGAGGGCCAAAGCCCCCCGATCCGGGCGTGATCATGTCGACGACTGAGCCCGCCGGAGCCTGGAACGCGCCCTTGCTCGGCAGGTGACGCGTCTTGCCATCGGGTGTGGTCAGCGTGACGACGGCTGCCGCGCCGGCCTTGCCACCCTTCAATCCGAAAGGCGCCGACCGCATCCGCTCCATGCACAGAGTTCCGACGGCGTCGGCTCCTTCGAGCATGCGCCACGTCCGACGTGCTCCACACCCGCCGCGATACTGGCCCGCTCCACCGGAATCCGGATTGATCTCGTAGCGCTCGACGCGGAACGGGAACGCCATCTCCAAGACCTCGACCGGGGTATTCATGGTGTTCGAGATCGTCGATGCGATGACGTTGATGCCGTCCTTGTTGGGCCTAGCACCGAAGCCGCCTTTGATGGTCTCGTAGGAGACATACCTCCGGCCAGAACGCGGATCGACGCCGCCAAGCGTAAGGACAGCTGACGTGCCCTGGCTACAGGCCATCACCTGTGTAGGCCAGAAATTGACGAGCGCGCCCATCACCATGTCGGCGACGCGATGCGACATCTCGTGGTTCGAGTAGACGACGGGCGCCGGGAACTCCGCGTTCACCACGGACCCTTTCGGCGCGACCACCTCGATCATCCGCCAGCAACCGGAGTTGGGTGGGATCAGGCTGTTGGGATCGACGCACATCTTGAGGCCGCAATAAATCCCCGAACACGTCACGGAGAGCACCGCATTCATCGGGCCGGCGACGCGCGGGTCGGTCCCGGCGAAGTCGACCAGCAGTCGGTCGCCGGTCTTCTTCACCTTCATGCGGACCCAGAACACAGCGTCGTTGCCGTCCGCGTCATCGGCGATCCCGTCGCCGTCGCAGAAGTCCTCGAAGTAGCCTTCGCCGTCGGGCAGATCGGCAAGGGCTGCACGCATCAGCCGCTCGGAGTAGCTCATCACCTCGTCCATGTAGGCGATGAGCCGGTCGGTGCCGTAGCGCTGGGCGAGGCCCTTCAGGCGCTCGACGGCGCGAAGCGTCGCGGCGAGCTGCGCGCCGAGGTCTCCCTGGCGCTCGTCGGGCGTGCGCACGTTCCACAGAATGACCTTCTCGAGCTCGGTGTTGAGCACGCCTTTTGAGACGAGACGCAGAGGCGGCAGCCGCAGGCCCTCACCGAAGATCTCCGTGACGGCGCCATAGCTCCCGGGCGTCGCCGACCCGATGTCCGGCCAATGTGCGCGCAGACATGCGTAACCGATCAGTTTTCCCTCGTTGAAGGCAGGGCGCACGACGTTGACGTCCGGCAGGTGGCTGCCACCGAAGTAGGGGTCGTTGTGGATGAAGACATCGCCGTCGTGCACGTCGCCGCCGAAGGCCTTCACGACGGCGCGGACGGCGTCGGGCATCGAGCCGAGATGGATCGGCAGGTCCGGTCCCTGGGCGACCATGTCGCCCTTGGCGTCGAAGACGCCGCACGAGAAATCCCCGGCGGATTTCAGGATCGGGGAGTAGGCGGTTTTGCACAGGACAATCCGCATCTCCTCGGCGATCTTGAAGAGTGAGTTCTTGACGATCTCGAAGGCGGCGGGATCAGCGGCGGGTCGTCGCGTGTCGTTCATCGCGGGGCCTTTCGGCGTGAGTGCAGCGGCTTAAGAATTGCGGGCGAGCAACACGAACCCGTCAGAGTCCATGCGTGCGACCCAGCCGGGTGGAACCAGAATGGTCGATTCCAGGCTCTCGATGACGGCAGGCCCCGCGGCCTCGAAGCCGGCCGGCATCTGGGCGCGGTCGAAGATGCGAGCCGTGGTCTGCCCGCCTGTCCGGAACCAGGCGCTGCGCTCTCCCTTCAAGGGTTTCGCGGTTGGGCCGGCAACCTCCTGGCGGATCCGGAGCGGCGGAATTGTCCCGATGGCGGCAACGCGGATATTGACGATCTGGACGGGCTCGGTTCGGTTGTCATGGCCGTAGGTCTGGCGATGGCGTTCGTGAAAGGCATCCGCGATTGCGGTGATGGCGCTTCCGTCTAGAGGTCCGTCGGGCACGCCAACGGACAGTTCGTAGGATTGGCGTGCATAGCGCGCATCGACCGTGCGCACGAAGCGCCGTCGCTCTGCCGAGACACCGGCGCGGTCGAGCATCGCCGAGCCCTCTGTCTGGAGCGCTCCAAAACCAGCCTGCAAGGCGGCCGGGTCTGCGGCTGCCGTCGTCGCGTAGAATGTGCGCACGTAATCGCGCTTGAGGTCGGTGCCCACGAGGCCGAGGGCCGAGAAGGCCCCCGGAATGGGCGGGCACACGATCTCCTTGATCTGCAACTCGGTGGCGAGTGCCGCCGCGTGCATGGGGCCAGCGCCACCGAAGGCGACGAGGCTGAAGTCGCGCGGGTCGTGACCGCGCTCGACGGAGACGATCTTCAGCGCCTCCGCCATCGCATGATTGACGATGTCAATTACGGCTGCGGCCGCGGTCTTGACGTCGACCCCGAGGGGCTTTGCCAGCTTCTCGGCGACGGCGCGCTCGGCGGCGGCGAAGTCGATCTGCATGTCGCCTGCGAGCAGTGAGCTGCGATCCAGATAGCCGAGCAGAAGGTTGCAGTCAGTCACGGTGGGATCGGTGCCGCCGCGCCCGTAGCAGACAGGGCCCGGCTCGGCTCCTGCGCTTCGTGGGCCGACGCGGAGCGAGCCCGCGCGGTCGACCCAGGCGATGGAGCCGCCGCCAGCCGAGACCTCGGCAAGGTCGATGACCGGCACGCGGATCGGATGTCCGGTGCCGTTCATGAAGCGGTTGGCGCTGGCGCCGCCGCCGACCTCGTACTCGGGTGTCGTCTCGTACTCTCCATTGCGGATGAGGCTGGCTTTCGCAGTCGTGCCGCCCATGTCGAACGAGAGGAGATCGAGGCGGCCGGTCTGGCGTGCGACGAGGGCCGCACCGACGACGCCGGCGGCAGGTCCCGACTCGACGGCGATGGCCGGCATGGCGACGCCTTCCGAGGCCTCGAATACGCCGCCGTTCGAGCCCATCACATAGAGCCGAGGAAGGCCGAGCCCCTGCGTCGCCTCCTCGAGGCGCGCGAGGTATGAGGCCAGGATCGGACCGACGTAGGCGCACACCGCCGTCGTACTGGCGCGCTCGAATTCGCGGATCTCGGGCAGCACTTCCGACGACAGGTAGATCGGCAACGCTGGAAAGGCCCGGCGCAGATGCGCGCCGAGCCGGCGTTCGTGGTCGGCATTGAGAAAGCTGAACAGCAACGAAACTGCAATCGCCTCCGGCTCGGTCTGGCGGATGGCCGCGATCAGACCCTCAATCTCACCTTCGGCGAGTGGCGTCACGGCCTTGCCGTCGGCGCCGATGCGCTCGGTGATCTCGAAGCGGCGGTGTCGAGGAACCAGGGTGGCGGGCGCGTCCTGGAACAGGTCGTAGAGATCAGGGCGCGAGGAGCGCCGCAACTCGAGCACGTCGCGAAATCCGCGGGTCGTGACCATGACGGCACGGGCGCCCTTCTCCTCGAGCAGCGCATTGGTCACTACTGTCGTGGCATGGGCGAGGAGGCCGACATCGCTTGCCGCAACGTTGTAGCGCTGCATTGCCCCATTGAGCGCGGCCAGCACGCCGCCCGCGAAGTCGCGCGGCGTCGTCAGCGCCTTGGCGACGCCGATCCGGCCCGTTGCATCGTCGACAAGCGCCACATCGGTGAATGTGCCGCCGATGTCGACGCCGATCCGCCAGGCCATGCTGGAACCTTTCCGTTGATAGTTGAGCGATAGGCGTGGCTGCCCGATCAGGCCGCGAAGGGTGGATGGCGCTCGGGCCAGCCCGTGGTGCGCTCGTAGGCGCCAGCTATGCGGAATAGCATGGCCTCGGCGAACGGACGGCCAACGAGTTGGAAGCCGACGGGGAGCCCATTCTTGGAGAAGCCAGCGGGGACCGAAAGGCCGGGGAGACCCAGGTAGTTGATCGGCCAAGTGCAGTGGTTGAGGGAGCCCAGCACCTCGTTCATCACATCGCTATCGCCAACGTCGGTGTCGGCGATGGCCGGGACCGGGAAACGCAGCACCGGCAGGAACAGCGCGTCGGCGGCGCCGAACACATCGTCGACGAACGCCTTGATCAAGCGTGGGCGCACCTGGACGGCTTTCAAATACTCCACCGCCGTGAACGCATAGCCCTGCTTCATGCGGGCCCGAACGAGCGGCGCGTACTGGTCGTGCTGATTGCGCAGCCAGTCATCGTGCAACGTGCAGAACTCGGTCGACGCGACGATGTTGCCGAGGCCACGCAACTCCGCATGGTAGGGAACGGTGCGGCGTGCGACCGAGGCTCCGAGCCGGCCCAACTCGGTCAGTGCCGTCTCGAGCACATCACCGACCTCGGACGACATTCCGTCCCAATAGTGGTTGGTGGCAACAGCGATGCGCAGGCCTTTGACGCCGAGGCCGAGCGCGGCCTCGTAATCGTCGACTGGCATGGAGGCAGAGGTCGCGTCATCCGGATCGGCGCCGGCGACCACGCCGAGCAGGCGGGCGCAATCGGCGGCGGTGCGAGCCAGAGGCCCGATGTTGTCGAGCGAGAACGACAGGCCCATGGCACCATAGCGAGAGACGCGGCCCTGCGTTGCCTTGATGCCGTAGACGCCGCAGATTCCACCGGGCAGGCGAATGGAGCCGCCCGTATCCGAGCCGAGCGAGCCATACACCATACGTCCGGCGACGGCAGTGCCGGAGCCCGAGGACGACCCTCCGGTGATGTGCGCGGTGTTCCACGGATTGCGCGTCGGCCCGAAATGGACGTTGTGCCCGGTCGGGCCGTTGGCGAACTCGCTCATGTTGAGCGCGCCGACCGTGATCGCGCCCGCCGCGTCCAGACGGGCGAGGACCGTCGCCAGATAGTCCGGGCGGAAGTTGCGACGGATCGCCGACCCGCACGTAACTGGCACGCCGGGCCGGTAGAACATGTCCTTGTGGGCGAGGGGGATGCCATGCAGGGACCCGGGCTTGCGCCCCGATGCGAGGGCGTCGTCCGCGGCGGCGGCCGCCTTTCGGGCTCCTTCTTCGTCGACGCGGACGAAGGCATTGAGTGCGGGTTGGCGGGAAGCTATCCGCGTCAGCGCTGCCGCGGTGACCTCGCGGGCCGAGACCTCGCGCGCGGCGATGGCCTCTGCGGTTTTCGTGAGCGACCAGTCGGCGATTTCGGTCATTTCGTGCCTCCGGCTGCGAGCTTGCGCATCGTGGTGTCGAACGACTGCGGCTCGGTGTCGAAGAGCGAGCCCTCAACGGCTGAGGCCAGCGCCTTCAACGAGGCGGCGACGCTGTCGCCGACCCGCTTCTCGTCGGCGGCTGTCACTGGGACACCCGAGCGTCGCAACAGCGCGAGGCGTTCCTCGACCACGGTGCAATCGATTTTCATGGAGAACTCTCATCAGCGGGGGAGTGCGTGGATCGGAAGCCTAGAATGCTCCTGGGCGACACTCAACGGCTTTGCTGCCGAAGGTTTGTGCAGTCGCGTGCATGGGCGCACGGATTCCTGACGTGCTCGGCGCTGAGCGACATCGTGCGCCGTGCTGCGGCTACCACGCCGTCTGAAGGATCAGATCGAAGCTGCGGGACGACGGATTGCTGCCGGGTCTGAGCTGACCCTCCAGGATCTCCGGGCGGATGCCATTTTTTGTCGCACTGACGATCGCGCTGGCCACGAGGGCCGCGCGCAAATTCGGCAGGTCGGCATTGGTGTACCGGCCGCCGAGGTTGCTGCGCTTGGGTCTGGTGACGAAGCGATCCGTACCGGACTTCCTTGGCAGATAGGTGATGCTCTTGAGGCTTGGGTTTCGCGGGTCGAGCCGGCGCGCATTCTGAAACCCTGGTGTGCTGGCGAAACCCTGGACATAGAGGCGGGGCGCGGCAGCGGCCGGTAAAGGGCTCAGAATCATCTTCCGAATAGCTTCGAGACAGCCTGCGAGGGCTCGTTCGCCACCCTCGAGCTGATATCCACCCGCTTCAAACCTCAGCCGATTCCCACCGACACCGTCGGGGCACGTGATCCGATAGTAGCTGCCACGGCGGCCTTCGATAAGCTCGTTGTCGTCGATCCTCGTCAACTCGAACTGGCGCGCCTGAGAGGCCTGGCTCAGCGAGGCACCCAGAGGCGTTTTGTCGTCGGCGTCGGTCTTTACCGAGGCATACGTAGCACCGGTGGCAACATTCGCCGCAGGCGGATGGGGCTCCGCAGGTTGCGGTTCCGACCGCACGGCAGAGAAAGGGGCTGGCGCGAATAGAGGATCGACAGCCGACGTTCGGGCTGGCGCTGCCTGGGCCGCCGCCTCGAGGCGGGCGATCGTGGCTTCCGCAATGGCGAGGCGCCGGCGTGTGTCCTCGAGCTCAGTGCTCGCGTTCTGCCCGCGTCGGGCTGCCTCGAGTTCTGCTGCAAGCCGCCGCTGAGCCTCGACGCTGGCTTCGAGCTTCTCTTTCGCCGCCTTCAATGCGAGCGTCATCTCTTTGTGTGCGGCCGTCTCGCGGGCGAGCGCGGCTGCGGCCTCTCCGCTGTCGTGCGGCTGTGTCTGTCGGCGCTCGGACGGGAAGGTACTGACTTGCCGGCGCAGGTCATGCAACTCGTCCGTTGTGGCCGGCTCGGCTCGAGGTGAGATTTCGGCAGGGGTTGCAGCCGAGCGATCAGCGTTTGACGTGACCATCGGTTCGCGCAGCAGAATCGCTGCACCCACGATCGTCGAGCCCAAGCCGACGCTGACAGCCCGACTGAAGCCGAGGCGGCGAAGCAGGATACCCAGCAGGACCGGACCGACGAGCACCGCGGCAAAGATGATCCAACCGATTTCTGGCACGCGAGGCCCCCCTCTTGGCGAGATCGCCGAGAACTCGGACGACGATCTGTCACAGCGCAATCATGCCGAAACGAGGGGGATAGCTGGCAGCTTTGATCGTAGGGGTCAACTGCTTGGACGAGGTTCGCAGAGTGCGTGTTGGCCGCGCCGACGTCCCGTGGTTTCATCAAATCTGGCTGACGGGCACAGACGGCAAAGCCTTCCGGATGGCGAGGAGTAAGGCGTTCATGAGCGACGAGATGACGACGGCGCAACGCCTCGTGGCTTTGATGGATCATCTCGGCCTCCAGCGGGCCCATGTCGCGACACAGATCCCTGGCGACCTCGCAGAGTTGGCACAGACCGCAGCGTCGCGGCTCGGTGGCGTGGTCCTCCTGGCGCCGACGCGTCTCGACGGTGCATCGTTCTCTGGCGTCGCTGATCGTCTTCTCATGATCTCTGGCGAGACCGGATTGACGGTCGGAACCACCACACGGGCCCAATCGCTCCTTACTACGGCCCGGCGTCACGTGCTCGCTGGCTACGAGGCGGCGGGCTGGTCGGACGTCGTCGCCGACCGTGCGGGAGAAGTCGCCGCCGAGGTCACGCAGTTTCTCGGGATCGTCGCGCCGAGGATCGCAATGGCGTCAACCGGGACAGGGTCAGGCCCGGTTCGTGGTGAGTGTGCTGGTCTTACCTTCAATGTACAGGGCGAGGGGCCGCCCCTCATGCTGCTGCCGTTCTTCCTGGCGCCGTCCCAGTGGGGACCAGCCATCGATGCGCTCGCTAAGCGCTTCACCGTGATCGAGGTCGGTGGGCCCCATATCGGTGGCATCGCGGCGCTGGAGGATCGGGCCCGAGCTCCCACCTATCGCGCCATGTTCCGGACACTCGTCGATCATCTAGCTCCCGAGGACGGCGCGCGCGTACTCGACGTGGGCTGTGGCTCCGGTGCGCTCGATCGGATGTTTGCGGCGCTCCGCCCCTCGGTCCGGATCGAAGCGGTCGATCTCAATCCGTTCTTTCTGCGTGAGGCGAGCGCGCTCGCTGCCAAGGATGGAACTGGAGAGCGGATCTCGTTTCGAGAGGCGAGCGCGACGGCGCTGCCCTACGAGGAAGCCACGTTCGACGGTGCGTTCTCTGTGACGGTGCTGGAAGAGTGCGATGCCGACCTGGCGATCGCCGAGATGGTGCGGGTCGTGAAGCCGGGCGGCCGCATCGCCGTGGTCGTCCGCGCCATCGACGTCGGCCAGTGGTGGAATCTCGACATTCCCCCGGAAATTGCCGCCAAGGCGGGGATCCCTCCACAATCGGTGGCGGCCGCGGGAGTCGCGGACCGGAGCCTCTACCGGCGCATGCGGCAGGCAGGTTTGACCGAACTCCAGGCGTTTCCGTCCATGATCACCATCGATCGGCCGAATGGACCCATCTGGCGGTATCGCGAGGACGCGGTGGTACCCGGCCTGACGCCAGAAGAACTCCGTTTGTGGCAGGCGGCGAAGGGGGCGGCGCTGGCGGACGGCGTGCTGATGCAATCTCACGTGTTGCATGCGGCTGTGGCCCGGAAGCCATAGGAGAGCTGTCTGTTAGCCCGGGCCTAGACGGCATGCGGCGGCAGCCCACCGCCGTCGACGACGAAGGCTTGGCCCGTGAGAAGCCGGCCTCCGGCCGCGAATTCCTCGGGCCGGCCGGTGCGGCGCGCGCCATGAGGAACCTCGTCAGCTTGCCCAACAAGCTCAGCTCATCATCGCTCAGTCGAGATCGATGACAGCTTTGACCAGGAACGTGCGCAGCACGCCGTCCTGTTCCTTGATCGAGACATACTCGCCCGGTGAGAACTTGTGTGCATCGAAGCGATAACCCGTCTCATCGTGGGATGCATCGCCATGGATGTCGTAATGGAAGGCCCAAGCGCCGCCAGGCTTATGGACGAGATGTCCTACTTCCGCCGGATCGTCACCCCAGACCCGTTTGACCCTGCAGCGATCGCGCGTGTGTCGCCATGCTTCCGCGACGATATGGCCGTTGGCATCGATAGGCGCGATGAACTCGTAGCGATGGCGACGACTGCCAGACGGATGCTCGTGATCGCGGGCGAGTTCCAGATGGATATGCCGCAGCAACTTTTCGGCATCTGCCTTGCTCATCGATTGGTTCGTCATGTCGATCCTCTTACTGCGGGCTCATCGCGCGGCTCGTCAAGCCATTGCACTATGTTTTGATCGCATCGGCCTGTACGAGTGTTGACGGACGTCAATCGGACTTCGTCGTCTACAGAGGGATGAGGCGCTGCCGAAACGTCCGACGATAGGAGGGGGAATGGGACGCGATGCCACTGCGGTGAGACAGGGCAGGCTCAACGAGGACGGCACCCGCACAGGGCCAGAACTCAAGCGCACCCTCGGCCTCGGCCTTCTCGTTCTCTACGGTCTCGGTGTCACGGTCGGCGCCGGAATTTACGTGCTCGTCGGCGCGGCGGCATCGCGAGCTGGCGTGCATGCACCGCTGGCATTCCTTGTTTCAGCGTCTGTGATGGCATTGTCTGCCGCGAGTTTTGCCGAACTCGCGGTCCGATATCCCGTGAGTGCCGGGGAGGCGGCCTACATCGACGCCGGCTTTGGGTCGAAACTTCTGACAGTGGTGAGCGGAGTTCTCGTCGTCGTTGCCGGCGTCGTATCAGCGGCTGCAATCAGCCAGGGTGCGGCCGGCTACCTTGCATACTTGCTGCCGGCTCCGGCAATCGTCCTGATCGGCTGCGTCGTACTCGGCATGGGACTGGTTGCGGCGTGGGGCATCACGGAAGCAGTGGTCGTCGCCGCAGTGCTGACATTGATCGAGATCGGCGGCCTCCTGGCGATTGTGACGGCCGGCCTTTGGCGGGACCCTGCCATCCTCTCTGACCTGCCCTTGGCGTTCGCAAATCTCGATGCTCCTGGCGTCTGGCCCGGGGTTCTAGGAGCGAGCCTGATTGCCTTTTTCGCCTTCATCGGGTTCGAGGGCATGGTCAACGTCGCAGACGAGGTGAAGCGCCCCGAACGGACACTGCCCCTTGCAATCGGGATCACGTTGGCCGTCAGCACCGTCCTCTACATTGCCGTCGTCTGGGTTGTGATTCGGTCGGTCACTCCGGCCGAACTTGCGACGACATCGGCACCGTTGAGCTTGGCTTACGAGAGGCTGACCGGTGCATCGCCCGTGGTCATCTCGCTGATTGCCGTCTTCGCCACGGTCAACGGAGTCATCGTGCAGATGGTGATGTCGTCGCGGGTCATCTACGGCCTTGCACGGCGGGGCGCATTGCCTTCCTCATTGGGCCGTGTCCACGAGAAGACACGCACGCCGCTGTTGGCAACGGGTTTGGTTGTTGCCGCAGTTCTCGTCTTGGCGCTGGCATTCCCAATCGATCGGCTGGCCGATGCAACGACGCGCGTGATGCTCGTCGTGTTCGCGCTGGTCAACCTTGCGCTCCTGGCCATCAAGTGGCGCGGTGATCGACCACCTTCGTCACTTTGCGTGCCGATTTTTGTGCCGGCACTGGGTGCGGTGAGCTGTCTTGGGCTGTTGATCGCCGACCTTCTGAGGTGACGATCGAGCGTGAGAACCCCTCAGTGGGTCCAAGACCCAATCCGACCAAACTTGAAGTTGTCGGCGTAGGTCTTGCGCTGGACTTTGCGCGGAGCCGGATCGCTCAGGCGATATGCGATCCCGTGCCGCTCGGCATACGCAATTGCGTCTTCGCGGGTCGCGAACTCGAGCTTGATCTGGCTGCGGGTGTCGCGCGAGGACGTCCAACCCATCAGCGGGTCGATCTCCCGGGGTTGCTCAGCCTCGTGCTCGAGAACCCACTCCTTGGTGCGAGCAGGGCCCGACTGCATGGCGGTGCGGGCGGGCTTGTAGATGCGGGCTACCATGGCGTCTCGCGTCGTTGTCGATCGAAACTTCGGCTTCTGCTTTCGGGTTGTCTGCTGAAGCGGCCGTCATGGTCGGGGCAGAGAGATTCGAACTCCCGACTTCCTGCTCCCAAAGCAGGCGCTCTACCAGGCTGAGCTATGCCCCGTTACCATTGCTTCGATGTGCCCGGTTCGTCGGGCCGCGTCAAGGTCATTGGCCGGCTGGCAGGATGATTGATGTCGGGTTGGGTGGCGTGTCGTCGCCGGCAGTTGTCTTAGCGGAACAAGCGATGGACCACCTTGTCCCCCGGCTTCAACTGGACCTTGGCTGCAACTCCGGCCTTGAGCTCGAGCACCGCGGCAACATTACCGTTCGAGGCGATGACGGCTTCCGAGAACGGCTCGGTACCGGCTTCGATGCGGTGCACGATCCCGTCTTGGCTGATGAACACCATGTCGAGGGAGATGTACGTATTGCGCATCCACATCGTCGCCTCTTGCGGCGGCGTGTAGGGGAACAGCATGCCAGCGTCATCAGCCAATGAACGGCGAAACATCAGCCCACGTGCCTTCTGCTCGGCGGTCTCGGTGACCTCGACCGTGAACGTGTGTTCGCCACTCGCCGTTATTAACTTCAAGCTGTCCTTGCGCATCTCGGCCCGAAGCGGTGCGATGCCACCTAGCACGACAGCGAGGTGACTGAACAGAAACAGGGCCGCGAAGATCGCAGCCCTGCGTGGCAAAGTCGAGTTCACCCGGTGCATAAGACTCACTATGGCTAGCAATTGCCTCGTTAGCCGTTGGCCCCGGGTCAATCGCCGTCAGTGCGCCTGAAGCTGCGGTGTCAACCCATCGGGTCGCAACTCAGCAGCCATGCAACCTTTTTCACCCATGCCCCAGCGGACTTGGACGATTTGGCCAGGACGCAGCTCGGTGAAGCCGAACCGGCGCAACGTCTCCATGTGGACGAAGATATCGGGAGTCCCGTCACCGCGTGTCAAGAACCCAAATCCGCGAACCCGATTGAACCACTTCACCATGGCGCGTTCCCAACCACTCTCCGGCGTCACGATGACGTGCGTGCGCTGGGGGAGCTGAGACGGGTGGATCGCTGTGCTCTCGTCCATGCTGATGATGCGGAAGGCCTGCATGCCCTTGGGGCGGCGCAGAACTTGCGCGTGGACGCGGGCGCCTTCGTAGGCTGTCTGGTGGCCGCCTGCCCTCAGGCAGGTTACGTGCAGGAGCACATCGGGAAGGCCATTATCTGGAACGATGAATCCGTAACCTTTTGATGCATCAAACCATTTTATCGAGCCCGCAATCTCGAAAACCTCGAGACCGCCAGCGACTTCTCCGGCGAGTTCCTCTCTCAGTGACTCCGGCAGATCCGGAGGCAACTGTGTTACGTCCCCCATTTGAAACCCCGCTACTTTCTACGGTTGTGAACTCGAGACGGTGACCGGCCCTTTACGGCTTCCGTCCCGTCGCGACCCGATCTTTCCGGCTCGATTGCCCCCTCACCGGTGCCGTGTCGCGACAGGCCGAAATAGGCATAGGGGTCTTGTTGGTGTCCAGCCGGATTTTGTCGGAAACAGTCATCCAGTGGGTATCCAGACGGTGTCGTAGAACAGTAGCTGATGGGGTCCAACTTATGGTTAATATTCTATAAAAGACGATCGCCCAGGGCGACCCAGCGAAGGCCTGTGAAGACTGTGCATAGTGGGCTGTGGAGCGTTCCAAATGGGGCCGAACGGTGGCGAAGTTGAGCTGATAAATGTTCAGAAGGGCAAATGCGGAGCGAATCAGTTCCGGCTCGTTTGAGCCTCCGTCGGTTGGTCGTGGTGCTTGGTGACGCAAACACTGAAGCCGGCGTTGCATCGCCTCGACGCGCACCACACAATGCGCCAGCTAATCATCGACCGAGGAGTCACGACGAGATGCGCTATCTCCACACCATGGTGCGTGTCACCAACATCGACGCCAGTCTCGATTTCTACTGCGCGAAGCTCGGCATGAAAGAAGTCCGTCGAGTCGAGAACGAGGCGGGCCGCTTCACGTTGGTCTTTCTGGCCGCCACCGAGGACGAGGCGAGCGGACGCGAGGTGCGCGCACCGCTTCTGGAGTTGACCTACAACTGGGATCCGGAAGCCTACACCAGCGGCCGCAATTTCGGGCATCTGGCGTTCGAGGTCGATGACATCTATGCGACCTGCGGCCGCCTGATGAAGGCCGGTGTCACCATCAACAGGCCGCCGCGCGATGGAAGGATGGCTTTCGTTCGATCGCCCGACAACATTTCACTCGAGTTGCTGCAAAAGGGCGACGCCAAGCCGAAAGCGGAGCCGTGGGCGTCGATGCCAAACACCGGCGTATGGTGAGGTGCGCTCGGGTGCAACTTCGGACGGCGGGTCGTTCATGGCCCGCGTGATCGTGATCGGCGGAGGCCCGGCCGGGCTGATGGCGGCGGATGTTGTGTCCGCCGCAGGGGTCAGCGTCAGTGTTTTCGATGGGATGCCGAGTGTCGGTCGGAAACTACTCTTGGCCGGGCGCGGGGGGTTGAACCTCACTCATAGCGAGCCAATCGACGCTTTGCTGGGACGCTACGGTGTGGCGCGCGAGTTTCTTTCGAAGTCGATCGGGGCATTCTCCCCCGAAGCACTTCGCGCGTTCACGCATGAAATCGGGGTCGACACGTTCGTCGGGACGAGCGGGCGGGTGTTCCCTCGCTCGATGAAGGCATCGCCGCTGCTGCGGGCATGGTTGGCACGCCTTTCTCGTCAAGGCGTCGAACTGCGGACCCGGCATCGATTTGTCGGGTTCGACGACAGCAAGCGACCTCTGATCGCCGCAGGCTCGGGGGCACCGAAAGTCGAACCGGCCGATGCCGTGGTCTTTGCGCTGGGTGGGGGAAGTTGGCCTCGGCTCGGCTCCGACGGGGCCTGGGTGTCGCTCATGGCGGATCTCGGGATCCGCGTCCAGGTGCTGGAGCCGGCGAATGTCGGCCTCGGGATCGACTGGAGTGAATATTTCCGCGAGCGCTTTGGCGGCGAGGCATTGAAGCGGATCGCGATCACCGTCGGCAAAGAGCGCCAGCGCGGCGAGCTGATCGTGACCGTGTCCGGGCTCGAAGGTGGAGCGGTCTATGCGCTGACACCGGCGCTGAGGCAGACGCTGGCTTGCGGGCGTGCCGAGATCCAGATCGACCTCAGACCCGATCTCGATACTTCGGATCTGGCAAATCGCCTGTCCCGGCCGAGAGGCAAGCAATCGCTCGCGACATGGCTGAGAAAAACAATTCACCTCGCTCCGGTTGCCATCGCACTTCTCCGCGAAGCGTCGGGTGACGCGCTTCCGAGGGACGCCTTGGGGCTGGCGCGGTCAATCAAAGAGGTTCGGCTTCCTGTAACGGGTCTCAGCGGGATTGAGCGTGCGATATCGAGCGCCGGCGGCATTTCACTGGACGAGGTCGGGCCCGATATGATGCTCCGTCGGCACCCCGGTTTGTTCGTTGCCGGCGAGATGCTGGACTGGGAGGCACCGACCGGGGGTTATCTGTTGCAAGGCTGTTTCGCGACCGGGCATGCTGCAGGGCGCGGCGTGCTCGGCTATCTTGCCGAGCGAAGTTCATAGACCTCAGGGCGGTCGTCTCCGCTCCGTATGACATCCCAAGGAATCCAGATGCCGATCATCAACCGTGCCGCAGGCTTGAAAGAGGAAATCACGGCCTGGCGGCGCGATTTCCACGCCAACCCAGAGATCCTGTTCGACGTGCATCGGACCGCAGGCATCGTCGAACAGAAGCTACTCGAGATGGGATGCGACGAAGTCGTCGCGGGGATCGGACGAACCGGGGTGGTGGCCGTCATCAAAGGCCGCTCGAACAGCTCCGGAAAGGTCATTGGGCTGCGTGCCGACATGGATGCCCTGCCGATGACCGAGGCGACGGACGTCCCTTATGCTTCGACGGTCAAGGGGCGAGCCCATGCGTGCGGGCACGACGGACATACCGCAATGCTTTTGGGCGCGGCCATGTATCTGGCAGAGACACGCAATTTCGATGGAACTGCAGTCGTCATTTTTCAGCCCGCCGAGGAGGGCGGCGCTGGTGGCCTCGCCATGGTCAAAGATGGTTTGATGGATCGCTGGGGCGTTCAGGAAGTCTACGGGCTCCACAATATGCCGGGGCTTCCGGTGGGTCACTTTGCGCTCCGTCCAGGTCCCTTGATGGCGGCGGCAGATACCTTCTCGATCGGTATCGAGGGATATGGCGCTCACGCTTCACGGCCGCACGTCAGCATCGATCCGGTGTCGGTCGGATGCCAGTTGCATGCGGCGCTGCAAACGATCGTTGCCCGCAACGTCGATCCCCTGAAGTGTGCGGTGGTCTCGGTCACCATGTTCCAAGCCGGCGAGGCGACCAACGTCATCCCTCAAACGGCGCGTCTGCAAGGCACTGTTCGCACGCTCGAAGCCAAGGTGCGGGACAACATCGAGGCCCGCATGAACGAAATCTGCGCCGGCGTTGCGGCAGCACATCGTGCGAAGATCAACCTCGACTACCGTCGGGGCTATCCAGTTACCGAGAACCACGAGCGACAGACAGCCTTTGCGGCTGCCGTGGCTCGCGATGTGTCCGGCGATGCCGCGGTCGACTCCGACATGACGCCCGTGATGGGCGCCGAGGACTTTTCCTACATGCTCCAGGCACGGCCGGGGGCGTTTATCTTTATGGGTACCGGAGCCGGGCCGGGTCTTCACCACCCCGCCTACGACTTCAATGATGAAGCGATCCCGGCCGGGGTGTCCTACTGGGCTCGGCTGGTCGAGACCGCGATGCCGTCAACCTGACGTCGCGATCCTCGGCCTCGGGAGTGCAGCGCGATCAGCCGCGGGCTAGGCGCTGCCGTGGATTAGCCGATGCGGCGAGCATCAGGCCAAGGCGGGGCGCGCGACGGTTGGCCGCGATGTGGCACGCGATACTGTCAAGGCGGGCGATGCGCTGGCGCATCGTCAGGTCTGCGTAGCGTTGGAAGGCGCTGTCGATGCTGTCGGCTCGCCCCATGAAGCCCGGTACGGGGGCGTAGCGACGGTTGCGCTTGTAGCGGGCCTCATCGGGAGTCGGAGCCTGCACAACCAGAACCTCGAGAGCAGCGACGCCTTGTTTCGCAAAACCGAGACGGTCGGCGGTTGCGCGGGACACGTCGAGTTGCCGGTTGCCACGGAACGGCCCGAAGTTGTTGACCCGGACGACAGCCGCAAGCTGGTTTGACGGGTTGCGCAACAGGAGGACCGTCCCGTCGGGGTGAATGGCGCTCGCCGTATTGTCGGGGGCGTGAGCGCGGAAAGGCTCGCCGGAACTCGTCAGGCCGCAAGGATTGAAGCGATCGCGGCGGCAGTCGTCATAGTGGGACGCCTTGAGCCGACGAAGCTTCCCCACGAGGGCCTGTGTCTCATCGAGCGTCAACACGCGATGGCACGTGCCACCATAGCAGTGCTTGCCGCCGGGCCGTTTGGCGTCGGCTGCAGAGATGAATGTGAGCGACACACACACGCCGACGATAGCGACACAAGCCACTTTCGGATTGGTCAGATGCTTGATCATCAAGTGCCCCTTGTTGAACGTCAGGGGCGTTCTGCGCACGTCAGGTCTGCGCTACAACCATGGTGAACGATTATAGTTAATCCGGATGGGTCACTAAGCCGCCTCTCTGTTGGGAGGGCTGACGATCCGACGAGAGAGAAGTCAATGCTTGGGGAAAGCGGCTGTCGGCCGCGCTCGTGGGTGTGTCTCGCGGCAAGGGGGCTATAGCCAACCGGGCCGTCGTACACTAATAAACGGCGCCATGCCGAAGCGAACAGACATCAAATCCATCCTCATCATCGGGGCCGGGCCGATCGTGATCGGTCAGGCCTGCGAGTTCGACTACTCGGGCACGCAGGCCTGCAAGGCTCTCAGGGCCGAGGGCTACCGCATCATCCTGGTCAATTCCAATCCGGCCACGATCATGACGGATCCCGAACTGGCGGACGCAACCTATATCGAGCCGATAACGCCTCAGGTCGTCGCGCGCATCATTGAGGCCGAGCGGCCCGATGCGCTGCTTCCGACCATGGGCGGGCAGACGGCATTGAACACGGCGCTAGCTCTTGCTGCGGACGGCACGCTCGCCAAGTTCGGTGTCGAGATGATCGGCGCCAAAGCCGAGGCCATCGACAAGGCGGAGGATCGCAAGCTGTTCCGGGAGGCCATGGATCGCATCGGCCTTGAGAGCCCGCGGGCTGTGATCGCCTCCTCGCCTCCGATCCGGAACGAAGCAGGGCAGATTGTCGGATACGACCGCGCCACTGGCTTCTCCGAGGCACTCAAGGCGCTCGACACGATCGGCTTGCCGGCCATCATCCGTCCGGCCTTCACGCTCGGCGGCACGGGCGGCGGCGTCGCCTACAACCGGGAGGAGTTCGAGCAGATTACGCGCTCGGGTCTCGATGCATCGCCGGCCGGTCAGATTCTGATCGACGAGAGCTTGCTCGGCTGGAAGGAATACGAAATGGAGGTGGTCCGCGATCGCGCGGACAACTGCATCATCGTGTGCTCCATCGAGAACGTCGATCCGATGGGCGTGCATACCGGCGATTCGATCACCGTTGCGCCGGCGCTGACGCTCACCGACAAAGAATATCAGATCATGCGCAACGCCTCGATCGCGGTCCTGCGTGAGATCGGGGTGGAGACGGGTGGCTCCAACGTCCAGTTTGCCATCAACCCGGCAGACGGTCGAATGGTCGTCATCGAGATGAACCCGCGTGTGTCGCGCTCCTCGGCGCTCGCCTCCAAGGCGACGGGTTTTCCAATCGCAAAGGTGGCTGCAAGGCTCGCCGTCGGGTACACCCTCGATGAACTCGAGAACGACATCACCGGAGGCGCGACGCCAGCCGCCTTCGAACCGACCATCGATTACGTCGTGACCAAGATACCCAGGTTCGCGTTCGAGAAGTTTCCCGGCTCCGATCCGACGCTGACGACAGCGATGAAATCGGTCGGCGAGGTGATGGCGATCGGTCGGACGTTCGCCGAGAGCCTGCAGAAGGCGCTACGCGGCCTCGAAACGGGGCTCACCGGCCTCGACGATGTCACGTTCGACGGCCTGGGCCAAGGCGACGACAAGAATGTGATCAGAGCGGCAATCGGCCGACCCACTCCGGATCGTCTGCTCAAGGTTGCGCAGGCGATGCGTCTCGGTGTCGATCACGAGCAAATTCACGCCTCGTGCCGCATCGATCCGTGGTTCCTGGAACGCATGCAGGAGATCATCGACGTCGAGGAAAAAGTGCGCCAGCACGGCCTTCCCGAGACACGCGAAGCCTTGCGCAATCTCAAGGCGATGGGCTTTTCAGATGCCCGGCTCGGCAAGCTTGCCGGGACGACCGAGGCGGACGTTCGGTCGCTACGCCAGCGCCTCGATCTTCACCCGGTGTTCAAACGGATCGACACATGCGCGGCCGAGTTCGTCTCGCCGACCGCCTACATGTACTCGACCTACGAGCGAGGCCTGTTCTCTGAGCCGATCTGCGAGGCAGCGCCCAGCGAGAAGCAGAAGATCGTCATTCTGGGTGGTGGTCCGAACCGCATCGGCCAGGGTATCGAGTTCGACTACTGCTGCTGCCATGCGTGTTTCGCGCTCTCGGACGCCGGGTTCGAGACGATCATGGTCAACTGCAACCCGGAGACGGTCTCGACGGACTACGACACGTCGGACCGCCTATATTTCGAATCGCTGACCGCAGAGGATGTCCTGGAGATCATCCGGGTCGAGCAGTCGAAGGGGACGCTCAAGGGTGTCATCGTCCAGTTTGGAGGGCAGACACCGTTAAAGCTCGCCGAGGCACTGGGCGATGCCGGGATTCCGGTACTCGGAACTTCTCCGTCGGCAATCGAACTTGCAGAGGATCGCGACCGGTTCAAGGCACTCGTCGAAAAACTCGGCCTGAAGCAGCCCGAAAGCGGTATCGCGCGGAGCCCCGAAGAGGCGGCGGCGGTGGCTGTCGCGATCGGCTTCCCGGTGCTCATCCGTCCGTCTTTCGTCCTTGGCGGACGTGCCATGGAGATCGTCGCCGACCGGGGAGAGCTCGACCGCTACATCCAGCGCCTCTCGGCGACGCTTAGGGGCCATTCCGAGCTGGTCGTGTCGGCGCGTAGGCCTCTGCTGATCGACAGCTATCTGGCCGATGCTGTCGAGGTCGACGTCGACTGTCTGTCGGACGGGAAGGACACCTTCATCGCCGGCATCATGGAACATATTGAGGAGGCGGGCATTCATTCGGGCGACTCGGCCTGCTCGCTGCCCGCGCATTCGCTCGATCGCTCGATCGTCGTTCGGCTCGAGAAGCAGACGCGGGATCTTGCGTTGGCACTCGGCGTTGTAGGCCTGATGAACGTGCAATACGCGATCAAGGACCGACAGATCTATATCCTGGAGGTGAACCCTCGTGCGTCGCGAACGGTGCCGTTTGTCGCTAAGGTGATCGGGGTTCCGGTCGCCGGTATCGCATCGCGCGTGATGGCCGGCGCGCCGCTTGCCAGCTTCGGCCTGAAGCCACCTCGCCTCAATCACGTGGCGGTCAAGGAAGCCGTCTTTCCGTTTGCCCGCTTCTCCGGCGTCGACACTGTGCTCGGGCCTGAGATGCGTTCGACGGGCGAGGTCATGGGTATCGATCGCGAGTTCGCCATGGCCTTTGCCAAGGCGCAACTCGGCTCCGGAACGGCCTTGCCGACCGCGGGTACGGTCTTCGTCTCGGTGCGCGACAGCGACAAGGACCACATCCTTGGTGCCATGCGCGATCTCGTTGAGATGGGTTTCCGTGTCGTCGCGACCCGTGGCACACGACGTCATTTCGAAGCGCACGGTATCGCCTGTGAGCAGGTCAACAAGGTCCTTGAAGGGCGTCCACACATTGTCGACATGATGAAGAACGGCGAGGTGCACCTGGTTTTCAACACGACAGAGGGATCAAAGGCTCTGGCGGATTCGAAAGATATTCGTCGGACGGCCCTCTTGAACCGCATCCCTTATTATACGACGTTAGCGGGTGCGGTTGCCGTGGTCGATGCGATACGGGCACTGAGGGCTGGCAGCCTGAAAGTTGCCCCTTTGCAGAGCTACCTCGCCTAGGCAGGGATCCTCCTGTTTGCATTCGCGCGCTTTGCTCGTTTGGGCAAAGGGCTGGTCAAATCCGGACATCTGGGTGAGACTGATGATCAAGGCGCAACCGCAAGGGCTGCGCCGACGTGGAGAATTGAAGATGGCAATGGAAAAGGTGCCGATGACGGTCGAAGGCTTCAAGAAGCTGGAGGCCGAATTGCATCGGCTGAAAGCCGAGGAGCGGCCGCGCATCATCCAGGCCATTTCCGAGGCACGGGCTCACGGGGACTTGTCGGAGAACGCCGAATACCATTCGGCGAAGGAAGCCCAGGGCATGAACGAGGCCAAGGTGGCCGACCTTGAGGACAAGCTGTCCCGGGCCGACGTGGTCGATACGACCAAGTTGTCGGGTACCACCGTCAAGTTCGGAGCCACCGTCCATCTCGAGGACGAAGATACGGGTGACAAGGTCAAGTACAAGATCGTCGGTGATCTCGAGGCCAACGTGAAGGACGGCCTTATCTCGATATCGAGCCCGATCGCGCGGGCACTGATCGGTAAAGCCAAGGGCGAGACGGCAGACGTCACAACACCCAAGGGCAGCCGCAGCTACGAGGTTCTCAAGATCGAGTGGAAGTAAGGTCGATTGTGCCATGGGCGGGCCAGGGCCGGGATCGCATCCCGGCCTTTGTCATGTCTGGTCGCACCTAGTGGTACGAGAGCGTTGCGTTTGCTACCGCCGGCACCCTAGTCTCTGGTCGAACACGTTTCTCGGCGAGGAGGCACTTCGAATGGCAGACGCAGCAGCGGTCGGACTCAATCCGGCACGCGAGAAGCTGAAAAAGGGCGAGCTCGCCATTGGCGTCGGCTTGCGTCAAGCTCGGACGGTCGACATCGCACCAGCCATGAAGACCTGTGGCTACGACTGGCTGTTCATCGATTGCGAGCACAATTCGATGACGCTGGATATGGCGGTGCAGATCTCCGTCACGGCCAACGCCGCCGGGATCTCCCCGATTGTACGGGTGCCCCAGGGCCAGCTCGACATGGCGACGCGCGTACTCGACGGTGGCGCTTACGGCATCGTGATGCCCCATGTCGACACGCCCGAGGAGGCCAAGGCCATCGCCGATCGCCTGCGCTATCCTCCCGTCGGTCACCGCTCCATCGGTGGGACGATGCCGCAACTCGGCTTCGCGCAGATGCCGCCGGATAAGTCGACGAAGATCGTCAACGATAATCTTCTCGTCGTGGTGATGCTCGAATCGCCCTTGGCCATCAAGAATGCGGACGCGATCGCGGCCGTGCCCGGTGTCGACGTCCTGCTGATCGGCACGAGCGACCTTACTCTGGAGATGGGCCTTCCCGGCCAATTGATGCACGAGACGGTCGTGGCCGCGTACCAGACGGTTGTCGATGCGTGCAAGAAGCATGGCAAGTGGGCGGGAATGGGCGGTGTCTACACGGACGAAGGCCTGACGAAGTACATCGGCATGGGTGTCAAGATGGTGCTCGCTGGCAACGATATGCCGTTCCTGATGCAGGCGGCGAGCGCGCGCGAGAGGCATTTGCGGGCGTTAAAGGCGTAATGCTCGACGCGCTGTGACGGTCGATCGGTTCTGTACCGGCGGCCAATCGAAAAATCCGATCAGCCCCGGATCTCGCCCACGAGAGCGCTGACTTGTACTGTCGATTTCGGTGTTCACGCGCTCAACCACAACTGACAGGTCACCATGAAATTCGGGACGTTCCTTCTCCTTCAGTCGCCCTCGGCCCGTAGTAGCGAGGAGATCTTCAACCGCGGAATTCGCATCGCCCAATCGGCCGACAAGCTCGGCTTCGAGAGCATCTGGTGCGCTGAGCACCACTTCTCGACTTACGGATATCTGTCTCGGCCGCTGCTGGTGGCGACCCACATCGCCAGCCGAACCGAGCGGATCCGCGTCGGTACCGCCGTCATTGTGCTGCCGCTGCACCACCCGCTCATCGTTGCCGAGGACATTGCAACGGCCGACATCCTCACGGGTGGCCGCCTCGACATCGGGCTTGGGCGCGGTTACCAGCCCTACGAGTTCGAGCGTCTCGGCCTCTCGCTCGGCGACAGCCGCGAGCGCTTCGAAGAGGGCTTGGACATTCTGCTCAAGGCGTTCGAGGGCAAGCCATTCTCCTACGACGGCAAGCACTATCGCTTCGGCGAGACGAGCATCTTCCCGACGCCGGTTCAGAAGCCGCACCCGCCCCTTTGGATCGTGGGCCAAAGCCAGGAATCGATTACTGCCACCGCAAGGCGGGGCTTCAACATCGTCTCCGGTGGATTCGGCGTGCCGATCGAGCGGCTACGTGAGTTCCGCCAAGGCCTCGATGCCATGCCGATCGATCCGGCCATGCGCCAGCGCATTCGCGTCTCGACGCAACGGCCCGTTTATGTGACCCGTGACGAGAGCGAGCTGCCGGCCATCGTAGAGCAAGCGCGCTGGAACATGCGCGTGACGCTGAGCTTGCGCCAGGGGCTCGAGCGCGTCGAGGGCGGACGGGCCATAGCAGTGCCGTTCGAGAAGGAGCCCGACACGCGCGAATTGCTCGAGCGCTATTTCATCATGGGTACGCCCAAGACCTGCATCGAACGCCTCAAGGCGGTCAAGGATGCGATGAAGATCGACCATTTCAACGCGAGCTTCTGGTTCGGCGACCTTTCGGAGGATCAGGTGCAGCGGTCCATGAAGCTCTTCGCCGAGGAGGTCATGCCGGCGTTCCGCTGACCGCCGGTGCCGCAACCCTCGGCCTTCAGGATTAGCCGCCCATGACACCTGCCGCGCTTGCCGTCGTGGGCATGACCATTCTTGGTACGTCGTTCATCTCGGGGATCTTCGGGATGGCCGGCGGCCTCATCCTGCTCGGCGTGCTGCTCCTGTTCATGGACGTCGTCCCGGCCATGATCCTGTTTGGGGTCATCCAAATGGGCGCCAACGGCTGGCGCGCGCTGCTGTGGCGGGCGCATGTACGTTGGGATCTCGTCGGCCGCTATTTGATCGGAGCGACGGCATCGTTTCTCGTCATGCGGCTGGTGGCGTTCGTACCGGACAAGGCGGTGGTCTACATCGGTCTCGGCGTATTGCCGTTTGCCGCCGAGCTGCTTCCTCGCCACATGTGGCCAGACATCACGCGCCCATGGGGTCCCTACATCTGCGGTGTCGTCATCATGGTGCTGCAACTTCTGGCGGGAGCAGCAGGGCATATCCTGGATATGTTCTTCCAGAGAAGCCAGATCGACCGGAAGGGGATCGTTGGCACAAAGGCCGTCTGCCAGACCACGGCGCATCTATTCAGGGTGCTCTACTTCGGCTCACTCGCGACGAGTTTCAGCGGCGACGTTCCCATCTGGGCCATCGCCCTGGGGCTGGCATTGGCGTTCACCGGGACGTCACTGGCGGCACTGGTTCTCGAGCGCATGACCGACGCTGATTTCCGCATGTGGAGCCGGCGGATCGTGCATGCCGTCGCCGCCACGTTCCTGGCGCGGGGCCTATGGTTGCTGGCCGCCGGGTAAACGCCGTGCGGTTAGTATTGCATTGCAGCAATGCATCCGTGTGTCTGGTCCGCACCCTGTCGGCTCTCACATAGTCATCAAGACTAAGAAGGTCGGCGATAAGCCGGCTGCATGAGCGGAAACACCCTGGGACAGGGCTCCAAAAAAGAACAAACGTTCAGGAGCTGATCATGTCCAATCTCAACCTTAGCCTCGTCGCAGGCTATTCGGTCGATTCGCCTGCGCTGTCGAAGCCTGCGTCACTGCCCAATTTGTCACTCGGCGATTTCCTCGAGCGGATTGGCGCGAAAATTCATGCCGCCCAGCGCCGGAGGGTCGAGGCCGAGGTGGCACGCTATATCTCTGCCAACGGCGGAGTCATCACCGACGAGGTGGAGCGCCAGATCGGCCTCCGCTTCGGGATGTGACCCCGGTCGGGTCGCCGATCTGCGGAGCTGGTACGGCGGAATGGGGGCCCTGCGGTTGCTGGGCTCGTTTTCCGTGTCAGCGATCCGTCTGAAGGGGGCGGGGAGCGAGATCGGCAGGCAGGTCCGGATAACGGTTGGCCAGCTCTGCGCAGGCCGCCTTGCCGCCGCCATTGCAGGCAACGGCGAGCTTGTCGATCTCGGCGAGATGTAACTCGATAGCGGCCCGGCGACCCGCGTCCAGCCGAGGGCGCGCCAGAACCGCAAAGCACACTTCGAGTTGCCCTCGCGCGCATCTTTCCAGCAGACGGCCCTGCGCGAAGGCTGGCATAACTCCGATTGTGGAGGCTGCCAGCACCCAAGCGATCAGGCGCCGGCTGGGGGGCGAGGGCCGTGCGGCCGCCGCAACAAGGCTGAACTCTCGCGATGCGTGCCCTGTCGGGATCACGCCTCGCCGAAGTGGATGCGGCGGTAGGCGCGCGATGGGATGAGGTCGTCCGTGTGGACGTCCCACAGGGTCGCCGTGTTCGAGCCCTGATGCTCCTTGAAGAGCCCGTCCATTTTGCCGAGGCTGTTTACGCTCGCGCCCTGCAAACCGAAGCCGCGAGCCACGCCCGCGATATCCCCGCGGCCGTGAATGGCGCCGGCCGGGTCCACCCCGTTGGCCCGGAACTTGTGGAATTCAGCGCCATAGCCGCCATCGTTGATGATGGCAGTGAGCATCCGAACGCCGTGGCGCTTGATGGTGTCGAGTTCCTGGCAGTGCATCATGATGCTGCCGTCGCCTTCGATCAGGCAGACTTTGCCGTCGCCGCGCGCCTGAGCAATGCCGATTGCGGCAGGCAGAGCCGAACCGATGGCGCCGAAGTCGACGAACACATGGTACTTGTCCGCGGGCCTGCCTTTGAGATGAGTCATCGCGATCGAGAAGTAGTGGCCGCCGCCGACGACGATGTCCCAGTCCTTCGGAATGGTACGATCCAACTCTTCGATGGCGCGGCGGGGATCGACGGTGCCCGCCTGCACTGAATAGGGCTTGGTGTCCGGATGATCGGCTGCAATGCCCGCCTTGATCTCCGGCGTCCGGAAGCCGCTCACTTTGATATTGCGCTGCTCCAGCCGGTTGAGAATGGTCTCGGCCGCAGCGCGCGCGTCGGCCCGGACGTGAAGATCCGCTGTGCGCAGGCCCTGCCAGAGCCCGCGTGGATTGGTATCCACCTGGACGACGCGGGCGCCGGGGAAGAGATAGCCGCTCTCGGTGGTGTAGTGGCCGAGGCCAAGACCGAAGCCGATGACGAGGTCGGCTTCCGCGTAGCGTTCGCGGGCCCAGTCGCTGGCATAGGCGCCGGCGATGTCCATCGACCAAGGGTTCCCGTCAAACAGCCCCTTGGCGAGCAGGGAAGTTGCGACGAGGGCTCCCGACCGTTCGGCCAGCGCCTCCAGAGACTCCCGAGCACCAGACCGAACGCACCCCTTGCCTCCGAGAATCACGGGCCGCTCCGCCTCCGCGATCATGTCGCAGATCCGGTCGACGAGAACGGGGTCGGGGATCGGGCGCTGGGCGACTGGCACCAGATCGGTGGACGGCGTGTAGTCGGTCAGGTGCGGCCAAGCCAGTTTCTGCATGTCCATCGGCACGGAGAGAACGACGGGACGGCGCTCGACCTGCGCGATCTGGAACGCCTCGCGGACGTTGTCGAGCAGGCGATCGATGTGGCGGACGGGGACATAGGCTGCGCCCGTACCGAGGGTGAGCGGGCCCATATCGATCTGCTGGAGATACCACGCGGCGGCGATCGGGCTGTCACCGGCAAAGACGACGAGCGGGGTGTTGGCTTTGGCCGCCATCACCAGCGACGTCATGATCTGCGTGAAGCCGGGACCGCAGGTGGTCGAGGCGACACCGACCTTGCCGGTAGCGCGAGCATAGCCGTCGGCCATGGAGACGGCGCAGCTCTCGTGCCGAGCGTGGATGACGTGCATGCCCGGTCGCTGCGCCATGGACGTCGACCAGTACATGTTGGCATCACCCATCAGGGTGAAAAGGTGGTCCACGCCCTCGGCCTCGAAGGCCAGGGCCAGCATGTCTTGCGTCTTGAGCTTGCTCATTGGTGTCAGCTCCGTTTTCCGAAGAGGCTCGATAGCCAGGATTTGAGGACCGCCCAAAGGAGGGCGAAGGCGTTGAGTTCGGCGGCTGCTCGCGGCGGCTGCGAAGGCTCAGTCGGCTCGGGCGACCGGCCAGGCGTGCCGTGTGCGGCAATTCCCGCGTTGGCTTCCGCAGCTGCCACCGAGGGGCCGCCCGCGGGCATGTTCGCGACTGTGCTTGCCGGGATTGTTGCTGCGGGCGGGACCGGTGAAGCGGGCGCCGCGTTCCGGCGCTCGGCAACCAGGGCCCCCATATTCTTCGCGAACTCGGCGAGCAGTGCACGGGCGACATGGACGCCGCCGGCATTGGCAAAGGTCTCGAGCGGGCCTGTGACGGTGTACTCGCCTTCGACGGCAAGCTCGGTCTCGGTCGTGCCGCTAGCAGAGACGGCACCGCTTGCCAGGGCGCGGGATGCGCCCCGCTGGTCGATGCCGCGTCCCTCGATCGTACAGCGTCGCTTGTCGTTATCGTAGGACAGAGTGGCCTCACCGCGGAATACCGCCACGGTTGGCCCGAACTTGACGCGGATGGAGCCCTTCCAAACATCGCCGCCGGACTGATCGGGAGCGAGTGTGGCACCCGGAATACACGACGCGACTAGCGCCGGATCGGTCAGGAGCGGCCACACCTCTTCGGGCGGCGACGGGATGGTTATCTTCTCAGCGACCGTAGGCATGCGCGTGCTGGCGTCCGATTTGGCTCTGAGTTCGGTGGGGATCTGTCGCGAAGATGAGTGAAGAGTAGGGCGGGGTCAATTGATTTGGCGACCGTGAGGGCGCAGACGGCGGGGACCCTTGTTCGCACGGCCTGGAGCGTGCCAGTCTGCCGCAGCGACGATCCGAAAGAGGAGGCCTGCCATGACGGCTGCTGCCCACGTGAGCGCAGGAACTGCGCTTCGAGCCTACGACATCGACGTGGAGGACGTGACGTATCTGACCCACGGCGACAAGGCCTACTTGGCGCGGCTTTACAGGCCGAAAGGCGCAGGCCCCTTCCCGGTGATGATCGACCTCCACGGGGGTGCGTGGTGCAACCAGGATCGTACGAACGACAAGGTGATTTGCGAGGCACTGGCGCGCACGGGAGTTCTCGTCGTCGCCCTCGACTTCCGTATGCCGCCCGATGCAGCCTACCCAGGCTCTATCGCGGATATCAACTACGCGGTGCGATGGGTCCGGGCTAACGCGGCCACGCTAAAGGCGAAGCCCGACAAGATCGGCTACATCGGAATCTCGTCTGGCGGACATCAAGGCATGCTGGCCGCCATGCGACCGCGCGATGCGCGGTATGGCGCGGTGTCCAGCACCTCGGTTCCCGCCGGCGATGCACGCGTTCAGTGTGTCGTCCTGCTGTGGCCCGTGATCGATCCGATTGGCCGCTATCGGTATGGCAAGGAGCTGATTGCGAAGGGTGGGGATTATCCCGCCAACATCAACAACGTCATCCCAAGCCACGACAAGTACTGGGGTACCGAGGCCGCGATGGAGGAAGGCAGTCCGCCCGAGATCCTTGCCAGGGGTGAGGCCGTGGAGATGCCGCCCGTTCTCTACGTTCAGGGGGATGCCGACAAAATGCACCCGCGCCCTCATCTCGAGCGATTCGCCGAGCTTTACCGGTCGCGCGGTGGCTCGATGGAAGTCGCGCTCTTTCCGGGCGAAGTGGAAGGCTTCGTCACTCGGGAAGCCAAGTCGGAGGCCAACAAGCGGGCAGCTACAGAACGCATTCTCGCTTTCGTGCACCTTACTTTGTCATAATCCCGGTGTTCGCCGAGGTCGCTACGCAAGGCTGAAATAAGATTCTCAACGGAGGAGACTACGTTCATGGGCAAGATCATGCGCGCTTCGGATCGCGCGACGAAGACACAACCGAACACCAATTTCACGGGCACCGTTTACGCAGACGAGGTCGTGGTCGGCGAGGCGCCATCTCGCATGCGGGCGACGCGCGTCTCGTTCACACCGGGCGCACGTACATTCTGGCATACGCATCCCGTAGGCCAAACCCTCTATTGTCTGCACGGTATCGGGCGCTATCAGGCCGAGGGTGGCTCCGTGATCGAGTTGCGCCCCGGCGACACCGTCGTCATTCCGCCCGGTGCCAAGCATTGGCATGGTTCAGCTCCCGGACACCTCTTTGCCCATCTCGCAATGTCCGAAGTGTCAGACACCGGGGAAGGCACCAAGTGGTTGGAGGCCGTCTCTGACGCCGACTACTCGAGAAAGCCGGCTTGATTCAACGCCCGGACGAACCGCCCATAACCCTGCCCGGTTCTGGTCGGCGCGTCCGGAGCGTCGAGACCCTACTCGGCGCGACACGGCATGTGCTGGTATGTTAGTCAGGAGCAGGTCGGGGCCCGCGCTCGACGGGAGCAGCGGGTCGTGCTCTTGAAGGACTGCCGAGCGGAATGAGGGTCTTTTCCGACGACATTGCCATCGATCTCGGCACGGCCAATACGCTGGTGCACGTCGTCGGCCGCGGCATCATCATCGATGAGCCATCGCTGGTGGCGGTTCAAAATCGTGGTGGTGTACGGACCATGTTGGCCGTTGGTGAGCGGGCGCGAACCATGGTTGGTCGCACGCCAGAGGCCGTCGAGGCGATCCGACCTATGCGCGACGGCGTCATCGCCGATTTCGTTGCGACCGAGGAGATGCTTCGCCAATTCATTCGGCGTGCCAAATCGGTACTCGGCCTGCGCCGGCCGCGCATCCTGATTTGCGTACCGGCGGGGGCCACGCCTGTGGAACGCCGGGCCGTGTACGAGACAGCCGTCTCGGCCGGAGCGCGCCGGGTGTTTCTCATCGAGGAACCGGTTGCCGCGGCCATCGGCGCGGGTTTGTCCATCGACGATCCGGTCGCGCACATGGTCGTCGATATAGGTGGCGGCACAACCGATATCGCCGTCCTTTCGGTCGGCGACGTCGTAGAGGCGCGCTCATTACGCTGTGCCGGCAACGCCATGGACGACGCCATTCAGCGCTACGTGCGGCGCGTGCATCATCTGCTCATCAGCCCGGGCAGCGCCGAGCGAATCAAGATTGGCGCAGGTAGTGCGAGCCGCGCTCCTGGCGGTCGAGCGGCCGAGATCCGTATTCGCGGCCGCGAACTGAGGCACGGCAAGCCCGTTTCTATCGTCCTTGCGCCGGGTGACATTGCAGAGGCACTTGAAGGACCCATCTCAGATATTGCCGAGTTCATACAGCGCACCATCGAGGAATTGGCCCCCGAGGTTCGAGCCGACGTCCGCTCGCGCGGCATCTCGCTTTCCGGGGGGGGGGCGTTGCTCGATCGTCTCGACTCCGAACTGCAGCGGCGCGTGGGGGTCAAATTCACCATTCCCGAGCACCCCATGCAATGTGTGGTCGCCGGCACGGCCCGCGTGCTTGAAACGCTTTCGGAGCGCCGGCACTTGCTGATCGAGCCCTAATTCAACACGATGCGAACCTGCGACAGTGGGGACCGGCGTGGCACTTGCTTGACCCCATTGCGATCAAGTTTACTCGCGTGACGCCGCGACTGCGAGGAATCGACCATGCCGATCAGCCATAAGCCTGGCTACGAGAGCGTCCCATTGGCCGAAGTACCGGAGCGCCGTGTGCAGCCGGCGCTCATGAGGGGCGCCCTAGGGCGATGCCCGTCGTGTGGTGTCGGCAAGATGTTCACTTCATATCTCAAGGTCGCACCGTCTTGCCCGCGCTGCAGCGAGCCCTTGCATCACCAGCGAGCCGATGACGCTCCGGCCTACTTCACCATGGTTGTCGTAGGGCACGTGATCGTCGGCGGGATCCTCGCCGTCGAGAAGGCCTTCGCGCCGCCGACGTGGGTCCAACTCTCGGTCTGGCTGCCTCTTATGGTGTTGCTCAGTCTCGTGCTCTTGCCAGCCATCAAGGGTGCGCTCGTAGCCTTGCAATGGGCGTTGCGCATGCATGGCTTCGGTCTTGGCAGCGATCCCGCGTCGCCTCAGCCCGACCCGGCGTATGAGATCACGCTTGCGAACCGAGGAAAATCGGCATGACATCGAAGGTATCCACAACCGCCGCCGTGCCCGAGATGGTGTCGGCACCGGCCAAGGTTGCGGCCCTCCGGCCGAGGGACGCTGCAACCTTGATCCTGGTCGACCGCGCCATGGGTGTGCCACGCGTTCTCCTCGGCAAGCGGCGCATGGACATGAAGTTCATGCCGGGCAAGTACGTATTTCCAGGCGGGAGGGTCGACAAGTCCGACAGAAACGTCATCAGTTCCGACGAATTGACCGACCACGAGGCCGCCAAGCTCATGGTCGATATGAAGGGTACCGTCAACGCGGCCAAAGCCAGAGCCTTAGCCCTTGCTGCCGTTCGCGAGACCTACGAAGAGGCCGGCATTATCCTCGGAGCGCCCTTGGCGGGACAATCGCCTCCTGCCGATGCATCCTGGCGACGGTTCTTTGGGCAAGGCTTCATGCCAAGCCTGTCACCGTTGACGTTCTTTGCGCGCGCCATCACACCGCCGGGACGGCCACGCCGCTTCGACACCCGTTTCTTTTGCGCCGAAGCATCGATGATCGCGTACCGCGGACCACCGCCGGAAGATGAGCTTTCTGATCTCGTCTGGATGGCTATCGAGGAGGCGAGGAGCCTGGATCTGCCGCCCATCACGAGGGTGATTTTGGAGGACTTGGGCGATCGCCTCAAGGTGGGAACGCAAGGGTCCGCGAATGCACCCGTGCCCTACTACTTTCACAAGAACGGGACGTTCCGGCGACAACTCATCAGTGTGACGGCGGATCAATCTTCAGCTTGACTTGATCGCCGGGTCCATTAAGAACGCTAGACCACATTCATCGAGCAGAGATCACTGACGGAACCGTCATGGCAAAGCCTGTAACGCAAAAAATCAAGCTCCTCAGCTCTGCCGGTACCGGCTTCTATTACGTGACAAAGAAGAATCCTCGCACGTCCACCGAGAAGATTGTCATGCGGAAGTATGACCCGGTGGCACGCAAGCATGTCGAATTCAAAGAAACCAAAATCAAGTAAGCGATAAGCGCGCCAGTACGTGGCGCAATCGTGATTGCGCGTCCTTGAAGCGGATGCTTCCTAGCCGTGCTGTGTGCGCTTCTGTAATTGTGTACAGCCGCGTCGGATGATTTAGATCTGTGCTGAACGGATGACGCTGATTGAGCTGGGCGGCCTAGCCCGTCACTGATCTCGGCAGCGGGGTAATGAAACCGAGCAGTGACGGGCTGGCCAACCGAGTGCATTGCCAAAGAGGGCGTTGGCGCAGCGCTCGGCACGTGCTGGTCGTCGCGATGTCGATACGACATGCCCGCGGGCGACCATAACCAAAGGTGCAGCCGTGAGGATGGCCCGCACGATCTGCAAACGAAAGCCACACGGTCCGGACACGCGCTGATATGCCGTGCGCACAGTCCGCTCTGCCGTCATAGTTGAGCCAGACTGGCAGATCCAACTGTGCTCATCAAGCAACGACGCGTCTTGAACAATGCTGAGCTGATCGTGTCGTAGTGCTCATTTGCATCGACGGATTAGACACGCTAAGAGTGAAATCCGTCTCTGCCCTGCGAGACCTTCATAACTTTATAGTTGTGCAAAAGAGAATCCGCAACTCGTAAAAAACAGTCGCGAATCTGGCGGACGGTTCTGGCGTCTATACATTGCGCTCCTGCGATTGCATCCAACTGGTGCAGTCTGCGCCGTTAGACGAAGCTGCGTTGTAGCCTAAGCTGCATCAGCGACAACGCGATTGCGACCGCTTCGCTTGGCTGTGTAGAGCGCCGTGTCGGCTCGTTTGAACAGCGTGTCCGGGGTGTCATCACGACGCTCGAGTGTCGAGACACCGACACTCGCCGTGACTGCGAGTGTGCTTTGCTGATTGACCTGAAAGGGTTCTGCAGCGATGCACGCACGAACGCGCTCGGCCACCTGCATAGCGCGCGAGAGTTCGGTGTCCGGCATGATGATCACGAATTCCTCGCCACCGAGGCGACATGCGAGGTCGATCCCACGCGTGTTGCGACGCAGCCTGGTCGCGAATTCACGAAGGACGTTATCCCCTGCATCGTGGCCGTAGGTGTCGTTCACGTTCTTGAAAAAGTCGATATCGGCAACCAGCACCGACAGAGTTCGCCCCGACTGCGTCGCCTGGTTCACCAGGGTCGCAAGGTGGCTTTCCATATAGCGGCGATTGTGCAATCCGGTCAGGGGATCGGTTATTGCGTGCTCCATCCCTTGATCAAGCTTGGCGCGCAGCAGGTCGGCATGGCGCTTGCGTTTGATCTGGGTCTTTATCCTGGCCAGCAACTCATTACGGTCGAGGGGGCGCAGCACGTAGTCGTTGACACCCATATCGAGCCCCCGCAGGAGCCGCGCCTCATCGCCCGGGTCGACCATCATCACGATCGGCATATGACGCGTCCGATCAAGCGACCGGACCTGGGAGCAGAGGCGGAGTCCATCCGCTCCTGAAAGCGACAAGCTCACAATCAACAGATCGAAGCTCTGCTCGGCCATGCGCATCAGCGCTGCTTGAGGATCACGCTCTACGACAACGGAATGGGTTTTGGAGAGTCCGTCGACAATCCGCTGGGCTGAGCGTGGATGATCCTCGACGAGCAGCACGTGGCCGTGCGCTGCCGCTTCTGTCCATTCTGCGATGCCGCCGGGTCCGAAGCCGAGATCCTGCGTCGTCGATGCGCGCATCATCAATTCGTCGGCAAGGACTTTGAGGCGCGCGAGACTGCGCACCCTGGTGATGAGTGCAATGTCGTCGACGGGTTTGGTGAGAAAATCGTCGGCGCCAGCCTCGAGGCCCTCGACTTTGTCGGAGGGCTGGTCGAGTGCGGTCACCATGATAACGGGGATGTGCGCGTGCTGAGGGCTCTGCTTGATACGACGGCAGACTTCGAAGCCGTCCATTCCCGGCATCATCACGTCCAGCAGCACGACGTCGACACGCTCGCGGGAGATGATGTCGAGAGCGGCACGCCCACTGTTGGCGGTCAGGATCTCGAAATACTCGGCAGTCAGCCGCGCTTCGAGCAACTTCACGTTGGCCAGGATGTCGTCAACAACGAGAACGCGGGCGGTCATCGATGAGCCTTCCGGAGGTCGTGCAAGGTGTCACGCGTTGCCGATGAAGCGGCGCACGGTTTCGATAAACGGGGCGATTGTGATCGGCTTCGAGATGTAGGCCTCGCAGCCGCCTCGCCGGATCCGCTCTTCGTCGCCCTTCATGGCGAAGGCAGTGACCGCCACCACAGGTATGTCCCGGAGATGGTCGTCCTCCTTCAGCCATTTGGTCACCTCAAGGCCTGAGACCTCGGGGAGCTGAATATCCATGAGGATGAGGCTTGGTTTTGCCTCTCGGGCAACCTGGAGGGCTTCGGTGCCACTGCGAGCCTGCAAGGTCGCGTAGCCGTGCGCCTCGAGCAGGTCTGTGAAGAGCTTCATGTTGAGCTCATTGTCCTCGACGATGAGCACCGTCTTGCGACCGCTGCTGATGCGAGGAGGGCGCTTCTCGAAGTTCCGCACATTTTCCTGATATGTCATTCGCCTGCCGCCCGCCCGGCGCACCCGTCGCGTCACTTGCAGCGAATCGAGGGTGCTGATCGTTGTGAGTTTGGCTGAAAGAGCTAACCAATTGTTTAAGATGACAGCGGTGGATCGATCGGAGGAGGGTGGCTCATGCGTGACGTACGCCGCAGCCGGCGGTTAACGAGGGAGGCCGCCGAGGCGATCGCGGCTCAGGCGTTTTTGTTCCTGGCTGAGGAGAGCGGTCGTCTCGGTCGGTTTCTAGCGGACACGGGGCTGGACCCTGACGCCCTTCGGCAGGGGCTGAGTGAGCCGGCTTTGCTGGCGGCGGTTCTGGGTCACATCAGGAGCGATGAGTCGTCGCTTCTGGCCTTTGCGGCGAATGCGGGTCTCGCACCCGAGGACGTTGCAGCCGCTGAGGTGGAGCTTGGCGGGGGCTCACCATGGGAAAGCACGTGATGGAGCTGCGGATCGGCATCGACCTCGGAGGCACGAAGATCGAAGGCGTGCTGCTCGGGCCGAAGGGTGACGAGTCTTTGCGACGTCGCATCCCTGCGCCAGCAGGGGATTATCGCGCGACGATCGGGGCGCTTGCCGGGCTGGTTCTTGATCTGGAGCGTTCGGCCGGGGGGACGGCATCGGTGGGCATCGGCATGCCGGGATCAATATCGCCTGCGACCGGGCTCGTCCAGAATGCGAACTCGGTGTGGTTGAACGGACGGCCGCTACAAGCCGACCTGGAGCAGGCGTTGCGCCGCCCACTCCGTTTCGCCAACGATGCGAACTGCTTCACGGTTTCAGAGGCGACAGATGGAGCGGCGGCCGGAGCCAGGATTGTACTGGGCGTCATCCTCGGCACGGGGTGTGGCGGCGGCATCGCAATCGACGGGCGCCTCGTCGATGGCCCCCAGGGAATCGGCGGCGAATGGGGTCATAATCCCTTGCCGTGGCTTACTGCGGATGAGTTTCCGGGACCGACCTGCTGGTGCGGCCGACAGGGTTGCATGGAGACCTGGGTGTCGGGCACTGCGCTCGCGGCCGACCATCTGCGCGTGACGCAGGAAGATCTTTCGTCCGAGGACATCGCCGCCAGGGCGCTTGCAGGAGATCCTTCATGCCGTGCGACGCTCGAACGCCATTCGGATCGGCTTGCGAGGGGCTTGGCTCACGTCGTCAACCTGATCGACCCTGAGGTGATCGTCCTGGGCGGCGGTCTCTCTAAGCTCGGCCACCTTTATCGCGAGGTGCCTGAGCGGATGAAGCGCTGGATCTTCGCAGATGCACCTCGTGTCGACTTGCGTCCGCCCCGTTGGGGCGATGCCTCCGGGGTGCGTGGCGCGGCCTGGCTCTGGTCGTAAGTGGTGACAGATGGCAAAGCCTAGTGTGCGTTGCGGAACGCCTTCGGCGACAGTACCGTCAGGAACACGATGTAGATATCGAGCGCGAGTGACCAGTTGTCGATGTAATACAGGTCATGCGTGATGCGGCTGCGCATCGCGTGTTCGGTCTCGGTCAGGCCGCGATAGCCATTGACTTGTGCCCAGCCGGTGATGCCCGGCTTCACATTCAATCGACGCACATAGCGGCGAATGACCCGCTCGTAGTGCTTGTCGTGTGCGACGGCATGCGGACGAGGCCCAACGAGTGACATGTCGCCGAGCAGCACGTTGATCAACTGCGGCAGTTCGTCGATGTTGAAACGGCGAAGCACGCGTCCGATGCGAGTCACGCGGGGATCGTTGGCGACGGCCTGTTTGATCGTGGCGCCATCGTCCATGGTGGTCATGGTGCGAAACTTCCAGATCGCGAACTCACGCTGGTTGAAGCCGCGCCGCCGCTGCCGGAAAAACACCGGGCCCGGGCTGTCGAGCTTGATCAGAAGGCCCACGATCGCAAACAGGGGCGCCAGCAGTGCGATTCCAATCAAGGAGCAAATGATGTCGAAGATGCGCTTCAGGGCCTGCTGGAACGGATTGAGAGGCGCGCTCCGCAGCGCCAACGTCCGCGCCTTTCCAATGCGCGCCGACTGAAGACGGGGGAATCGCGTTGCGAGGGCGAACTGGCCTAGGTGAACGGCGACTGGCAGATCCATGAACCGGTCGGCGATGCGGGCAGCGAGGCCTGCCCGCTCCATATCGTCGAAAAGGATCAGCACGTCGTTGATGCCAATTGAGCGTGACTTGTCGATGGCCCAGTCGAGGCGCTCGTCCAACGTGGCCGAGCGCGGCGTGCCGTCATCGCGCCGCGGAAGGCTGACCGTTGCCGTCACCGAGACGCCTGTCTCGCCGACGGAATGCTGCTCGACGAAGTGAGCGACGTTCGGCGCGGAACCGATCACCAGGAGGCGGCGAGGTGCCACGATCCCACGGCCGACCATTGCCTTGAGGGCCTTTCGGAGCGCTGCGTCCGTGGCAACCACGGCGGCACCACCCAGTACGAAGAACAACGCGAGCCCACCGCGCGAGGCCGAGCCTGTCGTCTTGGTGATGAAAGCCAGGGCTGCCAACGCGAAGAATGCGTAGGTCCACACGTTGAGGATGCGGGCCAGTGTCCGGCGGCCGGTCAGGAAGTTATCGGCCCGGTAGTCGGTACCGAACAGGAAAGGCAGCGTGTAGAGCAGGCCGGCTAGGATGCCGACATCGATGAAGGAGCCGACCTCGCCGGCATGGCCATAGGCGATTTGATGCCAGATGGCTCCTGTGATCGCCGACACCGCGGTGATGGCGGCAACTTCACATGCCGCAAGGAGGCCACCGGCTAAACCGCCGCCAAGTGAAACCAATTGCCGGCGTCGAGACTTATCGACATCGAGGACACTGACCAACATCCCTCAAACCCCTTGGGTGTCTACATTGTGCGTCGCAACAATGTTGACAGCGATCGAGTGCGGACGGTCGTCTGAAGTTGGTCATCTCATGCCCAGTACGTGAGATGATCATCCACTTCGGGACGCTGCTTCATCAATTTGTAAGAGATGAATTTAGTGTTGAAAAGCACAATTTTACGACGTCAGGATGAATTGATTAGGAATTAACTTTCTGCAAGCATTGCCAGGCAGCTTCGCGTTTTGGTGATATGCCGCCAACCCATTGATTTGACTAAAGAGGAATTGCTGCAGTGCGATTGTGTGCGTAACTGTCGCGATGGCAATGCGGTTCCTTCAAACCGGCTGAAACTCCTTGTCAGGCGACTTTCGCCCGCTAGTCTCCGGGGAACGAGCGGGAGCGCTTTGCCCGTTGCTTGAGCGGGTTCAGCAGCCCAGCGCTTCGACCAGGGAAGCCGCCATGTGCCGTTGGATTGCCTACGCAGGTGAGCCGATCTTCATCGAAGACTTCGTCACTATTCCCGAGCAAAGCCTCATCGTTCAGAGCCGTTCCAGCCGGGAGGCCAAGAGCATCGTCAACGGCGACGGCTTTGGCCTCGGCTGGTACGGCGAGCGGCAGGAACCGGGGATATTTCGCGATCTGAGGCCAGCGTGGAGCGACGAAAACCTGCTGTCGCTTGCGCGCCAGATTCGCTCTCGGCTGTTCTTCGCCCACGTGCGCGCCTCGACCGGAACTGCCATCAGCCGCGCCAATTGCCACCCTTTCTCGCTCGGCGCCTGGATGTTCATGCACAATGGCGGTATCGGGGATTGGGAGGCGGTGCGAAGGCCTGTGGAGGCGCGCATTCCGGATGCCCTCTTCCGACATCGGGGCGGCACCACCGACAGTGAGGCCATGTTCCTGCTGTTGCTGGCGTTCGGCTTGGAAGCCGATCCCTTGGGGGCATTCGCCCGGATGATCGGATTCGTCGAGACGACGATGGCCGAGCATGGCAATGCCGAACCTTTGCGGTTCACGGCGGCGGCGACGGATGGGCGTTCGGTCTATGCGGTGAGGTACTCCACCGTCATCGTGCCAGAGACCCTCTATGTTCGTCGCATTTCTCGTGCGAATGGCCATCTCATGGCGTCAGAGCCACTCGATGATGGGCGGACCGACTGGGAGGCAGTGCCGCAACAGAGCGTGGTCGTGCTGGCACCGGGACAGATCCGGATCGAAGCCTTTAAGCCGGATCACTCGGTCTGAGCGTCGACCGAAGGCGGCGGCAGGATCGTGGTGGGGCTGGTGCCGTGTGTGGACCGTCCCGGACGTGCTTCAACGGGCCCCCGCCAGTATAGCTTTGGTGCGCAACGTCTTGCCGCTGGCAACCAGCGCGAGCAGGCGATCGACGTTCGGGTGCTTGCCGGGATTGGCACGCGCATCGGCGGTGTGCTCGCCGTAGAGTTGGAGGCCTTGCTCAGCGGCCTCGGGCGTGATTGCCCCATACACCTGTGCAAGATGATTGTAGACGGCGAGTGAGCCGCCTTGGCCCGGCTTGTTCTCGATCGTTGCCACGACTTGGCCGCTTGTTGCGTCAGTCAGCTGCAGGGCAGCAAGATGCCCAATGGCGGGCAGTGTCTTCAAGGTATCGGCGAAGGCCATGTGGGGGTCCGCTGGTTCCATATGTTCAAGTGAGAGACCAGCGATAGTATCTTAGCATCACCAGTCTTCAACCTCATGCGCTCCGGAGACAGCCGCCTGGAGCTCTCTACGCAGGAGATCGACGAACCTTCAGGTGCTCGGAGGCGCCAAAGCCATGCGCCTCCGCTTGTTGTGCCCAGGGCGAAGACCTCAATTCGGCTCGACGCCCGACTCAGCCAATGCCGTCTTCCAGGTCTCATTCTGGCTCTTCAGATAGGCTCCGAACTCCGCGATTGTGGAGGATTGGGCGATGACGCCCTGGTTCTTCATCAACTCGCGCGTCTCGGGTTTGGCTATCGCAGCTGCAATCTCCTTGTTCATCCGCTCAGCGATCTCCGCAGGCAGCCCTGCAGGACCGACGACGGCGAAGAATGCCGCGAAAGGGTGCGGCGCCTGACCGGCCTCTACCAGTGTCGGGACATCGGGCCACAACGGATTACGCACGTCCGTAGACGCAGCGAGCACGCGAAGCTTGCCCTCTTTGGCGTGCCCGTAGACCGCTGTCGAAGTGCTGACCATCATTTGGACGCGGTTGGCCAGCAGATCGACGATGGCATCGGGCTCGCCCTTGTAGGGGATGGTCTCGAGTTTGAGGCCGTGGTGTTTCGCAAAGAGGCCCGTCGATACGATCGCGTAGGTATGGCCGGTCGCCGCATTGAGCTTACCAGGGTTGGCGCGGATGTGCTCTGCGAGCTCGGTCATCGTCGTGGCTGGGACCGCCGGATTCACCACGAAGAAAAGTGTATTGAGGCCGACCATACCGACAGGGGTGAAGTCGGTGAGCACATTGTATGGGGGTGTCTTGCGCAAGTTCGGAGCGACGGCCAGCGCGCTGTTTGTGCCGAACAGGAATGTGTGGCCATCGGGAGGCGATTTCTGCACCTCGACGCCCGATATAGTGCCATCGGCTCCCGGCTTGTGAATGATGACGACGGGTTGTCCGAGCTGCTTCGTGAGTTCATTGCTCAGAATCCGGGCGATGGCGTCGCTGGCTGAGCCCGGACCAAACGAGATCACGAGCCTGATCGGCCTGGAGGGCCAAGTCTGGGCCTGTGTCATGTCCGACGGCCAAAGGAAAAGTGCGCACAGTGCTGCCAGCAAGAGCCTTGGCATGACGTGACCTCCCGAGCTATTTTTTCGTTGGAAGGCGCAGCGTCGCGCGTGCGCTCGCCATCAGTCAAGGCCGGAGGCGCCGAAATCGGATGATGAACCGCTCTCGATGCGCTGCGGTACGCGTCAAGGCAGATCCGAGCTACTAGCCGGGCAGTTCCGTCAGATGCATGCGCGCACCCATGCTGGTTGCTGTGTCCAGGTAAATGAGTCGTTGGCCGACGGGGTTCACGGCGGGTTCTGGCGTCTGGTAGGCGAGACCGCGCGCAGCGTAGAGCGGGAGGTCGGCGTCCAGGGTCTTGGTCTCGTAGCCGACGTGGTCGAGGACGTGAGCCTCGCCGAGGCTTGCGGCGTTCTCCGGCTCGATGAGTTCCACCTGCGCCGCGCCGCAATCGATGAAAGCGATGCGCCCGCCCCGTCGCGACGGCCCACCCCCGATGTGACGGCCGCCGAGCTTCTCGACATACCACGCCACCGCCTTATCGAGATCGCGCACGAGGTAACCCGGATGCACGATGTCGGTGATCCACGGGGCTTTCGGACTGGTCACGGGTTTCGGCGGCACCTGCGTGAGGTGCATCCAGACGCCGTTGGTCGACGCCGGGTCGAAGTAGTGGACCTGCTGCTGCATAGGATTGGTGTAGGGCGCGTCGGCGAGAAACGTGAGGCCCTTCGCGCGCGCCTCGGCGGCCGCCGCTTTGATGTCGGCCACCACCCAGCCGACGTGATGCATGACCAGCGTGCCTGAAGGCAGTCCGTCGCGGTCGCCGGGCTCCATCAGCTCCACCTCGCAGTCACCGAAGCGGACGAAAGCGTTCCGGCCGCCTGTTGGGACCATTGGGCTCTTCTGCATCTGCGTGCCGCCGGCATTGACGCCGCCGAAGGCCTTGGCGAACCACGCGATCGCCTCATCAAGGTCTCGTGTCAGGTAACCGATGTGCTGGATGTCGGTGAACATGGGTCGCGCGCTCCGGGCATGGCTGTGGGGTGTGATTGTGCGGGCCGGTCGCGTGACGAGCAAGGCTTTCGCTGCAAGGCTTGGGAAGGCGTGGGCTTGTACCGTCCGCGACGGGCCACTAGCCCCGTTCGCCCGATAGCGCGACACTGGCGCCGAAAGTCAGAGGAGAAGATGCCATGCCCGTCCGCATTCTCGGCATGATCGGCGTGACGCCACCACAGAGCGACGCTCAACTGATCATCATCGAGGGCCAGCTGTCACCGGACTACGTGGTCGCCAATGCGCGGGCGCACGAGGCCGCGGGCTACGACATGGCGCTGGTCGGCTACACGTCGTCGTCAGCCGAGGGGTTTCTCGTTGCCCTGCATGCCTCGTACGCGACGGACCGCATCAAATTCCTCATCGCGCATCGGCCGGGGTTCGTGGCGCCGACCCTGATGGCCCGGAAGATCGCGACGTTCGACCAGCTGGCGCGCGGGCGCCTCGCCGTTCACATCATTACGGGGAAAACCGACGCGGAGCAGTGGGGCGATGGCGATTTCTCGCCCAAGCCCGAGCGCTACGAGCGCGCCGCTGAATACCTGGCGCTGATGCGACGAAGCTGGAGCGAGACGAAGCCATTCGATTTCGAGGGCCGCTTCTATCGCGTGAAGGGGGCGGCGTCGGATGTGAGGCCCTTCCAGCAGCCGCACCCCGAGATCCTGTTCGGAGGCGCATCCGAGGGCGCGCTCGCGATGGGGGCTGAACACTGCGGTACCTACGCGATGTACGCCGAGCCGCTCGTGGCCGCCAAGGCGCGAATCGCCGAGATGCGGGAGCGATCCGCGCGATTCGGCCGCCAGATCGGCTTCAATATCTCAGCTCGTCCGATCATCGCCGACACCGAGGCCGCCGCCTGGGAGAAAGCGCACGCGATCCTCGCCAAGCTCGAGCGAGGCGCCTCACGCGGTTGGAGCCGGCAAGAGGCAACGAAAGAGGCGGTCGATAATGCGGGACGCCGCCTGATGGGCTTTGCGGCGGAGAGAGATCTGCACGACACCTGCCTCTGGATGCCGATCACCAAGGCGACGGGGGCGCTCGGCAACACGAGTGCGCTCGTCGGCACGCCGCGTCAGGTGGCGGACGCATTGCTCGAGTATTACAAAGTCGGCGTCGCCTCGTTCCTGATCCGCGGCTTCGATCCCGAACGTGACACGACGGAATTCGGCCGCGAGCTGATCCCGATGATCAGGCAAGGCGCCGCGCAGATCGACGCGATGCCGCCGTCAGCGCACACCTAGCATGCGGGGGCTCAAGGCCGCATCGAGAAGGCCCGTGGACCCGGCTGCCGGACTGGCTCAGCCAACCGCGCGAACTCGCAGAGTAGTGGCCGCGTATCGCGAGGATCGATGATCTCCTCGATGCCGAAGGCTTCGGCCGAGCGGAACGGGGACTTCAGAGCTTCGAGCCGCTCGGAGATCTCGGCCATTTTAGCCGCCTTGTCTTCGGCCGCGTCGATCTCGGCCCGGTAGGCGGCCTCGACACCGCCTTCGAGCGGCAGGGAGCCCCACGACGAGGACAGCCACGCATAGCGAGTGGAGAAACGCCCCGCTGGCACGTGCGCGGCACCCGCGACGCCGTAGACGTTGCGCGTAATGATCGTGCACCACGGAACGGTGGTTTGGTTGATGGCCGCCATGGCACGAACGCCGTAGCGGATGGTGGCTCGCTTTTCGGCCTCGAGGCCGATCATGAAGCCCGGACAGTCGCAGAGGTAGACGATCGGGGTATGGAACGTCTCCGCGAGATCGACGAAGCGGATCACCTTCTCGCAGGCGTCTGCCGTCCAAGCCCCCATGGCATGGAATGGGTCTGAGGCAAGGACCGCCACGGGTAGCCCTTCCAGGCGAGCCAGGCCCGTTATGATCGGTCGCCCGAAGTGTCGGCCGATCTCCATGAAAGAGTCCCGGTCGAAGACCGATTCGACGACCGTGCGCATCTTGTACGGCTGGTTGCGGTCGCGAGGCACAATCGAGAACAGCCGCTCGTCGCGGCGGCCGGCCGGATCGTTGCACGGCTGGCGCTCGGCGACCGAGTGAACGGACGATGGGAGGTACGAGAGGAACAGCCGCGCGCGCTCGAAAGCCTGATCCTCGGTGTCGACCGCGTCGTCGACGGCGCCGGCCTCGCACTGGATCTGCCAGCCGCCCAGCGCCTGCTTGTCGAGAGTTTTCTTGGAGCCGATGCGAGCCACGACGGGGGGCCCCGCCACGAACATGGCGGAGGTCGACTTGGTCATCACCGAATAATGACTGGCCGAAACCTGCGCCGCTCCGAGGCCGGCCACCGACCCGAGCCCCAACGCCACGACAGGGATCTGGCCCATGTTCGCAGCCAGCAGCTTGTAGCGATCGGAGTTGCCGTCGAGGCCACCAGGTAAGTTGGTGTAGCCTTTCGTCTCGATTGTCTTGACGGAGCCGCCGCCGCCAGAGCCCTCGATGATCCGGATGATTGGGATGCGCAACTCGGCCGCCATCCGCTCGGCAATCGTGGTCTTGTTGGGAATCGTAGCGTCTGCCGAGCCACCACGCACCGTGAAGTCGTCGCCTGAGATGACCACGGGGCGGCCATCGAGCATGGCCCGTCCCGTTAGCCGGTTAGCAGGCATGAAATCAGTGAGACGCCCCTTGTCGTCGTAGGTGCCGCGACCCGCTATGGCCCCGACTTCGCGAAACGTACCTGGATCGACGAGCCTGTCGATACGTTCCCGGATGGTGAGCCGCCCGCCGGCATGCTGACGCGCGACCTTATCGGCGCCGCCCATCTCGTGAGCGAGCTTTTCGCGCAGATGCAACTCATCGAGTTCCGGCTGCCAGCCGCTCAGGGGCCGTGCGCCCATCCCGTCGTCGTTTGCCATCTCTGGTCCCGGGCTCCTGGTTACGCTGCCGCGCTCTGATCGAGGGGACGGCTGACGGTCGGGTTTGGCCGCAACTGGCGCGAGGGGCTCTCGACACCTGCGTGGCCTTGTATGAAACTCGACGCGTTCGAGCCGTCACGTCAAGACGGCAGTCGCGCGAGGAGGAAATCATGTCGCAGGACAACTGGAAATTCAGCCACAATGAGGCGAACGGGGCCACGTGGACACCGGGCCTCAGGGAGATCTTCGAGTATCGCGATCTCGGCTTCAAGGATTCGACCAACGGCGACTATGTCGCCCACGTCATTCGACACAACGGCAAGAAGCAGGCCGATCAGGTGCAGAAATGGCACGTCCATGACTGTGCGTTTCAGATGGTCTACGTGCTGAACGGCTGGGCCACCTTCGAGTACGAGGGTGAGGGCGTGCGCACGATCAAGAAGGGCGACTGCATCAATCAGCGTCCCGGCATCCCCCACCGCGAGATCGCCTGCTCGGAGGACTTCGAGGTGCTCGAGGTCGTGTCGCCTGCGAATTTCGCGACAAGGGTCGTCGAAGGCCCAGACGGAAAGTTACAGGCGGCAGAGTAGTCGATCGGATAGCCAACTGGACTTCACCGAGATCGGATGACAGGCGCGGGAGCAGTTCGCTCCCGGCCTGCTCCGGGCAGCTAAGCCTTACGCCCGCCCGGTTGACCTGCGACGACGCCGGCTGTCTCCTCCATCATCTGGACGATGCGAGACATGTCGGATGCGCCGCCCTCCTTGGCGAGCGCCTGCAACCAGGTGGCCTTGACGGCATTGCCGATGCCCATCGGCATCTTGTGGTAGTCCGCCTCGGCGAGCGCCAGCATCACGTCCTTGGTCATCAGACCCGTCGCGAAACCGACATCGAAAGTGCGTGGCAGCACGGCCTTCGGGAACTTGTCGCGGGTCGCGGTATTCATGCCCGAGCCGGCGTTGATGACGTCGCACATGATGAAGGGGTCGAGGCCGGCTTTGACGCCGAGGACGATCGCCTCAGCGGTCGCCGCCATCGCGGTCGCCGAGAGGAGGTTGTTCATCAATTTCATCATCTGGCCCTGGCCGGGCTTCTCGCCGACCCAGAAATACTTGCCGATGACATCGAAGATGGGCCGGAGGGCCTCACACTCCGCTTTCGGGCCCGAGACCATCACGGCGAGCGTGCCCTTCTCGGCCCCCGAGACGCCGCCCGAGACGGGAGCGTCGATGGAGATGACGCCATGGTTCGCGAACTCGCTGGCGATGCCCTCAGCCACGCGCGGACCGGTCGTCGAAAGATCGACGAAGATCCGGCGCCGGTTGCCGGATGCGACCCCGTTCTTCCCGAAGGCGACATCACGGACGATGTCGGGCATCGGCAAGGAGACGAGAACGGTCTCGGTTTTCGAGGCGACGTCGGCCGGGGAGGTGGCCGCTTCAGCCCCTTTGGCGACGATCTTGTCCACGGCCTCCTTACGCATGTCGTAAGCGACGACCTCGTAGCCCGCGGCGAGCAAGCGGCCCGTCATGGGCATGCCCATCATTCCGATGCCAACGAAACCGATCCTGCCCTTGCTCATCGTGTGCGTCCCGTCTGCTGATCCGATCGACGCCTAGATGGCATGGCAGTCGCGCCTTTAACAACCCGCCGTGCGCCAACCACGTTGACACATACCCGTGGCGCCCGCTTAAGCTCCCCCCAATCCCACATGCAAGGACATGCACGCTCATGGCTTCTGGCGCCGCCAAGATTTCTCCATTTGCCCCCTCAGCCCTCCCGTCGGTTCCCAGCATCGACGGCGTCCGCTTCGCCTCGGCCGAAGCCGGCATCAAATACAAGAACCGCCGCGATCTCATGGTGGCGGTCATGGACGAGGGCACCGTCGCGGCCGGCGTGCTCACGCAATCCAAGACCTGCTCGGCGCCCGTGCTCTGGTGCCGTGAGAGCCTGAAGGGCGGCAAAGCCCGCATCCTGGTCGTAAACTCCGGAAACTCCAATGCCTTCACAGGCAAGAAGGGCCGCGCCGCCGTCGATCTGACGGCCAAGTTCGCGCAAGCGGCTGTCGGATGCGGACCCAGCGAGGTCTACCTTGCATCCACCGGCGTGATCGGTGAACCGCTCGAGGCCGAGAAGTTCGCTCACCTGCTGGATGGGCTCGCCAAGACGGCGACCGCCGGCGGCTGGCACGACACGGCTCGCGCGATCATGACGACCGACACGTTCCCGAAACTCGCCTCGCGCACGGCGAAGATCGGCGATGTCGAGGTGACCATCAACGGCTTCTGCAAAGGCGCCGGAATGATCGCGCCGGACATGGCGACGATGCTCTGCTTCCTGTTTACCGATGCGGCGGTCTCGCCGGCCGCGCTGCAGGAGGTCGTCGCCTCGGGCGCTCAGACGAGCTTCAATTGCATGACCGTCGATGGCGACACCTCGACCAGTGACACGTGCTTGATGTTCGCCACGGGCGCCGCGGCGAAGCGCGGCCAGGTACGGGTCGACAAGGCGGGTGATGCGGCGCTGGCCGACTTCAGGGCCAAGACGCATGAGCTCCTGAAGGACCTCGCCATCATGGTGGCAAAGGACGGCGAGGGGGTCTCGAAATTCGTCACCATCATCATCGAGGGCGCCGAGACCGACAAGGCGGCACGCACGATCGGCCTTTCGATCGCGAACTCGCCGCTGGTCAAGACCGCAATCGCGGGCGAAGACCCGAACTGGGGTCGCATCGTTATGGCTGTCGGCAAGGCGGGTGAGGCCGCGGATCGCGACCGGCTTTCGATCTGGTTCGGCGACCACGCAGTCGCACTGAATGGAGAGCGGGCCCCCGAGTATGTCGAGGCAACCGGCGCGAGCTACATGAAGAAGCCGGAAATCACCATCCGGGTCGACATCGGACTCGGCACGGGCAAAGCGACGATCTGGACCTGCGATCTCACCCACGACTACATCTCGATCAACGCCGACTACCGGAGTTGATGCCGCGATCAGCGTGATCGATTGGAGAACCACAGCCGATCGTTTCCGGTTCGTGGGCTTTCGAACGTCGAGCCGGACGCCGGCACAGGCGAGGTGCGACCGATGACTGCGTCCGATACGGCTGTGGAGCCTCCGTCCGGCCCTCGCTGGCTCCCATCCCCCATGGCGGTTGCGGTCAATGCGCTGGGCATCACCCAGATCACCGCCTGGGGTACAAGTTACTATTGCCTCGGGGTCCTTGCGGCCCCGATCGCCGCCGAACTCGGCTGGTCGCGCGGCTTCGTGTTCCTGGGCTTCACCGTTTCAGTTCTGGTGATGGCGCTGATCTCGACGACCATCGGGCGCCTGATCGACAGGGTTGGCGCACGGGCGATCATGTCGCTCGGCTCCATCATCGTCGCTGTCGGCCTCTACCTGCTCTCCCTGGCCACGGCTCAGTGGGTGTATCTGGCCGTCTGGGTGCTGATCGGCATCGGCATGCGATGCTGCCTTTACGATGCTGCCTTTGCGGCTCTGGTGCAGGTTGCACCAAGTCGTGGACGCCAGGCGATCTCTTACCTGACGCTCTATGGCGCGTTCGCATCCTCGGTGTTCTGGGTCGTCGGGCACTATCTCGAGGAAGCCATGGGCTGGCGACAGACCCTGGTCGTGTTCGCCGCGCTTAACGTGGTTGTCTGTTTGCCGCTGCACTGGCTGAGCCTCTCACGTCGGGAGTCTGCTGCGTCGACTGCTGCGGCCAACACGGCGGCAGCCTCAACCGCGCCAGTTCTGGAGGGGCGCGCCCGTACTCTCGCCATCTGGCTTTTCGCGCTGGTCATGTCGCTCAATGGCTTCGTCTTCGGTATCGTGTCGGTGCAACTCGTTCCTCTGCTCGAGGCCGCCGGACTCGCCACGGCCGCTGCGGTTTGGATGGCCTCGATGAAGGGTGTCGCGCAGTTCGTTGGGCGGGTCGTCGAGATCGTGTTCGGACGCAACCTCAGTGCGATGGCGATCGGCCGGATCTCGATTGCGGTTGTTCCGGTTTCCTTCGCGCTGCTCTATCTGAGCGGCGGCAGTTTTGTGGTGCTTCTGGTCTTCACGCTGTTGATGGGCGCGGCGCAGGGCGTTCTGACCATCGTGCGAGGCGCCGTCCCGCTCGCCCTGTTCGGCGCGAAAGGCTACGGCGCCGTCCTCGGCTTGATTGCAACGCCGGTGCTGCTGGTCAGTGCCGCCTCACCCACCATTTTTGCCTGGATCGTCGATCGCTGGGGCTGGCCGGTCGGCCACGTCGCGATCCTCGCCTCGTCGATCGCAGCGATGCTGTCCATGGAGACCATGGCGCACTGGCATCGGCGGAGCACGCGAGCCGGCGTCGAGTAGCCGACACCGAGTCCCGGTCCTCAGACCTGAACCTGGGTGCCGACCTCGACCACGCGGTCGGGCGGGATCTGGAAGTACTCGCTGGCGTCGTCGGCCTGACCGGCGAGCTTGATGAAGAGCATCTCCTGCCACTTGGGCATCGGCGTCTTGCTGGTCGGCTTCAGCGAGCGCCGGGACAGGAAGAACGACGTCGCAGGGAAATCGACTTTGAGGTCCTTGCGCCGGCACTGCTCGAACACCTTCGGCACATTTGGCGTCTCCATGAAGCCATAGTGCGCGATCACCCGTATGAAGCTGTCAGAGATACGCTCGACCTGGACGCGCTCATGGCGGGGGATGCGCGGCTTGTCTTCGGTTTTGATGGTCAGGAGAATGTTGCGCTCATGCAGCACACGATTGTGCTTGAGGTTGTGCATCAGCGATGTCGGAGCCGAATAGGGATCTCCGGTCAGGAAGACGGCGGTGCCGGGTACGCGGTGCGGCGGCTTGGCCTCGAGATGGCGGACCAGCCAATCGATCTCGGCCTCGTTCTTCTTGGTGACTTTAGCGAGGACCTTGGTTCCATGCGCCCACGTTAGCATGACGAGCGCTATGCTGAGGGCAACCAACACCGGAAACCAACCGCCCTCCAGGATCTTCATCATATTGGCCAGGAAAAAAGCCTGCTCGATGAAGAACAGGGGGACGATCAGCAGCAGAACGCGCCAGAGCGGCCATCTCCAGTACTTCCAGATGACGAAAAACGCCATGACGGTGTCGATCAGCATGGTCGCCGTGACAGAAATGCCGTAGGCGGCAGCCAGGTTCGAGCTCTCCCTGAAGAGAAAGACCACGATCAGAACGCCGATCAACAGCAGCGTATTGACACGAGGCATATAAATCTGCCCAGCCATGCTTTCCGAGGTATGGCGAATTGCGAACCGAGGAAGTAATCCGAGCTGGACCGCTTGGCGGGTAATGGAGAAGGCGCCTGTAATGACGGCCTGACTGGCAATGACCGTTGCCGCGGTCGCCATGATCAGCATCGGCACCAGCGCCCAGCTCGGGTAGAGCTTGTAGAAGGGATTGGCGATCGTCGCTGGATCGGCGAGCACGAGCGCGCCTTGGCCTAGATAGTTGAGCACCAGGCACGGAAGTACGATGCCACTCCACGCCAGTTGGATCGGCGAGCGGCCAAAATGGCCGAGGTCTGCATAAAGCGCTTCCGCACCTGTGACGGCCAGGAAGACGAGGCCGAGGATCGCAAACCCCAGCAAGCCGTTGTTAGCGAGAAGATGCAGCCCATAATAGGGATTGATCGAGTGAAAGACGCGCGGATCATCGACGATGTGCAATAGGCCGCCCGCAGCGAGCAGAATAAACCATACCAGCGTGATGGGACCAAAATACGCTGCGACCCGGTCGGTCCCGCGAGCCTGCATCGCGAAAAGACCGATAATGATGACGACGGTCAACGGTAGAACGGCGGACTCGAACGCTGGTGTGATCAGCTTCAAACCTTCGACAGCCGACAGCACGGAGATCGCGGGCGTGAGCAAAGCGTCGCCGTAAAAGAATGAAGCCCCCAGGATACCGAGCACGAACAGGACCGGGCTCGTACGTTTGGCCACGGATTGGCCCAGCGCCATGAGGGCGAACGTGCCGCCTTCACCGTTGTTGTCGGCTCTGAGAAGCACGATCACATATTTCAGCGTTACGATGAGAAGCAGCGACCAGATGATCAGCGAGAGAACACCGAGGACGGCGTATTCTCCGGAGAGGCCGTGTTTGGTTGCGTGCGTAACGGATTCGCGGAAAGCGTAAAGAGGGCTGGTCCCGATATCGCCGTAAACGACGCCGATCGCGCCTAGCGCGAGAGCCAGGATTTTGCCCTGTCCTGGACCGTGATCGCTGTCAGTGTTTGATGAAGTCGTCGAGGCGTGTGCCACGATCTGTCTCCGGCACGGGCTCGCTGCACTGCAGCGACCCACGAGGGCCCGCGTTATACGCTCAATTTTCGGACAGCGAAAGCAACAACGTGAGTGATTTTTAGAGGGGCGGATGAACGTGGCTTAAGGGCCAGTTTCGCTCTCAGGACCCCTATCGGAGGGCCCTTGGACGAGCCGCCCAGGCTACCGGCCGCGGCTGCGATCGCTCAAGCCCTTGTCAAGTAACGTGCATGCGTCTAAAGAGGCGCCACACCTCACACGCGCTTCTGGCGAATGGCGGACAGAAAGCCCCGTCCATTTGTTCCGGTGGGTGGTTGCAGCTCTGCTGTGACCTGCCTTCTATGGAAGCGCGGCGGACCAACCGGAAAACGAGAAAGACCCAACGCATGGCGCTTCCCGCCTTCAATATGCGTCAGCTGCTCGAGGCTGGCGTTCACTTCGGTCACCAGAGCCACCGCTGGAACCCGAAGATGTCGACGTTCATTTTCGGGGCGCGCAACAACATTCACATTGTGGACCTTGCGCAGACGGTGCCGCTCCTGCATCAGGCGCTTTTGCAGGTCTCGGAGGTCGTTGCCAAGGGCGGCCGCGTGCTGTTTGTCGGCACCAAGAGGCAGGCGTCCGACGCCATTGCCGAGGCGGCACGCCGCAGCGCCCAGTACTATATGAACCATCGCTGGCTCGGTGGTACACTGACCAACTGGAAAACCATCTCGCAGTCGATTCGCCGCCTGCGCCAGCTCGACGAGATCCTGGCCGGCGATCAGAGCGGCCGCACCAAGAAGGAACTGCTGAACATCCAGCGCGAGCGCGACAAGCTCGAGCAGTCTCTGGGCGGCATCAAGGACATGGGCGGGCTGCCGGATCTTCTGTTCGTGATCGATACCAACAAGGAATCGATCGCGATCCAAGAGGCGCGCAAGCTCAAAATCCCGATTGTGGCCGTGGTCGATACGAATTGCGACCCCGACGGCATCGACTACCCTGTGCCGGGTAACGACGACGCAGGCCGCGCGATCACTCTCTATTGCGACCTCATCGCACGGGCCGCGATCGATGGCATCGAGCGCAGCCAGGGCTCGACCGGCGTCGACATCGGGGCCTCCGAGTCGCCGCCCGAAGAGGATCTCGCAGCCGCCGATCTGCCGGCTTTCAAAGGGATAGATGCGCCGCGCGGCGAAGCCGACGACCTGAAGCGGATCACCGGCATCAGTCCGAAGCTGGAGCAGAGCCTGAACGATCTCGGCGTTTACCATTTCTGGCAGCTTGCCGATCTGGACGAGGCGGGACTCGTTTCTCTCGACAAGGCCCTCAATACGAAAGGCCGGATCCGTCGGGACGACTGGACGGCCCAGGCCAAGAAGCTCGTGGAATCGGCCGCTGCCTGAGGGCTCAGGTCCTCACCGGCGATTGCGGCACCATCGCCCGGTCGCCGTCGAGGTGGGCCACGGCACATACCGGGCACAAGCGAGCGGACGCCGATGGTGTCCGCCACATCATAAGGCGCGAGACAGATGACGACGATCACAGCAGCCCTGGTCAAGGAGCTTCGCGACAAGACAGGCGCGGGGATGATGGACTGCAAGGCGGCTCTGACCGAAACGCAGGGCGACGTCGAGGCGGCGATCGACTGGCTCCGCAAGAAGGGCCTCTCCAAGGCCGCCAAAAAAGCCGACCGGATTGCAGCCGATGGATTGATCGGGGCCGCGATTTCGGGGCCCACGGGCGCCCTCGTGGAAGTCAACTCGGAAACGGATTTCGTCGCACGGAACGACAAATTCCAGGACATGGTCCGCCAGATCGCGGTGCTCGCAGTCGGGGCTGACGGGAAGCTCGAGGCACTGCTCGCCAAGGCCTACCCGGGGACCTCCAACACCGTGGACGGCCACGTTAAAGAGATGGTCGCGACGATCGGCGAGAACATGTCGGTCCGGCGCACGGCGTCGCTTTCAGCGAAGGACGGTATCGTGGCGAGCTACGTCCACAACCGCGTCGCTGACGGTCTTGGCAAGATCGGCGTTCTGGTCGCTCTGGAATCGAAGGGCGCGGCCGACAGTCTCGCCGAGATCGGCCGCCAGATCGCACTCCACATTGCAGCCGCCAACCCGCAGGCCGTCTCGGTCGATGATCTGGACAAGGCGCTCATCGAGCGCGAACGCCAAGTCTATCTCGAGCAGGCCAAGGCCTCCGGCAAGTCCGACGATATCGTGGCCAAAATGGTCGACGGTCGCCTGCGCAAGGAGTTCTTCGCCCAGGTAACGCTCATGCAGCAGGTTTTCTTTGGACCCGGCGGCGATGGCAAGATGTCCGTCGAACAGTACGTCAAGGGTGCCGAGAAAGTCGCGGGCGCGCCCGTCAAGATCAGCGGGTTCGTGCGTTATGCACTAGGCGAGGGTATCGATAAGAAGAGCGACGACTTCGCCAGCGAGGTCGCAAAGCTGACGCAGGGCTCTTAACGGAACGGTGCCAGCGATCGCGCGGGTCGCGACGCCCGAACGACCACGCAGATCTTGGAGACACTCGCATGGGCGGACCGACCAGCGGCGCAGGCCCAGCCGATGCTCGGATCGCCGATCCGGCGAGACCACGCTATCGCCGTTTGCTGTTGAAGCTCTCGGGCGAGGCGCTGATGGGAGCGAGTGCTTACGGTATCGATATGGCCGTGTGCACGCGGCTGGCTCGGGACATCAAGGAAGCGACGGCGACGGGCACCGAGATTGCCGTGGTGGTCGGCGGCGGTAACATCTTCCGTGGTCTGGCGGGCGCGGCGCGCGGCATGGATCGTTCCACCGCGGACTACATGGGCATGCTGGCCACCGTGATGAATGCGCTCGCCGTCCAGAATGCCCTCGAGCAGGAAGGCGTGCCAGCCCGTGTGCTGTCAGCGATTCCAATGCCGACGGTCTGTGAATCCTACGTCCGTCCGAAGGCGCTGCATCACATCGAACGCGGCCGCGTCGTCGTCTTCGCAGCGGGCACGGGCAACCCGTATTTCACCACCGATACCACGGCCGTGCTCCGGGGCATCGAGATGGGGTGCGATGCGGTGGCCAAGGCAACGCAGGTGGACGGCGTGTACTCGGCCGATCCGAAGAAGGATGCGTCGGCCGTTCGCTATGATCGGCTGACTTATGACGAGGTCCTGCAACGCAATCTGCAAGTCATGGATATGGCGGCCATTGCGCTCGCCCGCGACAACGGCATGCCACTCGTTGTATTCTCGATCGAGGAAAGCGGTAATATCGCCAGGGTGCTCGCCGGCGAGGCTCGGGCGACGACGATCGCGCCGAGTGTATCCGCAGTGTGAGCGGTCCGGCTCGATCCGGATCGACTGGCTCTGGCCCAAGGAACCGCTTCGGCAAGGTGAGGCATGAAGGAGATCGGCCATGGCCGCCGCAAAATTCGAAATCAACGACGTTGAGCGGCGCATGCGCGGCGCGCTCGACAGTTTGAAGCGCGAGTTGTCTGGACTGCGGACCGGGCGCGCCTCCAGCGCGATGGTCGAGCCGATCACCGTAACGGTCTATGGCGCGCGCATGCCGCTGAACCAGGTGGCGACGATCTCGGTGCCGGATGCACGTACGATCTCGGTTTCGGTCTGGGATCGAGGACAGCTTTCCGCAGTCGAGAAGGCGATCCGGGAGGCGAACCTCGGTCTCAATCCGGTGATCGATGGGACGCTCATCCGCCTGCCGATTCCGCCTCTCAGCGCTGACCGGCGGCTCGAGCTTGTCAAGATCGCGCACAAGTACGCCGAGGGCGGTCGGGTCGCCATTCGAAACGTCCGCCGAGACGCCATGGACCTTCTCAAGAAGCTAGAGAAGGATCACGCGATGACAGAAGATGATCATCGCAAGAATGGCACCAAAGTGCAGGAAATGACCGACAAGATCATAAAAGAGGTCGACCAGCTGCTGCAGGTCAAGGAAGCTGAGATCAAGCAAGTCTAGACGACTGACACGGACGCTATCGTAGGGCCGGGCGCTCCGGCATGGGGCGCTGAATTCCCCATCAACGGGCACGACCGTGCAGGGGCACCGGAACCGCAAGTGAGCAAGAGCACCGAAGAGGCCGCATCCGGGGGCGGGGTCGACCGGCAGCCGCGTCACGTTGCCATCATCATGGATGGTAATGGACGCTGGGCTGCTGCCCACGGCTATCCCCGGGGCGAGGGCCATAGGAGAGGTGTCGAAGCCGTCAAACGCGCGGTGCGCGCAGCTCTCGAGCTGGGTATCCCGACACTCACGATCTTCAGTTTTTCGTCCGAGAATTGGAGCCGGCCGCGCAGCGAAATCGACGATCTGATGGGCCTGATGAAACGCTTCATCCGTCGTGATCTTGCGGAGCTGCACGCTCAGGACGTGCGGATTCGGGTGATCGGCGGGACCGATAGAGTCGACCCCGAGCTACTGGCCTTGATCGCGGAAGCCGAGCGCACCACCAGCCGGAACACCAAGCTCGATCTGGTCATTGCCTTCAATTACGGTTCGCGGGCCGAGATCACGGCCGCAGCGCGGCGCTTGGCTGAGCGTGTGGCTGCGGGTGAAATGCAAGCCTCCGACATCACCGTTTCAACGTTCGAGGCCGCGCTCGACACCGCGGGCATGCCCGACCCCGACCTGCTCATTCGAACGAGCGGCGAGTTGCGGCTGTCGAATTTCCTGCTTTGGCAGTGCGCCTATACGGAGTTGGTGTTTCTCGATATTTGCTGGCCTGAGTTCACGCACGAGCACCTGGTGGAGGCGATCAGGACCTATCGGCAGCGGCATCGCCGTTTCGGTGGCCTTGCCGATGGGACGGTACCATGATGGACCCCCGTCCGACTGTGGAGGTGTATCATCGTGGCTGAGCCCTCGGGTGGGCCATTGGCCTTCCCCTTGCGAGAGCTGACATTACGTCTCGTCTCGGCCGTGATCCTGGCCTCTGTGACGCTGGTGATGACGTGGAGCGGTGCGGTGCCGTTCGCCGTGCTGGTCGGCGTGGTGACGCTCCTGCTGCTGTGGGAGTGGGATCGGCTGACGGGGGGCGC
>JALHMC010000020.1 GCA_022844225.1 Hyphomicrobiaceae bacterium | reverse complement strand
TCCCTCTTGCGGCACCACCATCGATAACGTGCTGAATTGGCGCCAACGGCAGCCAGGAACCGTCTTCAAACCCCCATTGAGCGCGTTCAACACGGCGCGGAATCGGCTGCCTCAGCGGTCCCGGCAAGGCAGAATGACGCCCGTAGGGTGACTTACAGCGTCAGTAGGTAGTGGACGAGTGCGGCACGGTCGGCCGGCGTGAGATTGACGCCGTACTCGTGGCCGGTATTGGCATTGCCCGGGCGCCCCGTGTCGAAGCAGAAGGCCACGCCCGCATCGTAACGCCCGGGCCTGCACGGCGGCGACACGTAGCCGCCGCGGACGAGGTCGATATCGTCAGTACCACGGACGAAGGCCTTGGGGCGGTCCCGCGCGGGCCGCAACAGGTCGTCCAGTGTGGGTACGGAACCGTTGTGCAGATAGGGCCCGGTCAGCCAGATCCCGTCGAGCGGCTGGGCGAGATAGCCATCATGCTTCTGGAAGTGCTCGAACACCCAAGGAAAGGCGGGATTTTTCCCGTTTTTGTCGTAGCTGTTGTAGGCAGCGGCGGCTTCGGGAGTCCACATGTCGATCCGGCTCGGATCGGTGCCGATCTCGTTGCGCGGAATGATGGTGAGCACTCGGGTGCCGGACTTGGCATGACACGACGCGCACTCCCGCCCGAAGATCTGAGCGCCGCGCTCGCGCAGAGCCGGGTCGACCTGGAGAGGTGCCTTGGGCGACTTGAGATCCTCCAGATAGCGCACCAGTCGATCAATGGTCTTGTCGCTGTAGCCGAACCGGGTCACGCCATCACCGAGCGCCGAGTTCACCACAACCTCACGCAGATCCCAGCTCAGACCGTCCCAATGCCACGGCGTCGGCGAGCGCAGGCGTTGCTTCTCGGCCACGTTCCAGGCGGGCATGACGTCGGCGTGGTCGATGGTGTCGTCGACCGGTTGCTCGAGGTAATCGAACTTGACCGGATTGAACGGCGATAGACGCCCGGGTCCCCAAGCGGGCCTGCTCCACGTCCAATGGAAGCGCGCACCGAGGCGCTCGCGGATGAGGCTGCGGGTGACGGGGATGATCAACTGCCGAAGCATGACGCGTTCGGCCAAGCTGGTTTCCGGAAAGCGCTTCTCGATCGCACCTAGGATTGTGCCGGTCTCGAAGCCCGCCGAATCGGCGCATGCGGCCAGGAAGCGCGTATAGCCCTGCGCCTCGAGACGGTTGCTCGAGCCTCCGACGAAGATCTCCGTCCGATTGGCCCCTGGCAGTCGGTAAGTCTGCACGTGGCAAGTGGCGCAGTTGATCGCCAGCACCTCGACATCGAACGGAGCCATGCCGAGACGTGTTCGCGAGAGACCGATCGGGGTGGCGTGCTCACGTCCGGACGCGGCATCGCGCTCGTAAGTAAAACCGAACGCACGGTAGCCGTCGCCCTTGCCCTCCGGCAGCAGCGCCGGGCACACGTCGGGGAGCACCGCCCAGATCTTAGTCGGGATGCCATCAGCCGCCTCGTTGCCGATGGCGCCATACTTGAAGAACTCGGCATCGGCCTCTGGTCCATCGGCAAGCGACAGTGCGGGATTTCTCGGCATGAACCGTTCGGCGACCGCCACAAACCAAGTGGGATTGCCGCGCAGAACGGCGGCGCCCAGCGCCGCGAGCAGGACCACGACGAGCGGCACGCCGACCAGCCAGGAGACGATGCGGCCCCAGGGAAAGATCCGGGGCGGTTTGCCGGTCCGTGTCGCCATGAGTGTCAGGGTCTCCAGAGGCGGGCTATTCGTGCGCTCGTCGTCAGAAGGTAAGGAGATAGCCGAGCAACGCATCCTTCTCGGCCGGTGAAAGGTCGGTTCCGTAGAGATGCCCCCGGTTCGAGTTGCCGGGCCGGGTCGTGTCGAAGCAGAAGCTGCCGGAGCGATCCTCCTCTGACACGCGTGAGGGAATGCAGGCTGGCGCCTCGAACCCTCCCCGCTCGGGATCGAGACGGACATGCCGACGCCCGCGGCGGAAGGCGGTCGGGCGATTTGCGGGCACCTCGAGCAGATCCCGCAGCGTCGGCACGGAGCCGTTATGCAAATAGGGCGCCCTCAGCCAGAGGCCGTCGAGGGGCTGGTTGGCATAGCCATCGGTCTTCTTGAACTGACGGAAGCGGTGTTCAGGCGTGGCGCAGAAAAGCCGATCCTTCTGATATTTCTCCATCTCCAGCGTGTAGCTGTCGAGGCGTCCCGGGTCGGTATCGACATAGGCCAGAGGCTCGATCTGGCCGAGCCGCGCACCCTCGAACACATAGCCGCTCTCGCCTTGATATCCATGACAGCTGGCGCAGTCGCGCATGTAGATCCGGCGTCCCTCGGCGACGCGCGCCGCATCGAGGCCGGCGATATAGGGGCTCGGCGGCGGCGCGAGATCGTCCAGCCACTGCTCGAGGCGCGCGAGCGAGTCGTGATCGACGGTCGCTTCGTTGACGCCCGCCCCGAGGGCGGCTGACAGGTTCCGCTCCTTCAGGCTCGCGTTGTTGCCGTCCCAGTGCAGGTGCATGCCCTGCCGGCCGCGCGGGCCTTGCTGGTAGATCGACGGGAAGTCGCTGACCCCGTTGCGCTCGGCGGGCGAGAGACAATCGGCCTCGATGCCGAAGTTGATCAGCTTGTACGGGTTGAACGTATCGACGCGGCCCGGACCCCATCGCGTTGTATCGGCGGGGCGGACAGGCGATGCCGGCGGGCGCTGCTTGATGGCGATCGCTTGATCGCAACCCGGGATCGGATCGAGCCTCGGGCGGCACTGATCCGGAGAGGAGATCCGCGCCAGGCTGGCGCGACGCGGATCGAGGAGCGGCAGCAGCTCGCTGCGGCGAGCGATCAGTGTGGCGCGCGTGTTCGGTACGACCACCCAGGCCCAGAGCGCTCTTTCCAGAATGTTAAGGCGTTCCTCGGGCGGATACTGCGCCTCGATGGCGTCGAGCGTGAAACGCTTGTCGACGGCCATGTCGAACAAGGCGAGGAAGAGCCGCTCGAGCTCGACCGTGTTGGCGGGCATTCCCGGCACGATGCGCGGGCGCGTGATCCCCGGCACCTCGACGACCCCGGTATGGCAGACGGCGCAGTTGAACCAAGCGACCTCGATGCCGGATCGCCAGCCGCTGGCAAAGCCGATCGGCAGCCCCTTGCCGACGCGCTGATCGCCCGAAGCGGGCACGACACGACCGGCCACGTAGATGTCGTAAAGGCGACGACCCTCGTCGTCCTGGGCCGCCTCCATGACCAGGCCGAAGTGGCTCCAGTCGCCCTCGGGCGCGAAGTGCTCCGGGAAAACCTTCGGAAGCACCTTCAGGATGCGATAGGGCATGCCGCTCGCCAGCTCCGCCCCGATCGAGCCGTGCTTGAAATGCGCCTGGATCTCGGGATAACTGCGGCCACCTTGATACCAGAGCGTGCGCACGGCCATGTAGGCGGCCAGCGTCAGGAACGTGGCACCGAGGACAAACGAGGCCACGACGAGCCAGAAGCTGGCGTGAGACCGCCAGCTGAGCGCGGCCGCCTGACGTCGCTGTACCTCCGTGATCGGCACCTCGACCGGGACAGCCAGTTTGGGAAGGCGGGGCCCGTGCGCATCGTCACTCATGCGGCACCACCAGCTCGGGCGAAACGCGGTAGATGCGCATGATCGCCTCGACCATGCGCTCGGGGTCGCCATCGAAGCGGCTCGGCTCGTAGCACCCGAGCGGATTCTTCGGCGCGTTGAGCAGGCACTTGTTGCAATGCGTGCACGGCCGCGGCGGCACCTCCAGACCCGCCTCCCAATGGCGGACGAGATCTGGATTGGCGATCAGGCCGCGCGCGATGGCGACCGCATCGAAATGGCCGCCCTGGATACCGGCGTCGATGACGCTCCGTGTCTGCCAGCCGCCGGTCGAGATGACGGGAATGCCGACGGCGCGCTTGATCGCCAGCGCCTCCGCCGCGCTGACGCCCTCGACCGGCCGGCCGCGCTTCATCCGGTTCCAGAGCAGCGCGAACACCGGGCGCAACGTCGGATAGCGGAAGAACAGGTAGTTGCGGAACGTATGCTCACCCGACGAGAGCATGGCGTCGTAGGTCGAGGCGATCGTATTGAAGGCGAAATCGCCTGGCGGATTGAGGGGATGCGGGAACAGCGATCCGATCGAGATGTGCAACGCATCGGCGCCGGCGGTTTCGGCCCAGCGCGCGACCTGGATGGTCTCGTCGAGCGTATTGCCGGGCTTCTCGCCGGGAATGACATTGTTCATGTCGATGGCCGACAGCTTCACCTGCAGGTGAAAGCCCGGGCCGACCTCGGCGCGGATCGCGCCGATCACGTCGAGCAGAAAGCGGGCGCGGTTGAATAGACTGCCGCCGTATCGGTCGCGGCGATCGTTGATGCCGGAGGACAGGAATTGCGAGAACAGGTAGCCGTTGGCCGCATGCAGCTCGATGCCGTCCATGCCCGCCTCGCGCGCCCGCCACGCCGCACGAGCGAAGGCGTGCACCATGTGCTCGATCTCGGGCAGCGTCATCGCGCGGGTCGGGAAGCCGTGCAGGCTTTCGGGACGGTCGGTGGCGCTCAACGTCGACCGGTGCAGGTTCTGCACGCCGGGCACGTCCATCTGCCGCCCGGAATGCGAGAGCTGCATGATGATCTTGCTGCCGTAGTGTTGGACCGCGCGCGCGATCGCCGACCACGGATCGATCAGGCGATCTTCGTGGATCGTGGCGTAGCCGGCGATGATGCGTCCGCTCATGAGCACCGGAACGTACGACGTGATGACGGCGCCGACCCCGCCTTCCGCGGCCAGCGTCTCCCAGTTCAGCCGGGTCTGGGTCGGTGTACCGTCCTCATGATCGAAGCGACCGGAGATGCTGGAGCGCAGCACGCGATTCCTGAGCGCAAGATTGCGCATGACGAGGGGCGCGAGCACGCCCCGCGCTGTCACCCAGGACGTCGGCGCGGGTCCGGTCTCCGCGACGCCCGCCGGCAGATCGTGCGACGGCTCGGGGAGCTGGACCGCCACATCCTGCATCATGGCCGCCTCCGGCCACGGGACAAGTCGATCGCAGTCTCGGCGACGGCGGCAAACAACCCCGTCACATAGCGCCGCGCCGGACACGACGACCAGTGAGCGCTCGCGAACTCGTATCCGCTACCGGCATCGGACGCCGACATCAGGCTTTCCCGCATCCGCAGAAGCACGAGAGTGTGCGGCGGAATGCGTCCATCCACGTGAGGCAACGTCGTGGGATCGCGACCGGACTGGCGGACCACGAGTTCGGGCGCTGTGCGGATAGCCGCCCAGGTCAGTTCGCGGGCGGCCAGGGCTGTCCCGGAAGGACCGTCTCGCATCACGGCACGCATGCGCCGCAGAATGTCGGAGGCGTTGGCGAGCGTGATCTCCACCGCGTGCAGGCCATAGGCGTCCCCGCCGACGTAATCGAGGATCGCAGCGCGTGTGCGTCGGTCGACGCGCAACAGCCGCATCGCAGTTCCGATCGGCGACAGCGGATTGCGCATGCGAAGCGTGCGCCGATGCAAGCGCCAAAGGTGGCGGCCTAAAGGCTTGTAGGCATCGTCGCGGGGCGCCTCCCGCATGTTGTCCAGAAACGGCCACGCAACGGCATAGGCCAGCGCAGCCTCGGCGCTTCGGCGGTCCCGCCCCTCGATGACGTAGCGCGCCAGCTCGCCGATGAGAGCCGACGGCCAACTCTGGTCTTCCGCGCGTCCGTCGAGCCGATCGCGAAGCTGCCGTTGCCGGTTCTGACGCTCGGCGTCGTCCCGCGGCCGGAAGGCGTCGAGCACCTTGCCGTCCTGCTCGACCTGGCGTCGCAGACCCGAAGCGAGCAGCCTGTTGACGAGCGGCCCTCCGCCGACGAAGGCACGATCCAGCGCCGGATGGTCGATCAGGCTCTCGATCTCGGCACGCCGCGACACGACGACGAGGGAAGCGAGGCCCGGCACGCTGATCAGTCTCGCCATCTTGCCCCTCCCATTCTCCATCGAGCGCGCCCCGCCTGACGGGCGCGCGACACGCAACTGTCGGCCTCAGTCGTGCGGCCAAGGCTGAAAGGCATTGCGCACCCGTCCCACTTTATGGCGCAGCTCCGGCAAGTGCCGCGTGATCACGCTCGCAAAACCATTGTCGCGGATCCAGCGCATGCCTTCCGGAGTATAGATTTCCTCGTTGAAGTCATCGGTGAAGAAGCGGTCGCTCTTGAGACGCCGAGTCGCCATCAGCACGAAGATGCGGAACGCCGTATCCGAAAAGCCGAAGCCCGGGGGAAGCGGCTCCGCCAGACAGCCGACCAGCAGATCCACCTCCTCCACCGTCTGGTAGACGCCGGCGAGCTTCTTGGCCGCCTGCTTGTCGCCACCCGCCAATTCCTCGAACGTGCGCGGCACACTCATGCGCAGCTGGCGGCGCATCTCGCAATAGCGGGGCACCCCGCGCTCGCGATCGCGAAGGATATCGATCGCGGCGAGGTCGAGCACATGCGGAGCCGGGCCCTGCAGCGTCAGGCGACGCAAGGAATTCGGGAAATTGTTGAGGCGCTGCGCACCCACATGCATCGTCGCAAACGAGTAGATCACGTCGGCGAACGAGGCCTCGGCGTAGACCGCGCGCGTGTGCTTGCCGACGCTCTCGGACAGCGCGCGCTGCTCGATGACGCGATCGTCGGCAAGCCGCCGGATCGTCAGCTCGTCGGGCAACAGCGAATGCATGCGGTAGACGGCAACGAATTCCTCGGTGATCGAGAACGGAACGCCGTGATGGTCCTGACCCGAGGCCGGAATGCCGGTGATGCGCTCGCCGAGGCCGTGGCGGCCGTGCGCCTTCTCGTAGGCCTCGCCCAGAATGCCCCACCAGTTGCCGCGCATGCCGGCGCGGAGCACCGGCGTGTCGAGGATCGCAGGCGTCCACTCCACGGCGTGAATTTTCGCCATTAAGGCCGCATTGATCAGCCGAGCTTTCCCGAAAATCCAGTCGCCGCTCGCCGCCGGGTAGTCGATCCGCAGATGGCGCGCGATGGCGTTGTGCTCATGGACGAACAAGGTCGTCATGACCGATAGCCCGATCCACCAGCTCTCGTTGAAGCCGGCGCGCTCCACCCCTTCGCGAGCGTCGTGCGCAAGCAGGCCGTCGCCATCCAGATAGAGCAACCCGTCCGGCAGCAGGCCGCCCTCAGGATCGCTGCGCATTTCCTGAACGCGCATCTCGGTCGAGCCATACACTTGGGATGCGTCCCACCAGTGAGTGACGTGGTTGCGGTAGGTGGCCGGCATGTCGTCGTCGCGGTCGGTACGGTGCGGGTCGGCGAGCGTCGCGTGGACCGACATGTGGCCGGGACGATTGGTCGGGCCGCCTTCCCAGCTGTCGCCGGGCGGGAGTGGCACGTCGATCGGGCGCGCGGGATCGTTGTCGCCGTGGCTGAACCAGTCGTGTGTCATGAACTGGAGCCAGGCCGCCGTCAGCAGGTTGAGATGCGGCACTGGCAGAAAAGCGCGCCGCGCCAGCAATTCGTTCGACACGACGCGCGGATTGGGCTGGAGAAGCGTGTCCGGCTGCTCCCCGTAAGCGAACTTGAGCGGAACATTGCGACCGAAGCGTGTACCTTTCATGCCCATCGCCGGATCGGCGAGGTCGTTGTAGGAACCATCGGCGGTGCGCATCGTCCGCACGTCGGTTTCGCCGGCATCGGGAGCCGTCACGGTCGGATCAGCACCACCATGGAGATTCCTGCGCCGCAGGTCGCGCTGGAGGGACAAAAGGTTCAGGATCGAGAGCAGGAACGGCATCCGGTACCACTCGATGCGCCGGTTCAGCAGCCGGAACACCGCACTCGCTACGGCACGCATCAACTTCCCCCTCACCGTCGCGAGACCTGCGACTGCCCGGCCTCCTGGTACCGGCCCAGCGCACGGAACGCCCCCGCTCAATCGACAGACACCTCCTTAAACTAGCCGCGCGATGTGGCCAATCCGAGGCTTTGGAGGGCTTGGCACCGCTGGTCCCGCGCGGCGGCGGCGGGATCACCTTGTCCGCCCGGGAACATGCCGGTGGACGTAGCAGGCGCGCGTGGCACAATCAGCGGTAGCCACGACCCTTGCCGCGCAGGAGAGGACGCCATGCACGCGCCGGCCAGTCGCCTCGACGCCGTCGATCTTTCGGATGGCCAGACCTTCGCCCGAGGCTTCCCCCATGACCACTTCGTCTGGGCGCGCCGTCACGCACCGGTCTACTGGCATGCGCCAACCCAACGAACGCCCGGCGGCGAGGGCTTCTGGGTGGTGACGCGGCATGAAGACACGATGGCCGTCATGTGCACGCCGGAGGTGTTCTCGTCGGATCTCGTGCCGCCCCGGACAGGCGGCGGCACCGGCATCCACGACGATCCGCAGGCCGGCAAGACGATGATCTTCATGGACGATCCCCGCCACAAGCGCTTTAGAAGCCTGGTCAACAAGGGCTTCTCGGCACGATCGATCCTGGCGCTGGAGACCGAGCTGCGCCGGCGGACGACCGCGCTCATCGACGCCATGCCCGAGGGCGAGCCGTTCGACTTCGTCGATGCCTTCTCGCGGGATCTGCCGTTGCAGGCCATCTGCCTCCTGCTCGGCGTGCCGCAGGACGAGCGCGCCCAGCTGGTCGAGTGGGTCGACCACGGCATCGCCGAGGCGAATGGCGAGATCATCGCACGCGAGGATTTCAGGAAACTGCGCGACTACGGCCGCGATCTGATCCGGAGGAAGCGCCAGAACCTCGCCGACGACGTGCTCTCGACCATCATCCAGGCGCGGCTCGAGCCGAACGAGGAAGGCAGCGAAGGCGGCCCGCTCACGGATGCGGAGCTGGTCAACTTCTTCATGCTGCTCTTCGCGGCGGGCTCCGAGACGACGCGCAGCGCGATCGGCGGCGGGATGAAGGCCCTGATGGATCATCCCGAGCAGCTGGAGCGCCTGAGGACGGCTGACATCGCGGAGACGCGCCTCGCTCTCGAGGAGATCCTGCGATGGACGACACCGACCATCTACAAGCGCCGCACCGCGACGCGTGATGTGGACTTCAAGGGCCACCAGATCCGCGCCGGAGACAAGGTGACGTTCTGGGAAATGTCGGCCAACCGCGACGAAGCCGTGTTCGACAAGCCTTTCAGCTTCGACACGCGGCGCGCACCCAACCTGCATCTGGCGTTCGGTTTCGGCACGCACGTCTGCCTCGGAGCGAGCCTCGCGCGGCTCGAGCTCAGGGTCGCCTTCAGCGAACTCCTTGCCCGCATCGCGAGCTTCCGATCCGAAGGCCCCATCGAATGGATGCCCTCGAACCGTCTTCTCGGCATCCGACGAATGCCAATGAGCATTCGACGCAAACAAGCCGTCCCCAACTAAATTCGCCCGTCCCTGATCTTCTCGCCTTCAAGGCGCTTCTCGGCTTCGAGCGCCTGGGCCAACTCTTCACGTGCACGCTCGGCCTCGCGCTGGCGATTCCACAACGAGGCGTACAGGCCGTTGCTCGCCATCAGCTCGCCGTGCGTGCCCTGCTCCACGAGCCGCCCCTTCTCGAGGACAAGGATGTTGTCGGCGCCAACGATCGTCGAAAGACGGTGAGCGATGACCAGCGTCGTGCGGTCCTTCGACACGCGATCGAGCGCGTCCTGGATCTCGCGCTCGGTGTGGCTGTCGAGCGCGCTCGTCGCCTCGTCCAGCATTAGAATGGGCGGTGCCTTGAGGATGGTGCGCGCAATGGCCACGCGCTGCTTCTCGCCACCGGAGAGCTTAAGCCCCCGCTCTCCCACCATCGTCTGGTAGCCCTCGGGAAGAGCGCGAATGAAGGTATCGATCTGCGCGAGGCGCGCGGCTTCCTCGACCTCGACATCGGTGGCGTCGGGCCGGCCGTAGCGGATGTTGTAGAGGATGGTGTCGTTGAACAGCACCGTGTCCTGCGGGACGACGCCGTAGGCAGCCCGTAGCGAGTCCTGAGTGACGTCGCGGATGTCCTGGCCGTCGATCGTGACGCGGCCGTCGGCGACATCGTAGAAACGCATGAGAATGCGGCTGATCGTCGATTTGCCGGCCCCCGAAGGCCCGACGATCGCGACCATCTTGCCCGCAGGTACCTCGAAAGTGAGTCCGTCGAGAATGGTGCGCGCGGGCTCGTAGTGGAACCGCACGTTCTCGAAGCGCACGGTGCCGCCCGAGACGACGAGCGGCTTGGCGCCGGGCCGGTCGGGCACCTCGGGCTTCTGCTCGAGCACGTCCATCATGCGCTCGATGTCGGTCATGCCCTGCTTGATCTCACGGTACACCATGCCCATGAAATTCAGCGGGATGAACAGCTGCAGCATGATCGCATTGACCATGATGAACTGCCCGACGCTGGCTTGCCCGTTGACGACGGCGGCGGCCGAGAGCGCCATGCACAGCGTCAGCGCGATGGTGAAGATGATGGCCTGGCCCGCATTCAGGATGGCGAGCGAGGTGTAGGTGCGGATCGAGGCGTGCTCGTAGCGCGCCATGGACGAGTCGTATCGTGCGGCCTCACGCGCCTCGGCACCGAAATACTTCACAGTCTCGTAGTTCAGGAGGCTGTCGATCGCCTTCGTATTGGCATCCGTATCGCTCTCGTTCATCTGGCGGCGAATCGTGACGCGCCACTCGGTCGCCCGGACCGTGAAGGCGAGATAGCCGACGATCATGGCCAGCACGATCAGCACATAACGCCAGTCGAACTCGATCGCGAGAACGGCCAGCACCAGCATGAACTCGATGATCGTCGGGATGAGCGTCATCAGCGTCATGCGCGTGATGTTCTCGATCCCCGTGCGCCCCCGCTCCAGGACGCGGGTGAGGCCACCTGTCTTGCGCTCGAGATGGAAGCGAAGCGAGAGCCGGTGCATGTGCTCGAACGTCGCGAGGCCGAGCTGACGCACGGCGTGCATGGCGACCTTCGCGAAAAGCCCTTCGCGCGCCTGTGTGAGCACCACCATGGCAATGCGCGAAAGTCCGTAGAGTACGGTCGCCAGGATCGGCGCGCCGATCAACCAGGCCACCTCGGAGGCCGGCACCCGACCGCCCGAGACCGCGACGAGCGCGTCGGTCGCCCACTTGTAGGTGAACGGCATACTGACGGTGACGACCTTCGCCACCAGCATCAAAACGAGCGAAAGCACGACGCGGCGCTGCAGATCGGGCCTGTCGTGAGGCCAGACGTGAGGCGCAAGAGCCCTGAGCGCACGCAACTGCCCACCGCTCAGCCAGTCGTGACGCGGCGCATCCGGCCCACCGCCGGGAGGCGGTTCATGGGGCGAGGGCTGTCCGGATCCAAGGGTGCGCTGCATGGAAAAAGTTCATACAGCGCCGCCCCGCAATTTGGAATGCTTCTACATTGCCTATCCAGCATGTGATCCCGAAGATGCCTGCTCTTCGGCGCCAGCCGTGTTGCAGTTAGGCCTGCTCCAGTTCCACCAGCGTGCCGCAGAAGTCCTTGGGATGCAGGAACAGCACCGGCTTGCCGTGGGCGCCGATCTTGGGCTCGCCGTCGCCGAGAACGCGGGCGCCTTCCGATTTCAGCTTGTCGCGGGCAGCGATGATGTCGTCGACCTCGTAGCACACGTGATGGATGCCGCCGTCCGCGTTCTTTTCGAGGAATTTGGCGATGGGCGACGTGGGACCCAGCGGCTCCAGAAGCTCGATTTTGGTGTTGGGCAGCTCGACAAACACCACCTTCACGCCATGCTCGGGCAACGTGTCGACCGCCGAGACCTTCGCACCGAGCGTGTTCCGGTAGACCGCGGCAGAGGCGTCGAGGTTCTTGACGGCGATGGCGACGTGATTCAGGCGGCCGATCATGGGGCAGGTCTCCTGGAAGCTGATGGGTTCGCCCCCTTATAGGATGCCGCCGCCGCCCCCGCACCTGCGGCGATCGCCGCGCTTTCTCAGCTTCTGTCTGCGAGACGATCCAGGAACTCGCCGATATGGCGGGTCATGAGCGCATGCTCCGTGGTGCCATCGATCGGACGGGAGCCCCCGAGATGTCCGCGAATGGTCGGGATCGTCACCCATTCCGACCGGGCGAGCCCCTCGTGCAACTCCCGTGAGAGATACCCAGGAATGGTCCGGTCGGTATCGGCGACAAGGAGCAAGCAGCGCGCCGTGACCCGCGACAGCGCCTCCCTCATGTCGCCGCCGAACGGCTTCGAGGCGTCGTGGTGGCGCGACGCGTAGTAGCGCCAGAGTAGACTGTTGGCGTCCCACATCTGTGCCCAGGCGGTGCCGAGGGCGTACATGGCCCGGCGACGATCGGTTTCCGCCACCAGGGTTGCAAGGTAGGCGTCGCTGAAGACCCAGGGAAAGTAGACGAGCCCGCCGTTGACAATCGCCTCGGAGGGGTTCTCGCGATAGGCGCCCATATCGTAAGCCGGGTGTGACGTGATCATCGCCGTCAACGCCTCGACGATACTCCCGAACAGGGCATCACTGCGAGCGGCAGGAACGATCAGGACGAGGCCCCGCACGAAATCGGGATAGTTGATCCCCCACTCGACACCCTGGAAGGAGCCCATGGATGGGCCAGCCACTGCGAGCAAGCGGTCGAGCCCTAGGCCAGCTGTCACCATGGCATGCTCGGCGCGGACCATGTCGCGAATGGTGTAGCGGGGAAAGCGGGTACCGAGGCCGTCGGCGGGCTTCGACGATGTGCCGCCCCCGATCGCGTCCGTGCCGATGAAGAAGAATTTGTCCGTATCATACATCTTGCCGGGTCCGACGAGCGCATCGGCCCAGCGGCGGCCATTGCTGGTCCCGGGGGTCAACAGCACGGCGTTGCTGCGATCCCGGTTGAGCGAGCCGTAGGTGACATAGCCGACGTCGAGGCAGTCGAGCACCTCGCCGTTCTCGAACCTGAACCCCTGGATGGTATGGACGCCCTCCACTCCGGACATGACAGATTCCCGGCTAAGCCTGATCCCGCCCGAGAGTAGCCTGCCTCGGTCCGGCGACGCGAGAGCAGAACGTGGTTGTGATGACGAGTGCGCCCACTTTGGCGCTTCCTGTCGAAGCGGGCCCGGCGTCATACTGGGATATCTGGTCCATTTGCATTCCCAGCCTGAGCGAGCCCATGAGCCCCGACACCGTCTTTGCGGACAATCCTCTCTGCCGACTGCTCGGCATCCGCTATCCGATCTGCCAGGCCGGCATGTATCAGGTTGCCTATGGCACGCTCGCCGCCGCCGTCTCGAATGCGGGTGGCCTCGGCGTCATCGGCTCCGCCTACATGGCGCCGGAGCGGCTGCGCGACGAGATCCGCCTCGCCAAATCGCTGACCGACAAGCCGCTCGGCGTCGACATTCTGTTCGCCAAGACCGAGGGCGCGGGCGAGACGGTCGAGGCCTACGAGCGCGAATGCAGGGCGCATATCGAGGTAACGTTCGAGGAGGGCGTGCAGGTGATCGTCTCGGGGCTCGGCAATCCGGGCCCGATCGTGCCGCGCGCGCACGCGGCGGGTATGAAGGTGATGGCGCTGGTCGGCACCGCCCGCCAAGCGGTGGCCGTGGAGAAATCCGGCGTCGATGCGGTGATCGCCTCGGGTCACGACGGCGGCGGCCATGTCGGGCGGATCGGCACCATCGCGCTGGTCCCACGGGTCTGCGACCTGGTGCGCATTCCAGTGCTGGCCGCCGGCGGTCTCGCGGACGGGCGCGGGCTCGTGGCCGCATTGGCTCTCGGTGCGGCGGGGGTCTGGATGGGCACCCGCTTCATCGCGACCACCGAGGCGCGCGGGCACATCAATTACAAGCAGCGCATCACCGAGATCGACGAGGACGGCACGATCGTGACGCGGGCGCACTCGGGCAAGACAAACCGGATGATCCGCAACGCCTTCACGAAAAGCTGGGAGGGCCGCGAGCGCGACATCAAGCCGTATCCGCTGCAGTTGAAGGAGGTCGGCGAGCCGGCATCCGACGCAGGGCGCATCGGCGGAGATGTGGTCAACGGTGTGCTGCCGAGCGGGCAAAGCGCGGGCCTCATCCATTCGATCGAAAGCGCGGGTGACGTCGTCCGGCGGACGGCAGAGGAGGCCGCGAGCGTTCTTGCCCGGCTGGCGAGCCTGAGCCTTGGCCGCCAAGCTCAACCGTAGCGGCTACGGTCAGGCCGTCTCCGGCGCGGGCACGTACCATCCGAGTTTGCGCAGGCGCCATGTGCTGATCGCGGCTTCCACGGCGTAGGACAGCGTCCACGCGATAACGCCGAGAGCGGCGCCGTTGAGCTCCGGCGAAAACAGCGCGAGCGATGCAGCCGCGGTCGCGCTGAGCACGCGGAGGACGCCACTCGCCGCGAGCGATCCGGTGCTCCGGGCCTTGGCGAGGACCCCCCTGAACAGCGCCGTCGTGCTCCAGAATGGGGCCAGGATGAAGGCGAGAACGAGCGCTGGCGCCGAGTAGGCAGCAAGCGCCGGCGTCAGCGCCATGATGCGAAGCAGGATGGTGTCGCTGAGCGAAGTCCAGAACAAACCGATCGCGAGTAGCGAGAACCCGGCCACGAGCTGGGCCGCAAAGATGACCATCGTGCGCACGTCCTCGCGCCGCGCGACGAGCGTCTGGGCCGACTGGGTCAGGTTGCGCATCGGGGCCATGAGCAGCGAGACGAGGCCGTGCACGACCCCGAAGGCCGCGATCGCCAGCTCGGCCTGCGTCAATCGCCCGAGGAACAACGTGATGACGAAGATCACGCCCATTTCCGCCGAGCCGTTGACGATCAGTGGCCAGGAGAACCGCCAGTAGCTGCGAAACGATTCGCGACTTTCGCGGACGCTGGGGAGCTTCAACAGCAGCCGCCAGGCGAACAGCCAGCCGAAGATCGTTTCCGCATACATGCAGATGACGAGCGCCGCCGCGCCGATCACGGCGCCGTCGAGCCACAAGGGCAAAATCAGCAGCGAGCCCGTCAGCGAGAACAGACGTACGAGCGTGCTCAACGTGATGATGAACGTCTTGCGATTGAGCATCAGCAGCGCGAACGCGGTGCCGCGCAGGAGCAGGATCGGGATACTCGTCACCAGAGCGGCGACCGCGGCACGCGCCTGGAACCTCGCCTCTTCGCCGAGACCGAACCAGCTTCCGAAAACTACGTCGCCGAAGTCGGTGAAGATCGTCGCGAGCGCGACCACCAGCGGCACCGTCAGAATGATCGCCATGAAGCCGATCAGGCGAAGGGCGTCCGAACGCGCCTTCAGGTACGACAGGCACAGAAGCGTCGTCACCTCGGTCGCGCTGGCGAGGGCGAAGTAGAACGTGAATGAGGCGTTGAAGGCCGCCAGCGTGATGCTCGGCGTGTCGGTTCGCGCCAGAAAGGCGTGAATGACCGACTTCGAGATCATGTTGAGCTCGACCATCAGGACGAGCGGGCCGAAGAACCAATAGCAGTCCCGCAGCCTCAAGCGTGGGCGTGACGCGATGCTCGGTGCCTCTTCCTGCATCATCGAAGCTCCGGTCGCGACCCTGCTTGCCCGTGCGACACCATCTTGCGACCGTTGGCGGCGAATTAGGAAGCGGCGACGCCGCCCGCCGATCAGCCCTTCGGGCCACCGACCATGGCGACGAACACCTTGACGATCGGCTTCTTGCCCCAGGCCTGGTCGATGGCCGAGCGCACCGATCGGCGCAGTGCCTCGCGCACCATGTCGGGATCGCGGCGGCGAGCCGGCGGAATGCCTTTGAGGGTGCCCTCGACGGCATCGAAGACGATATCTTCCATGCTCATCCCCGCTGCGTCCTCGTAAGGAATGCCATCGAGCGCGATCTCGGGATCGGCGAGGATCTCGCCCTTGCGCGACATCACGAGCGAGATGGCGGCGAGACCGACGAAGGCGAGCTTACGGCGCTCGCGGACGGCGCCCCCCTCCCCCGGCACGAGGAGGCGCCCATCGCGGAACAGGCGCGCGACCGGGGCCTGGTCGACGATGCGGGCCGGTCCCGGTGCGAGCAGAACGACCTCGCCGTTGATCGGCGTCACGATCTCTGGCACCCCGGCCTCGCGCGCGATCCGGGCGTGCTCCCGCAAATGGCGGAACTCGCCGTGCATCGGCACGGCAATCTTCGGCCGGACCCAGCCGTACATCTGGCGCAGCTCGTCGCGACGCGGATGGCCGGTCACATGCACCAGCGCCTCGTTGTCCGTGACGATATCGACGCCCATGCGTGCGAGCTTGTTCTGGATGCGGCTGATCGATTTCTCGTTGCCGGGGATCGTCCGCGACGAGAAAATGATCAGGTCGCCCTTCGTCAGCGAGACCTCGGGATGATCGTTGTCGGCGATGCGGGCGAGCGCGGCACGCGGCTCCCCTTGGCTGCCGGTGACGAGGGCCAGCACCTTCTCGGGCGCGAGATAGGAGAACTCCTGCTGGTCGGACCACTGGAAGCCTTGCGGGAGGTAGCCTGTGTCGATCGCAACTTGAATGGCCCGGTGCAAAGCGCGCCCCGCAACGACGAGTTGGCGGCCCGTCGAACGGGCGGCATCGGCCACGGCGCGGATGCGGGCGACGTTCGAGGCGAACGAGGTGACGAGAACGCGGCGGTTCGCGCCCTTGATGATGCCTGCCAGCGAGTTGGCCACCTCGAGTTCCGAGGGCGAATGACCATCGCGGAACGCATTGGTCGAGTCGCCGATCAGCGCGAGAACGCCTTCCTCACCAAGCCTCTGGACGCGAGCCTCATCCGCCGGTTGGCCGACGAGAGGGTGCTGGTCGAACTTCCAGTCACCCGTATGGAACAGTCGCCCGTGCGGCGTGTCGATGACGATGCCCGACGGCTCGGGGATAGAGTGCGTCAGGCTGACCAACTCGAGCGAGAATGGCCCGACCTCGAAGCGGCCGCCCAGCGGCACCTCGGTGATCGGGATCTTCAAGCCGTTGCCGTGCTCGGCCAGCTTGGCCTTCAGGAAGGCCGCCGTGAAGGGCGTCGCATACACAGGACAGCGGATGCGCGGCCATAACTCGATGACGGCGCCGATGTGGTCCTCGTGGGCGTGCGTGAGAACGAGCCCCGCAAGGCCCGCACCCTGCCCCTGGATGAACTTGAGGTCGGGCAGGATCACGTCCACGCCGGGATCGAACTCCCCCTCCGGGAACGTGATGCCCAGATCCACCATCAACCATCGCCGCTTACCCTCCGGCCCAAGGCCATAGAGGTAGCAGTTCATGCCGACCTCACCGAGGCCACCGAGAGCCAGAAAGACAAGTTCGTCCCCGCCACGCCCAGCGCGCTTGGCCACAGTCTCCGTCGAATTCGATGCCATTCCGGCTTGTTCCCTGACGCGGCCGCGTGCCGCTTTCCGTGTGATCCGTCCTACGATCGGACAGGGTTACACTCTCGGAGCCCCCAATGCCACGTCTCCGAACGAGAATTTACGCCTCATGCCTGACTGATCATCGAGCACCAGGCCACCATCGGTATCGAGATCAACGAATCGACCCGAGACGCGTTCCCCGTCGGCGTTGACGGTCATCAGCTCTCCCGCCGGCCCGGCTCGGTCGAGCCAAGCCTGCCGGATCGCCGCGAAACCGGTGCCGGCTGCCCAAACGCCAAGCCATCGGGCGAGCGCGTGGGCGAGCGCCAAGCCGGCCGAGGCGACGTCTGTGGTAGCTCCGTGGGCCGCCAGCGCCGTGACCGGTCGATCGTCGAGCGAGGGGAGAGCGCGGACGTTGATGCCGGTACCGATGGCCACGACCGGGGCGCCGGCGAGGATCGTGCTCTCGACCAGGATCCCTGAGACCTTGGCGCCCGCGATGAGCACGTCGTTCGGCCATTTCAAGCGGCAGACGGTGCGTGCCTGAACAGGCAAAGTCGACGCGATCGCATCATGCGCGGCAACGCCGGACACCAGCGACAACTCTGGCAAAGACGTTATTGGGCAGCCAGGCGCGAACAGCAACGTCGCGGCGAGACTATCGCCGGCTGAGGCCCATGCGCGACCGGAGCGCCCACGGCCCCGAGTCTGGAGGCCGGCCGTGATCCAAAGCGGCCCGCGCTCGCCGGCGACAGCCCGGCGCATCGCCTCGGCGTTGGTCGAATCGATCTCGCTGAAGGAGAGCGCTGCCCAACCGGTCGGGAGCGTCGACGGTAACTGGTTGATCGACGAGCCTATGGACGCACCCTACTTGAGTGAACGGGCAGCCACGCCGGCCGCCTCGACGACAGGAGAAGCGATGAACGGCGCGACGAACCCGAGAACCAGGAGCAACGACAGCACCATCACCACTCCCTCCTTCGCGCGAATGCCGAGGAATGGCGCGGCAGCCTCGTCGAAGAACATGATCTTGACCACGCGCAGATAGTAATAGGCACCAACGACACTGGCGACGACGCCGATCACGGCGAGCCAGTAGAGTCCGGCGTTGATGGCGGCAAGGAAAGCAAACCACTTGGCGAAGAATCCGGCGAGTGGAGGAATGCCAGCCAGAGAGAACATGAACATGGCCAGCGCAAAGGCCATGCCGAGATTGTTTCGGGCGAGGCCAGCGAGTTCGGAGATGTCCTCGACAGGTCCTCCGTCACGCCGCATCGAGAGGATGCACGCGAAAGCGCCGAGCGTCATGACGATGTAGATCGCCATGTAGATGAGAACACCCTGCACGCCATCCGGGCTCCCGGCCGCGAGTGGCACCAGGGCATAACCCATATTGGCGATCGACGAGTAGGCCATCAGCCGCTTGACGTTGGTCTGGCCGATGGCACCCAACGCGCCGACCACCATCGAGGCGATGGCCAGGAAGACGACGATCTGCTGCCACTGGGGCTTGACGCCGGGCAGCGCGGTGGTGACGACCCGAACGAAAAGAGCCATGGCCGCGACCTTCGGAGCTGCCGCCAGGAAGGCCGTGATCGGCGTCGGAGCACCCTCGTAGACGTCCGGCGTCCACATGTGGAAAGGCACGGCCGACACTTTGAACGCGATGCCGACGATCAGGAACACGAGCCCGAAGACGAGCAGCAGGTTCTGCCCGGCGCCGGCGCCCGCCGCGGCGGTGGCGATGCCGGCAAACGAAGTGGTGCCGGCAAACCCGTAAAGCAGCGACGCGCCGTAAAGCAGCATTCCGGAGGACAACGCACCGAGAACGAAATACTTGAGGCCGGCTTCGCTGGACTTGGCGTCGTCGCGGCGGATGGAGGCGACGACGTAGAGCGCGAGGCTCTGCAGCTCCAGACCGAGATAGAGCGACATCAGGTCCCCGGCCGAGGCCATGACGAACATGCCCGCGGTCGCGAACAGCAGCAGGATCGGCAGCTCGAACTTGAACGCGTTGCGATCGCGCATTTCGTCGAAGCACAAAAGCAGGGCTCCACCCGCGCCTGCGAGGATCATCAGCTTCACGAAGCGGGCGAACCCATCATCGATGAAAGCGCCGCCGAACAGCCGCGTCGGAGTCTCCGCCGCGACGACGGCATAGCCGGCGACGACCATGACGGCGAGCGCGAGCCACGTGACGGTCGTCGCCTCGCGGTCGTTCTCCGGCCGGAAGACACCGTACATCAGCAACGCGAGGGCACCGACAACGAGAATGACCTCGGGGATCAACGGCGCGTAGGCTTCAAGGGCGGCCATGGGTATCTCTCGTCTTGTCTTGCGCCATCGCAGGGTCGTGCCATCATAAAGACCGTGCCCCGCGCTTCTTCGCCGAAGCGATCGCCGAGCCGGCCCCCTTGCCTAGTTCTTCTGACCCGCCACGGCGGCCGAACGTGTCGCCTTGACGGCCATCTCGTGCTGCGCAACGAGCTTCTTCACCGACTGGGCGGTGACGTCCAGGATCGGCGCCGGATAGATGCCAAAGAGGAGCGTCAGGATCACGAGCGGGGCCATGATGGCGATCTCGCGCGGGCCCATGTCGGCGATCGCCTTGAGCGAGGGCTTATCGAGCACGCCGAAGATCATACGCCGGTAGAGCCAGAGTGCGTAGGCGGCCGACAGGATGACGCCCGACGTGGCGAACAGCGCCACCCACGTGTTGACCTTGAAGGCACCGAGCAGCGTCAGGAACTCGCCGACGAAGCCCGAGGTGCCAGGCAATCCGACGTTGGCCATGGTGAAGATCATGAAGCAGGCGGCATAGATCGGCATCCGCTCGGCGAGGCCGCCGTAGGCCGCAATGTCTCGCGTGTGCATGCGATCATAGACGACGCCGACGCAGAGAAAGAGCGCGGCCGAGACGATACCGTGGCTCAGCATCTGGAAGATGGCGCCGTCGATGCCCTGCTGATTGAACGTGAAAATGCCGAGCGTCACATAGCCCATATGCGCCACGGACGAATAGGCGATCAGCTTCTTCACGTCCTCCTGCGCGAGCGCAACGAGAGAGGTATAGACGATCGCGACCACCGACAGCGTGAAGATGAGCGGCGCCAACTCGACCGAGGCCACGGGGAACATCGGCAGCGAGAAGCGCAGGAAGCCATAACCACCCATCTTGAGCAGTACGGCGGCCAGCACGACCGAGCCGGCGGTTGGTGCCTCCACGTGGGCGTCAGGCAACCAGGTGTGCACTGGCCACATTGGCATCTTCACCGCGAACGAGGCAAAGAAGGCGAGCCACAACCACGTCTGCCAGGCGACGGGCAGGTTGCCCTTGTCGATCAACGTCGGGATGTCCGTGGTGCCGGCATGCAGATAAATCGCCATCATGGCGAGCAGCATCAGCACCGAGCCGAGCAGCGTGTAGAGGAAGAACTTGAAGCTTGCGTAGACGCGCCGCTTGCCGCCCCACACCCCGATGATGATGAACATCGGGATCAGGCCACCTTCGAAGAACAGGTAGAACAGAACCACGTCGAGCGCACAGAAGACGCCGATCATCAACGTCTCGAGCAGCAGGAAAGCGATCATATACTCTTTGACGCGCTCCTGGACCGACTCCCAGCTCGCCAGCACGCAGAGCGGCATCAGGAACGTCGTCAGGATCACGAACAGCATTGAGATGCCATCGACACCCATCTTGTACTTGATGGGCCCGAGCCAGGCCGCCTCCTCGACGAACTGGAACCCGGGATTGGATTTGTCGAAGTTGATCCAGATGAGCAACGAGACGGCGAAAGTGACCAGCGTCGTCCACAGCGCGATCCAGCGGGCGTTGCCCTTCGACTCGCGGTTGAGCGTGGCGATGCCGAGCGCGCCAAGCGCGGGCAGGAACGTGACGAGCGAAAGAATGTTGCTCACGGCGAGGTTCATCGCGTGCCCCCGAAGCCCAACATGAACCAGGTGATGATCGCCGCGAGCCCGATCAGCATCGCGAACGCGTAATGATAGACGAAGCCGGTCTGCAACTTCACGACCCGGTCGGTAACGCGCGTGACAGTCGCAGCCGTCCCGTCGATCGTGCCATCGATCACGGCGCCGTCACCGCCCTTCCACAGGAAGCGCCCAATGGCCATCGCAGGCTTGACGAAGAGCCAGTCGTAAAGCTCGTCGAAGTACCACTTGTTGAGGAAGAACAGGTAGAGGGGCCGGAAGGCGCGAGCCGTTGCCGCGGGCAAGCCCGGCGACACGATGTAGAACACATAGGCGAGCGCCAGCCCCGACAGCATGGCGATGGTCGGCGACCAGGCCACCCAGGCCGGGACGTTGTGCAGGTCGTGCAGGATGTGATTGTTCGGACCTTCGTACAAAGCCTTCGCCCAGAACGCCTTGTAGTCGTGGCCAACGAAATACTGCTTGAACGAAAAGCCCGCAACGATCGCGCCGACGGCCAGCACGAACAGCGGCACCAGCATCACGTAAGGGCTCTCGTGCGGCGTATGAGCATGGTCGTCGTGGCCGTGGTGTTTCGCGTCCGTCTTAGCGTGGCTCGCATCGTGGCCATGATCGTGGTCGGCATGATCGTGGGCGTGACCATTGCCCCAACGCGGCGTCTGGTGGAACGTCATGAACATCAGCCGCCACGAGTAGAACGACGTCATGAAGGCGGCGAGAACGAGCATCCAGAACGCGTAGTTGTAGGTCGTGTGTCCGGCATAGGCCGCTTCGACGATCGTATCCTTGGAATGGAATCCCGCGAGCCCCATGACCCCCGGGATACCGACGCCGGTGAGCGCCAGCGTTCCGATCAGCATCATCGCCCATGTCGTCGGGATATGCTTCTTGAGCCCGCCCATGTTCCGCATGTCCTGCTCATGGTGCATGGCGTGAATGACGGAGCCGGCACCGAGGAAAAGCAGGGCCTTGAAGAAGGCGTGCGTGAAGAGATGGAACACGCCGGCCGCATAGGCACCGAGACCGCAGGCCGCGAACATGTAGCCGAGCTGCGAGCAGGTCGAGTAGGCGATGACGCGTTTGATATCGTTCTGAACGAGGCCGACGGTGGCCGCGAAAAACGCGGTGATCACGCCAACCATCGTCACGATCTGGAGTGCTAGCGGCGCGTGCTCGAAGAGCGGCGACAGGCGCGCGACCATGAACACGCCAGCCGTCACCATCGTGGCCGCGTGAATCAATGCGGAGACGGGTGTCGGACCTTCCATGGCATCCGGCAGCCATGTGTGGAGCAGGAACTGCGCGGACTTGCCCATCGCGCCGAGGAACAGCAGCAGGCAGAGCGTGGTCAGGATGTCGACTTGATATCCAAGGAAGTTGAAGGTCTTGCCGGCCATCTCCGGAGCCGCCGCGAAGACCTGGTCGAAGCCGATCGACTGGAACACGAAGAAGATGCCGAAGATGCCCAGGGCAAAGCCGAAATCGCCGACACGGTTGACGATGAAGGCCTTCATCGCGGCCGCGTTGGCCTCGGGTTTATGGTACCAGAAACCGATCAGGAGATAGCTCGCAAGACCCACACCTTCCCAACCGAAGAACAGCTGCAGCAGGTTGTCGGCCGTCACCAGCATCAGCATGGCGAACGTGAAGAGCGACAGGTAGGCAAAGAAACGCGCCCGGCCGGGATCCTCGGCCATATAGCCGATGGAATAGAGATGGACCAGGGACGAGACCGTGTTGACCACCACCAGCATCACGGCCGTAAGGGTGTCGACACGAATACCCCAGGAGACGTCGAGGTCCCCCGACGTGACCCAGCGAAGCAGCGTCACCTTGGCGGTGGTGTTTCCGAAGCCGACCTGAACGAAGACCATCCACGACAACGCGGCGGCGATCATCAAGAACGCAGTCGTGACGATCTCGCTCGCGCGGTCGCCTATGACGCGTCCGAACAGCCCTGCGATGAGGGCTCCGAGGAGTGGCAGGAAGACGATGGCTTGATAGATCATTTGAAGCGCTCGGTGCTCTCCGCAACAACGTCATGCCCGCGATAGCGGGCAACGACGTCGGCGTGCGACAGGACGAGGTCGGCAACGCCGCGCGAGGCCGGCTGCGCATTCGACAACATGGCTGCGTCGTGGGTCCCCGCCTTCGCGGAAATGACGATGCAGTGGGCGCTCGTCGTCATCATCAACCCTTCATCACACTGGCATCCTCGACCGCGATGGTGCCGCGGTTGCGGAAGTAGACGACGACGATAGCGAGGCCGATCGCTGCTTCGCCGGCCGCCACGGTCAGCACGAAGAGCGCGAAAATCTGGCCCGACAGCTCGCCCATGAAGGACGAGAACGCGACGAGGTTGATGTTGACCGCAAGCAGCATCAGCTCGATCGACATCAGGATGACGATGACGTTCTTCCGGTTCAGGAAGATGCCGAAGATGCCGATCGTGAACAGGAAGGCGGCAACGGTCAGGTAGTGGCCCAGGCCGATCATCGAACCAATCCCCTTGCCCCTACCAGTGGGGCCACCCAGTGCCACACCATTCCCGCAGCCATCGCCATCACCACTGCGCCAATCATCCAATCCCGTGCCGTCATCGGACGGCTTGCAGGGCCGGGAACTTTCGCAGCGACTCGCGGGTCCTTGGCCCGCGCCGCCGCCCGTCGGCGCGCCTCGTCGAGCGAGGCGACCTTGCCCTCGGCCCCGTCCTTCGGGCCGGACCCGTTGAGATGGCCTGCCATCACGCCCGCTCCCTCGTTTTACCCGGCACGGTGGAGGTACCGGACGGCACCTTGACGATGTCAATGGCCGTTGCAGGGGTGCGCGCGTTCTGAGCCGAGATCGACTGGCGCTTGACGCCGTCCTTGTGGCGCAACGTCAGCACGATGGCTCCGATCATGGCGACGAGCAGGATCAGACCCGCAACCTCGAGATAGAACACGAACGGCGCCTTGTAGAGCACGGCGCCGATCGCCTCCGTATTGGTCATGGTGGAACCGACCGCAGGCGCCGGCGCGGGTCCAGTCGACTGGACGGCGCCACCGGCAAAACGAAGCCCGACGACGAGCACGAGCTCGACCAGGAACACGGCCCCGATAAGCGCTCCCAACGGAGCGTTCTGGACAAAGCCGGCACGCAAAGCGGCGAAATCGACGTCGAGCATCATGACGACGAAGAGGAACAGAACCGCCACCGCGCCGACATAGACCACGACCAGGATCATGGCCAGGAACTCGGCGCCGAGCAGGACGAACAAACCGGCCGCGTTGAAGAAGGCGAGGATGAGCCAGAGAACCGCGTGCACCGGATTCCTCGCCGTGATCACCATGACGCCAGCGGCGACGGTGACGAACGAGAACAGGTAGAAAAAGAAGGCCTGCAGTGCCATCGTGCCCGTCTTTCCCGTGCTCGCGCACGGCCTCGATTTTGTCGTTCTCGCCCCGCCGAAGGCGAGGTCGTTCACCTGTACTTTGCGTCGAGCGAGAGGTTCTTTGCGATCTCGCGCTCCCAGCGGTCACCATTGGCGAGCAGCCGGGTCTTGTCGTAGTAGAGTTCTTCACGCGTCTCGGTCGCGAACTCGAAATTCGGTCCCTCGACGATGGCATCTACCGGGCAAGCCTCCTGGCAGAGGCCGCAATAGATGCACTTCACCATATCGATGTCGTAGCGGGTGGTCCGCCGCGTGCCGTCGTTGCGGCGCGGACCCGCCTCGATCGTGATGGCCTGGGCGGGACAGATGGCCTCGCACAGCTTACAGGCGATGCAGCGTTCCTCGCCGTTCGGGTAGCGCCGCAGCGCATGCTCACCGCGGAAACGCGGCGACAACGGCCCCTTCTCGAAGGGGTAGTTGAGCGTCTTCTTCGGCGCAAAAAAGTAGCGCATGGCGAGGAAGAACGCCGACACGAACTCGGTCAGGAACAGGGATCTTACGCCTTGGGCGATGCTCATCGTTGGTGCTCCAGCTCCCCGGCCCTCTACCTGATGCCCAACCCGCCGTACTGCACGACACCGGCCACGACCACCACCATGCCGAGCGACAGCGGCAGGAAGACTTTCCAGCCGAGGCGCATCAGCTGATCGTAGCGGTAGCGCGGCACCATGGCCTTGACCATGGCAAACATGAAGAAAACGAAACCGACCTTGAGCAGGAACCAGACGATCCCTGGAACCCAGGTGAAAGGTGCGATCGCCAGCGGCGGTAGCCAGCCCCCCAGGAACAGGATGGTCGTCAGCGCGCACATCGTCACGATGGCCACGTACTCGCCCAGCATGAACAGCAGATAGGGCGTCGAGGAATACTCGACCATGAAGCCGGCCACGAGCTCGGATTCGGCCTCGACGAGGTCGAACGGCGGGCGGTTGGTCTCGGCCAGCGCCGAGACGAAAAAGACCACGAACATCGGGAAAAGCGCCAGCCAGTGCCAGTCCAGCAGGCTGCCGGGGAGACCAGCCCAAGTGCCGAGCCCGGTCTGCTGGGCGTTGACGATGGTGGTCAGATTGAGCGACCCGACCAGCAACAGGACGGTGACGATGACGAAACCGATCGAGACCTCGTAGGACACCATCTGGGCGGCAGAGCGCAGCGAGGACAGGAACGGGTACTTCGAGTTCGAGGCCCATCCCCCCATGATGATGCCGTACACACCGAGCGACGAGATGGCCAAAATGTAGAGCACACCGACATTGAGGTCCGAGATCGCCCACGTGCCCTGGGTGAGGCCGAAGAAGCTGCCTTCCGAGACGGGGATCACTGCCCAGGCCGCGAGAGCGAGGATCGAGGTGACGAGCGGCGCCAGAAGAAAGACGCCCTTGTTGGCGCCCGCCGGGATGATAGGCTCCTTCAACACGAACTTAAGCAGGTCGGCGAACGACTGCAGAAGACCGAACGGGCCGACGACGTTAGGGCCCCGGCGTAGATGCACGGCGGCCCAGACCTTGCGATCGAACAGAATGAGGAACGCCACGATAATCAGCAGGGCGACGAGGAGCAGCAGGCTCGCGCCCAGCGTCCCGGCCAGCCAGATGATGGCGCTGCTCCACTCGGTCCAGAAATTTGCCAGTGCCTGCATCATGCCCCGCTACTCCGCCGCCTCGGCGCGGGGTCGCCCCGCTTTGTAAGCGCTCAGCTCGGCCATGATTGCCGACGCCCGCGCGATCGGGTTGGTCATGTAGAAATCGCCGATCGGAGCCGTGAACGGAGAGGAGCCGAGAGTTCCGGAGGCCGAAGCCAATGCCGTCATCGCAGCCCCGTCAGCCGGTACGACCGCATCGATCCGGGCCAGATGAGGAACCGACCGATACATCGCCGCCCTCAATCCGGCCAGTGTGTCGTAGGGCAACGTTGCCCCGAGCTTGGCCGACAAGGCGCGGATGATTGCCCAATCCTCCTTCGCCTCACCCGGCGGGAACACGGCGCGCTGCGTCATTTGTGCGCGACCTTCCGTGTTGACGTAGGTGGCGCTTTTCTCCGTGTAGGCCGCGCCCGGAAGAATGACGTCGGCGCGATGGGCACCCGCGTCGCCGTGCGTGCCCTGGTAAACGACGAAAGCCTTGCCGAGCCGGCTCGTGTCGATCTCGTCGGCACCGAGCAGGTAGACGAGATCCATGTCGCCCGAAAGCATGCCGGCGACATCGCGCCCACCCTTCTCGGGCACGAAGCCGACGTCCAGGCCACCGACGCGCGACGCCGCGGCGTGCAGCACGTTGAAAGCGTTCCAGGCCGGATTCTTGCCCCCCATCGCCGTGGTTGCGATGCGCGCTGCCAGCCCGAGAACGGCCGCAGCGTCTGGACGGGTGAGCGCGCCGGAGCCGACGATGACCATCGGAGCCTTTGCTTCAGCCAGCACCTTGGCGAATGGATGACTCCCGGCGGCCATGTCACGAAGCGCCGCAGGACCGTCTCCGAACCGGTCGACGGCGTAGTTCAGATCGGAGGCCGCACCCACGACACCGACTTTCAACCCGCCCTGGCGCCAGCGACGCCGGATGCGTGCGTTGAGGACAGCCGCCTCGAGCCGCGGATTCGTGCCGATCAGCAGGATGGCATCGGCCTGATCGATGCCTTCGATGCGGCTGTTGAACAGGTAGCCCGCTCGGCCGAGCGCCGGATCGATCCGCGCACCGTCCTGTCGGCAGTCGAAACTGGCTCCGCCACCGCGAGCGAGCAACTGCTTGAGTGCAAACATTTCTTCGGCACCGGCGAGATCGCCGGCGATGGCCCCGACACGTTCCCGGCTCGACGCTGCGAAGCGGGCGGCGATCGCATCGAGCGCCTCGTCCCACGTTGCAGGGCGCAGGCGACCGTTCTCCCGAAGATAGGGGCGATCGAGCCGTTGGGTGCGCAATCCGTCGACGATGTGACGGGACTTGTCGGAGATCCACTCCTCGTTCACGGCATCGTTGATGCGAGGCAGGATGCGCATCACCTCGCGTCCACGGGCATCGACACGGATCGCGCTGCCCAGAGCATCCATGACGTCGATCGACTCGGTCTTGCGGAACTCCCACGGGCGCGCGTTGTGGGCCGACGGTCGATGCGTCAGAGCACCCACCGGGCACAGATCCGCGACGTTGGCCGACATCTCCGACACCAGCCCCTTCTCGAGGTAGGTCGTGATCTCCATGTCCTCGCCGCGGCTGATGGCGCCGAGATCCTCCACGCCGGCCACTTCGGTCATGAAGCGAACACAGCGCGTGCAGTGGATGCACCGGTTCATGGCGGTCTTGATCAGCGGCCCGAGATATTTCTCCTCGACGGCGCGCTTCGCTTCCGAGTACCGCGTGCCTCCGCGTCCGAAGGCCATGGCCTGATCCTGCAGATCGCACTCGCCGCCCTGATCGCAGATGGGGCAGTCGAGCGGATGATTGATCAGCAGGAACTCCATCACGCCTTCGCGCGCTTTCTGCACCATGGGCGAGCGCGTGTTGACCTGCTTCGGGGTGCCGTCGCGGTTCGGGGGCAGATCGTTCACACCAAGAGCGCAGGACGCCTGCGGCTTCGGCATGCCGACGACCTCGACGAGGCACATGCGACAATTGCCGGCGATCGACAGCCGCTCATGATAGCAGAATCGCGGGATCTCGACGCCGGCCTGCTCGCACGCCTGAAGCAGCGTGAGGCCGTCCTCGACCTCGATGGTCTGGCCGTCGATGATGAGCGTTTTCGCCATGATCGTCCTTCAGATCCGCGCTCCGCTGCCCGCCGGGACGCGGTCAGCACGCCGGTTGCCGGCGACCTGAGCAGCGCCGGCACAGCACCCAATCGAGTGGGAATCGGCTCCCCACCAAAAACTCGCCACGTTTCCTACAATGTCCGCACCTGGGATGCCAGCGCGACGAATTAGCCCCGGTGCGTCACCTCGACAGCGGCGATCACCCTTGCCGCCGCGGAAGCGCGACGTGTCCGGCTCGCGCCTGATGTTCGCCGTGCAGCGTCGTCCGCTCCATTCAGTTGCATCAGCAGCACAAGTCACACGGGTTTGGTCCCCGCGACCTGAATGCGGCGCATGTGGCGGCGCTCCTGATGGCTGTCGTGCACGGCAAGATGCTTGCAGACGCGATTGTCCCAGAACGCGATGGAGCCCTTCTGCCAGCGGAACCGACACGTGAACTCGGGGCGATGGCCATGATTGAGGAGATAGTCGAGGAGCGGCCGGGATTCCTCCTCGGTCATGCCCTCGAAGCCATAGGTGTAGGAGTGGTTCACGTAGAGCAGCTTGCGGCCCGTCTCCGGGTGCGTGACGACCACCGGATGGAGGGAGACCGTCTCCTGCCACCCGTCGTCCTCGCGCACCTTCGTCGTCCGGAACGCGTTCATGTTGGCGCGCGGCCCGGCCACTTTGCGATCGGAGTGATAGGCTTTGAGACCACCGATCAGCTTTTTCATGCCGTCGGAAAGCGCATCGTAGGCGGCGTACTGACTGGCGAACAGGGTGTCGCCGCCGAAGGCCGGAACCTCGATGGCATAGAGGATGGCCCCCATCGGCGGCTCCGCGACCATCGTCGTGTCCGCATGCCATTCCTCGCCGACGATCTTCTTGTCGCCCGGCTCGCGGCGAATGACGACCACCTCGTCATCGGTGCCGACGCCCTTGTAGTTCGGATGAATGAAGATCTTGCCGAACCGGCGCGCGAAGTCCTTGTGCTGCTGGACGTCGATTTCCTGGTCGCGGAAAAAGATGACGCAGTGATCGAGTAGAGCCTTGCGGATCGCGGCGATGGTCGCATCGCTCTGGGGCCTCGAAAGATCGACACCGAAGATCTCGGCGCCGCATGCACCCGCTAGCGGGCGCACGTCGAGCCGGGCAGTGGTGGCAATGTCGTTCATGGGCGTCCTCCAGTCGCTCTCTTGGGCGATTAATCGAAACGATAGGATCGAAACGGCTCCAAGGGCAACAGCACTTCCCCCATTCCCGCCGCCCTGCAATCATGGGCCCGGATGAACGCAGGCGCATGCCGCCGAATGGGGAGCACCGTAACCATGACCAACTGCATCCACGACCACGGCCGCTGGGGGAAAGGCGACCAGCTCGGTGCGGGGCATTTCCTCACCCCCGAGGGCACGCTCGCCGCCTTGCGCATGGTTCGCGACGGCACCATCGTCGACATGAGCCACGTCATCGAAATCGGCGCGCCCCGCATGGCGCCGAACCAGTCACCCTACCACATCCAGGCCGGCCCCACGTCGGCGGGCTCGATCCGGCGGCGACGCAAGATGGGCGCGAAGAACGACGCCGGCTCCAATCTCGAGCGGATCGAGATGACGACACACGTTGGCACCCACATCGATGCCCTTGGCCACTTTTCGAAGGGCGATCAGCTCTACGGCGGCTACAGCGCCACCGAGACGGTCGACGACTTCGGGCTCGTCAACCTCGGCATCGAGCACATGCCGCCGATGGTGACGCGCGGCATCATCCTCGACGTATCGAGGCTCGACGGCGGTGATTATCTGGAAACCGGCCGCGCCGTGAAGGTTGCCGACCTCGAAAAGACGCTGGCCGCCGCCAAACTGAAAATCCAGCCCGGCGACGTCGTATGCATCAACACCGGCTGGGGCCGGTTCTTCATGACGGACAACGACAAGTACCTGCACGGGGAGCCCGGCATCGACAAGGACGCCGCACGCTGGCTGACGGCGCAGGATTGCGTGGCTATAGCCGCCGACAATATGGCGCTCGAGGTGCTGCCGGGGACCAATCACCCGGAGGAGATCATGCCGGTACACCAGCACTGTCTCGCGGAAGCGGGCGTCCACATCATCGAGAACCTGGTGATGGACGAGCTGATACAGAAAGACGTGCGCCAGTTCTGCTTCATGCTCTCGGCGATCAAGCTGAAGGGGGCAACCGGCTGCCCGGTGCGCCCGATCGCGATCATCTGATCGGCAAGGAGTGGGTGGACGGGTCGATCGTTCGTGACGGCCCGTCCGTCAACGCCAAACGGCTACTTGTCGAGCCAGACCTGCTCGTGGCGCCAGTGGGAGTAGATGCTGTTGTCCGAGCGGACGTGGCCTTTCACGTAGGGCTGGCGACACTGCGCCGTGCGCCCGTGATAGAGCATCGGACGGACGTTCTCCTCCGCGAGGATACGCTCGATCTCCCAGACCATTTTCTTGCGCTTCTCGACGTCGCGCTCGGCGGATTGCGCCCTCAGCATTTCATCGATCTTGGGGTTGCAGTACTTCGAGTAGTTGTACTCCGAGCCGCACGCATAGCTTTCGACGAGGGTCGCATCCGGATCGTCGACGCTCGATCCCGTCAGGTTGAGCGCAACCGCATAGTCCTGCCGCGCCGCGCGGCCGAACCAGACGCTCGACTCGATGATTTCGAGCTCCGCGTTGAAGTGGACCTTGTTGAGCTGGTCGACCATGATCACGGCCGGATCCTTGTAGGAAGCGAGGTCTCGCGTCGAGATCTTGATCGCCAGTTTATTGGTCGCGCTGTAGCCGGCCTCCTCCATCAGCTTGCGGGCCTCGGCCTGCCGCTCCTCCATCGTACCGCCGTAGCCAGACAGCTTCGAGAGCACCTCCGGCGGCATGCCCCAGATGCCCTCGGGCGGCGGCATCATCACGCCGGACACGGATGCCGCCCCATGCGAGGTGATGGACATCATCCCCTCGCGATCGACCGCCAGTGAAATGGCCTTGCGGAGTTTCACGTTGTCGAGGGGCGCTCGCTTGTCGTTAATCAGCACGTTGACGGAGACATTCGTCGGCCCGAGTGTGCACACGATCTGCGGCGCCTGACTGGCGATGTCCTTCATGATGGGGACGGTGATGTCGCCCGTCGTCGTGAGGTCGAACTTGCCGGCGATCAGGCCGAGGACACGCGTGGATCGGTTGCCGACGATCGTGTAGTCGACACCATCGAGGTACGGCAGCCCCTTCTTCCAGTAATTCGGGTTCTTGACGAGCCGCACGAGCTCGTTGCTCCTGAACTCCACGAACTTGAACGGACCGGTGCCGATCGGCTTCAGGCGTTGGTCCTTCGCCTCGATGTGGCAGGGGTAGATCACGCCGAAACCCGACGCGAGAAGCGCAAGCATAGAGGGCTGCGGCCGCTCCAGGTGAAGGGTCGCCTGATGGTCGCCGTCGACCGTCACCTCCTTGAGGTTCGTCAACCAGATCTTGCGCGGATTCTTGCGGAAATAGCCCGGGACCTTGCCTGCGACCCAATCCAGCGTGCACTTCACGTCGTTGGCGGTGAACGGCTTGCCGTCGTGCCACGTGACACCCTGGTTGAGCTGGAACGTCAGCTTGGTGCCGCTCGCATCCCAGGCCCAACTCTTGGCAAGCTCGGGAATGACCGTGTCGAGGCTGCCGATCGGCTTCGCAGGATCGAAGACGACAAGCCCGTTGAACACCGGCCCCGCCGCCATCACGGTCGTGAAGCTTACTTCCTCCAGGATGGACATGCTCGATGGGTTGGCACTGATGTAGACCTGCAACGTGCCACCCGACTTCTGGGCCGACGCGGGCGGGGCACATATCCCCACTGCGGCGGCAGCGGCCGCCAGAAATCTCACAATACGCATTCGCTTCCTCCAGGTTGGCTCCGGCGGCACGGTCTCTGCGGACCACTTCGCGCCGGATACGGGGAAGGTTAGCGAGCTTCGTCGAACTGCGCGAGATGAGCTTTGAGGGTCGACCCGGCATAGGCTGTCCGCGCCATGCCTCGCCGTTGCAGTTCCGGGACGACACGATCGACGAAGTCCTCGATGGCGCCGGGGCAGTCGATCGGCGTGATCATGAAGCCGTCGCCGCCGACGTGGGACATGAAGGATTCCATCTGGTCAGCGATGCTGGCCGGTGTGCCGACGAATTGCGGCAGCCCCACGCTCTGGCCGTGCCGCTGCGCGATCTCTTCCATCGTCATCGGCGTCCGGTCAGACGCCAGATAACGGGTGCGGAGCCGCTGCAGCTGCGGCTCGTCGCGATCGGCAAGGCGCGTGCCTGCAGGAAACCGCGACAAGTCGAAGTCGAGATGCGCCGATAGGATCGCCATGCCGCCCTCGACGGGAACCAGCGCGTTGTGCTCGGCCTGCCGATCCCGCGCCTCCATCTCGGTCGCGCCGATGATCGGCTGCATGCCGAACAGGATCTTGCAGGACCGCCGGTCGCGGCCGATCGACTTCATGTGCGCGTGCACGCTGTCGCGATAGGCCTTGGCATCCTCCGGCCGTGGCTGGATGGCGAAGATGGCGTCGGCGTACTTGGCGGCGAAGTCCTGCCCCTTCGGCGATACGCCCGCCTGCAGAATGGCAGGACCGCCGTGTGGCGACCGGACGACATTGAGCGGACCGCGCGACTTGAAGAAGCGGCCTTCGTGCTCGATACGATGCACTTTTTCGGCATCAGCGAAGCGCGGCGTTGCCCGGTCCATGACGACGGCATCCGCGTCCCAGCTCGCCCACAGCTTGCGGCAGACCTCCATGAACTCGTGCGCGCGGTCGTAGCGATGATCGGCCGGCGGCCGCTCGACGCCGAAGTTGGCATCCTGATTGTGGTTGATCGACGTGACGACGTTCCAGCCGGCACGACCAGCCGTCAGATGGTCCAGCGTCGCCCACAGACGGGCTGCGTAGAACGGGTGATGCTGGCTGGTCGAGAAGGTGGAGGCGACACCGATGTGATTGGTCGCGGCGGCCATGTAGGAGAGCAACGGAACGGGATCGTGCTCCGGCGCCTGTGTGGCGTTGGCGAGCGCCGGCTCGAGCGAGCCCTTGTAAGTGTCCGAGATGTAGTTGAGGTCGGCGAAAAAGGCCATGTCGAACAGGCCGCGCTCGCACGTCCGAGCGATATGCTGCCAGACTGCCGGCCGCGTCCAATCCCAGCCCGCCGCCGCCGTCCGCGGATGCCGCCACATGGCGAGCGAATGAAACGTCGGCCCGTGGACCAGGAACTGGGCCAGATGAATTTTTCCGTTCCAGGCCGTCATTCCACCCGGCCTTTGACCGCATTGGCCTTCGATGTGAACGCCACCCGGCCGGCGGCATTGGTCGGCATGCGGGCGCGGACACGCGCCTTGAGTTGCGCCTGCTGTTCGCCCGTCATGGCTTCGATCGCGGCATTGACGTTATGCGCCGTCGTGACTGTCCAGAAATGCTCGAAGCTCGCGAAACTGCGCTCGACGACGATTTCCATCGTCTCGACATCCCGCAGACCCGCGTCGCGCCAAAGTCCAGCGAGCACCTCCATGCGCGAGACGTCCTTGCTCGGCGGCTGGGCGGGCTCGACGCCGAGACGCCGCATCTCGTCCCATATCGGCTCGAACGGCGCCCCGCGACGCGTGATATCCCAGGCATAAGCAGCGACCAGCCCGCCAGGTTTGACGACACGCCGCATTTCGGCGATGCCCTTGACGGGGTCAGGCACGAAGAAGATCACGAGGGCCATCACCGCGGCATCAAAACGATCGTCGGCATAGGGCAGCGCCGTCGCATCGCCCGCCTGGAAAAGCGCCCCTGCGGCTCCTGCCCGCGTCCGCGCGAACGCGAGTTGTCCCTCAGAGGGGTCGATACCATCGACGGACGACGGCGCGCATCTCTCGATCAGCAATTCCGTGAAAGCGCCGTTGCCGCAGCCGACATCGACCCACGCGAGACCGGCCGGAGGTGCCACCCAGTCCAGAAACCGCCCGCCGACGAGATGGCTCCATTTGCCCATCGTCTGCTCGTAGGCCGCACCATCCTGAAACCGGATCGGCTGTGGGTCCGCCATGGCGTCGTCTCCTCGCAAGTAAGACAAGCGGAAGGAACGCCCACGAGGCTACACCCAGGAGCGCTCCTTGGCGATCCGCCCTTCATAGCCGGCGATGGCGGCCGCCTTTTCCATCGTCAACCCGATCTCATCGAGGCCGTTGATCATGCAGTGCTTGAGAAAAGGGTCGATGTCGAACTTGTCCACCTTGCCATCCGGGCCGGTCACGGTCTGGGCCGGCAGATCGACCGTGATCTCGGCCCCAGGCAGCTCGAGGAGGAAGCGCATGAGTTCGTTCACGCGGGGCTCGGGGAGCCGTAGCGACAGGATTCCGTTCTTGAAGGTGTTGTTGAAGAAGATGTCGGCGAACGATGGCGCGATCACGCAGCGGACGCCGTAATCGAGGAGCGCCCACGACGCATGTTCGCGGCTCGACCCGCAACCGAAGTTCTGGCCCGAGACGAGAATGCTCGCGCCTCTGTAGGGCCCCTTGTTGAGCACGAAATCCGGCTTCTCGCGGCCCTGCTCGTCGTAGCGCATCTCGGCGAAGAGGTGCTTGCCGAGCCCTGTACGCTTGATCGTCTTCAGGTAGTTCTTCGGGATGATCATGTCGGTGTCGACATTGATCATATTGAGGGGCGCGGCCACGCCCTTGAGGGTGGTGAAAGGTTGCATGTCATGCCTCTCCGGATGGGGTCGGCCCGTGAACGCGGCCGGCGAATGGGTTGGTTCCGACGATCGGGGGTCCCGTCCGGCGGCCTCGTCCTTTCTTATACCGCGTGCGACCGGCGCGGCAACTCGCCGCCCGCTCAGGCGGCGGCCCTGATACTACTGTCGCGACAAATCGCGCCGCTTCGGCACCAGGATTCCCAACGATGATCGAAAAGCTCGACGCGTCCCCGGCGCGCACCTTTCCCGGCTGGTGCCAACCTGCGGGACCACGGCCATGACCCGCGCCTTTCGGATTGGCATCGACGTCGGCGGTACGTTTACCAAGGCAGTGCTGATCGACACCGTCACGCGGGAGGTGATCGGTCGCTCGTCTGTTCTGACTACGCACGATCATGCGCGTGGCGTCGCAGCAGGCGTCGTCGAGGTGTTCCGCACCGTGCTCGAGACGTCGAGCGCGGCCCCGGAGCAGGTGGTGTTCCTGGCGCACTCGACCACCCAGGCGACCAATGCCCTGCTCGAAGGCGATGTGGCCGAGGTCGGCGTCGTCGCCATGGCCGGAAAGGCCGCGGCTCATCTGGCGGAACCGCAAGCCAGGATCGCGCCGATCGAGTTGGCGCCCGGCCGTTGGCTCGCAACGGCCAACCGCTTTCTCGTCTCGGACGATCTCGACGAGGGGGCGGTACGGGAGGCGATCGGCGCACTGCAGACGGAAGGGGCGCGGGTCCTCGTCGCCTCGGCCGCCTTCGGCGTCGACAATACCGGCACCGAGGAACTGGTCCGCACACTCGGTGCCGAGGCTGGCCTCCCCACCACCTGCGGTCACGAGATCACCCGCCTCTACGGCCTCACCACGCGCACGCGCACCGCCGTCATCAACGCCTCGATCCTGCCGCGCATGATCGCCACCGCCGACATGACCGAGGCGAGTGTCCGCGAGGCCGGCATCCGCGCGCCACTCATGGTCATGCGCGGCGACGGCGGCGTCATGGACATCAGGGAGATGCGCCGCCGCCCCGCCATGACGATGCTGTCGGGACCGGCGGCGTCGGTTGCCGGCGCGCTGATGCACTTGAAGGTGGCCGACGGGCTCTACTTCGAGGTCGGCGGCACCTCGACCAACATCGGTGTCATCAAGAACGGCCGACCGACCGTCGCCTACGCCCGCGTCGGCGGCCACGAGACCTACGTTGCGTCGCTGGACGTGCGCGTCCTCGGCATCGCGGGCGGTAGCCTCATTCGCGCGGACCGAGGTCGGCTGATCGACGTCGGCCCGCGCAGCGCCCATATCGCGGGTCTCGCCTATGCCGCCTTTGCCGATCCCGCGGCCATCATCGCCCCCGAGGTCGAACTGTTTGAGCCCAAGCCGGGCGACGGCGCCAACTACGTGCGCATCAAGGTTGCCGACGGCCGGCGCTTCGCCCTGACCAACACCTGCGCGGCGAACGTGCTCGGATACGCCAAGCCCGGCAACCATGCCTACGCCGCAACGGATGCGGCGCGGCGCGCCTTCGAGGCGCTCGCGACATTTCTCGGCTGCACCGTGGACGAGGCCGCGCGCCAAGTGCTCGACTGCGCTACGGGCAAAGTGCTGCCGGTCGTGGCCGACCTCGTCAAGGAGTACGAACTCGACGCTGACCAGCAGATGCTGATCGGCGAGGGCGGTGGCGCTGCGGCGCTGGTGCCCTACGCGGCGGAGCAGACAGGATTGCGCTACGAGATCAGCCGCGACGCCGAAGTGATCTCGTCGATCGGCGTCGCGCTGGCGCTCGTGCGCGATGTCGTCGAGCGCATCATTCCCCATCCGCAGCCCGACGACCTGATCGCCATTCGGCGGGAAGCTCTCGAGGCGGTCGTTCGTCTCGGCGCCGACCCCTCCCAAGTCGACGTCACGGTCGAGGTCGACCAGCAGACGCACCGCGTTCGCGCCACCGCCATGGGCGCGGCCGAAATGCACGTGAAGGACGCGTCCGGCGCCATCTCGGAGCGGGAGGCACGTTTCCTGGCCGCCCGCTCGCTCGGCGTCGCGGCAGATACGTTGGCCCTCGCGGCAGAAGTGCCAGGATTCCGGGTCTACCAGACGGACGGGGGCGGTCCCCGCTCCTTGCGGACCATCGATTGGCAAGGCGCGATCCGCGTGCAGAGGAGCCGGGCGCTGGCAACCGGCGCCACCGCAGCCACGCTCGCCCGCTCTGTGTTCGATCTCTGGCATCGGGCCGGAGGCACGGATGGGCCGGCGCACGCGCATCCCGGTATCGTCCTGCTCTATGATCGCCACCTCGTCGATCTGACCGGCGTCGAGGATCTGGAGCAGGCCCAGGCGCTGGCGAAAAGCGAACTCGACGGGAAGCCGGCCGACACGGCCATCGCTTTGATTGCGATGCCGGCTGGTGGTGCCTGACCAAGGCTCAGCTGCGCTCCAAACCCTCGCCGCCGATGATCAACGTCGGCACACCAGCCGTGCGATTGCGGACCGTAAAGACGCGAGTGCCAGCCCGCCGCCCGGTCCGGATCTCCGACACGTCGATGCCCTGCGCTGCCATTCGGGCGTGCGCACGGTCGATGTCGCGGGCACGCCAGGCGAGGCCGAAGATGCGATCGGGGCCCGCGCCCACGCCCTTTTTCGTATTGTGGGAGATCTCGACAACCAGACCCCCGCAGACGAAGAACAGCAGGCGATTGTTGTGCTCCGGATTGGTCCGGTCGAGCCGGAGATCGAGCCCGAGACGGCCACCGTAGAGTGCAACGGCCCTCTCGGGATCGGGGGTGCTCACGACGACGTGGTCCAGCCCCGCGATGTCGTTCGACGGGTCGCCTTGGGTGAGTTCCGCCGCCTTCGTCACGCCAATAGGCACGCCATAGGTAGCGGCCGTGTCGATCTCGAAGAGGTCGCCAGCCTGCATCGTGCCCGGCAAAGCGCGCCGCGTAAGACGATGGGCAGCGGCTGCCACATCGGCAGCTGCGAGCACGAGCCGCAAGCGCGGTGGTTGATCGGCCGTGTCACCGTCGCGCGATGCCCGAAACTGAAGCGCCAGAGTGTCGAGCTGAAGCCGATCGCCACTGGCAACTCGTGGCCGTCCGAGAACGGCAGAGTAATCCTCCAAGGCCTGCGGGATGTTCGCCACCTCGAGCGCGATGTGATCGATGCCTGTGATCATGTGAGGCGCTCCGCTCAATCGCCCAACAATTCGCGCACGGCCCGCCTCAAGACCGCCTCGTCGGCTGGTTCTTGAATCGGGTTGCCCGCGCGGTGACCCCAGATCGATTCGATGGGCCGCAGCTCGGCGCGGGGTATGAGCTTGGTCTCGGCGGCGCTGTCGGCGACCGTGAAATAGAGGTCGGTGGTCGAGGGCATGACGATGGCGCGGGCCTGGATCGCCGCCAGCGCTTTGGCCAGATCGCCGCCAAAGATCGAATTATCGGAGATGTCGGATTGATACCAGGTGTCAATCATCGACAGCAGGTCCTCGGCGTTGCGACGGAGAAAATTGCCCTCCCAGGCACGCACCAGATAGTCCTCGAGCGAGGCGAAACCGATCTTCGACCACAACTCCTCCCGATAGAACGCCTGACTCATGGCCCAACCCGCATAGACGCGGCCAAATGCGCGCAACGCACGTACGGGGCGCTCGACGAAACGGCCGTCACGCCAGGCGCCATCGGCCGTGAGCGTCGCCCGTATGCCTTCGAGAAAGACCTTGTTGTGCGGGCTCGTCCGGGCCGAGGTGCACACGGCACAGATGGCCGCGACGCGATCCGGAAAAATCGCGCCCCAATGCAGCGCCTGCTGGCCGCCCATGGACCAGCCGTAGGCGAGCGCCAGTCGCGTGATGCCGAAGCGCTCGCGCAACAGGCGCTCTTGCGCGTGAACGTTGTCCCAATGCGTGAAGACCGGATTGCGGCCAAGCCCGAACGGCTCCGCGAGATTGCTCGGCGAGGTCGAGAGGCCGTTGCCGAGCTGGTTCGGGATCACGATGAAGTAGCGCTCGGGATCGAGGACCCGCTCTCGTCCGATCAGCCAGTCGATGTCCATGTGGTGGGCGCCGTAAGAGGTCGGGTAGAGAATGACGTTCGACTTGTCGGCCGCGAGCGTGCCGTAGGTCTTGTAGGCGATATGCGCCTTGGGCAGGGTCAGCCCGCGCTGCAACCGGGTTGAACCGAGGTCGAAGATCTCGTGATCGGACATGGACGTCACTGTGCTCCAGGCTCGCGTTCAGCTCTTCAGACTGCCGCTCAGGGCCTTGCCCAAAAGGCGGCGCATGCCGGCCAGCCACCTGTCCGGGTCGACCGCCTTGCGCTTCACGTATTCCGCGACTTCGGGATGCGAAAGGATCAGGAACCGCTCCTCGTCCATCGCGCGCACGACGCAGTCGGCCACCGCCTCGGGCGTCGCCACGCCGTCGAGGCCGGCCGCTTTCACACCGGGCCGGCGATACATGGGCGTATCGACGGCCTGCGGACACAGCACGGAAACGCGAATGCCGCGGCCCCCGTACTGGATCGCAAGATGCTCGGCGAGGGCCACCGAGGCGTGCTTCGTGACCCCGTAGGTTGCTGAGCCGACCGATGCCAGCAGACCGGCGGCCGATGCCGTGCTCGCGAGATAGCCGCCGCCGCGTGCGAGCATTTCCGGCAGTACGGCCCGGGCCGCATAGACGTGCGCCATGACGTGCACGCGCCAGCTCAAGTCCCAATCCGCGTCCGGCGCCTCCTCGTGCCCCCTCAGTGACACGCCCGCATTCGAGAAGAACACGTCGATCGGCCCGAACCGCGCCCGCGCGGCTGAAACGAGAGCCGCGATTTCCGCCTCCCGGGAGACGTCACAGGTGACCGCAAGCCCTCCGATCTCGCGAGCCATCGCCTCGAGCGGCTCTTTCGCGGAAGCCAGATCGGCGACGACGACACCCGCCGCACCCTCTTGCGCGAACCGTCGCGCCAATGCCGCGCCGATGCCGCTCGCGGCCCCGGTGACGATGATATGCTTGCCCTCGAGCTTCATGGTGTCCTCACCGCCGCAGCGTCGCTGGCGGCCATGCGATCACGGTAGCGATGGCAAATGCAAGATCAAACGGGCTTTTCAGCTCGATCCAGACGATCAGCGCAGATCGATGATTGCCAATCGTTCGCCGGCCTTTCCCGCGCGGTAGATCGCACCGTGCTGCCACGCGCCGATGAGCTCGGAACACTCACCAACTGCCTGGCTCGAGCGGTCACGCATTGAGACCAGCTGCAGTTGGCAAGAATCCGGCTTGAGGGCGGACTTCCAGAATTTGACCAGTAGCGCCTCGTGGTCCGGCACTTCGACCAACTCACCCGCACCCCCATAGGCAGGTTTCAAATTGAGCGTCTGATCCCCGGACGGTGCGTCAAAGGCTACCAGTCGCCCCCCTTGGCCGTCCGTTGCAACGAACACGTCCCCGCAGGAGCCTGCATGCACATGATAGATAAAGGGCTTGGCTACCGTGCTCCATCGAGCGGCGGTTTCGTGACCAAGCCATTGCAGGCGCTGATCGTTCACTTGCACTGCCAAGCCGGCGCGAGTCGCGTGCAGCTGCGCCTTGTGAACCCGACGCTCCGCCACGGCCCAACGCCGCGCTAGGCCGCCAGCCGTGTCGATCCAATCGACGCCGATCGCCTTGGAGCCGTGCCAGGGTACCGCGATCAGATCATTGGCTCGGACCGGCCAACCCAGCGTGTAGTCGGATCGCAGCAACTCCGTGCATTGTCCGGTTTCGAAATCGAGAGATCCCATTCTGGTGCCTGTGGCCCACAGTCCGCGGAACGCTCTTCGCTCAATCGCACCGACGTGAATATCAGGGTTTTGGAACCGCCATAAAGACTCTCCTCGCGAGAGATCGAAGCGCATGGCATCCAACTGGCAACCGAAGGCGGGGAGCGTCTGGGCAGCGAGGCTGGCCCCGACTGAAACGCGTCGCGACCGGCGGGATTGCCGCGATAGACATAAGATCAGGTGATCGGGATCATCCGCAAAGAACCCAGCGATCTCCTCTGTCGGGGCTCCGGGCCACGCCGGCGCGGGTTCGGCGAATTGGGCGGGCTCAGGAAGCCCCACGACAGTCTGCCAAATCTGACGGCCCGTTGCGCCATTCAAAACCGTGATGATCAAGCCTCCGCATGGCGAGGTCATCATATCGGCGAACACAAGACTGTCCCGCGCAAGCCATGTCGCCCGTCCGGAAATCACGATCCGACGCGACAGACTCCAATAGGATGGGGCGTGCGTGATTGCTGGCCGCTCCTCCAACCAAGCGATCGGGCAAGCCGCCGACCGGACTCGTGCCACGAACCGTGGGGCGCGAACGAAGGCGCCATCGCCGGTCGGCGAAAGCTCGATCTGTCGAGACGCCGGCTCCAAAGCGGGTAGACCGTCCAGAGTTCGTATCTCCATACGTCCAACCTTCCTCCCACCCCTTGCGAGCCAGATCTATCACCGCGATGAAGAGCTCGTGTAGGTTCTCGCGGTGACTTCCAACCCTCGTCTCGCATTCATCCGGAGCTTTCCCATGTCCACGTCCGCGCCGCGCGTCGCCATCATCGGGGTCTGGCTCGAGAGCAACCGCTTCGCGCCGGTCGCAAAGGAGGCGGACTTCAAGGAATTCTACCAGATCGAGGGCGACGCCATTCTTGTCGCTGCTCGGGAAAAGAACCCATTCATCCTCGGGGAGGCGGCAGCTTTCGTAAAGACGATGGACGCGACAGGGCCGTGGGAGCCGGTGCCGATCCTGCTCGCTGCCTGCCATCCGCACGGCTGCATCGACGGCCGACTGATGGACCAGTATCTCGCCACGATCCGGGCTGGTCTCACGGCCGCCGGCCCGCTCGATGCCGTCTACATTTCAAACCACGGCGCCATGATCGCGACCGACCGTGACGACCCCGACGGCGAGGTGGTGTCCGTCGCGCGCGAAATTGCCGGACCCAAGGCGCGGATCGTCATGACGCTCGATCTTCATGGCAACATCTCCGAGACGATGGTCGAGCGCTCGGACCTCATCGTCGGCTACCGCACCAATCCCCACGTCGATTATATCGAACGCGGCGAAGAAGCGGCGTTGAGCCTCCGCCTCATGCTCGCGGGTCTGGCGGACCCGAAGGCCGCTTTCATACGTCTGCCGCTCACGCCCGCATCGGTTAACCTGCTGACGGCAAGCGGCCCCTATGGCGAGATGATCGATCTCGGCAACCGCCGCCGCGCCGAACTCGCCGGCGACATCCTCAACGTCTCGATTTTCGGCGGGTTCGTCTTCTCGGACTCGACGAAGAACGGCGTCGCGATCGTGGTCACGGCTCGTCGCGACCTCGCCCGGGCACAGATGCTGGCGAAGGAGATCGCCGATTATGGCTGGTCGAACCGTCCGCGCTTCCGCAAGAAGCTGATGCCGCTCTCCGAGGCCGTAGCGCTTGCCGGCAACCGCGACAGAAAACCCGTGATCTTCTCCGACAGCGGCGACAATCCGGGAGGCGGGGGCACGGGTCGAACGACGGAGCTGCTCTCCGCTCTCGTTTGGTCCGGCGCCGAGGACGTGTTGATCGGCTCCTTCTTCGATCCGCCTCTGGCCAAACAGGCACACGCGGCCGGGCTCGGCGCTCGCTTCAAGGCGCAGTTCAACCGCCACGCCGGGTTGCCATGCGATACCCCATTCGAGGCGGACGCCGAGGTCGTCGGCCTCCATCACGGCACCTTCGTTGGCCGCCTCGGCTATGCGCAAGGGCGCACACTCCGACTCGGCCCCTCCGCGGCGCTCAAGATCGGCGGCGTTATCGCGATCGTCATCTCGGACCGCATGCAGACCGCCGATCCCATGTTCTTCGAGATCTTCGGCCTCGACATCGCCAAGGCGCACACCGTCGCGGTGAAATCGCGCGGCCACTTCCGCTCGGGCTTCCTCCCCTGGTTCCCGCCTGAGCGGGTCTACGAGGTCGATACCGAGGGCCTCACGTCGCCGGTGCTCGAGCGCATCCAGTTCAGCCGCATCCCGCGACCCTCGTATCCCCTCGACGAGAGCGCGGAATGGACGCCCCCTGCCTGGTAGACAGTCCGTCTCGCGCACTTGTGCTCTCGCGTCTCGGCGCTACCATGGCAAAAATTTCCGCCGAATGGAGGCAAGAGGGCACACGATGGCCAAGGACGCGCATGGGCACGATATGACGGGCGCAACGCCCGAGGCCGCAGAACTCATCGACAAGGCGGTGCGTGCCTTCACCCTGTCCTATGGCGATACGCTCGGTCTGTTCGAGGCCGCGCGCAAGGCAGCACCCGGCTGCGCGATGGCGCACATCGGCAAGGCCTGGGTGCTGGCCAGCGCCAACGATGCGGTGCTGGTCAAGGGCGCGCGCCCCCTCATCGACCAGGCTAAGACGCTCCCCCTGAACGATCGCGAGCGCAGTCACCTCGCCGCGCTGGAGCATGCCGTTCAAGGGCATCGATCATCGATCATCGCGGTGCTCGACCCGCACCTGATGCACTATCCGCGAGATCTGCTGGCCCAATTCGCGGCGATGATCGCCAGCGCCTTCAATGGTCAGTTCCACACGGTGCGCGACCGGTCCTCCCGGGCGCTGGCCCGCTGGTCGCCGTCCGACCCGAGCTACGGCGTCATGCTGTCGTTTTACGGTTTCGGCCTGGAGGAGGCCGGCCACTACGAGAAGTCGGAGGCCATCTCGCGCGAAGCTGCCGAACTCGAGCCCCACGGTTACTGGCCGCATCACGCGGTCAGCCACGTCATGGAGATGACGGGGCGCCCGGCGGAGGGCCTCAAGTGGATGGCCGATCGCGAGCCGCTCTGGTCGGGTAAGGACAATGCCAGCCGCACACACATCTGGTGGCACAAGGCCTTGTTCCACGTCGAGCTGGGCGATTACGACGCGGCCATGGCCGTCTACGACGGCCCGATCGTGGAGACACAAAGACCGGCCGGGATCGTGCTGACCAACGCCTCGGCGCTGCTGTGGCGGTTGGAGTGCCTCGGCTACGATGGCGGCAATCGCTGGAAAGATCTCGCAGTTCTCTGGCGCGGCCATGCCGACGGGCACCTTTCGATTTTTGCCGACGTGCACGCGGCGATGGCCGCCATCCGCGCCGAGGACGGTGCGGAGCTGGACCGCCTCCTCGCGGGCATGCGCGCGACGGCCTCCGGCACAACCGAGGTCGCCTCGACCTACCGCGACATCGGCTTGCCCATCGTCGATGGCCTCGCCGCCTTCGCCCGTGGCGACTATGCCGCCAGCGTCGGCCAACTGTTGCCGGCCCGCTATCACCTGATGCGGATCGGCGGCAGTCATGCCCAGCGCGACGTCATCGACTGGACGCTGACTGAAGCCGCAACGCGCGCCGGCCTGAAGGATGAGGCTTTGGCGCTGGCTCATGAGCGCCTCGCCCTGCGGCCTCAAAGTGCGCCCAATAGGCGGTTTCTGAACCGGGCGGAGGCGATTTCGGGCTGAGCGGCCGCCAGCGGCGGTATTCGTCAATCGCCCGGCAGCACGATCCGCGCGCGCGTGCCGTTGGAGCCGCTTTCGAGCTGCAATCGGCCCCCATTGGCTTCGGCGAGGGCCCGTGTCAATTCCAAGCCCAATGGGACGCGCATCGGAGAGCTGGTGGAGTTCTCGTCAACGAAGGTCCGGTTGACGATGCGCTCGAGGAGAGCGGGAGAGATGCCGGCCCCGTTGTCTGCGACCTCGACCCAGGCTTCGCTGCCATCGCGCCCGGCTGTCAAAGTGACGGCGGCCCCGCCGCCCGCATGACCGATGCCGTTCGAGACGAGATTGATCAGCATCTGCCGGAGGTCCGTCGCCCGAACCACGGCCCGCACGTCATCACCACCCGACTGGACCTCGAGTCGGACACCCGATCGTGCCGCGAGGAGGCTCATGGCCAGCGCGACCTCACGCGCGATGTTCGCCACGCCGGTCGAGGCGGGTGGCGCACCAGCGGCTCCCATCGGAGCCCTGTGTTGTGGGAGCATCGTTTCGACGACGGCCAGCGCATGCCGGGCCGTCTCGGCCATACTGGCCACGTAATCGGCATGACGCGCGTTCCGCATGGGTCCAAGGTGGCCCCCGGCAAGAGCCTCGGCCATCGCCTGGATCGCAGCAAGCGGGGTCCTGATCTCGTGTGCGAGCCGATCAAACGGCACCTCGCGGGCGTCACCGACCCGCTCTGTGCCGCTCATGCCGGTTTCTACGGGCAGCGAGTGGGGGTCGTCGTGCATCTTTTTACTCACCGACCTGCTCCCTGCCGCAGTTTAGCATGGCACTTTCGTCCCAATGCGGCGCCGAGACGGCACCGCCAGAGCGCCGATCTTGGCATGTCGCCGAGGCCAACCGACACACCAGCCACCCACTGCCAAGGGCCTGACCAGCGACCGGAGATGGTCCAGTCGCCCTGCAAATCGGCATCGATATCAATGCGACCCGCAAGATTGATTTCATCGCATCGGCCCCCATATTAGCCTCGTGTGACCCGGTGCCTCTTGAGGGCCGGGGAAGACGGAAGATGGAGATCCCGTCGTCACGTCCAAGGTCGCTTTTAACGAGGGCTTTGCCAAACATGACCCGCATGACCCTTATGTCGAGCCCGCTGCTTCTCGGTTTCGAGGAGATCGAGCGTCTAATAGAGCGCGTCGGCAAGGGTGGCGCCGACGGGTACCCGCCGTACAACATCGAGCGAATCGGACGGTCCGATGCCGGCCCCGAGACGTTGCGTATCACGCTGGCGGTGGCTGGCTTCAGGCGCGAGCAGCTCGACGTTCTGGTTGAAGACAACCAATTGATCGTCAGAGGAAAACAGGAAGACGATCCGCACCGCCAGTATCTCCATCGGGGGATCGCGGCCCGGCAATTCCAACGTACGTTCGTCCTGGCTGAAGGTATTGAGGTCAGAGCCGCCGATCTCGAGAATGGCCTCTTGACCGTGGATCTTGTGCGCCATGAGCCCGACCGAATGGTTCGCAGGATCGAGATCGGCCGCCAAAAAGCGGCCACTTGAGCCCAATCTGTCACAGTCGTCCCACACGAATCAGTCGATTATTGTTGCGTGAGCCTAGAACTGCATCGCCTGTCAAGGTGTTTGCAGTAGTATCAGGCTCGCGCCTCGGTCCGCCAGGCAACGAAGGAGTGGCGTCATGCAGAACACCAGAAAGCGCCCCAACGCCAAGCGTCCGTCCACCCGTCGCACGGGCGGCGCAGTACATGCCATCGAACACCGACAATCCTTCATTACGGAGCTGGAACTTGCCCGGTTGGGAGATGGTCAGGTCGCCTACATCAAAGCCATGACCAGCGCAGAAGCACGGCGCATGTTCCCGAGCATCAAGGGCCTTCCCCGAGGCATCGACCTCTATGCGCTGCACGCCGCTGACGGCACTCCGATCGCGCTGACCGACAGCCGGCAGGCCGCAGTCGGTCATGCGATGGACGGCGAATTGGAAATCGCCAGCGTCCACTGAGGCCGCAAAGTTACCCGAATTGGTTAATTTTGCCCGGAGCCCTGCTCCGGGCTTTTTTCTTGGTATGAACGGCTCCCTGTAAGTTGCCAGTGCAATGACATAATTTCATGGACCCGGATTTCGGCCATCTCCTCCGGCATCGCCACCGCGCGCCGATGGGCTGCCGGGTGTTAACCAAAGTTGTAAACCATACCGGCACTTACGCGTGCCATTTCGTAACAGACCCCTCTACTTGGCCGACCCTGTTGGGGCATGGCCGGGCTACCCCGACGACAGCGAGCGCTGGCTCGATGGCCCGGAGCCTGCAGGGGAGTTCAAGTCATGTCCGATCGCGTATCCTACGGTCGTCGAGGCACGTGCCCAGCGCTCCTCGTGCCGGTGTTGGCTGCCGCTGTTATCTTGACGAGCGTCGGGGGGGCATTCGCCGACACACCCGAGTACTGGTCGCGCGAGACGTTCACTCCGGAGCGACCGCCCGTCACGGCCGCACTCACGAGCTATGACGACGATGCTCCGCCACCAGCGCGGCGCCAAACCCCGCGGGTGTCGGCCGTCGAGGGTGATGACGTTCGTCCGGCGCGCCAGCAGCAACGGACGCCAGCCCAGGCAAAGGCGAAGCCCAAGCCGGTTCGCGTGGCGAGCCTCGGCAACACTTACGTCCCTCCTGCCAAGCCCGAACGGAGCATCTCCGGGGGCGGTGGCGTCCGGTGGGTTGCAAGTGCCGGATGCCTCAACGGATCGTTGCGGGGCGTGATCGCGCAGGTCGCGGCACGATTCGGCTCCGTCACTGTCAATTCCACATGCCGCAGCCGGCGTCACAACGCCCGCGTCGGAGGCGCCTCGCGCTCCATGCACCTGACCGGCGACGCCGCCGACTTCCGCATCCACGGCAATTGGGGAGCCGCTGCCGGCTTCATCCGGGGCCTTGTCGGCGGCTTCAAGCATTACGGCGGCGGGCTGTTCCACATCGATACCGGCACCAGGCGCACCTGGTAGCCGTCGGAGCCAGGCCGCTCGACTCAGAGCGGCTCGCCCGTCAAAAGGCGCGGCACGTCGCCGGTCAGGCCGGCCGCCTCGGCGACCAGAAGGCTCTTCAGGCCGGGGAGCCTGTCGACGATGCCGAGACCCGCATCGCGCACGGTGCGCAGAAGCATCCAGTCGTTCGAGAAGAGCGTGTTCAACGCGCTGAACGCGGCCGCGGACTGAACGCCATCGGCGCGACGCCACCGCTCGTAGCGCTCGAGTGAAGTTGCATCTCCCGCCTCCAGTCCGAGACGTGCGCCCTCGACGACAGCCTCCGCGAGCGCGGCCACGTCGCGAAAGCCCAGGTTGACGCCCTGCCCCGCGATCGGATGGACGTTGCGCGCGGCGTCCCCGATGAGAGCCAACCGGGGCGCGATCAGGCTTCGCGCCAGATGGCTGCCGAGTGGCCAGGATGCCCTCGGTCCAGCGAGCGAAAGCTCTCCCAGGCGCCAGCCGGCGCGCATCTGCAGCTCCTCCAGGAAATCGGCGTCGCCGAGCGCCATCATCCGCTGCGCGCTCTCCTCGGCCTCCGACCACGTAATGCACGTCCGCCGACCGGCGAGCGGCAACAGGGCGAAGGGCCCCGACGGCAGAAAATGCTGGACCGCCCGCCCGCCGTGGTCGCGCTCGTGGCCAACGATCGTCGCGATGCCGCGTTGACGGTAGGAGCCACCGACGATGCCGATCCCGGCCATCTCCCGCACCCGCGAACGCGCGCCATCGGCCGCGACCAGAAGCCGTGCCCCGACGCTGCGCCCGTCCGCCAGCCGCACTGAGCGAGCGCCCACCCCGTCATCGACGGCCACGACCTCTGCCGGCGCCAGCACGCTAATCCCGGCCTCGCCCCGGACGGCCTCGATCAGCGCCTTGCGCAGACCATCCGCCTCGAGGATCAGCATCTGCGGCCGACCTTCGACAACCGTGTCGTAGCTGAGCAGAACCGGGCGCATGACGTCGCCGAGCGCACTGTCCGTGATGTCGACGCCGCTGACCGGCTGAGCCGCATCGGCGAGCGCCGGCCAGACCCCGATCGCCTCGAGCAGCCCGCGCGAGCCCGCTGAAAGCGCGAAGGCTCTCGGATCGGCGGGACCGGCCTCTGTCGAAGCCAAGGGACTGCGCTCCACCACGGCGATCGACAGCTCGCTGCCCTCCGCCCGCGCGAGGGCCAAGGCCAAGGCGAGCCCGGCGAAGCTGCCGCCGGCAATGACGACGTCGAAGGTCTCTGGGCTTGCGGACGACATGGCCGCCTTTCGGGCGTTGGTGAGCCTGGACCGACGACTTGCCGTGCATGTCTATGCCTTGACAGGTCGGCGGGCGCGGCCTCTTTGTGCGCTGCACCCAATATGGCTCACGCCACGGCAAATGGGAAATTGGGGCAAATGGGAAACCGACGAGGCGACGCGGCATGACCACCGGCAGCAACTCGGCGCTCGACCAGCTCCTCACCATCCTGGACCTCGAAAAGCTCGAGGAGAACCTGTTCCGCGGCACCAGCCCGAGCGCCGGCTGGCAGCGCGTCTACGGTGGCCAGGTGCTCGGACAGGCCCTCATCGCCGCCGCGCGCACCGTGCCGGACGACCGCCTCGCCCATTCCGCGCACGCCTACTTCCTGATCGGTGGCGATCCGAAGGTGCCGCTGGTCTACGACGTCGAGCGCATGCGCGACGGCGGCAGCTTCTCCACGCGCCGCGTCAAGGCGATCCAACACGGCCGGCCGATCTTCGCGCTCACGGCCTCATTCCACAAGACCGAGCCCGGCCTCGACCACGGCACGCCAATGCCGGATGGCGTACCCGCGCCCGAGGACCTGCCGACCGAGAAGGACTTGCTGCAGCGCCTGATCCCGCACCTGCCCGAGAATATGCGCAGCTACTGGGAGCGCGACCGCCCTATCGAATTGCGGCTCGTCGATCCGTCGCGCTATTTCGACAGGAAGCCCCGCGCGCCGCTGCAGATGGTCTGGATGCGCGCCACCGGACGCCTTCCCGACAACCCGGCCTTCCACCAGTGCGTGCTGGCCTACGCCTCGGATTTCACGCTGCTCGACACCGCGCTGATCCCGCATGGCCGCATGTCGTTCGACCCCGATGTGCAACTCGCCAGCCTCGACCACGCCATGTGGTTCCACCGCCCCTTCCGCGCCGACGAATGGCTGCTCTACGTGCAGGACAGCCCCTCGGCTTTTGGGGCGCGCGGATTGACGAGGGGCAGCGTCTTCACCCGCGACGGGACGCTGGTGGCGACGGTGGCGCAAGAGGGCCTGACAAGGCAGAAGGCGACGAGCTTCAGGGTGAGTTGAGGGGGGGCGTAAACGCGCTGGCCTCACTGACAAGATCAACCCACGACGGAACGAGCGGCGCAGTCGGACTCGTCCCCTCTCCCCGTTGGCTGCGCTTCAACGGGGAGAGGGTCAGGGTGACGGGCGGTGACTGGGCGCGACCATCATGTCTCCAGCTCCACCGAGACCGTTTTTGTTTTCGGGCACTTGTATTTGTTGCGACGGGCCAGTTACGTCGCTTCTCATCAAGCGAACCGACACTTGAGCTATGCGGCTTATCGGTGGGTGAGACGACTGTCGAGATGGCTGGGGACGGCCCGAGTTTCTGATCTCAACCACGGTCTTCTTGAAATGCCTGCCGCGCGTCCGCCGATCTAGCGTCCGTTCGCGATGCCAGTGCCTCGCCAAAACTTGACCAAGAAGCAAATCAGAGGCGCATAACTGGCCTTCCTGCCAATCGTACCGCCGCGCCAACTCGAGAGATCATCGCCGGTTCCTCACTTGCGTGCCTGCGCATCCGTGGTCATGTATTCTTCCCAGACGCGCGCATGTGCGATTGCTCGGAGGGGGATGTGCATTTAGCAATTCGGATTGGCTGGTCGTTCCTGGGTTTCCTCGTTGGCCTGTTCGCCTCGTTGATAGCAATTGAGGCGGTACGCCTTCTCATCGAAGGGGAAGCAACTCGCGGTGGCTACCGCCCACCGCCGCCCGCTATCTTAATTGCAGGCGTCATGGGTGCGGTAAGTGGCTGGCGGACCGCCCCGTCGTCCGAACGTGTGTGGACAATGGTTTGCGCAATTTCATCAGGTCCCCTTCGAATCTTCCGCTTTGTGCGGATTTGTATCGCCAGCACCGCGATCTGGCTTATGATTGTTGCTGTTCTCGTCTATGGATTCGGGCTGTTCGGTCGGTACTGGAGTTCGCAGCAGTGGCAACAATTCTGGGTCGTACTGCTTGGTCCTCCGATGATCCTGCCGATAGCTGTCATTCTTGGTGGCTGGGCGATAGGCAGGAGAGAGGAACGTCAAACTGCGCCGGTCCAAAGCATAGGCACTCCTCGGCTGGCCGAAACGAGCGTAGCCTCACATGGATCGCTTCAAAACCCCGCAACGCCAGCTGTTTGCGCTAGCAGCAGCCCGAGTGCACGGTCGCAGGGAAGCGAATTGCCCGCAATACGAATAGCCCCACGGGTGATTGGCCTTCTAGCAGTAGGCGCGTTAGGGTTAGTTATACTCGGGGGCCTCACCAAGCTTCTTCGCGATCGGAGCGACTCGTTTTCCGTCGAGTCAGTTGGCCTTTCTGGGCACACGAGCACGGTCACTGACGTCGCCTTCCTCAATGAAGACCGCAGAGTAGTCACCAGCTCGTTGGATGGAACAGTGCGATTCTGGGATGCGCAGAGCGGAGCAGAAACTGCAAAGTTGCGTCCGCCTTCGACTCTTGGACCAAACCTTAGTTGGGTAAACAGCATATCCGTATTACCCGATAGCTCGGCGATTTTCACAGTTTCAAATGCAGCGCTGCACATTTGGAGTACGGCCAATCATTCCTTGAGACGATCAATACCCGCGCGAGCAATGGGCGGAGTCGTCCAGCTTCCCGATTCGCTTCATCGAGCCGCCATCAGCTTTGACGGAAAAACAATTGCAGTGGGGACGGGCTCAGGGGCAATTCGAGTTTTTGACGCGAGTACGTTTTCAGAAGTTGCAGATCTGCGAGGTCATTCGAATGAGATTACTGCGCTCGCATACAGCTTGGACAGTCAGAACCTAGCTTCCGGAGCAAGAGATGGAATGGTGACTTTGTGGCACATGGGTGACCGCACGAAAGTCAGATCGTTCAAGCCTGGGGGCCTCTGGATAGAAGATCTCGCCATCAGTCCCGATGGAAAACGGGTTGCAGTCAGCAGTTTAGGTGGAAGCAACATGCGCAACCGCCTTGAGATATGGAATCTCGAAGGAAAATGGCTTGGCGACCTAGAAAACCCAGAAGGCGCGGTTGCGCGTGGAATCGTATTCGGCTCGGACGGCAATCGCCTTTTCGCGGGAACCGCTAGGGGCAGCGTGTATGTTTGGAACCTTAGTTCGTTAAAGCGAATTGCAATGCTTGGACGTCATTTGGACGGAGTAGAAAGGGCTGCTCTTACTGCAGACGGACGGCGACTAGCGACCAGCTCGCGAGATGGCACGGTACGGATTTGGTCGATTCCCCGCTAGATCATTCCCTCGCGGACTTCATGCTGCTTTCTGTCGCGATTATCGTGAGCGGACACTGACGCGCTGTTCAAACTCGTCCGCTGCCACTTCGGTTCAGGCTCAACCGCGATGTGCGAGGCTTCGTTGCTCGACGTCGGTCGGGCGGCCGATAACGACACTCGCGTCGGAGCAAGTGGCCGCCCCTCACCCTAACCCCGTGAAGGACGGGGAGAGGGGATTCGGGCAACGGCTCGGATCGACGCTATTGATGCCCCAAGCCGACTTCGGCTGCGCGCCGGCTTGGGAAACCGTTGCCCCCCCCTACACCGCCCCGCTCTTCCGCAGTTCCTTGATCGTGTCCGGCTCGTAGCCGATTTCCGACAGCACCTCGTCGGTGTGTTGGCCGAGGGTCGGGGGTGGGACTTTCACGGAGGCCTTTGAGCGGCTCATCAGGATCGGCTGGCCGAGCACCTCGGTGGCGCCGCGCTCCTGGCTGTTCATGGGTTGCGCGAGCCCCAGGTGGCGCACCTGCTCGAGGCCGAACACCTGGTCGATGGAGTTGATCTCACCAGCCGGGCAGCCGTGGGCGTTCAAGTGCTCGATCCAGTAGGCCGCCGGCTTCTTTACGGTGTGCTTCTCGATCAGGGCGTTGAGCTTCGCCCGGTTTTTCGAGCGGCCCTTGCTGTCGGCGAAATCGGGATCCTTGAAGCCGGCGTCGTCGAACAGAGAGGCGAATTTCTCCCACATCTTCTGGCCGGCGACGGCGATGTTGATGTAGCCGTCCGAGGTTTTGAACACGCCCGTCGGGATCGAGGTCGGATGGTCGTTGCCGGCCTGCGGTGGCACTTCCTTGTCCATCAGCCAGCGCGTCGCCTGGAAGTCGAGCATGAACACCTGCGCCTGCAGCAGCGAGGTCTGCACCCACTGACCCTTGCCGGACTTCTGGCGCTCCATCAGCGCGAGCAGGATGCCCTGGCTGCAGAAGACGCCGGCGGTGAGATCGGCGATCGGAATGCCGACGCGCATCGGGCCCTTGCCCGGCTCGCCGGTGATCGACATGAGGCCGCCCATGCCCTGCGCGATCTGGTCGAAGCCGGGACGCTTGGCGAGCGGGCCATCCTGGCCGAAGCCCGAGATGGACGCATAGACGATGCGCGGGTTGATCTTCGAAACCGCGTCGTAGTCGATGCCGAGCCGCTTCTTCACGTCCGGCCGGTAGTTCTCGACGATCACGTCGGCGCGGGCCGCGAGCGCCAGGAACACCTCTTTGCCCTGGGGCGACTTCAGGTTGAGCGTGATCGAGCGCTTGTTGCGGTGCAGGTTCTGGAAATCCGAGCCCGAGCGCGGACCGCCGAGGCCGACCTTGTCCGACTCCGGGTCCTCGATCTTGATGACGTTGGCGCCCCAGTCGGCGAGCTGCCGGATGCAGGTCGGTCCCGAGCGAACGCGGGTGAGATCGAGAACGGTGTACTCGGCAAGGATGTCGCTGGCAGGGGCGAAGGGCATGGGTTGGGCTTCCGCGGATGACTGGTTGGCTGACCCGGATCATGCCATCTGGGGCGCGAGGGGCAACGCTTTTTCGAGCCGATGGCCCATCGCGGCACGCATCTGATGCGCGCCGCGCGACGCGACGACAAAGGCGTGCCCGGCGTATTTCCACGCGCGGACGCCAGAGACGTCCTACTTATCGAGCCAGACGTCCTCGAACCGCCACTGGTTGTAGATCGAGTTGTCGTGACGGACGATGCCTTTGACCTGCGGATACCAGCAGGTGCCGCCGCGCGAGTGGTAGATGACCGGACGTGCCGCATCCTCGACCAGCTTCTTCTCGATCTCCCAGACGATCCTCCGGCGCTTCTCGACGTCGGCCTCGCGCGATTGCTCGGCGATAAGCTTGTCGACGTCGGGATTGCAGTACTTCGTGAAGTTGCGCTCGGAGCTGCAGAGGAAGTTCTCGACCAGATTGGCGTCCGGATCGTCGACACCGACGCCGGTGACGTTGAGCGCCACCGTGTAGTTCTTCTTCTGCATGATGTTGTACCAGGCGCTCGACTCGGCAACCGAAAGCTCGGCTTCGATGTGGATATGGCGCAAGTGGTCGACCAGGATCACCGCCGCGTCCTTGTAGCTGTCGAGCGAGCGGGTCGTGACTTTGATCTTCAGCGGATTGTCTTTGCTGTAGCCGAGAGCCTCCATCATCTTGCGCCCCTCGGCACGGCTCTTCTCGACGTCGGCGGCGTAGCCGGGCAACGCGGACAGAACCTCCTCCGGCATGCCCCAGCGACCGTCCGGCAAGGGCATCATGGCGCCGCCGATGCCGAGCTTACCCTCGCCCATGATCTGAGTGAACGACTTGCGGTCCAGCGTCAGCATCATCGCGAGGCGCACTTTCGGATTGTCGAACGGCGGCGCGGTGTGGTTGACCATGAGGTTGGCGTAAGTGCCCGCCGCTTTGAGTTCGCACACAGCCGTGGGGGCGCGTTGCGCGACATCCTTCAGCAGGGGAATGGTCACGTCGTCCACCGTCGTCAGATCGAATTCGCCAGCCATGAAGGCGAGAATGCGCGTCGACCGGCTCGGGATGATGCGGGACTCGATCGCGTCCAGATATGGCCGATCCTTCTTCCAGTAGTCCGGATTTCGCACGAGCCGGATCGACTGGTTGCTCTTCCAGTCGTCGAGCTTGAACGGTCCAGTGCCGATCGGCTTGGTGCGCATATCGCGGGCCGAGACATGGCAGGGATAGATTGGCGTCAGCCCTGATGCGAGCAGGTTCAGGAGCGCCGGTTGCGGCGCCTTCAAATGAAAGGTCGCCTCCGTATCGCTGTCGGCTGAGACCTTGTCGACGTTCTCGAACCAGATCTTGCGCGGGCTCTTGCGCGTGCCCTCGACCTTGCCATCCACCAGATCGAAGGTGCAGACCACGTCCTTGGCCGAGAATGGCTGACCATCGTGCCACTTGACGCCGCTTCTCAGCTTGAACGTGAGTTTGGTGCGGCTCTCATCGAGTTGCCAACTCTCGGCCAACTCCGGCACGATGGTGTCGGCGCCTTCCTTCGGCTGTTGCGGATCATATTTCACGAGGTTGTTGAAGATCGGCGAAAATGGAAACGCCGTCGAGATCGTAGCCTCCTCCAGGATCGACGCGGAGGGCGGGTTCTCACGCTGGTAGACGCGCAGTGTTCCCCCCTGCTTCTGCGCCAACACCTCGGGCGCTCCCGACACAATCATGACGCCCAGAATTCCGCCCGCGACAGCAAGTGCACGCATTGGACTGTTCTCCCGTTGGCTCGATCCTGGCGGCTTGCTCTGCCGCCTTGGCCACAAGCTCAGCACGGATGAGGGCTCAGCCCAAGAGCGTTTCGTAGGTCCGCGCCAGAGTCGCCGACGAGACGCATGAGCATTGCCGCCGCCGCCGGGGCGACGCATCATGTCTCGAAACACACCCCAACGGAGGATCCCATGGCAGGCATGCTCGAAGGCAAGACGGCGCTGATCTCAGGAGGCGCGCGCGGGATCGGCCGTGCGACGGCCGTGTTGTTCGCCAAGGAGGGCGCCCGTGTGGCCGTCGCCGATCTCAACGAGGGCGGCGCCAAGGAAACCGTCGAGCTGATCAACAAGGCGGGTGGTCAGGCCATCGCCATCGGCGTCGATACGGGCAAGGCCGACCAGGTGAATGCCATGGTCTCCCGCACAGTCGACGCGTTCGGGCGGCTCGACTGCGCGTTCAACAACGCCGGCATCTCGGGCTACAACGTGAACGCGGGCGGCAAGCGCACGGCCGACTGGCCGGAAGACGGCTTTGACCGCATGATCGAGGTGAACCTCAAGGGCGTGTGGCTCGCCATGCGGGCGGAAATCCAGGTGATGCTGAAGCACGGCGGCGGCGCCATCGTCAACACGGCCTCGATCGCCGGTCTCGTCGGGCTGCCCACGTCGTCCGGCTACGTGGCCGCCAAGCACGGCGTCATTGGTCTGACCAAGACCGCGGCCATCGAGTACGCGACCGACAAGATCCGCGTGAACTCGGTCTGCCCGGGCTACATCGAGACGGACATGACCAAGGACGTCATGCAGCGTCGGGGCGAGGACATCATGCGGATGACGGCGCAGCGCCGGATGGGCACCGCGCAGGAGATCGCCGAGATGGTGTGTTGGCTCTGCTCGGATCGCGCGAGCTTCGTGACCGGCGCGAATTACAACGTCGACGGCGGCTACGTCGCGGCGTGAACCTTCGCGCACACCGCGCGCGAACGGGGCCAGCCCCGTAACCCCACCCGGAGGGCCGAGCCCTCCGGTCCACCTACTTTTTTCGTGTGCTCAAGGAGCCGCCAATGGCCGTCGCCCTCTTCGTCGTCCGCGCGACGATCACCAAGGACCAGGAAGCCGCCTTCGACAAATGGTACCACGAGGCGCACATTCCCGACGTGCTCAAGTACAACGGCGCCGTCAGCGCGCGCCGCTACAAGAAGCTCTTCGGGCCCGACAAGTACGACTACATGGTGCAGTACGAGTTCTCGAGCCAGCAGGTGTTCGAGACCTTCATGAAGTCGGATCACCTGAAGGCGCTGAAAGCCGACTACGACAAGAATTTCGGCACCACCTCGGAGCGCGACGCCTTCGGCTACGTGCAGGTGTGGCCGTAGGCTGACCGCCATCTTACGCCGGCCCTCGCTACAAGGGGAAAGGGGGAGAGAACGAGTTCTTGCCCCCACTCACACCCGCATCACCCCCCACTCGCCAGATCCAGCTCGGCGACGAGGTTCAGGCGGGCGTCGACGGTGACGCGGTCGCCGGCACCGACGACGGCGGTGGACTCGCGCTCCTCGATGAGCGCGGATCCGGCGACGGTCATGCCGGGGCGTAGCGCATAGCGATCGTAGACGGGCCAATCGGTCAGGCGCCCGACGCTGGCGTCGTAGGCGCGGCGCGTGCCCTTCTGAGCGCTCGCCGAAGCCACGACACCCGTAAGCGCGTAACGCTCTCCGAGCCCCGTGGCAGGGCCGACCGCCTCGACCTTCCAGTTGACGATCTCGGTCGGCTCGTCGAGGCGCAGCGTGTAGATGCGCTGATAGGCGGCCCCGAACAACTCGTCGATCTGCCCGAACAGATCGGCCGCACGCGGCGCCTCGGGCAGCGTCACCTCGATCTCGTGACCTTGTCCCTGGTAGCGCATGTCGAGACGCCGGACGATCCGGATGTCTCGCTGTGCCACGCCGGCTTCGAGCAGCACGCGGCTCGCGTCTACTTCCAGGGCCGCCAATTGCTCGCCGAACTGAGCGGCGTCGAGATCGGCGACATGGACACGCCGCGACCGGGCGACCTCGAAGGCGAGCGGACTCTCGAGCAGGCCCAGCGCCGACATGACGCCCGCCGCCACCGGGAAGATCACGCGCGGGATCTTGAGCTTCCGCGCGATGCGGAGCGCATGCAGAGGCCCGGAGCCGCCGAACGCAACCATGCTCGACGAGCGGTAGTCGAACGCCCGCTCGGTGGCGTGGATGCGGAAGGCGCGGGCGACATCCTCGCAGATGATGTCGTGGATACCGAAGGCCGCGCGCAGCGTCTCGACGCCGAGTCTTTTCGCGACGCCGTCCGCGATCGCGCGCTCGGCGGCGGCCATGTCGAGGCTCATCTTGCCGCCGAGGAAAAACGCGGGGTCGAGGTAGCCGAGCATCAGGTTGGCATCGGTCAAGGTCGGTCGCGCGCCGCCCTGGCCATAGCAGGCGGGACCGGGTTGCGCGCCAGCACTGCGGGGGCCGACCTTGAGCAGGCCCCGCTCGTCGACGTCGGCGATGGAGCCACCGCCGGCGCCGATCTCGATCATGTCGATGACGGGAATGCGCACCGGCATGCCGCTGCCGCGCCGGAACTCGTAGGCCCGCGCCACCTCCATCTCGTACTTTTTGATGGGTTCGCCACCGCGGACGAGTGCGCCCTTTGCCGTGGTGCCGCCCATGTCGAACGAGAGCAGGTCCGGCAGCTCGAGCGCGCGACCGTGCGCGGCGCTCATCAGGGCACCGGCCGCCGGGCCCGACTCGAGCGCCCGCACGGGATAGCGGCGCGCCGTGGTGGTGGTCAGCATGCCGCCCGACGAAGCCATGATGTAGAGGTGGCCGCGAAAGCCACGCTCGGCGAGGCCGGTCTCGAGCCGCGCGACGTAGGTGTCGAACATCGGGCCGGTGAAGGCGTTGACGGTGGTCGTCGTCCAGCGCTCGAACTCGCGCATGCTCTGGAACACGTCCGCCGAGCAGGAGACGAAGAGATCGGGGGCCTCGGCGGCGAGGATCTCGGCGGCACGCCGCTCGTGCGACGGATTGGCGTAGGAATTGAGAAAGCAGACCGCGACCGCGCTGACGCCGAGGTCGCGGAGGCGCCTCGCCGCAGCCTCCACGCCCGCTTCGTCGAGCGGAGTCTCGACCGAGCCGTCGAAGCGGACGCGCTCGGCCACCTCGACCCGCAGGCTGCGCGGCACCAGCGGTGGCGGATAGGTGATGCGCAGATCGAACAGGTCGTAGCGGCGCTCGAAGCCCATATCCATGATGTCGGTGAAGCCGGCCGTGCCGAGCAGGCCGGTCACCGCACCCTTGCGCTCGATCACTGCGTTGGTGACGAGCGTCGTGCCGTGGACGATGTCGGCGACGTCGGCGAGCGCGACGCCGCTCTCCTCGCAAAGCGCCACCACCCCTTCGATGACCGCGCGCGAGGGGTCCTCCGGCGTCGTCAGGCGCTTGTGGATCGAAAGCCGCTCCGTCCCCCCTTCCGAGAGTGCAAAGTCGGTGAATGTGCCGCCGATGTCGACGCCGATCCTGAGCATGCGTGCCGTTACCTGTCCGTTTTCCGAGGCCGAAGCCGTTGACGGGAACGTGACACGAGCAGCGGGCAGATGGAAAGGGACGTTGGGACGCGGGGTGAACGGCGGCCCGGGGTCAACCGTAGCGGGCCAGGGCCTCGGCCCGGTTGGACAGGAACTCAATCCCGAGCGTGGTGCCATTCCGGTGACGCAGGGCGCACTCGGCCTCGAACAGGTCGCCTGGGATCTGCAGGCGGAAGAGCAGAGGGACGAAGGCGTCGAAGGTCATCTCGGCGCTGATCCCCATGCTGGAGATGTTGCGAATGCGACACGGTAGATAAACGCCGTGCTCGAGCCTGATCCGGGCCTCGAGCCGCACCTCGTGGCGCGTCGCTTGGCGGCGGTCAGTTGAAGGCGCGCGTTGTTGCATCGTCTCGTCCTGGGTTGCCGATCCTTCCCCCTGACCGCCAGACTACGGCCAAGGCTTTGACAACCCTCGAACTCGGACGCCGCGATTCGCCCCAAAATCACGGACAATCCGGCGCAACTTCCCCCTCGGGACCGCGTCAGGCCGGTGGCAGCTCTTCGAGCGCCTTACGGATGCGGTCGTAAAGCGCGCCGACCCACGGGCGCGCGGCAGTGGTGGCGGGCGGTGGCGGCGCGATGCGCAGATCGGTCGGCGCGACGATCGCTTCGACGTTGTCGAGGCCGGTCAGCCCGGCGAGCACGAACAGGTCCTCTGCCACCTCGTCGCCCATCGCGAGGCAGCCGATCGACACGTTGCTGCCGTGAATCATGATGTCGCCACCCAGATTGCTCCGGCCGTCGCGCGCGGCCTGTGCGCGGTCGTCGGCATTGGGATAGTCGAGGCGGAGCGAGACGTGGAACTGGCTGTTGGGGTTGAGGAAGGTGATGCGGTAGCGGCCTTCCGGGACTTGGCGATCGCCTTCCGCGAGCTTCGGGCCAGCGACACCACTCGCGGCCAGGACCTGATTGCGCCGAACGAGGCGCCACGGCCCCGAGGCGCCGCGCGCATAGAGGACGAGGAGGCGTTGGTCCTTGAAGGCGACCAGACGCACGGCCGCGGGTGGAAACGGTACGCCGGCCGCGTCGAAACTGGGTCTCAGGCGCGCACTGGCCTCCGGCGTGAGCTGCCGCAATCGCTCGGCCAGCGTTGCGCGCGCGAGTGGCGGTTTGCGCACCGTTGTCGGCCCATGGTCGAGAATCTGCTGCCGCCAATGCCAGGCGGCCCCACCCGCAACCGCCAGGGCGAGCAAAAGCAGCAGGATCCACCGGGACGTGCGCTGCATGTTGGGCGCCCGACCTCAGCCCACTTCCAGCGGCAGGCTCGGGTCCTTGGTCCATTCCTGCATCGAGTTCATATAGACGCCGACATCGTCAGCACCGAGTGCCGTCAACGCCAGGGCCGTGAGCGAGGCCGCGATACCGCCGCCGCAATAGGCGATCACACGGCGGCCATCGAGGAGCCCCGCTTCGTCGAAGCGGCGGCGCAATTCGTCGACCGGCAAAAGCACCTGCGTGTCCGGATCGACAATGCCGCGCGAGGAAATGTTGCAGCTACCGGGGATTCGGCCCGGGCGCCCATAGTGCACGCCGCCCTTGCCGCTGTGCTGCTCGGGAAGCAGCGCGTTGACGATCCCGACATCCGTGCCGAGCGCGTCCCGTACCTCGTCCTTGCCGACGAAGTGTCCGGGCCGCGGCCGGGCCGTGAACCGGGCCGCGGGATAGGCGCGATTTTCTGTCTCGACCGGCAACCCCTTCTTCGACCAGTTGGTGAAGCCGCCGTCGAGCACACGGGCGTGATCGAAGCCGTAGCCCCTGAGCATCCACCAGACCCGTGCACCCCAGGCGCCGTAGGTGCGATCGTAGAGGACCACACGGGTGCCCTCGCCGATGCCGAGCTTGCCGGCGGCGGCGGCGAACGCTTCGGGCTCCAGCACGGCGAAACGGTAGGGGCTGGCGGTGTCGGAGAGTTCGTTGGCGAGATCGAGGAAGGCCGCACCGGGAATATGACCGGTCTCATAGCCGTCGCGGCCGCTGCCGACGATCAAACCGCCGTTGTCCGGCGTCGGCGTCAGAAACGTGGTGCAGTCGAAGATGCGCAGATCGGGCGCGCCGAGTTCGGCTGCGAGCGCATCGGCGGTGATGAGGGGAGCGGGGTTGGGAAACGCGTTTGTCATGAACGAATCCTCGCGAGCGCGCGTTGCAGGAGCATGTTGCGGATACGGCGTGTCACGCCCATGTTAGCGGGGCGGCCGAGACGCTGTCGCGGGGGTTATGCAAGAGGGCAAACCCGCATGTCGAACAAGAGCAGAACCGACGCCTCGTCCGGGACGCACGCGGTACCAGGCAGTCATCCGAACGAGCGCCGGACACCAGACGACGCTCCCGTGGCCGAGCGACCGGGCACCACGCCGGCTGCGGCGCCGTCGACGTCCTCCGATGTGTCTGATTTTCTTAGAAGAATGAAGGAGATCACGCCTGCGACGACCACCGGGCGAGGCCGGCTGGTGTTCGCCATGGACGCCACCATGAGCCGCCAGCCGACCTGGGACATGGCGCTGGCTCTCCAGGCCGAAATGTTCGACGTCGTGCGAGAGATCGGCGGCCTCGACGTGCAGTTGGTCTTCTTCCGAGGGGCCGGTGAATGCCGCGCCTCGAAGTGGGTCGCCGATCCCGCAGCTCTGGCCCGCCTGATGACCACGGTGCAATGCCGCGGCGGCTTCACCCAGATCCGCAAGGTCCTGTCGCATGTCCGTACGGAGAGCGAGCGCACCCGCGTCGGCGCACTGGTCTACGTCGGCGACTGCATGGAGGAGGAGATCGACGAGTTGTGCGGGCGCGCTGGCGAGCTGGCTCTGATCGGCGTGCCTGTATTCCTGTTCCAGGAAGGCAACGACGCGAATGCGGCGCGTGCCTTCCGTGAGATCGCCACGCTGACGCGCGGCGCCTATTGTCGGTTCGATCACGGATCAGCCGACCAGTTGCGCGAGTTGCTGAAGGCCGTGGCGGTGTATGCAGCGGGCGGACGGCAGGCCCTTCAACGCCTCGCAGGCGAACGCGGCGGTGGCGGCGCCCGGCGTCTTCTTGCGGATATGACACGAAAGTAGCCATGCAGGCCTTGCTTCTTGGATTGACCGCACTGGCGCTCGGGATCCTGGCCCTGAGCGCCTTCGCGCGGGCCAACACGGCGGTGCTGGCGCGGCGGGCCAGGTACGGGCTCGCCGGTCTGGCGCTGGCGGGGGCCGGCGTTCTGCTCTTTCGCGGTGCCCTGCATCTCGCGTTCGCGCTCGGCATGCTGGCAATGTGGCTGTTGGCCAGCGGCGGGATCCGGCCGTTTGGCGACCGCGGCGCAACGGAGGGCGCGGAGGGTCGCTCCTCGACAGTCCGCACCGACCACCTCGAGATGCAGCTCGACCATGCAACGGGCGCGATGCGAGGCCGGGTTCTGAAAGGTTTCTTCAAGGGCCGCAGCCTCGAACGCCTCAAGCCCGTGGAACTGGCACACCTTTGGCAGGACTGCCGCTTCGTCGACCCGCAGTCCGCGCAGCTTGTGGAGGCCTATCTCGACCGCATCCATCCGACATGGCGCGAGGACATGGCGCGCGCCGAGGCCGAGGTACCCAAGGGCGCGGATGGACGGATGACGCGCGAGGAAGCGCTGGAGATCCTGGGTTTGAAGCCCGGCGCCACGGCCGAAGATATCCGCCGCGCTCACCGCGAGCTGATGCTGAAAATGCACCCCGACCGTGGTGGCTCAACTTACCTCGCGGCCAAGATCAACGAGGCCAAGGACGTGGCACTGAATGGGCTGGCGTAGTCGGGCGGCGTGGGGCGGCAGCCCAACCGACGCAGGCTGACACCAAGGGATTGATGAGCTGCGGTGAGCAAGTGGTTAGAGCGGGCCTGGGTCGCCGTACACGGTCACTCGTCCAAAATGCAAGCGCGGACGAGGTTAAGCGAATCACCCGCCTTCTGCGAAACCGCAAGCCGGGTGCCGCGCATCGCGGCCGTCAATCGACCGTTGGCAATTTGGCGGTTGTTGGCCCTATGCTAAGGGCCAGATGGCCTACTTTGGGCCGCCAACAGTTCGGGAACTGCCGCATGTCCGCCTCTGCCATTCAGCCGTCAACCGTCGATGTTGTCATTGTCGGGGCCGGGTTCTCCGGTCTCTACCTCCTCCACCGCTTCGCGAAGGAGGGCTTTTCCGCCCGCTGTTTCGAGCGCGGCGACGGAGTTGGCGGCACCTGGTACTGGAACCGTTATCCCGGCGCGCGCTGCGACGTGGAGAGCATGCAGTATTCCTACGGTTTCAACGAAGACTTGCAGCAGGAATGGAACTGGCCGGAGAAGTTTTCGGCCCAGGCGGACATTCTGGCATACGCCAACCATGTTGCCGATCGGTTCGATCTGCGAAAATACATCACGCTGGAGACTGAGGTCCGCGCCGCTCGCTATGACGAGGCAGCCCGTGTCTGGCACGTGGAGACCGACAAGGGCGAGAAGGTCACAGCCAAGTATTTCATCATGGCGGGCGGCTGCATCTCCACCGCCCAGATCCCGAAATTCGAGGGGCTGGCCGACTACAAGGGCGAGAAATACCACACCGGCAACTGGCCGCAGGAGCCCGTCAGCTTCAAGGGCAAGCGGGTTGTGGTAATCGGTACCGGCTCCACCGGCATCCAGGCCATTCCGGTGATAGCGGAGGAAGCAGCGCACCTGGCCGTGTTCCAGCGCCAGGCGAACTACTCCATCCCCGCGCGTAATATGCCGATGACGGACGACTACGCCAACTCGTGGAAAGACGGCTATGCCGGAAAGCGCGCCGAGATGCGCTACCAGCCGAACGGCATGCTGCGGGAAGGCAACGACGTTTCGGCCCTCGACGTGAGCGAGGAGGAGCGCCAGCGCATCTATGAGCAGCGCTGGAAGGAAGGCACGGGCGCGTTCCTCGGCGCCTTCAACGACATTCTGACGAACAAGGCCGCCAACGACACGATGGCGGAGTTTGTGCGGAACAAGATCCGCTCCATCGTCAAGGACCCGGTGACGGCCGAAATTCTCTGCCCGAAGACGCATCCGATCGGCACGAAGCGCATCTGCATCGACAGCGGCTACTATCAGACCTTCAACCGGGACAATGTCGAGCTGGTCGATATCAGCCAAAGGCCCATCGAACGGCTGACGGAAAAAGGGCTGGTCGCGAATGGCCGCGAGTTCGAGTTCGACGCCATCGTCTTTGCGACCGGCTTCGACGCCATGACCGGAACCCTCTTCAACGTCGATATCCGCGGCCGTGATGGCCTCGCGCTCAAGAAGAAGTGGGAGGCAGGGCCACGGACCTACCTCGGCCTGATGACCCAGAGCTTCCCGAACATGTTCATCATCACCGGACCGGGCAGCCCGTCCGTGAAGGGCAACATGATCAACACGATCGAGCAGCACGTGGACATGGTGACGGACACGATGATCCACATGCGCAGCCAAGGCCTCGACCTGATCGAGCCTGACTTGAAGGCCGAGGACGACTGGGTCGACCACGTACAGGAAGTCGCGCACAAGACCCTCTTCCCGCAGGCGAACTCCTGGTACATGGGCGCCAACATTCCCGGCAAGCCGCGCCTGTTCATGCCCTATATCGCGGGCGTCGGCTCTTACCGGCGCACGTGCGAGGAAGTGGTGTCCGACAATTACAGGGGCTTTCATTTCGCGGCGAAGCAGCAGGCCATCGCAGCCGAATGACGCCCCTCGTCAGGCGAGCAAAAAGGGGACTGCGCCTCTCCGCCGTCCCCTTTTAGGGCCGACGTCCGCAGCAGCAGCCATGCTGAGTGGAAAGTTCGTCCTTGGCTTAGCGCGGTGCACCGTCAGCGCGCGCGCTGCCAGTATGGCGGCACGATATTCCCGCGCCGGACAGCCATGAACAACATCACTGATCCGGTGGCCGTGCAGAGCAGGAAGGCGATCACCGAGGACTCCAGACCGAAGCTGCCACCGGTCAATATCTCTGGTCCCTTGATGTTGGATCGGATCAGGCCTGCTGATGGCGCGTTTCCGGAGACAATTCCCGAAAAGATGGCTGACTGGGTGTAGTTCCACGCCATGTGGAAGCCGATGCTGAGCCAGAGGCGGCGCGTCAACATGTACGCAGCAGCGAGCAGCAGGCCGGCTTCGATGCTGATGTAAAGGGCGCCAATCACCGTGCCCGCCGGATTGGCCAGATGGGCGAGGCCGAACACGAGCGACGACACGAACAGCGAGATCCAGCTACCAAGCCAATCCTCGACGATACGAAACAACGCGCCGCGGAACAGCAACTCCTCGAAAACGCCGGAGCTCAACGCCATGGCGACCGCCGGCAGCACGTAGGACCACGGGTTCAGTCCCTCGATACGATAGATGCCGAGCACGATCAGGATCAGAACGCAGAGGGTATACAAACCGGCACCGACCAGCATGCCGATGCCCAGCTCCCGCCCCATGCCCGGCAGAGAAAGTTCGTTGACCGGACGGCGTTCGACGAACCGAACGAAGCCGACATAGACAGCCAGGGCAAGCGCCGTCATGCCCGCGACCGCCGCCGCAGATTTCAGCGGCGCCCCCGCGAGCGCCTGCATGAAACCGCTGCTGATGCCCATCATCAGGAACACCGACCCGCCGAGCAGGATCAGGCGGGTGAGCGGAAATCGCAGGAGGCGCAGCCAAAGGGCCGGGCTCCGATCCGTGGATGTGCGCATGGCTTGGCCCCAGCAGTCCTCCGCTGGGGTTTAGTCACCGAATTCGTCCCTGTCCAGATTTCAAGTGAACGGCGCATCGGAAACGGACGCGTGAATGCAATGAGGGGAACCCCCGCGCCCACTGGAACTGATGTTGAGGATGCTCCCCGACCACGACCGTTCCGCCTGCCTCGAGAAATCAGCGGGCCAACAACGTCGCGCTGGATGGGTTGGGGTAGGCTCGTTCCATCATCCCCGCCCCGGAACTTGTCCGGGGTAATCTCCGGCGGGGAACCACGTCGGCGTGTGAGCAGCTCGACAGCTGTCGTGGGTGCCCGCCTCCGCGGCCACGCTGGTGGAGTTGAAGATCCCCCTCACGGATCGAAGTCGCCCGTCAACATTTGCTGTCGCCGACCGGCGGCATCCATGTTTGACTAAGTGAAGCCAGCCTTGCCGCTGCCCGTTAAGCATCCCGGCGAACATTTTCCGTGGGCACCAAGTTGCCTCCGTAGTGCAGTACGATCTCGCGTGAACGCGGATGGTCACGGTGCTCGATCAGGAAGATGGCCTGCCAAGTGCCGAGTGCCGCCTTGCCTGAAATAACTGGGATGCCGAGCGTGGTAGACGTGAGCATGGACTTGATGTGGCCAGGCATGTCATCGGGCCCCTCGAGGGCGTGGTGGTAGAGCGCGTTGCGCGGTCCCGTTCGCTCCAGCGCATCCATGAGGTCCTTGAGCACGTGAGGATCGGCGTTTTCCTGGATCGTTAGCGACGCCGACGTGTGGCGAATGAATAGCGTCAGCAATCCGTCCCCTGCACCGATCGACTCGAGCCAACCAGCTACCGACGACGTCACATCAGTGAAACCCGGGCCAACGGTTTCAACAATTATGCGATGATGGACCTGTTCCAGCACGAGAGGCTCCCCAGGGTTAATGGTCTTATCCAAGTGTGCGCCCTCCCTGAATGGTGTCTCGCAATGATCTGCTGACTGGATGGCCGCGACGACCTCGATGTCGGCTGTGGTCGCGCAAACGCGGTATCGCCGGCGACACGAGCGTGAACTTGGCCAAATGCGACGCCTGGTCCGAAGGAAGGTCCATGCCTCTTTACTCGCTCTTGCCAACGCTTGCCGTTGCCGTCCAAAATCCAACCGCGGCGTTGAACTCCTGAGCGTGGAAAGCCCATGCCTCTAGGCCTGCCGTATCTCCGGTAAAGCGTCCGAGGCGCCGGGCGCAATCAAAGAACCCTGGGGCTGGAAGGCCGCCTCGCACCTTGCTGATGACGATGGCGGCGATAAACGGGCGGTCGGTTGCCGCATCCTCCACCATGAGATGCTCCAACGCCTCCGTCACCTGATGAATGGTATGCGGGGGCATCAGCCCTAGCGCTCTTGCAAGCTCTTGATAGGTGGTCGGAACTCGCTGCTCGGCGATCTTTTGAAGGTGCTCCCGAAGCCGTGATGTGATCGCCTGACTGCGATTTCCATCAGTGCTCATCGCGACCGCTCGGCTCTCCGCAATGAAGCTCATCACGCGTTTCCTCTCAAGATTGAACAACGACAACGGATGGTTGATGGGTTCCGTGCGCAGCTCAGCTTCCCGCCGCACCCCTCAAATGTAACTTGGGACTGACATATTTTGACGTCGCCCCATCTGCGGGGGGCGCAATGTCGGCGAGAGAGACGCTTTCTAGGAAAAGCAGTATCGAGCCGTTGAGCGACTTCCAAAGGAGATTAGTGCCGCCAAAATCGTCGATTTCCGGGTCGTCCAAGTCCCCCGACGCGAAACAACGATCAGCTAGTGTATGCGGGTCGCCAAAGGCACGGAACACTTCGGCCACAGTGATCCGGTGCGGCGGCTTGCTCAGATAGTACCCCCGGCGGCCCTGCCACGTCCCTCTGACGAGGCCAGCCACGCACAGCTCGCCCATGAGCTGTTCCGTGAACAGTACCGAGCAGCCTACCGACTGTGCCAGCAACTCCGTTGGGCACGGCCGCGTCGCATCATAGGCGGTCAACCTTACGAGGGATTCAACGCCGAAATAGGCACTTGAACTAATCTTCATGACTTGAACCCTCGTTTATCCGCACGTTAGGAACCGGCTGATGATAGCGAAACAAAACCAGATACAGCTAGTTGTCAAGTTTGTTTTGAATCGCTACTATTTGGATTGTGCCGAAATGAGGAGACTGGAAGTGAGCGCACGCGCGACGGCCGAACGAATGGTCCATCTTGGCCGCATCGCTCAAGGCGACGGCTTCGTTTTTGGGCTGACGCCGGCGCAATGGACAGCGCTACGTTACTTCGCGTCGGCCAACCGATTGTCACGGACGCCTTCCGCTTTCGCAGAATTCCACGGCACGACTCGCGGCACGGCTACACAGACCACCAAGATCCTGGTCGCGCAGGGCTATCTCGTCCGCACCCGTTCGGACACTGATGGCCGGAGTACCCGGCTTGACCTCACCGATAAGGCTCGGGCCATCCTCACGGACGACCCTTTCGAGGCCCTGGTGCGAGCCGTTGATGCACTTCCTTCGGGCGCCCGCGACGAACTGGCAGATGCGTTGGAGCGAATGCTCGGTCAGGTCGCCCGCGAGTGTTGCAAACGGCCGTTTGGCACTTGCACGTCATGCGAGCATTTGGAACGCGAAGGCTGCTTCCGGGACGGAGTGTCGCTTTATCGCTGCGGCTGGATCGGCCAGCCGGTAGCGCAGGCGGATCTGCAACAGCTCTGCATCAATTTCGCGCCTGGCCGGAACTCGGCGATGAAGTGCACCTTTACCCAAGGAGAACAGAATGAGTGACCTGACATCGGACGCCGTGCCGATCGAATACGGCGAGGTCACTATTGCGGAAGGCCGGCTTGCCCAAATATGGGGCTGTCCGTCGAGACGATGAAAGTACTTTGCAACACGCATATTGGACACGAGCACATCGTCTGCTTGGGTCACCTGTATCGGGCCCTCCCTGGCTTTGGCAAGACCACCCCGAGCAACGGAAATGTTTGGCGGTCCTGACTGCGCAATCGATCCCGGTCGCGGTCCAACCGCCCCGCCGGCCCCGCCCTACTTGCACGGCGTGTTACACGCAACTTCGCTGCGTTTCTCGAGGTTGCCACGGAAGAGCGCAACCTGCTCGCGGTAGCACTTGGTACCTTCCTGCACGACCCGCACGACCGTGCCTTTGGTCGGCATCGCCTCGCAGATGACTTTCATGCCGCTCGCAGGGGCCGCGCCACCGGGAGCCGCTTGTGCCAGCAAGGTGCGCCCACCCGACGTGCTCGCCCCTCCGGCGGTCGTGCCCGCCGCCGCCTCGGACTCGGACGCCCCAGCTGCCACGGCTGTGCCGATGACAACGTGCCAGAGCGAGGTCTGCTGCGGCTTCTGCAGCTGGTCGAAACCGATCCACTCGTAGGCGGCTTTGCCCCCCTGCGTCGTCACCTTGATCGCGACGTCGCCCGTCTTGCCGCAGGCCCCGGCATCGACGCGGGTCCCCTGCGCCGTGGTCAGCGCCCGGTAGTCGATCTTGCAGTCGAAGTTGCGCACCCACAGATCGTACTGCTTCAGGCGATGGGAAACCTCGTTGTAGGGAATGCCGTGCGCATAGGACTGGTAGAGCGTCATGGCCGTCGGAATGGCGCCGCCCACCGCGGCTGCGATAGCGATAGCACGGGCGACAAGCAGCGTTTTCGAGAGCGGCCCACGCCTCGAGTCTTCCTGCATCGTGGCATAGACTGTCTTCGCGCTCCAATCGGACATGGGATCCCCCTCCTCATGACAAGCGCCCGCGCGTCGCGCGTCGCCAGGAACAACTCTCAACGAGTTTATCGCCACATCGCGACGACATTGCGGTGACACGGAGGCAGGAGGGGTGCCGAACGGAACTCGGCATTCCGCATGGCGTTAGCCCTAGGTCGAAAACCAGATTGGAGTTCAAACTCATGCGTAGATTGATCGTGGCGACCTTCCTCAGCATAGCCCTCGGGACAGGCGTAGCCTTCGCACAGGCCGGTGGCGGTGCAGGCGGCGGGAGCGGCGGCGCTGGCGGCGCGAGCGGCACCGGGACGCCGAATGCGGCCGGTGTGGGGCCGACGACAGGCTCTCCGAACACGTCGGCAACCGGCTCCGGCGCCGGCTCGACTGGCGGCAGCAGCACCACGACACCAACGACGCTCACGCCGCCGACGGCAGCCGAATGCTCTGCGGGTTGGAGCGAGGCGAGCCGGTGGAAGCGCGAAGACTTCAACCGCTATTGCGGTCGCTGAACTGGCTGTTTCAGACCGGGACCGGCGCCCTCGGGTGCCGGTCCCGTGGCGTTTCGGCTGTGAAGCAGATCGCGAGTTGCATTGCCGCTCGGCAGGCGTTCGGTTAGGACGTTTGCCTCATGAGCAAGCCACCGCAAAAGCCGTCGAACGAGTCCACGGGGCGCCCACCGGGCCCTGGCCCGGTCGCCAAGCCACAGCCGCGCGCCCACACCATCCATGTGCGCGGCGCCCGCGAGCACAATCTCAAGAACGTCGATCTGGAGATCCCCCGCGACGCGCTGATCGTGTTCACCGGGTTGTCCGGCTCGGGTAAATCGAGCCTTGCCTTCGATACGATCTATGCCGAGGGCCAACGGCGCTACGTGGAGAGCCTCTCGGCCTACGCGCGCCAGTTCCTCGAGATGATGCAGAAGCCCGACGTCGACCACATCGACGGCCTCTCACCGGCGATCTCCATCGAGCAGAAAACGACGTCGAAGAACCCGCGGTCGACCGTCGGCACGGTGACCGAGATCTACGACTATCTGCGCCTGCTCTTCGCGCGCGTCGGCGTGCCCTACTCGCCGGCTACGGGGCTGCCGATCGAGAGCCAGACCGTCAGCCAGATGGTGGACAAGGTGCTGGCGCTCCCCGAGGGCACGCGGCTGATGCTGATGGCGCCTGTGGTCCGCGACCGGAAGGGCGAGTTCCGCAAGGAGCTGGCCGAGTGGCAGAAGAAGGGCTTCCAGCGCGTCAAGATCAACGGCACCGTCTACGAGATTTCGGAGGCGCCGAAGCTCGACAAGAAATTCAAGCACGACATCGAGGTGGTGGTGGACCGCGTCGTGGTTCGACCCGACATCGCCTCGCGTCTCGCTGACAGCTTCGAGACGGCACTGGCGCTGGCCGACGGCCTCGCCATTGCGGAGATGGTGGATAAGCCGCTCTCTCCAGTGCCGCCCGGCGACTCTCCTGCGGGAGGCCGGCCGCCGGGTGCGGACAAGGCCGTCCTACAAAACAAGAACGATACCCACGAGCGGATCGTGTTCTCGCAGCGCTTCGCATGTCCGGTGTCCGGGTTCACGATCGAGGAGATCGAGCCGCGCATCTTCTCGTTCAACGCGCCGGCCGGCGCCTGCCCGAAGTGCGACGGCCTCGGGACGGAGCTGCGCTTCGAGGCGGACCTCGTCGTGCCCGATCGATCGCTCTCTCTCGAGGACGGCGCCATCTGGCCGTGGGCGCGCACCGGCAATACCTCGCCCTACTACCAGCAGACGCTCGCGGCCATCGCGCGGCACTACAAGGTGTCGATGGCCGAGCCGTTCGACAACCTGCCGATGAAGGTTCAGGACGTCATCCTCTACGGCTCGGACGGCGAGGAAATCGAGTTCGCCTACGAGGACGGCTTGCGCATGTACCGCACGTCCAAGGCGTTCGAGGGCGTGATCGGCAACATCGAGCGGCGCTGGCGCGA
>JALHMC010000019.1 GCA_022844225.1 Hyphomicrobiaceae bacterium | reverse complement strand
TGGGCTGCATTCTGGCTGGCGACTGGCTTCATGACACTCACGTCGCTGCTCATGATCTTCGCCCCGCACACGCTCATTGCGGCTTTCCTGGACACCGGCAGCCCAGCCAACGCCGAGGTTGTGAGCCTTGCCGCGACCTACTTGCTGCTGGCGGCTCTGTTCCAGATCGCGGACGGCGCCCAGGCCGCGGGCGGTGGCATGCTCCGCGGACTGCATGATGCCCGCGCACCCATGATCTTCGCTCTCGTCGGCTACTGGGTGATCGGCCTTCCGCTCGGCGTCGTGCTGGGTTTCGGGGCCGGCCTCGGTGGCACCGGCATATGGATCGGCCTGGCCACCGGCCTCGCCGTCGTCGCCGTCCTGATGATGCACCGCTGGCAGCGTCGCGAGGCGCTGGGGCTGGTCGATCCGATGCGATAACACGTCACCGGCAAGCGTCGCCTCTTGCAACCTACGACGGAAGATCGGATCGTCAGGTTGAAGCCGCGAAGGGCGCACACGGGAGGCAGCATGCAAGGCAAGGCACTGGCCGGGCTCAAGGTCGTCGACGTGACCACCACCATCGCAGGGCCCCATTGCACCCGGCTGCTCGCCGACCTCGGGGCTGACGTGATCAAGATCGAGGGACCCGAGGGCGATATGATGCGCACCCGGCCCCCGCTCCGCTCCAACGCCTCGTCGAGCTTCGGCCAGCTCAATGCCGGCAAGCGATCGGCGGTGCTCGACCTCAAGAACCCTCTGGCTCAGAAGGCCGTGCGCAACCTCGCAGCCAAGGCCGACATCTTCGTCGAGAACTACCGGCCGGGGGTCACCAAGCGGCTCGGCCTCGCCTACTCCCAACTCTCCGAGCTCAATCCGCGCCTGATCTACGGCTCGATCTCGGGCTACGGCCAGACGGGCCCCTCGGCTGAACTGGCCGCCTATGCGCCTGTCATCCACGCGGCTTCGGGCTACGATTTGGCTCACATGTCCTACCAACCCGGCCGCACCCAGCCCGACAACTGCGGCGTCTATATTGCCGATGTTCTGACGGGCACCTATGCCTTCGGCGCCATCATGGCGGCCGTCAACCAGCGTCACGCCACCGGCAAGGGCCAGCAGGTCGATGTCTCGATGCTGGAAAGCATGCTCACGCTCACGCTCACCGAGATGCAGGCCGCCCAGTTCGCGATTCCCCCACCCCCCAAGCGCCATATGTTCAGCCCGGTGGCGACCAAGGACGGCTACATCCACATCGCCATCGCCAGCGAGCGCACCTTCCAGGGCATCGCGGAGGCCGCTGGCCGCATGGACTGGATCACCGATCCCCGCTTCGAAAAGTACCTCGATCGGCGCTCGAACTGGGTCGAGTTCATGGATGAGCTCGAGAACTGGTCGCGTACGCTGCCGTCCAAGGACGTGCTGGCCGCGCTCGAGCGCCACGCCGTTCCGGCCTCCCCCTACCGCACGGTGAAGGAGGTCATGGACGATCCCCAGCTCGAGCACCGCCACGCTTTCACGGATGTCCACGACGAGGGCGGCACCTTCAAGGCCCTCAACCCGCCGTTCCGCCTGACGCAGTCCGAGGCCAAGGCCGGCGGCTTTGCGGCATCCCTGGGCGAGCACACGGCCGAGGTTCTCGCCGAGGCTGGCCTTTCCGCCGACGAGATCGCCAAGGTGATGGCTGGCAAGGGCGGCTGACTGAATTGAGGGCTGGGCCCTGACGGAGCAAGAAGCATGAAGTTCAGTTTCTCGGATGAGCAGCAGGAGTTCCGGTCGGTCGTCCGCCGGTTTCTCGAGGACAAGTCGCCGACGACCGCCGTTCGGCGCCTGATGGAGACGGACAAGGGCTATGACCCGGAGGTCTGGCAGAGCCTGGGCCAAGAGCTGGGTCTAACGGCCGTCCACATCCCAGAAGCCTACGGCGGTCAGGGCTTTGGCGTCAGCGAGCTGGCCATTGCCTCCGAGGAAATGGGCCGAACGCTGCTGTGCGCGCCCTTCTTCGGCTCCACCGTCCTCGCGGCGACAGCCATCCTGAAGGCTGGATCAGAGGAGCAAAAGAAGGCCCTTCTGCCCGGTATTGCCTCTGGCGAGACGATCGCTGCGTTGGCAATCGCGGAGGACAGCGGTCTCTGGGATGCGGCTGGCGTCGCCATGACGGCCAAACCCGATGGCGGCAAATACCGCCTCGACGGCGCGAAGAGCTTCGTCGTCGATGGCCATAACGCCGAGCTCATTGTGGTCGTGGCGCGTAAAGGCGGGAGTGCGGGCAACGACGGCGTCTCGTTCTTCACCGTCAAAGCCGATGCCAAAGGCCTCGATCGCCGCTTGCTCCCGTCGATGGACCCGACGCGCAAGCTCGCCCGCCTGACCTTCGGGGGCGTGGAGGCCGAATTACTCGGCCAGGAAGGAGCCGCCGCCGCTCCGCTGGCTGCCACGCTCGATGTCGCCGCGATCTGCCTAGCGCACGAAATGGTCGGCGGAGCGGAGCGCCTGCGCGAGGACGCTATCGCCTTCGCGAACCAGCGTTACCAGTTCGGACGGCCGATCGCCTCGTTCCAATCCTTGAAGCACAAGGCAGCCGACATGCTGCTCGAGGTCGAGCTGGCAAAGTCTGCCGCCTACTACGCGGCCGCCGCTGCCGACGAGGGAGACGCCGAGGTGTCGGCCCTTGCCTCGCTCGCCAAGGCCGCAGCGTCCGAGGCCTACATGCAGACCGCCATCCATGCAGTCCAGATCCACGGCGGCATCGGTTTCACCTGGGATAACGACACGCACCTATGGTTCAAGCGCGCCAAGAGCTCCGAGGTCTTCCTCGGCGGCGCCGACCACCATCGCGAGCGCTACATGCAAAGCATCGGCGCGTGAGGGAGAGCACGATGAGCCAATACGATGCCGATTCCGTGCGCAAGGACGTGCGCCAATGGCTCGAGGCCAACTGGGACACCAGCCTCGGTCTCGTCGAATGGCGCAACAAGCTGATCGATTCAGGCTGGGGAGAGCCGCACTGGCCAAAACAATGGTATGGCCGTGAGCTGCCGGTAGGTCTCGTGCCGGTCGTCGATGAGGAGATGGAGCGCATCGGTGCGGTGGGCGTTGCCCGCATGGGCATCCGCTCGCTTGCCGCTGCGACCATTCTCGCCCACGGCACTGACCTGCATAAGCAGAAATTCCTGCGCCGCATCCTCACCGGCGAGGACACCTGGTGCCAGCTTTTCTCGGAGCCCGGATCAGGCTCCGATCTCGCCGGCGCCCTGACGCGCGCCGAGCGGCGCGGCAACAAGTGGATCGTCAACGGCCAGAAGGTCTGGAACACCAGCGCACACAAGGCCGATTGGGGTCTCTTGCTGGCCCGCACCAACATGGATCTCGTCAAGCATAAGGGCCTCGCCTACTTCATCATCAACATGCGCCAACCCGGCGTCGAAGCGGTCCCCCTCAAGCAGATGAACGGCCATGCCTCGTTCAACCAGGTGTTCTTCACGGACGCCGAGGTCGAGCCGGAAATGATGCTGCTCGACGACGGCGATGGCTGGAAGGTCGCGACCACGACGCTCATGCACGAGCGGCGCGGCGCCGACGGTCTTCGGCGCTATCCGAAGCCATCGGGCCGACCGGAGCGCATCTATCAGGAGGAAGACGCGGAAATTGCCAGCGCGCTCGCACCGTATACTTGGTACCCACAGCGCATGGGGCGCGTGGACCTGATCCTCGAGCGTGCCCGGCAAACGGGCAAGATCGCCGATCCGGTGACACGGCAGGAGATCGCGAAAGTCCTCATCATGTCCCGCTCCGCCGACTGGACGGCGCGTCGCGCGCGCGTGGCCCAGGAGATGGGCCGCTCGCAAGGCCCTGAAGGCTCGCTCGGCAAGCTCGCCGCCAGTTACATCGCGCGTGCCGCAAATCGCGTGCACACCACGATCAGCGGCGCCGACGCCATGCTCACGGGTCCCGACAGCACCATGGGTGGTGTCATCGCTGAGATCCTGATTTCGACGCCTGCCATCTCCATCGCCGGTGGGACCGACGAGATCCAGAAGAACATCATTTCCGAGCGCGTGCTCGACATGCCGAAGGAGCCTCGCAACGACACCGACCGCCCCTTCCGCGACGTTCCCAAGAACGCCGAGCGGAAGTAGGGGATCGGAACAGACCCTCGTCTGTCATCCCGGGCCTTGTGCCCGGGACCCATTCATCCGCGAGTCAGATCGGTTGTGGATTGCGTAATGCAGCGGATCGGCTGCAGCCGCGCCCTAAACCATCCGGAACATCATCACGCCGCCGACAATGAGCGCGATGCCGACCAGCTCCAGCGGCCGGATCGTCTCGCGGAACCAATAGCGCGAGATCAGCAGCGCGAACACGATCTGCACCTGCGCCACGGCCGCCACGTAGGACGCGTTCGTCAGCGCCGAGGCCGTGAACCACCCGACAGTCCCCGCCGCGCTTGCAAATCCGGCGAGCGTGCATAGCCACGGCCAATGCCGGATGCGCGCCAGCTCGCGACCCTCGCGCAACGCAAGCCAAAGGCCGATCAGAACGAACGAGACGGCGGTCGTGGCCACAGCAGCCGTTGCGCCCTTGACGAGCGGGTTTACGCTCGGTTCGAGTGTCAGGATCGCCTCGCGAAGCGCGAGATACGAGATCGCCGCGCATAGCGCGCTGGACAGCCCGAGCCGCGTTGCCGGCCCGAGTAGGATCTCAGAAACGGCTGCCCCTTTGCCCCACGCCGACGGGGCCATGCGCGCTGCCGATGCCGCGAGCACGCCGCAGACAGTGATCGCGATGGCCACCCAGCCGAGCCGGCTGATCGCCTCGGAGAACAGCACGCTCCCGATCACGGCCGTCAGGATCACGTCGGCCCGTTGAATCATCAGCCCCACGGCGAAGTTGCCGTGATGAAAGAGTCGAACCACCAGCAGTGTCATGCCGAACTGCAGGAACGCCGTCAGCGCGCAATACCCCCAGAACCACGGGTTTGTCTCGGGAAGCGACACGCCCTGCACATTCAGCACGGCAGCCAGGTAGACGACCAGGAACGGTAGTCCGAACAGCATACGTACATAGGTCGTAACCGTTGCGGAGAGGTGCTGGTTCAGCTCCTTCAGCGCCGCATAGCGCAGCGCCTGGAAGAAGGCCGCGGCCACGCTCGCGATGATCCACAAATGCTCCATCGCGGTCCTCGCGTCACCGGGTGTGCCCGATCAGGTTTTGTTGTTTTCTCGGCTGGCGGCGACTTCCGCCTGAAGGATCGACTTGTGTACCGTGAGATCGACGTCGGCAAGCCGCTTGACGTAGAGGCAACCCTTCCCGGTCGTATGCTTCCCGAGGTCCAGTAGTAGATCGGCGATATGGGGCATGGCCATGCTGACATAGAGCACGATCGCAGCCTTGCGCGGCGAGAAACTGATGGCGGGAGTCGTGCCCGTTCGACCGCTGGCGTAGGCATAACTCGAAGTCCCGAAACCGATGATCGACGGCCCCCACATCTTCGGGGCTTCGCCGGTCGCCTCTTCCATCATGTCGATTAGGGTTCTGGCCTCGGCCTGCCTGGCCTCAGACGCGAGTTGACCGACGAACGCGCCGACCGATTGATCTGTTGGCTTTGTCTTGTTCTCTCCCATGCTCGCCTGCCTACTGCGCCGCGTCGCGCGGCTCGCTGCCGACGAGCTGCGTTGTCGCAAGTCTGGCATAGATGCCGTTGCGCGCCATCAAAGCGGCGTGTGTGCCGATCTCGGCCAGCCGTCCGTCTTCCATCACAGCAATGAGATCGGCATTTTGCACAGTGGAGAGGCGGTGGGCGATGACGAGCGTCGTCCGACCGCGCGTAAAACGCGCCAGCGCTGTCTGCACGAGCCGCTCGCTGTCCGTGTCGAGCGCGCTCGTGGCCTCGTCGAGCAAGAGGATTGGTGCGTCTTTCAGAATGGCGCGTGCCAGCGCGAGCCTCTGCCTCTGACCACCTGATAGACGCGATCCACGATCGCCGATCACGGTGTCGTAGCCTTGCGGTTGCTCGAGAATGAAGGTGTGCGCCGCCGCCGCCTGCGCCGCCGCCACGATCTCGGTTTCTGTCGCGTCCAACCGCCCGAGGGCGATGTTCGCGCGGATCGTATCGTCGAACAGCGTCACGTCTTGGCTGACCATCGCAATTTGTCCGCGCAGGCTCTCGAGCGTCACGCCGCGCACGTCCTGTCCATCGATCAGGATGCGTCCGGCGTCGACGTCGAACAGGCGCGGGACGAGGTTGACCAGTGTCGACTTGCCGGAACCCGAACGCCCGACCAGAGCAATCGTCCGTCCTCCGGGGGCGGTCAAAGAGACATCTCGAACCGCCGGCGCATCGGGCGCGGCGTCATAGGCAAAACGGACGCCTTCGAAGCGAATCTCGCCGGCCTTGATGATCAGCGCTTGCGCGCCTGCCGCATCGACGATCCTCGGCCGCTCGTCGAGCAGTGCGTAAAGTCGCTCGGCAGCCGCCAGGCCTTCTTGCACTTTCACCGAGAGATTGCCGAGGCCGCGCGTCGGCTGCGCCGCCAGCACCAGCGCGGAGACGAACGCCATGAAGTCGCCGATCGTGGCGATTCCGGTCGATATCCGCCACGTCGCGAGCGCGATCACGCCGGCCACGGCGACCCCGCCGAGGGCCTCGAGCAACGGGTCCAATCGCGCCCTGTTACGGACGGCCTTCATCCTGAGCCTCAGGATCTGCTCGAACGAGCCGTTCATGCGTCCCGCCGCGTAGTCCTCGAGTCGGAAGGTCTTGATCAGTCGCGCGCCGCCGAGCTTTTCGGCCAGCAGCGACAGCATCCCAGCCAGCTCTTCCTGGGTTACGCGGGCTACGCGTTTCAACCGCTTGCCAATGGTCATGATCGGCAGGATTGCGAACGGATAGACGCCGAGCACGATCAACGAGAGCAGCGGATCGCTCCACACCATGTAGGTCGCCAGTGCGATGATCACGAGCCCGTCACGAACCGCCGTGTTGAGCGCAGCTTGCAGCGCCACCTGGATGCGGTCCACGTCATTGGTCAGCCGAGAGATCAGCTCTCCCGGCGCGTCGCGGGTCAGTCGCGCAAAATCGGCCTTCAGCAGGTGCGCAACGGCGGTCTTCTGCATCTCGACCGTGATGCCGAGGACGATCCGGCTCGACGCGACGGTCGTCAGGTAGAGCAGCACCGCACGCGTACTGGTGGCGAGCACGATCAACCCAGCCACCAGATAGATCTGGCTGACTTGTCCAAGCGGAATCACGTCGAAGGCATACTTGATCAGACGCGGATAGAAGCCACTGACCGCGGCCAGCGCCGCCATAAGGACGAAGGCTCCAGCGAGCGGGCGCCAACGCGGCTTCACCCAGTCCGACAGAATGCGCGAAAGCAGGCTGCGTTGGGCCGCATCCAGCCGCAAGGCCGGCTTGGTGACCGTCCCGTCGTCCTTGCTGTCGGTCGGTACGTTGGCCAAGCGCGCCCCTGATGGTCCGAAATCGCGCCAAACCGTCTCTCGGCGCAACTTTCTGCCTATCACCCTGCTCCGAGCCACGCCAGCGCGTCACCTCGCCCGAGGGCGTCGGACTACAGCGTGATGCCGCCGCGCCGACCGGCTTCTCCTTCGGGCTCGACATGGATGAGCACCTCGGCCCCCTCCACGACCGATCCGATGGCGGCCTCGAGCCGGTCGCAGATCCGATGCGACGCCGCCACGGTCATGTCTCCCGGCACCACCAGATGAAACTCGATGAACGTCACGGGACCCGCGTTTCGGGTTCTGAGGTCATGCACCTCGATGGCGCCCAGGCCCGCCGTGCTTGCCGTGATCGCCGCGCGTATCCGCGCCAACTCGGCACTGCTGACGGACTCGTCCATCAAGCTGGAAACGGACGCGCGCGTCATGCGCCAGCCCGTCCACAGGATGTTGACCGCCACAGCAGCCGCGATCAACGGGTCCAGCAATGGCCATCCTGTCGCCTGGGCCAGGACCAGCCCGACGATCACGCCGATGCTCGTCGCCACGTCGGTCATGATGTGCCGACCATCGGCTACCAGAGCCGGCGATCGGCGGACACCGCCCCAACGGATAAGGAACATTGCCCATCCGGCGTTGAGCGCGGTCGCAGCGCCTGAGATCGCAAGTCCGAGCCAAGGCTCGGTCAGGTTGCGCGGCGACTGGATCGCGTCCCACGCCTCGCGCAGGATCAGTACGGCTGCTACGAGGATCAAAAGTCCCTCGATCACTGCGGAGAAATACTCGGCCTTGTGATGCCCGAATGGGTGGCGTCTGTCGGCCGGCCGCGAGCTGATCCTGACAGCGAGCAGTGCCAGCAGCCCGGTAATGACATTGACGATGCCCTCGAGTGCGTCCGAGTAGAGCGCCACGCTGCCTGTGACGAGGAAGGCAAGGTATTTGATCCCCATGGCGATCAGCGCGACGGCGACGCTGGCCGCCGCCACCCATGTTATGGCTGCGCGATCGTCCCTCATGCGATCTCGCTGGGAAGCGCTGGGCTCTGATTCGCTCTCACTCTCATTCGCCACGGTCTCACGGTCTCTCCGGGAAGTCGGCCGTCTCTTGCTCGACTCGACCCGGATGCTAAAGGATGATCGTACTGCGCGCCGGGAAGGATGCGCTTCGCCGCGAACGAGTAGCACCCGCACTTGAAAGGGGGCCCTTCGATGAACGACCGAGACGCCGATCGGCTCAAAGGCAGCGTCAAAAGCGATAGCAGCCGCGCGGAACGTCTGGCAGCCGAGCTACGCCGCAATCTCCATCGGCGCAAGGACCGGTCGCGTGCCGTCGCCGCGAAATCGGCCGCGGAGTCTCCGAAACCTGCCGAAGGCGAGGATGACTTGGCCGGTTGAGTCAGCATTCGGATGGAGTGGGCCTGCGGCTGAATTGTCGCAGCTATTGTCGCGGTCTCGCCGATTTGCGACAGCAACACGAGATAGGCGCGGGTGATTCGCAGCCTGACCGCTTGCCCGCACGCCACCAGGAGACCGGAGATGGATCGCATCAAGATCGTTGGCGGCCGCAAACTCGAGGGCACAATTCCGATTTCGGGCGCCAAGAATGCCGCTCTCCCCTTGATGATCGCGAGCCTGCTGACGGCCGATCGTCTGACTTTGAAGAACGTGCCGAATCTGGCCGATGTCGCCCTTCTCGCTCGCATTCTTCGCAACCACGGCGTCGATCACTCGATTGAGGGCAAGCGCGCCTCCACGCCGTACATGGGCGAGACTTTCCATCTGACCGCACGCGACATTGTCGACACGACGGCCCCCTACGAGATGGTCTCGCGCATGCGCGCGAGCTTCTGGGTACTGGGCCCGATTCTGGCGCGCATGGGGCAGGCACGTGTCTCGCTGCCGGGTGGCTGCGCGATCGGCACCCGTCCGGTCGATCTCCATCTCTCAGGCCTCAAGGCACTCGGCGCCGAGATCGATATCGATGCTGGTTATGTCGTCGCCAAGGCACCCCGTGGCGGGCTGCGCGGTGCCCGCGTCGTTTTCCCTAAGGTTTCGGTCGGTGCCACGCATAATGTTCTCCTGGCCGCGGCTATGGCCAAGGGCGAGACGGTTATCGAGAATGCCGCACGCGAGCCTGAGGTGGGTGACGTCGCCAGCTGTCTCGTCAAGATGGGCGTCACGATCGAAGGCATCGGCAGCTCCACGCTTCGCATCCAGGGGCGAGACCGACTGGAGGGTGCCGTGCACTCCGTCCTGCCGGACCGGATCGAGGCTGGCACCTTTGCCTTCGCGGTCGCGGCCACCGGTGGCAATGTCCTCCTGGAAGGCGCTCGCAGGTCACTGCTCGAGACGGCTCTTACGGCCCTGGAGCAGACCGGCGCCGAGGTTTCCGAGGAGTCGGGCGGCATCCGCGTTCGCCGCAATGGCAGCGGCGTCGAGCCGATCACAGTGGAGACGCAGCCCTTCCCCGGCTTCCCGACCGACCTGCAAGCCCAACTCATGGCCCTTATGACGACGGCGCGCGGGACCAGCGTCATTCGCGAGACCATCTTCGAGAACAGGTTCATGCACGTACAGGAGTTGGCGCGCCTCGGTGCCGATATTCAACTGCATGGCGATACGGCCACGATTCGCGGCGTCCGGCAGTTGCGGGGAGCCCCCGTGATGGCGACCGATCTGAGGGCATCCGTCTCTCTCGTGATCGCCGGTCTCGTCGCCGATGGTGAGACCACCGTAAATCGCGTCTATCATCTCGACCGCGGCTTCGAGCGCCTCGAGGAAAAGCTCGGACGGTGCGGTGCCGCCATCGAGCGGTTGTCCCCGGGTTGAAGGATTTCTCGTGTCGAAAGTCGAGGCACCGGCGCGGCCGGATGGTCGTGCACCGCTGGTCGCCTCGCTCTTCGCGGCATTCGCCGCGCTATGCTGGTCCGGTAACCACATCGTCGGGCGCGCCATTGCCGGCGAAGTTCCGCCACTGGCGACGGGAAGCATCCGCTGGATTGTGCCTGCGCTGATCCTGGCCCCGTTCGCGGGGCCCCATCTTCGCCGCGATTGGCCCGAGATCAAGCGGACCTGGCCGACGATCCTGGTGCTCTCACTGATCGGCGGCGCCGTATTCGGCACGTTGCAGTACGTGGGCCTCACCTACACGACCGCGCTGAATGTTTCGGTCTTGAACTCCGTCGCGCCGGTCTTCATCGTCGCGGCGGGGTGGGCGCTCTTCTCCGATCGGGTCGGTGCTCTCCAAGCCATCGGAATCGCCGTGTCGTTCGTCGGGGTGCTCGCCATCATCACCAAGGGGCGGCCGGAGGCGATCTCAAGCCTGGGTTTCAATGCCGGCGACCTCGTCATCCTGTTCAATATGGGGTTGTGGGCTATCTACTCGGCGTCGCTGCGCAAGCGCGGCACAATGCACTGGGTGTCGTTCACCTTCCTGCTGGCGACCATCTCCGCGCTCGCCACGATGCCGTTCTGGCTGGCAGAACACCTCTCGGGCGTCGTCCTGCGCTTGACCCCCGGGTCGCTGGTCGCTTTGGCCTACGTGTCATTGTTTCCAAGTCTTCTGGCCTACGCTGCATGGAGTCGTGGCGTCGAGTTGCTGGGCTCCGGACGCGCAGGCGTCTTCCTGCACCTCATTCCGCTCTACAGCGCCCTGATCGCCGGCGTGGCTCTCGGCGAGCGCATCGAGGTCTACCATCTCGCCGGCTTTGCGTTCATCCTGACCGGCGTATGGCTGGCTTCCAGGCGCCCCTAGGCTCCACGCCTGTTGCGCCCATGCTGCACCGCTTATATCAGTGGAGCGGAACAAGCTTAGAACCTTCGCCCTGTTGGGCATCGGCGATCATGACCAAACTCCATCTCATAGCCTTCGATAACGAGGATCTGAACGTCGTGTCTGCACATTTGCAGGATGCGGTCGTGCGGGTCGGCGATATGGCCCTGTTGCCGCGCGAGAAGCGCTTTGCGGCAATCTTGAATCGCTTCGACTGGGCGCGCGTGGCGGCTGCGGACGAAGGCGTTCGTCGCGGTGAGCCCGAAATGGCTCGATTACGGACGGCGTTACGCTTCGAGCGCGTTCTGGGCGCCAAGCTCTCGGGCATCGACGTGGCGCGAACCGACGAGGTGCTCGTCCTGCTCGCACTCTCGTTCGAGAGGAGCGGACCAGAAGACCCGGCTGGTACGGTTATGCTGACGTTCGCCGGACAGGCCGCCATCAGGCTCGAGGTCGAATGCCTCGAGGCCGAGATGAAGGACCTCGGCCCGTCTTGGGCCGCGCGTGCACGTCCCCGACACCCGGTCGATGACGAGTCCGGGTCGCCACGTTCCGGCTGATAAGTCACATCAGTTCGCAAAGACCAAGCTGCGCTGGAGGCGCGCCATCCGATGCCGATTAGATTGCGGACGAACGACGTCTCGTTCGAGAGCGGATTTAATGGGTTCTTGGCGACGAAGAGGGAAGCCTCCGAGGACGTCGTCACGGCGGTTGCCGCCATCGTGGCCGACGTGCGGGCACGCGGTGACGCGGCACTGCACGAGCTGAGCCTGCGTTTCGACCGCTGCGATCTAGCCCGGATCGGCCTTCGCATTACCGACGCTGAGATCGACGCGGCCGTCGCCGTCTCCGATCGGGAGGTTCTCACCGCCCTGGGCATAGCGCGTGACCGTATCCTGGCCGCTCACCAGCGCCAGAAACCCGAGGCTGAAGTGCGCTGGCGTGATGCCGTAGGCGCAGAACTCGGCCACCGCTGGACCGCGGTCGAGTCGGTGGGCCTCTATGTCCCCGGGGGTCTTGCATCCTACCCGAGTTCGGTGCTCATGAACGCCGTGCCGGCCAAGGTCGCGGGCGTCGAGCGCATCGTCATGGTGGTGCCCGCTCCGGGCGGCGAGATCAATCCGCTTGTTCTCGCAGCGGCCCGTCTCGCCGGCATCGACGAAGTCTACCGTATCGGCGGCGCACAGGCCGTGGCCGCCCTCGCCTACGGCACCCAGAGCATCGCGCCCGTTGCCAAAATCGTCGGTCCCGGCAATGCTTACGTCGCAGCGGCCAAGAGACAGGTCTTCGGCACGGTCGGCATCGACTCAATCGCCGGCCCCTCCGAGGTCCTCATCATCGCCGACCGCGATAACGATCCCGAATGGTTGGCCGCTGATCTGCTTGCCCAGGCCGAGCACGACACGGCCGCTCAATCCATCCTCATGACCGACGACGAGGATCTGGCTCGTGCCGTGGAGGCCGCCGTTGTTCGTCAGCTTGCCGATCTTCCCAAGTCCGCCATTGCGGGGGAAAGTTGGCGCACCTTCGGTGCCGTAATCATTCTGCGCTCGCTCGACGAGGCGCCCCCACTGGCGGACCGTATCGCCGCCGAGCATCTCGAGATCGCCACGGCCGATCCCGAGGTGTTGGCCTCGCGCATCCGCAATGCCGGCGCGATCTTCCTCGGCAAGATGACGCCCGAGGTGATCGGCGACTACATCGCCGGCTCGAACCACGTTCTGCCCACCGCTAGAAGCGCCCGCTTCTCCTCGGGGCTCGGCGTGCTCGACTTCATGAAGCGGACCTCGCTCCTGTCGCTGAGCAGGGATGCGCTCGAGGTATTGGGCCCGACCGCCATGGCGCTCGCCCGCGCGGAGGGACTGGAGGCCCACCGCAGGTCGGTGGAGATCCGCCTCGGCAACGGGAGCCCGCGATGACGACCCCGGACGATCCTGCCGTGTCTGGCACGGACGGAGCGCCGCCATCCAGCGGCACGGGAGCGACCAACCGGCTGGTATCCATAACGCTCGACCGGGACTCCATTCGCCGTTCGAATCCGAACGTGCAGCACGAGCGCGAGGTTGCCATCTACGACATTCTCGACGCTAACCACTTTGTGGTGGAAGGACGTGACGACGGACCTTATGCGCTCAATCTTGGCTTGGTCGAAGACCGGTTGGTGATGCGAATCGCCAGCGAGCGAGGCGCTGCCGAGAACGCTAACCCGGTCACCTACATGCTCTCGCTGACGCCCTTCCGCCGTATCGTTAAGGACTATTTCATGGTTTGCGAGAGCTACTATCAGGCCATCAGGACAGCCCCTCCCTCGCGCATCCAGGCCATCGACATGGGGCGTCGCGGCCTCCACGACGAAGGCAGTCGCGTGCTCGTTGAGCGCCTCAAGGGCAAAGTCGAGATCGACCACGACACGGCCCGCCGTTTGTTCACGCTCATCTGTGCGCTGCACTGGAAAGGATGATTCTGGATGGTTGGGCGCGGGCTGCCGGGATCGGTGCTGTTCGCGTGCACGATGAATGCCGTCCGTTCCCCGATGGCCGCCGCGATCCTGCGCCACTTGGCCGGCCGTCAAGTCTACGTCGAATCAGCAGGCGTCCGCGCCGGCGACGCTGATCCGTTTGTCGGTGCCGTCATGGACGAGATCGGCATCGATATGTCCCAGCACGTGCCTCACACCCTGGCCGATCTTCACGATACGTCGTTCGATTTGATCATCACGCTCTCGCCTGAAGCCCACCATCAGGCCCTGGAGCTGACCCGCACCATGGCCGTCGACGTCGAGTATTGGCCCACATTCGACGCCTCCATGATGATCGGCCAGGGCAACCGCGAACAGACCCTTGAAAGCTATCGAGCCGTTCGCGAGCGCCTCTTCAACCGCATCAAGTCCCGCTTCGGCATGACCGGCGGCCCGACTGTGTGACAGAGAAGGATGCGGGCCTCTACGCTTTCGCCATCCCAGCCACGGCTCGCATGACCTCGTCCACGTGATCGAGCACCCAGAAATGCCCATGGCCCTCGAGGCGATGGACGACGCACCCCGACAATCTACGCCCAAGGTCGAATGCCGCCTCGGAAGGGACGATGTGATCGGCCGTGCCCTGCCACAACATCGAAGGACAGCCGATCGAGCCAGGATCAATGCTCCACGGCCGCCCGTAGATCGCCATGTCAGACACCGCCCCCTCGACGCCGTGGCGCAAAGCCTCTCGAGTCATGTCGATCATAACGCGGCGGGCCTCGGGCGCAGCGAGCACCCCCCGGTCGGGCTCGGCCAGCAGTGATCGGAACGCCGCATATGAAAACTCCGGCGCCGCCAGAAAGGCAGCCCGGCCGGCCGCCGCGCTCCGCCTCAGCAGATTGGGGTGGCGGGGAAATCCGAGGAAGAACGCACGCTGCGCCCGTGTCATCGATGCTCGTGATCGCTCGGCACCGACTTCACCCAACGGAGACACCAACGCGAGCCCAGCGATGCGCTGGCTGAGTTGTGCTGCGGATGCGACCGCGTAGGGCCCCCCGCCCGAAATCGCGACGATCGGCGCGCGGTCGATCCCCAGGTGATCCATCAGCTGCGAGACGTCGCCGGCCCAGCCTGCGAGCGTCCGGCCCGGCATGGAATCCGAAAGGCCGTAACCGGGACGATCCGGCGCGATCAGGTGGAGCCCGAGCCGTTGGGCTGGTTCGTCAGCCGGCACGAACATCAGCCGGCAGGCCGGCGCCCCGTGAAACGCCAGCACAGGGCGACCGTCCGCAGCGCCATAGCTGGTCCAACCGAGCCGTCGGCCGTCGCGAAGCCGGAATGTCTGCGACGGCCCCACGCTTTCGTATCGCTCTAGATTCGTACCGACGCCGCCGGTGCCGCGGCCGCGGCATGCAGCTTGGCCTGAATCCCCAGGCGTTCCTCGGCAGACGCCAGGATTTGGCCGAGCAACTCCGCGTAGCGCATGCCCTGGAAGCTCGCCATCAGGTTCAGCTTGCCGTCCCAGCACCATCCCGGGTTCGGATTGACCTCGAGCAGCTTGATCTCACCGTTGGCATCCGCGCGGAAGTCGAACCGTGCGTAGTCCCGGCAGCCCAGCCGCTCGAACATACGGGCTGAGTTCTCGATCAACTGCTGCTGGATGTGGTCCGGCAGATGCGCCTCATGGTACTTCACCTGGGTCCAGTAGGGACTGTCCGGCTCCCACTTCGACTCGTAGCCGAGAATGCGCGGCAGGCCTTCTTGAAGCCTCGAATAGTCGACTTCGAGAATGGGTAGAGCGCGGAGGCCCTGGTCCGGATTGCCGATCAAGCTGACGGAGTATTCCGCGCCCGTCAGGAACTCCTGCACCAGCACGCCACGCTTCGGGAACTGCGCCTTGAGTCGCTCCAGGTAATCGATCAGCGCGCGTTCGTTGTCGACCACGGCGTCCTTGGTGATGCCCTGCGAGCTGTCGCCAGTGTTAGGCTTGAGCAGCGCCGGAAACACGCTCGGCAGCGTTGCACCCTGGTCTCCCGGGCGCACGTAGGTTTCCAGCGGCACCGGCACGTCGAGCGATTGCGCGACAGCCCGCACCAGCCCCTTGTCGTAGCAGGCCCCGAGCGCACCCGGCCCCGCTCCGGTGTATGGGATTTCGAGCATCTCCATCAGCGCCGGAACGTGCAGCTCCTTGAGGGGATCGTTGTTGAATCCCTCGTCGCAGAGGTTCAGCACGAGGTCCGTCTTGAGTTCCGACAAATCGCGGTCGAGGGTCGCGTGATTGTCGAGATAACGGACTTTGTAGTTGGGCAGCTCCGCCAGCGCGTCTTTGAGGCGACGGATCGTCTCGTGATCCTCGTCGTTGAACTGGCCGTTGAGTTTCACCGTGTCCGGAAGCCGCGGATCACCCATCACGACGGTGAGATCGATCTGCCTCAGCTTGCCGCGTGGTTTGCGTGCCGGGAGCTGCGGTGCGTCGGCGGAGAGAAGAAGCCGCCGGGCCATCATGCCGAGATCCTGGTCGCGATCCGACAGGGCCTCGGTCGTGCCGTGATGGCGGATGTTGCGGAAGCCGCACTTCTCGAGGAGCTTCGTGATGCTCGCTCGCGTGTAAAGCCGCTCCGCGTAGAATTGGTCCGCGATCACACCGGTCTCGTCGTTGACGATGACCTCGCGGCTGATCAGGCGTTGCTTGTCCTGGCTGATCGTACGTTCGCGGCAGACGAAATGGTGCTCGTCGATCCACTCCCATGAACGCCGGTCGAAGTGCTCGGCCATATAGCCGCCGTCGGTGATGTCGAGCACGACCTGGCCGGACGGCCGGAGCAGCTTGCCGACCGTCGTGAGCACCTTCTCGTCGTCCTGCTGGTTCGAGAAGTAGCCGAACGAGTTGCCCATGATTGCAACGCAGTCGTAGCTCGCCTCGTTGAGCCGTGGATTGCGTGCATCGCCCTCCTTGAAGACGACCTGCAGCCCCTCCGCCTGCGCCCGCTTGCGCGCCAACCGCACGAGATACCGCGAGCGGTCGACACCCGTAACGTTGCGGAAGCCTCGGCGCGCCAGCTCCAGGCAGTGCCGCCCTTGCCCGCAGCACAGATCGAGGATCTGGCTGTGCGGCTGCACGGCCGCGGCCGACACGATGAAATCCACGTCGCGCCGCGTGTTCTCGGCGTTCTCGACGACGTCGCCGTCGGTCTTGACGTAGAGCGCGTTGAAGAGCTTGCGCCACCACTCTGAAGGGAGATGGGACTCGAGATCGGCGACAGGGCCGAGACAGGAGCGTGCGGGCGGCGTCCGGCGCGGACGCTTCGGCTTGGAAGCGATGGCCATGATGGACGAGAAGTCTCCCGAAGGATGAGCCGAAGCCTTGCCGGTGGGGTTGCCAAATGGGCCCAACCGTTCAACTGCGGCGAGGACCCCACTCGGTCCCGGCGGCGGATCATTTAGAGCGGCGGAAAAACGAGTCAAATGCGATTTGGTTGCAATCGCGTGATCGTAACAGTTTTTGATCGCGAACCGGCGTTCGCGATCCCGTCAGAGGTAACCAGCGCCCGCATCCTTGGTCAGGCGCCGCCCAGCTCAGCCAGTACGACACATTTACGACGCCGCGCGCTCGACGATGGCGATGAAAAACCCGTCGGTGCCGTGGCTGTGTGGCGTGAGCAGCAGCGTCTCGGTGCTCCCGTCGGCGGATCGCGGCGGCTCGCTCTTCAAGGTCGCGCGCCAAACTTCGGCGTAGGGCACGACACGGAACGTCGGGTGCCGTGCCACGAACGCAGCGATCTGCCCGGTGTTCTCGGGCGCCAGCAGCGAACAGGTGACGTAGACGAGACGCCCGCCCGGCTTCACGTGCCCGGCAGCCGTGTCGAGCACGGCCACTTGCTCGCGCATCCGCGTCTCGAGGTTGCCGGGTTTCAATCGCCACTTCGCTTCGGGGCGTCGACGCCAGACACCCGTTCCCGTGCAGGGCGCGTCGACGAGCACGATGTCGAAACGGTCCCCGAGCGCTTCCAAGGCGGCCTTGTCCCGCGCCCGTAGCACCTGGATGTTGCGCGTCCACGCCCGCTTGATGCGCTCGTAGATTGGCTTCAACCGCTCGCGGTCGTCGTCGTAGGCATAGATCTGACCGGTATTGTGCGTAGCAGCCGACATGGCGAGCGACTTGCCGCCGGCCCCCGCGCACAGATCGAGGATCTGCAGCCGCGGACCGGCGCCAGTCAACAGCGCGGCGAGTTGGCTGCCTTCGTCCTGAACCTCGAACCATCCGGCCTGGAACGCGGCCTCGGCCTGCAGGTTTGGCGTCCGCGACGGCCCGGTAGGTGCCGGGATGCGCACGCCGATTGGCGACATCGGTGTCTCGATCGCTCCGAATGGTGCGAGCGCCTTCAGCACCCGCTCGCGCGTCGCCTTCAGCAGGTTGACTCGGATATCGGCGGGCGCCCGGCGCGTGAGCGCCCGGCCCTCGGCCACGGCCTGATCCCCGAACGTTCGCTCGAACTCGGCCCACAGCCAATCCGGAACGTCGGCGGCCGCATGTGGTGGCGCGCCGTCAGGTGGCCCTTCGAGGCCTTGGGCCTCTCGCGGCTCCAGCGGTGCCGGCGTGTGATCTTCGCCGGTACAAAGTCCCGCGATTGCCGATGGTTCGACGCCGAGCGCCTCGGGTGCCGCTCCGATCGCGATGGACCGCGGCGTTTCCGCCCCCATCGCCCATCCGAGCGAGGCCCGTCGCCGCAGGGCGTCATAAACGAGATTGCCGATCGCCGATCGGTCGCCGGAGCCGGCGAAGCGGTGGTCCTTGCCCCAGTCGGCAAGCGCCAGCGACACCGGCCGGTGCCGGTCGATCACCTCGGTCAGCACTTCGATGGCAGCGGATATGCGGGCGCCTGGGCGCATTGGAGCGGAGCCTTTCGCGGGTCGTGTTCAGAGAATGTGAACGGTGAGTTTCAGCCACATCAGGACGAGCGCGACGAAACCGACCAGAAAGGCCGTCCCCCGCCACATCACGACGTTGGGCCCGATATGAATGGCCGTGTGCGCGACCCGCGATAGCACGAAGATCCACGCGAGTCCGACCATCAGTAGGTCGACCGCACTGGTGATCAGGGCGAAGGCCACTACGGCATAGAACAACACCGGTAGCTCGAACTGGTTGGCGTAGTTCTTCGAGACCTTCACCGCCTGCGTCGACCACGTGTTCTGCCCCACGCGCACGTCGTCGTCGGTGAGCTTCTGGCCGTTTTCGCGCATCGACTGCGCTCGCGCCGGTCCCATCGCGATCAGCACGGCAAGCGTCAAGACGACCTGCGCGATGACAGGAAACAGGATCGCAGTCGGCTTCATGGCGTCACCCGGGTTGAAATCTACGCAATCATAAGGTCCACGCCGCATAGAGCACACGGCGCGCAACGTCGAGATCTTGGGGTCGCTGCAAGGTTACTCGTAACCCTCCGCGATGGAGCGCTCGATCGCCTTGGCTCGCTCCTCCGCATCCAGAAGTCCCGCGGGATTGACCCGTGTCGGACCGAACCGTCGCGTGTGGACGAATGTTCCGCGCGCCACCTCCTCGAGCCGCCCGAGTTCGTCGAGCGGCTCGGCGTGATCGTCGACGCGGAGATCGAGCGCCGCGTGGTCCTCGTCGTCGTGGATCAGCAGCGCTGCCGACTGCTTGCCACGCTTGTCGCCGCCCGCCGCCTGCCCAGCCTTCAGCGCTGCGATCAGCCGCCGCGCGAACGGGAGATCAGCGTGGGTCTTGTAGGCTTTTGCCGTCTCCTGGATCACCGCCTCGCCCGCGAGCATGTTACCGGCGACCGAGAACGTCGGCTCGACCAGATGCCCGCACCACGGCACGCAAGCGCTACCCGTTCGCGCCGCAAACCGCCCTTCACGATCCATGACATGAACCTGGCGATGGTCCCGCCCCTCGTCAGCCTGGAGCAGCAAGCGGACGCAATCCTCCGCAGATGCTCCGGCAGAAAGCAGCGCCAGCCCGCGTGGCCCGAACAACTGGTTGGTCGTCGCTTGTGTCGCCACCGCGCCGACACTCGTCTTGATGTGCGGAACGCGCGCCCCGACGGCGAAGGCGCAAGTGGTCACCGCAATCCCGATTCGCCCCGTTCTTTCGTCCTTCGCAATGATCGACCAGGTCATGACGCCCTCAGAACATTGCCGGGTGCACGCGATCGGGGGGCGAATGCCCATCGAGGAAGGTCTTGATGTTGATGATCACCTTCTCGCCCATGTCGATGCGGCCCTCGATCGTCGCCGACCCCATGTGCGGCAGCGCGACGACCCGATCGGACGCGAGCAGCTTCGGATTGACGGCAGGCTCGTGTTCGAACACGTCGAGCCCCGCACCCGCGATGGCACCGGCGTCGATCAGACGCGCCAGCTCGTTCTCGTCGATCACCTCGCCGCGCGCCGTGTTGACCAGATAGGCGGACGGCTTCAGCAGCTTCAGCCGGCGCGCCGAGAGCAAGTGGTATGTCGCTGGCGTGTGCGGGCAGTTGACCGAGATGATGTCCATCCGGGCGAGCATCTGGTCGAGGCTCTCCCAGTACGTCGCCTCGAGTTCCTGCTCGATCTCTTCCCCGAGGCGTCGGCGATTGTGATAGTGGATCTGCAACCCAAACGCCTTCGCTCGCCGCGCCACGGCCTGCCCGATCCGGCCCATCCCGATAATGCCGAGCCGCTTGCCCCAGATCCGGTGTCCCAGCATCCACGTCGGCGACCATCCCGCCCAGTGGTTGCGTGGGTCCTTGAGGTAGGCGGTGCCCTGTGCGAGGCGCCGTGGCGCCGCCAGGATCAGCGCCATGGTCATGTCGGCAGTGTCCTCGGTCAGCACGCCGGGCGTGTTGGTGACCGTGATGCCCCGGTTACGTGCCGTGTCGAGGTCGATATTGTCGACGCCCGTGCCGAAATTCGCGATCAGTTTCAGTCCTGGCCCCGATTGCGCCAGCACAGCACGGTCGATGCGGTCGGTGACGGTCGGAACGATAACGTCGGCGGTTTGTGCCGCCGTAACCAATTCCGCCTGTGTCATCGGGCGGTCGTCGACATTCAAACGCGCATCGAACAGCTCGCGCATACGCGTTTCGACCACGTCCGGCAGCTTGCGGGTGACGATGACGAGGGGTCGCTTGGCGCTCTGGGGCATGGAAACGGTCCGGCGTGAAGGGCGTGGATTCAGTGGTCCCGGCGAAGCCGAGGCGCACGCTTAAGGGCTTGAGCTATCTTGATCCTCTTCGTCTCTAACAGAAGCTGGCGCCAATCTCCATTCCAACGCGCGTGAGCCGGCGACGATTGCCTCGCTACCACGGATCAGACACAGTCACGACTGAGATTCGGGGGATGGCTCCTGAGGGATGGGGAGGCAAAACATGCGATTGCGGCTGACCCGGGCTGGGAGAAGAATAGCGGCCATCGTGCCCATTCTGTCGGCCCTGGGAGCGGCTGGCGCCGTAGCTCAGGCTCAGCTTCGCTCGGCGGACGCCACGCCGGGCCCGCAGGTCATTGCCGGTAGCGGACTGCCCGTACCCCGATTTGTCAGCTTGAAGGCCGACCGTGTGCATTCTCGCCAGGGCCCCGGCACCGACCATAAGGTGCTTTGGGTCTATCGTCGCGCCGGGCTTCCGGTTGAGGTGATCAGGGAGTTCGAAGGTTGGCGCCAGGTGCGCGACAGCGAGGGAGCCGAGGGCTGGGTGCTCCAAGCGCTCGTCTCTGGCCGCCGGACGGCCCTGGTGACGCCCTGGGAGATGAAAAGCGGCACCGCGCCCAAAATCGAACTCCTCTCGGACGACAAGCCGGGCTCGGCCCCTGTGGCCATGCTGGAGGCCGGCGTCATTGCCAACATCAAGAGTTGCGACACGCGCTGGTGCTACGTCTCGATCGGAGATTTTCGCGGCTATATCGAGCAGAAGCAGCTTTGGGGCGTCTACCCGGGCGAGACGGTTCGCTGACCCCATACGGTTGCGTTCTCCGGAAGCGGCGTCCGACTGGACCCGCAGTTCAGTCGCTCCTCGGGTTTTCCTGCGTCATCCCGTTTTGACGGCGCCGCTGACGCGCTCGCCGGTCCATCATGTTCAGTCCCTCGATCAGCGCGGAGAACGCCATCGCCGCATAGATGTAGCCTTTGGGAATCTCGGCCCCGAAGCCCTCCGCGATCAGCGCCGTGCCGATCATCAGAAGAAAGCCGAGTGCCAGCATCACGATAGTCGGATTGGCGTTGATGAAGTTGGCGAGCGGCGTCGCCGCGAACAGCATCACGAGCACAGTGATTACGACGGCAATCACCATAATCGGCAAATGCTCTGTCATGCCCACTGCCGTCACGATGCTATCGATGGAGAACACGAGGTCCAGAACCACGATCTGGACGAGCGCTGCGGCAAACCCGAGACTGACCGTCCGCCGGTTGAAGATATCCGGCCCGGGGTCCGGGTCCACCCGGTGATGGACCTCCTTCGTCGCCTTCCAGACCAGGAACACTCCGCCCGCGATCAGGATGATGTCCCTCCAGGACAGGTCGTTGCCCAGGATCGTGAAGATCGGCGCCGTCAGCCTGACGATCCAGGCGACTGTTCCGAGCAGAACCAGACGCATGATGAGCGCGAGCCCGATGCCGATGCGCCGCGCCATCTCCCGCCGCTCCTCTGGAAGCTTGTTCGTGAGAATGGCGATGAAGATGAGGTTGTCGATGCCGAGCACCACTTCCATGGCGATTAATGTGAAAAGCGCGGCCCACGCTGCGGGATCGGCGGCAAGCGTCATCAGTTCGTTCATTGCGGATGGTCGCTCCCTCCGACAAGCAGTTAGGGAGCAGAACGCACGAAATCTGCCGCAGTTCTCGCGGCCAACCATCCTCTATCCGGTGACAAGCGCTTCTCTGGGGCGTGTCGGCCCGTCGAGCGGCTGTCAGCCGGGGCTCGCCGGATCGATCCCTTCGAAGATCGGCGCGTCGGCCCATTGTCTCGCAGTGGCGATGTCTTCTCGCGATCGCACGGTCCACGTGAACAGTGGCAGGCCCAGCCCCTCCCGCAGGAATCGCGTCACAGGAGTTGGTAACGCCTTGACATGATAGGCGAAGAAATCGGGCTCCGCCGCGCGGCTCTCGATCAGGTGCGACAGCCGGTACGACCGGTCCGCGTCGAGTTTCCCGTCCGACCAGCTCGGTTGATAAAGCCCCGAAACGATCCCGCGCGGCGCGCCGGGTAGCAGGGGCTTGAGCACTGCAACCACACTCGGATCGAACGACATGATGGCGTACGGTCCCCGATAGGCCGCGAGATCACGGGCAATCGAAGCGATGAACCGCGGGTCCGGTGCCTCCCATGCGCTCTTGACCTCGACCAGAATGGGCACCCGCCCTGCGACAAGATCGAGCAGCTCCACTAGTCGCAGGATACGCGCGCTCGCGTCGCCCTTGTAGGACAACCGCGCCAGAGCAGCCGGCCCGTGGTCCGTCGTCTGGCCCGGAGCGTCGACGAGCCGCGCCAATGACTGGTCGTGGAACACCATCGCCGTGCCGTCGCTGGCGGGCTGAAGATCGCACTCGATGCCGTATCCCGCCGCGATGGCCGCCGCGAACGCCGGGCCCGAATTCTCGATGATGCCGGCTGCCGCGTTGTGCAGCCCCCGGTGAGCGATCGGTCGCAGAAACGTCGAGCGGTCCAGCATGCGCACGTGCCTCTACGTTCAGGCCGGCTTTACAGCGAGGATGGCTTCGATCTCCACTGCGGCGTCGACCGGAAGCGCGGCCACGCCCACGGCCGATCGGGTGTGCCGACCCTTGTCGCCCAACACCTCGACGAGAAGGTCTGAGGCACCGTTGACCACCTGGGGATGCCCATTGAACGTCGGCGAAGAATTGACGAAGCCCGTCAGCTTGACCACACGCTCGATGCGATCGAGCGAGCCGAGAGCGGCCTTCGCCTGTGCCAGGATGTTGAGTGCGCAGACCTTCGCTGCCTCGCGGCCGGCGGCGACATCGAGCCCATCGCCGAGCTTGCCCGTCAGAACCTGTCCATCGCCCCGCCGCGACACTTGGCCGGAGATGAACAGAAGTCCACCCGCGAGGCACGTCGGCACGTAGTTGGCGACGGGGGCCGGAGCATCTGGCAGGGTCAGCCCGAGCGCAGCCAGTTTTGTCTCGATGGTTTCCGTCATGGGTGCCCCTTTTCCGTCGCGGCTCGCTAGGATAGTCTGTTACCTCATTCTTGGCGCGCGCCGGTCGCGTTTGCAATGGTTGCAGCCGGCAGGGTGTCGACGTGCGGCGGTCCGACGATCTGGACGGCCGGCCGCATAGGCGGGGAGCATGTATGCCGCAAGGCAGTGGCGCAAGTCAGTCGCGATGGACGAGGGCAGCAATCCGAATGGCGCCCGCGGCCGCTCTTCTGCTGTCGTTGGGGATGGTCGCAGAGGCACGTGCCCAGAAGGGCGCTGTCGCCGCGTCCGAGCAGCTGGCACCGCATCGAGCCGTTTATGAAATCAGCCTCGCCCACTCCCGCGGCGGCTCCGGTGTTACGGAGTTGACAGGGCGGATGGTCTACGAGCTGACCGGATCGGCGTGCCAGGGCTTCACTCAGAACATGCGTTTCGTCACGCGCATGACCAACCAGGAGGGGGCAACGACCGTCAGCGACATGCGCTCCTCCAGTTGGGAGGATGCCGTTGCGAAGGCCTTCCGGTTCAATTCGAGCCAATACAAGGATACGAAACTCGAGGAGGCGACCGACGGCGACGCGGCCCGCTCCGCACCGGGAGGTGAAGTCAAGGTCGTCATCACCAAGCCTGCCAAAAAGGCGATCAGCCTCAAGGGTGATACGTTCTTCCCGGTGCAGCATTCGATCGCACTTCTGGCCGCAGCCCGCCGAGGCGAGCAGTTTTTCATTGCCGATCTCTACGACGGGTCGGAAAAGGGCGAAAAAGTATTCACCACCGCGTCGTACATCGGGCGGGTCAAACCAGCCGGCTACAACCGCACCCTGGCTGAGGCCAAAAACGGCAAGCCGTTGGATGCCTTACGAAGCTGGCCGATCTCCATCAGTTACTTCGAGGTTGGAGCCGGCACCACGGATGCGGTCCCGGCCTACGAGCTGGCCTTTCTCTATTTCGAGAACGGCGTATCTCGGCGCCTCTTCATCGACTACGGCGAGTTTGCGGTCAGCGGCGTCCTGCGCAGTCTCGACTTTCTCGAGCCGGCTAAGTGCAAGGGGTGATGCCTGCCCCTCTCCCTTTGGGGGAGAGGGTCGGAGTGAGGCGATTGGAATTATGCCAGGGGCGGAGATGAACGGTGCCCCCGTCGCTCAGGCGTAGGCGAACGCATCGTCGTCCAGGTTCGTCGCCGGGATCTCGTCCTTCTCGGCCCAATAGTCCTGGTTGTGCATCCATTCCGGCTTGTCGCCGCGTTTCGGCAGAATCGGCAGCGCTCGCTGCAGATAGCCCGGATTGAAGTTTTCACCGTCGATGAACGGCAAGAGCGGCATGTTGTGATCTTCCGGCCGCAGTTGAGGCGTCACCTGCTTCACGCCTTTGGCCTTCATGTGATTGAGCATCTTGCACACGAAGTCGCCGATAAGATCCGAGCGCAAGGTCCAGCTCGCCCGGAAGTAGCCGAACACCCAGGCCAGATTGGGCACGCCGGTGAACATCATGCCGCGATAGGTCACCGTGTCCGCCCAGTTGAGCGGCGTACCGTCGATCGCGAACGCGATGTCGCCCATGACGTTCATGTTGAAGCCGGTCGCCGTCACGATCAGGTCGGCCTCCAGCACCTTGCCGGATTTGAGCAGGATGCCATTCTCGACGAAGCGTTCGATTTCGTCCGTGACCACCGACGCCTTGCCGCTGGCGATACCCTTGAACAGATCGGCATCGGGAATGAATGCCAGACGTTGCCGCCACGGCCGGTATTTCGGCGTGAAATGCGTGTCGATGTCGTAATCGGGGCCGAGGTAGTGCCGCACGTTGTCGAGCAGCTCCTGCTTGACCTTGTCGGGCTCCTCGAACGTCCGCTTGGAGAATTGGGCCTGCTCGTAGAGGATCTTCTTGCGCACGATCTCGTGGATCCAGTGCTCGTCGATCTGCAGCTTGCGCAACTCCTCCGCGATCTCGATCGCATTCCGCCCCGTTCGGAAATAGGTCGGCGAGCGCTGCAGCATGGTCACGTGAGCTGCCCGGTCGGCCATCGCCGGCACGACCGTTGCCGCCGTCGCACCCGATCCGATCACCACGACACGCATGCCCGCGTAGTCGAAGTCCGGGTCCCACGTCTGCGGATGCTTGATGACACCCTTGAAGTCCGCCATCCCCGGCCAATCCGGCGTGTAGCCTTCGGAGTGGCGGTAATAGCCCTGGGCCATCCATAGGAAATTGCAGGTGAAACGCAGCTTCTCGTCCGTGTCGACCCGAGTGACTTCGAGTGTCCAGCGCTTGTCGGGAGTCGACCACGAAGCGCTATCGATCCGGTGCCTGTAGCGAATGCGACGCGCGAGATCGTTCTCCTCGATCACCTCGCCCATGTACTTGCGGATCTCTTCCGCCGTCGCGATGGGCGGCCCCACCCAGGGTTTGAAGCTGTAGCCGAAGGTATGAAGGTCGCTGTCGGAGCGAATGCCTGGATACTTGTGCGTCAGCCACGTCCCGCCGAAGCTCTCCTGCACTTCCAGGATCACGTAGTCGCGGTCTGGGCACTGCTGGTTGAGATGCCGGCCCGCGGCGACGCCGGAGATGCCTGCCCCCACGATGAGCACGTCGAAGTGCTCGGTCACACGCGCCGTCTTGTCCTTCAGCGCTTCCATCCCGGTCATCTCGATCCTCTCCCTGTGACGGCTTCGGACGACGCTCGACCGCGAGTGGCGGTGTAGACGCCGCATTGTCCGGACATAATGGCCGATTTTCCGGATGAAAGTCGCTGACGTTTTGATCGGGATCAAGCAAAAGGCCATGGGCCACAGCGGCCAACCGTCACTCCCGCCAGCGCACCATCATGCCGAGGCCGGCGAGCATCGCGAGGCCGCCGATCGTTGCGTAGGCCCCCTCGTAGCTGCCCGTCAGCGTCACGACGAGGCTCATGATCGATGGCAGGACCATCACGCCAGCGAACATGAAGGCCGCGCCTGCGCCCGTCGCTTCCGTGCGTCTCGCGCCGCCGAGACGGGCATATTCTCCGTAGGCGATGCCGGTGAAGCCCGATGCCGTGGCGCCGGCGGCCATCGAGACCAGCACCACCATGGGGCCTGGCCACGCCTCGCTGAACGTCCCGACCAGCACCGCCATCATGCACATGAAGACGCCTTGCAGGCCGAGCCACCAGCGCGCGCCCATTACATTGTCGGAGAGCCAGCCCCAGATCGGCCGCGAGATGACGCCGGCCAACTGATAAGCCGCCAGTGTTTGTCCCGCTCGCACGAGATCGAAACCCGCCTTGGTGGTCAGTTGTGTCGTCATGAACACCATGAAGCAGAGTTGCAGTCCTGAATAAATAAAGGCCGCGAAAGAGAGCCGCCTGAGCGCCGAACTCGTCTTCAGCATCCGTAGCGGGGCGAGCAACCCGGGATGAGCTGTCGTCGTTGCAGTGGCCCGCGGCGCATCCCAGTGCCGGCAGAGCAGGTGGATGGTGATCCCGAGCGCGATCACCGGTAACAGCTGCATCAGCAGGGACGTACGCCATCCGAAAGCGAGAGTCAGCGGCGGCATTGCGAGGCTTGCCAGCATACCTCCCAGGGGGACGCCGATCTGCCGGAGCGACAGCACCGAATTCATCAAGGCTGGAGGCGTGCGCGGCACCAGAAGGTGCGTCGATGCCGGTGCCGTCGCGCCATAGGCGAGCCCCATCAACGCCGCACTCAGTGCGATGGCGGCCAGTGTTCCCGTCGCCGCCGTCCCCAGCATGGCGACCGTTGCGACCAGGACGGCCTGAGAGACGATCACCGCACCGTACCGCCCGATCAGCGGCGGCGAGAACAAGGCGGATAGGATGCCGACGCCGTAAACGGCCGAGATGAAATAGCCGACGAGCGCCGGGTTCACTCCGACGTCGCCCGCTACGGCCGGCGCCACCGCCGGGATCGAATAGGCGGCAGCGGTGGAGAGTGTCTGGACGGCAAGTGTCGTCGCGAGCGGCCCGGACGGAAAGGACCGCTCCGCCGCCGCTTCAACGGTCACGCTCGTCGCGGATCCGTCCCCGGCCGATTTGTGGTCGCTCATGCCCCGCCCGCGCTCGCCGCATACCGCCGTCGTCTGGCCGGTTACGATGCACCGGCCAAGGTGCGATCGGTCAAGCCATTGTTGCTTCCGTCGCCGCAGGCGTAAGCCTGCCGCGCGAGCAATCCACTGGAGAAGTCGTCTACCCGCACGGTGCAGCGACTCATCCCATGATGCTTGTGCTATGCGGGTCCGCCATGAAAAAGCGCACAGCCATTCTCATCTCCGGCCGCGGTTCGAATATGCAGTCGCTCGTCGCCGCCATGGGCGACCCGGAGTTCCCCGCCGAGCCCGCGGTCGTCATCTCCAACCGGCCAGAAGCGCTCGGACTGTCTTGGGCGGACGAGCAGGGCATCGCCACGGTCGCCATCGACCATCGCCAGTATGCCAACCGCATGGCCTTCGAAGCCCGTCTGCATCAGGCCATACTCGACCACGGCGCGGAGCTCGTTTGTCTCGCCGGCTTCATGCGGCTCCTGACCGGTGGCTTCGTCGACCGCTGGCGGGATCGGCTGATGAACATCCACCCGTCGCTGCTCCCGGCGTTCCCCGGCCTCGACACCCACCAGCGCGCTCTCGATGCCGGCGCCCTGATCGTCGGCTGCTCGGTGCATTTCGTTCGCACGGAGATGGATTCGGGCCCGATTCTCGCTCAAGCGGCCGTCGCGGTCCTGCCCGGAGATACGGCCGAGACCCTGGCAGCACGTGTGCTCGAAGCCGAACATCAGATTTATCCGCTGGCATTGCGGCTGGTTGCATCCGGCGCTGTCCGGATCGAGAACGAGACGGCGATATTCGACGGACCGGTCGAGGTGCCGTTGCCTTTGGTGGTACCGAGCCTTGGTCGGACGCGCTGATCGCTTGGCCTACCGCCGCACGCGTACGCCGACACGAACCTCGTCCGCCGTATAATCGCCCTGCGGACTGGTCGACGAGAAGTCGACATGCGCATAGCGGCCGAAAAGCGAGACCTCGCGCGACAGGTAGTAGTCGACCCCAAGCGAGCTTGTGACGTCCTGCTCGACCAGATCGATGCCCGCATAGTCGGCCCGCGTCAGTCTGACGCCGGCCGATCCAACGACGTTCCGCCGGAACGCGTGCCGCACCTCGGTCCCGATGGATCTCACCATCGCGCCACCTGAGCCGGCGACGGTGGATTCGCCGATGTCCGAACGTGCCGTCACGAGCAGCGACGTCAGCCCTGTGATCCGCCAGCCGACGTTGGCATCGACGATAACCCCAGAAATGTCTGGCAACCGCTGATCGTCGAAATGCTGCTTAAGCGCACCGATCGCCACTTCTCCTCGGACGATCTGGCCCGCGTTCCCGAACGAGACGCCGACCCGGTAGCGCTCGCCGCTCGAGTCACGCCTCAACCCGTCGCTGCGGCTTGCCGCGCCGTAGTCGCGTTCGTCCGTCCCGACCTCGCCGAAGGCCGAGAGTTGCGGCTTGAACTCCCATGTTGCCCGGAGTGCGACTTCCCGCTGCGTCGTATCGCGATCGTCGTTGCTGAGTGTCGTGCCGCCGGCTTCGATTGCAGGCGCATAGTCTCGCTCGGCCACGGCACCGCGCAATTGCAGACCGAGGCGATTGAAGCGGTGGTTGAGCGCGACGGCAGCCCGGTCCGTGCTCACGTCAGACCGCCCTCCGGCACCGGCCCGTGTGTTGATCGTCCCGCGGGTCTCCTGCGTGACCTCATGCCCGAGGCTGCTCTCGATATTTGTGCGCCGCGTGAGGTCCAACCGGCCGCGCGCGTCGAGCGCCCAGGCCCGATCATCTTCGGAGGGTAACTCGTTGTGGAATGAGGCGAGACCCTTCGCTCCGAGTTCAAGTGCGTGGACGCCCCACGTGGAGATCACCCGCGCGCTGGGCCGTGCCTCGAGCGCAACGTCGCTGCGCCGGCCCGTACCGGTCCGCAGCAGGTTGTTGAAGGCCGCCGCTCCGATCTCGGCTTCGGGATAGAGCATGAAAGTGCCGACGCGAATGCCAGTCGGAGCGTAGGGATCGAGCCGTGCGAACTGCGCCGTTCGAGGGTCCAGTACCGGCTCGATCTCGATCGTGAACTGGCTGGGATCGTAGCCAGCCGCAGGCTCGGACGGCCGGAACGCCTGGATGTCCTCGTCCTCGCGTGTGTCGGGAGCATTTGGATCGAGCCCGTCGAGAACCGGCTGCGGCTCGTCCGGCTGAAGCACGCCGTCTTGCGGTGCCTGTGGCTCTCCCGATGTCTCATCCGGCCTTGGCTCCGCGGGAGGCTCGGCCTGCTGCGGGTCTTCGCCATCCGGCTCGGCACGGCGAATTGGCGCCACGGGAGCCACCCGCCTGTCGACTTCGACCGGTAGCAACGTCGCCCGGAGCGGGGGGCGCGGGGCAGGCTGCGTGACGGTCGGCCACGGCCCGAGGCTCGGCCCTCCAGGCGATTGCGCCAGGGCGACCGTGCCGGCGAGCAGCGGCATCGGCAGCAATAGCGCCGCCATGCCGGCTCTGTGCCAGGCATCGTGCACCTGCAATTTCACTTGGGATCGCCCTCTAACCGCAGAACCGTTTGCCGAAACGAGACGGGCGCCGACGCGGCACGAGGCGATACGCCTGGGCGACTATTCGTCAATCGCGGTTAAGGGCGGGTTGACGCCGTGAGGGGGCGTCAATCGCAGGGCTGTGCAACTAGATGGGCTGTCCCGCGCATCATGGCCGCCGCGCCAGGAAGGCAATCACGGCGTCCTTGTAGCTGCGGTCCCCCACGGCCTTCATGTGGTCCCGTCCTTCGATCACGAAGGCCGCGGCGCCAGGAATGAGCTTTGCGAGGGCCTCGGCCTTGCCGCCGATCACGTCGTCGCTGCCGACGGCCACCAGCACGGGACAGGTCAGCGTTCCGAGAGCCTCCGGCGTCAACGGATCGCGCGAGGAGCGGATGCAAGCCGCCAACGCCTTGAGATCGCTTTTGGTTTGCTCGGCGAAGGCCCTGAACGTCCGCGCGGTTGCGTTGCTCACATCGTCGATGCTCGGCGCCTCCAGCGCTGCTGCAATGGGCCCCGTTCCGGCCATCGGACGCACCATGTTACCGCCCAGCCCCGCGAAAATGGCACTCCGCACCCTGCCGGGATGCGCGAGCGCCAGAAACGCCGTGATCCGTGCGCCCATCGAGTAGCCCATGACATCGGCGCGCTCGATCGAGAGGTGATCCAGAAGCCGCCGCGCATCCTCCGCCATCACGGGTCCGCCGTAGCGCGACGGATCGTGCAGCTTTTCGGAATGGCCGTGCCCCCGATTGTCGATCGCGATCACCCGACGTCCGGCCCTGACGAGGTCTCGGACCCACCCCGTGTCGACCCAGTTGACCTGTGCGCTTGATGCGAAACCGTGGATCAGCAGGATCGGATCGCCGTTCCCCTCGTCCAGGTAGGCGATTTCGACGCCGTCGGATGAGAAGTGGGGCATCGGTTGGAAGTCCTTGCGGTTGGGGCTCGTCGCCCGCGACTGAATGGCGCTCAGTGTCATACCCAATTCACGGCTGTCAATCATGCCGCGGCGCCAGTATGGTGCCGGCCAATCAACTGCGCCGATCTGGGAGCAAGGCATGGCCGCCAGCGTGGTTCCGCATTTCGCCAACGACATGGGCGTCGATCGCATCAAGGTCGGGGTACGTGAACTCAATTGCATGGGCGCCCGCCCCCCCTTCGATCACCCACACGTCTACCTGGACATGGGTGCCGATAACGAGATTCTGTGCCCTTACTGCTCGACCGTTTATGTCTACGTACCGGAGATCTCGGCCATCGAGTCCGACCCTCCTGGTTGCATCGTTGCCACGCACGGCCTCGTCGAAGCGAGCGACTAATCGCAGGATCTGGGCCGGCCCCGGGGCCGGTTGAAGTGGGGCGCCATGGCGAACGGGCAACGCGAGCCCGCACTCATTGCCGGAGGCGGCATAGGTGGCCTGGCGGCGGCACTCGCGCTCGCGCAGGCGGGAAGGCCCTCGATCGTTGTCGAGCGGCGAGCCGAATGGTCCGAGGCCGGAGCAGGCATCCAGCTTTCACCCAATGGTGTTCGCGTCCTTCAGCGCCTAGGCGTTGCGCCGGGGCTGGAGAGCGTGGTCGCATCCCCACGCGAGATTGTCGTCAGAGACGCCGCGACCGCGCGCGTCCTGCAGCGCCTCCCCCTCGGCGATTGGATCTCGGCTCGCCACGGCGCACCGTATTGGTTGGCTCATCGCCGCGACCTCCAGTCAGCCCTCGTCGCCGCTGTCGAGTCCGAGCCGCTGATCAGCGTCGTAAAAGACTTCGAGGTGACGTCCTTCGAGGCCCGAGCCGAGCACACGCTGGTCCACGCGCGTGATGGCCGCAGTCTTGAAGGCGCAATGCTGGTTGGCGCCGACGGTGTGTTCTCGCGTATCCGCCAGCAGCTCTTCGCGCCGCGGGCACCTCGGTTTTCAGGGCGGACCGCGGCACGCACGGTCGTCACGGCGCCGGGTTCGGCCAACTCGGACGACTTCATCTTGCCCGATGCCACCGGCGTCTGGCTCGCACCCGGCGCCCACGTCGTCCACTACCCGGTGCGGGCCGGTCGCGAGATCGCCGTCGTCGTCGTGCGCACGGAGACATGGAAGTCCCATGGCTGGTCCGAGCCTGTCTCCGCCCAGGAGATGGAGGCAACTCTCGAACGCGTCGCGCCGGCCCTCGCCCGAGCCTTGGGGACGGGTCACGACTGGCGGCGCTGGGCGCTGTTTGAGGTCGAGCCGTTGGCCCGATGGTCACAAGGTCATGTCACGATCCTCGGTGATGCCGCCCATCCCACACTGCCGTTCCTCGCCCAGGGCGGCGTGCTCGCGCTGGAGGATGCCGTCACGCTCGGCGCCTATGTTGGCCGCGCCTGCGGCCCCGCCGAGATTGCGGCGTCCCTCGCTGCCTACGAGACGGCGCGCCTCGACCGCAGTCGGCGGATCGTTGCTGCAGCCCGTCGCAACGGCCTTGTGTTTCACTTGAGCGGCCCTGCCGCCTTCGCCCGTAACACCGCGATGCGCGTGCTCTCAGGGGAGCGCGTCTTGACCGGCTATGATTGGGTCTACGGTTGGCGGCCACCCGAGCAAGGCTGAAGGGGGCATCAACTCCGGACAGGTGCGATTGAGCCGATCAACGCGCGGCCGGCCATGACCTTCAACACCGTCCCGGCTTCGGCCCGGACCTGCACGGCGTGATCCTCGGGAAGCTCCATGCGCTGTGCACCAATTTCGATCGCGACCGCCTCGATCGGCGCATGCACAACGTGCTCGCCAGCGCCGAGTTTGATCGTCTCGCCAGCCTCGCCGACCCGAAGATCGATGTTGAAGCGCCGTCGATCCGCGATCAGGTTCACCACCTCGACCGGGCCATCGTCCAGTCGGGTCACGATTGGTGTGCCCCCGTCGTAGCGCTGCGGCCGGAAAGGGTGCCTCAAGTCGATCTCACCCGTCGGCGTGACGAGCACGAGGCCGCCCCCTTTGATCACGACCTGCAGCCGCTCGAATCCCGCCAAGTCCGAGAACGGGCCTGGCGCGACGATCTGGGTCCGCCCGAAGTGCCACGCAACACCGCCGGCGGCCCAGCCGTCGCCGCCGCCTGCGGTAATGACCACCAGCTCACCACCCCCGTTTTTCCAGGGTGTCCGGCGATAGTGCGCGGGATCGAGCCGATGGACCGTGACTGGCATGCCGCCTCAGCTCTCGTACCTGACCACCACCGCGTCGACGAGCGCGACGCCGCGCCCCTTGTCGCCGATCATCACCGGGTTCATGTCGAGGCTGGCGATGCCCGGATCCTTCAGCATCAACTCGGCCACCTTCACGGCCGCGTCCGCGAACGCATCGACGTCCATCGGCGGCTCTCCCCGCACGCCTTTCAGCACCGCCGCGCTCCGCAGCCTGTCCAGCGCCCTGAGCACGTCCTCTTTCGAGAACGGCGGCAGCAGCAACGCCACGTCCGGCATGGCCTCGACGTACTTGCCGCCCTCGCCTATCGCGATCACCGGTCCGAAGAACGGATCGCGATGCGCCCCGATCAGCATTTCGCGGCGCCCTTTCACCATGCGCGCGACGATCACTCCGTCGAATTGGGCGTTGGCCTTGGCGACGGCCTTCTCCATGTCCCGGAACGCCTCGCCGATCGCGTCCTCGTTGTCGAGGCCGAGCTTCACGAGGCCGTATTCCGACTTGTGCGGCAGGTCGGCCGAGCAGCCCTTCACGGCGACCGCGCCACCCATGTTGCGCCAAGCCGTTGCCGCCTCCGCAGGCGTTCGACAGAGGTGATGCGGCACCACAGGTAGCCCTGCCGCTGCAAGCGTCGCGAGGCTGTCCGCCTCGTTCAGCGTCGCTTCCTTGCGCTGGGTCCGCGAGGCGTCGAAGGCCCGCCAGGCCGGCCGCGGCCGTGCCTTGGCGAGATCCACCAGTTCGTGGTGCGCGACGAGCTGCGCGAGTCCCTTGATGGCCTCCGCCTCAAGCGGGAACACCGGTACACCCGCACTGCGGAATGTCGATGGAATGTCGCCCTGCCAGCCCGCCACGACGACAGGACGACCCGTCGCCTTGCTGAAGTTGGCGATGTCCTTCGCAAAGCCCGGCATGTCATAGCCCGGCCCGGCCACCGGCATATCCACCTTGAACAGGTCGGCCGCGTCGGCATCCGCGATCACGGGCAGGATCTGGCCGAGCAGGCTGTTGTTGGTCAGCAGCGCCGCCGTGAGATCGATTGGGTTTGCAGCGCTCGCGAAGCTCGGCAGGATGGCATCGAGCTTCTTGCGCGTGTCCGGCGCGAAGCTGACGACCTCGAGCCCTTCCTCTGTCGCATGGTCGGCGGACATCACGCCGGTAGCGCCCGAGCCGGAGATCGTGACGAACCGTCGGCCCTTGGGCTTCCAGCCCTTGAGGTACATTTCGGCGGTCGACACCAGCTCGGCGATGTTTTGCGCCCGCCAGATGCCGACGCGCTTGAAGGCTGCGTCGACGACTCGATCCTCGTTGGCAAGCGCCCCCGTGTGCGAGGCCGCGGCCCTGGCACCCGCCGCCGTGCGCCCCGACTTCAGCGCCACCACCATCGTGCCGTTCTTATGCGCGATCTCTGCGAGGTCGGCGAGCTTGTCGGCATGCGGCATGCCCTCGAGATAGACGAGCAGCAGTTTCATCTCGGGATCGGCAGCCGCCGCGCACGCCATCTCCAGTACCGAAACGTCGGCGTCGTTACCGGTCGCCAGCGAGTAGCGGACGCCGAGGCCTTTCTCGGCGAGCAATCCGATCGGGATCGCACTCATGGCACCGGACTGGCTCACCATCGCGATGGGTCCGTCCTTGCAAGCGAGCGTCGTGAACATCGTAGAGAAGGAGGCGACGCAACCGTTCGAGAAGTTGGCGAGGCCCTGCGTGTTGGGCCCTACCATGCGCATACCGCCGGCTCGCGCCGCATCCACCATGCGCTTCTGCTTCACCGCACCTTCGGGGTCCGAAGTCTCGCCGAAGCCCGACGTGATGCAGATCAGTGCCTTGACGCCCCGCTTGGCGGCGTCCTCGACCGCGGTCACAGCCTGATCGCCCGCCACCACGCAAACGGCGAGCTCCGGCACCTCGGGCAACTCATCGAGGCTCTTGTAGCTCCGGAGCCCTTGCACCTCCGGCCGCCCGGGATTGATCGGGTAGACCGGTCCTTTGAAACCGTACTTCATCAGGTAATGCAGCGGCCGGCCACCGACCTTGTTCGGGTCCTGACTGGCTCCGAGAATGGCGATCGATCGGGGCGTGAGGAAGGGCTGCAAGGATGCGACGGTCATGGGAAGCTCTTGATCGGTGTCCGGGCTTCGACCTGACACCGTTGGCGGGCGCTACGGGGGAGGCAACGAGTAGCGGTCGGGCCGAGCCAACGAGCCCGGCCCGACCGGTTGACGTCAATCCTTGTAGTCCGGCTCTTTGCGGTCGAGAATCCGCTTTAGCGCCTCGAAATGGCGGATGGCCGGCGGCGGATCGTACTTCGGGAACGTCGCATCGTCGGCCTTGTCCTGGCCGTTGTTCTTGGTCGTCCGGTTGACGATCTCTTCCGGCATTTTCTTCAGCCGCTGCCCGGTCCACATGGCGAAGATCTGCACCTGTGCCACGCGCTCGATGTAGTAGAGCCGGTCGTAGGCCTCGGCGACCGTGGCGCCAACGGTCGTAACACCGTGGTTGGCCATGAACAGGATGGTCTTGTCGCCGAGGATCTTGGCCAGCCGGTCGCCCTCGGAGGGGTCCCAGGCCGGGCCCTCGTAATGCTCGTCGTAGGCGATCTTGTTCATCAGGATCACCTCGGTCTGCCCGATCTCCTTGATGCGCGGGTCCTCGAGGCGGGTCAGCGCGCTCGTGTAGGGCATGTGCGTGTGGAACACGGCGGCGCAGTGCTTCGAGTTGAACCGGTGCATCGGCATATGGATCGCATAGGCCGAGCGCTCGACGTCGCCCGAGCCGCGCTTCACCTTGCCGTCGAACCCGACTTCCATGAAGGTCGAGGCACACACCTCCGACCAATGCGTCCCGAATGGGATCTGGTAGTACCGGTCGTTGCGGCCAGGAACCATGAGGGTCAAGTGATTGAAAATGCCCTCGCTGAAGCCGTGCATGTAGGCCAGGCGGTGCGCGGCCGCGAGATCGACACGGGCTTGCCATTCTGCATCGGAACAGTCGCTTTGGCGGGTCGGCTCGACTTTGAGCTGCATCGGAATGTCCTCCTTGAGAAGGCCCGGCGTGGGGCTCGTTTACGGACGCGTGATGAATGGGCCTTCGGAAAACGTAGCGCGACATTTGTCCGGACACGAGAGAGAAAGTGAGCGCCCGACGGTGAAATGACGCGATTATAAGAAAAACAGCGCAAAATGAATAGGTTGAGCAGTCATCCGTCTTCGGTTAAGGGCTTTCTCACGAAGCTGTGCTAGCCCATCCTTTAGCAGTGGGAGTTGACGCATGACGATCCTGGTCACCGGCGGAGCCGGCTATATCGGCAGCCACATGGTGCTGGAGCTGGTCGATGCCGGCGAGAAGGTCGTCGTGCTCGACAACCTGTCGACGGGCTTCGAATGGGCCGTCGCCAAGCCGGCTGAGCTGGTGGTCGGCGATATCGGCGATACCGAGCTGGTCGACCGTCTCCTGAAGGAAAAAGGCATCGAGGCGATCATCCATTTCGCCGGCTCGATCGTGGTGCCCGAGTCGGTCTCGAATCCGCTGATGTACTACGAGAACAACACCGTGAAATCGCGCGGCCTGATCGCGGCCGCCGTCGCCAACGGCGTCAAGCAGTTCATCTTTTCCTCGACCGCCGCCGTCTACGGCAACCCGGCCGAGAACCCCGTAGGCGAGACGGCAGTGCTGGCGCCGATCAATCCCTACGGCTGGTCGAAACTGATGACTGAACTCATGTTGCGCCATGCCGCCGATGCGCATGATTTCCGCTATGTCGCGCTCCGCTACTTCAACGTGGCCGGCGCCGACCCCGAGGGCCGCTCAGGCCAGTCGACTCCCAAGGCCACGCACCTGATCAAGGTCGCGTGCGAGACGGCGCTCGGCAAGCGCAGCCACATGGAAGTATTCGGCACCGACTACCCGACCCGGGACGGCACGTGCGTCCGCGACTTCATTCACGTCAAGGACCTGGCCCGCGCTCACGTCGCCGCCCTCACCCACTTGCGCAATGGCGGCACGGCCGACGTCTTCAACTGCGGCTACTCCAAGGGATACTCGGTGCTCGAGGTGCTCGACGCGGTAAAGCGCGTTTCCGGGAAGGAAATGGACGTCCGCTTCTCGCCCCGCCGCCCCGGCGATCCCGCGGCCATCGTCGCCGCCTCGTCGAAGATTCGCGACAACCTCGGCTGGACCCCCCACCACGACGACCTCGACAAGATCGTGAGCCAGGCGCTGGCCTGGGAAGCAGAACTGGCGCGGCGAACGAACGTGCGGTGAGAGCAAAGCAACGTTATCCCCGCGAAGGCACCAACAAGAACCCACCCTCAGCGTCATCCCCGCGCAGGCGGGGACTCACGGCGGCTCTCGGCAGGTTCGGTTTGGCGATCATCACCCCCGTGACGTCTTACCCCCACGGCGCCCGTCCGCTTTGCCCTTCGCTGCCGGCTTCCGCTTCACCATTGGCACACCCTTCGTCGTGAAGGTCTGGTGCCCGTGCTTCTTGCCCGTGCGCATGCCTTCGCCGCCCGTGCGGCCTGTCCCCAACGGCTGATGCGCCGGCACGAGCTGGTGCTTGCCGGGACCGATCAGATCCGCACGGCCCATCTCCTTCAATGTCTCACGTAGAAGCGGCCAGTTCTCGGGATCGTGGTAGCGCAGGAACGCCTTGTGCAGCCGCCGCTGCCGCATGCCGCGCACGGTCTCGACCTCTTCCGAGCCCCCGCGCCGCACAGCCTTCAGCGGGTTCTTGCCCGAATGGTACATCGCCGTCGCCAGCGCCATCGGTGACGGCAGGAAGGTTTGCACCTGATCGGCGCGATACTTGTTCTTCTTCAGCCAAATCGCCAGCTGCAGCATGTCCTGGTCGGTCGTGCCCGGATGCGCCGCGATGAAATAGGGGATCAGGAAGTATTCCTTCCCCGCCCGCTGCGCCGCCGCATCGAACAGCTGCTTGAACCGGTCGTAGGCGCCGATTCCGGGCTTCATCATCTTGGAGAGTGGCCCCTCCTCGACATGCTCCGGCGCGATCTTCAGGTAACCGCCGACGTGGTGTGTCACCAGCTCCTTCACGTAGGCCGGGCTCGTCACCGCGAGATCGTACCGCACGCCCGACGCCACATGCACCTTCTTGATGCCGGGCAGCTCGCGCGCCTTCTGGTAGAGCGAGATCAGCGCCTCATGGCTCGTATTCAGGTTGGGGCAAATTCCCGGATAGACGCACGACAGTCGCCGGCATGACGCCTCGATCTTCGGGTCCTTGCAGGCCATCCGATACATGTTTGCCGTCGGACCGCCGATATCCGAGATAATGCCCGTGAACCCCGGCGTCTTGTCTCGGATCGCCTCGATCTCCTTCAGCACGGAATTCTCCGAGCGGTTTTGGATGATCCGCCCCTCGTGCTCCGTGATCGAGCAGAACGTACAGCCGCCGAAGCAGCCCCGCATGATCGTCACCGAGAACCGGATCATCTCCCAGGCCGGGATCTTGGCGTCGCCATAGGCCGGATGCGGACCGCGCGCGTAGGGAAGCTCGTAGACCTGATCCATTTCCTCGGTCGTGAGAGGGATCGGCGGCGGCGTCACCCACAATTCGCGGTCGCCGTGCTTCTGCACCAGCGGACGCGCGTTGCCCGGGTTCGACTCGCGATGCAGCACGCGGCTCGCCCGCGCGTAAGTCTCGGCATCGGACGAGACCTGCTCGAACGACGGCAACCGGATCACCGTGCGCCCGTCGCGCGTCATGCGCGCACCTTCGTCCGAATCCGTTACGTCGTCGGCGGAGAACTCGGTCCACCCCTCCGGCACGGCACGCGTCATCATCGCGACGCCGCGAATATCGTGCATCGCCACAAACGCGGCGGCATGATCGCCCTTGGCTCGTGCCAGACGGTGCGCCACCTCGACGACGGCCCGTTCGGCGTTGCCGTAGATCAGCAGGTCCGCCTTCGAGTCGACCAGGATCGAGCGGCGCACCTTGTCAGACCAATAGTCGTAGTGCGCGATCCGCCGCAGAGACGCTTCGATGCCGCCGACGACGATCGCGGCGTCCTTGAACGCCTCCCGGCACCGTTGCGCATAGACGATCACCGAGCGGTCCGGCCGCTTGCCGCCTTCGCCACCAGGCGTATAGGCGTCGTTGTGTCGAAGCCGGCGATCCGCCGTGTAGCGGTTCACCATGGAATCCATGTTGCCGCCGGTAATGCCGAAGAACAGCGCCGGCTTGCCCAATGCCGTGAAGGGCTCGGGCGATTGCCAGTCCGGCTGCGCCAACATTCCGACGCGGAAGCCTTGCGCCTCGAGCAGCCGACCCACGATCGCCATCCCGAAGCTCGGATGGTCGACGTAGGCATCGCCCGTGACGAGGATGATGTCGCACTCGTCCCAGCCGAGCGCGTCCATTTCCGCGCGCGTCATCGGCAAGAAGGGTGCGGTACCGTACCGGTGCGCCCAGTGGCGCCGGTACGAGAAAATCGGCTTGGCCGGAGGGAGGCCGTGGGCCTCGGTCCGAATGGTCTGAACAGCGGTCATGATGCTCGCGATCTGGCTCTGAAGCGATCGTTTCGTGCGTCATACCAGATCGGACTTGCGATGTCGCGGAAGTGCAGGAGCCTTTGACGCTGCGTTCAGCCTCGCCCATCATCCGCCGAAAGCCTGCACAGCCACCGGGAGCCGCCCATGACCGCCTACCAGCACATCCTCTACGAGGTCGCCGATGGCGTCGCCCGTATTACGCTGAACCGGCCTGAGAAGCGCAATGCGCTGTCCATCGCGCTGCTGAAGGAATTCAACGACGCGTTGTGGGAGGCCGACAGCGACAAGTCGGTGCACTGCGTCATCCTGCGCGGCGCCGGCAAGTCGTTCTGCGCGGGCTACGACATCTCACCCACGCCCCAGCCTGCATCGAACGCCGGCCCCGAGGCCAAGGTCTACCGGAGCGGCGGCATCTACAACAACCCCACCATCGACGATGACATCTGGCGGCTCGAGTACGCCCAGCGGCTGCGGATGGTGCTGTTCGACATGCACAAGCCGGTGATTGCCGAAGTGCACGGCTACTGCATCGCTGGCGGTAGCGACATCGCGCTTCTGGCCGACATCGTCATCGCCGCCGACGACGCTGTCATAGGCTTCCCACCGGCCCGTGACCTCGGCTCGCTCCCGAACCAGATGTGGGTCTACAACTGCGGTCCCCAGTGGGCCAAGCGCCTATTGCTGACGGGCGACACCATCACGGGTCGCGAGGCGCAGATCATCGGCCTGGTCATGAAGGCCGTCCCCTCGGAGCACCTGAGGAACGAAGTCGAGGGCCTCGCAGCCAGGATGGCCTTGATTGACCCTGACCTGCTCGCCGCCAACAAGCGCATCGTCAATCTGGGCCTCGAGCTGATGGGCGCGCGCACACTCCAGAGGCTCGCTGCCGAAAACGACGGCCGCGCGCATCTTGCTCCCGGCACGCAGCGCTTCCGGCGGCTCGCGCAGGGCGAAGGCCTCAAGGCCGCTCTCAAGGCCCGCGACGCCGAGTTCGGTGACGGCCGGGCACGCGTCGAAGGGCCTGAAATACGTGACGAGCGCGGCTACCTGATCGACAAGTAACCGCCGATTGCAACGGCGGCTCGAATGCGCAACGCTTGCGAATGATCACGACATTCTCGGAGCAGATACGACGATGAGCACGGCTGTCCGGATAGATCCTGCGACGGGTCGAAAGATCTTCAATACGCGTGCCGCCAAGTCCACCGACAAGATTGCCGGCAAGGGCTATTCGATTGTCGCCGACGAGCGGCTGAAGACATTGCCGCCGCCGCCGCCGGGCGCCGTGTTCAATGCCGAAGAGCAGCGCAAGTACCGCGAGTACAAGGAGGTGCGCCAGGGCGCCGCCGACTACATGCGGTTGGAAGGCGAATTCGCGAAATACCTCGAGGACGTCTACTCGGAGCCGCCCGTGGCGCGCGAGGCGCTGACCGACGAGTGCGAGATACTGGTGATCGGTGCCGGTTTCGGCGCCCTGCTGCTCTGGTATCGCCTCCGTGATGCCGGCTTCACCGACGTGCGCTTCTGCGAGAAGGGCGGCGACGTCGGCGGCACGTGGTACTGGAACCGCTATCCAGGGATCGCTTGCGACGTCGAAAGCTACAGCTACCTGCCGCTACTCGAGGAGATGGGACATATCCCCGCGATGAAGTTCGCCTCGGGATTCGAGATCCTCGAGTACTGCCAGACGATGGCCGAGCGCTTCGGCTTCTACGATCGTTGCTTGTTCCACACCACGGTCGAGAAGACGGACTGGGACGAGGCCAGCGGCCGCTGGATCATCAACACGGATCGCGGCGACGCCATGCGCGCCCGCTACGTTGTCCTCGCGAACGGCATCCTCACTACGCCGAAGTTGGCGCGTATCAAGGGCATGGAGTCGTTCAAGGGGGAGGCGTTCCACACCTCGCGTTGGAACTACCATGTCGACCTGAAGGACAAGCGCGTCGGCATCATCGGCACTGGCGCCACGGCGGTGCAGGTCGTGCCCGAGATCGCGAAAGTCGTGAAGGAACTCTACGTCTTCCAGCGCACGCCGTCCTCGATCGATGTGCGCGATCAGCGTGCGACGACGCCGGAGGAGTATGAGACATGGCCGAACGAACCCAATTGGGCCGTCCAGCGCCGTGAACGCCTCGCAACCATCTCGGCCGGTCGCACGGCGCTCCAGGGCAATGATGATTTCCTCGCGGGCAAGGTGCAGGATTATCGGGAACGTCGGCAGCACAATCGGAAGCTGACGCCCGAGGAGATGATCCAGCGTCAGCTGGAAAGCAATTTCCGGATCATGGAGCAGATCCGCGCTAGGGTCGACGCGATCGTGAAGGACCCCAAGACCGCGGCCGCGCTGAAGCCCTACTATCCCTATGGCTGCAAGCGACCGACCTTCCACGACGAGTATCTGCCGACCTTCAATCTGCCCCACGTACATCTGGTGGACACCGCGCCGATCGGCGTGAAGGAGATCAACGAGCGCGGAGTCGTGCACGACGGCGTGGAGTACCCCCTCGACGTGCTGATCTATGCGACTGGCTTCGAGTGGATGGGCACCGGGTCATTCAACATGATCCGAGGCCGCGATGGGCGAACCCTCAAGGAGAAATGGGAATCGGAGGGAACGAAGACATTTCTCGGAATGCATTCAAGCGGGTTCCCGAACCTCTTTATTATGAACGGTCCGCAGGGTGGCGGCGGCCAGTTCAATTTCACGCGGGTTTCCGAGATGCACGCCAGCTACGTCGTCTGGGCGATCCAGACCATCAAAGATCGCGGTGCACGCTCGATCGACGTGACGCGCGAGGCCGAGGAGGAGTACGCCCAGCACTGCGCCGAAATGGACTTGCTGTCGGCGCCGCTGCGCGATTGCGTCTCTTATTACAACGGCGACGGCAACGCCAAGCCCGGCAGCCTCGCCTATTACGGCGGCGGCCAGCGCTGGCATGAGCGGCGCATGGCCGCCCAGCAATCCATGGCGCCGTATGTGCTGGAGACGGCCCCGCGGTCCCCTGTCCCGGCAAAGGCCGCTGAATAGGGTTGGTGCGGGGTCGCGCACCCGGTCGCTGGTGTCGAGGCGGTGGGTGTCGGTTAAGCCTTGGCTTTCCCCGCAATCCGCTCCGCCATCGCGATCACCCGGTCGGCACGATAGACGATCGGGTAATCGATGAACTTACCCTCGAGTTGGATCGACGCGGACCCCGCCTTCTCCGCCTCGGCGAAAGCTGCGACCACCTTGCGTGACCATGCCACTTCGGCGGCGCTCGGGCTTAACACCTCGTTAACGACCGGTACCTGGTCGGGGTAGATGCACATCTTGCCCTGAAAACCGAGCCCCTTGATGGTCTCGACGGAACTCCGGAAGCCCTCGGCGTCCTTGATATCGACCCACACCGTATCGATCGGCGGCTCGATGCCACCCGCCCGCGAGGCGAGCACACATTCCGTACGGTAAGGCAGCAACTCGGCCTCACCGCGCGACCAGGTCATATTCATATCGAGCGTGAAATCGCCGGCTCCGAACGCAATCCGCTTCACGCGCGTACCGGCTGCACAGATCGCGCGAATGTTGGCGAGGCCCTTGCCCGTTTCGATGATGGGTACGACGTCGATCGCGCCTTTGGGTAATCCACGCTCGCGCTCGAGGTTGGTGATCATCCAGTCCGCGGCGCGGATCTCGTCCACCGTCTCGAGCTTTGGGAGCACGATCCCGTCGACGCCCTTTTGCACGACGGCGACGATGTCACCGTAGCCCCACTCGGTCGACATGGCATTGACACGCACGTAGCCGAGGCAGCGGCGCGGACCCTGATACGCCTTCACCACCACGCTCCGCGTGGCCACCTTTTCGGCGATCGGGCACGCGTCCTCGAGGTCGAGGATGGTGGCGTCCGCGTCGAGGCCCAGGGCCTTCTCGACCCGTCGCGGATGGTTGCCCGGAGCGAACAGGAAGGATCGAAAAACGGTCATGGTCTGATCTCTCGGCTCGGAGGTGGCGCCTGCAAGGTACCGGTCGGCTGCTCGCGGCACCTCGGGGGAACTGGCGTTAACACCTAGTTCACCCATGCGAACGGTGCAATGCAGACCGCAGTTTGATCGCTCGCGCGCGATAGTCGGTGGGCGGAAGACGATTGTTAACCTCGACGTGCGAAACCATCGAGTGGTCATGGACTGTCAGTCCGTGCGGCGATGCTTTGCGTATCTGGGTGGGCGTAGATGGCGGTGAAGGTCAGGAGGGAGCGGCCAGACCAGCGGCGGCACCACCGTGTCACCGCACCGCTTTACGTAACGCTGGCCGGTCATCGCGTAAAGGCAGCTGACTGGAGCCTCGGCGGGCTGCGCATCGAGAGCTTCCCCGGCGAGATCCCCGCGGTCCACGCCCCGCTCGATCTGGTGCTTACGCTCCCCTTCCAGGGTTTCGACGTGACCTTCGACGCGAAAGCGGAGGTCGTGCGAGCGAACCCGGACACTCGCGCTGTCGCCGTCCGCTTTATCGAGCTCGGTGAACGCGAGCGCGAACTGATGAGCCACTTTCTGGAAGAGCTCGTCCGCGGCTCGATGGTGGATGTCGAGGACACGATCCAGCGCATCGACGTCCCGGTAACCCCCGCATCCCTGAAACCTGATCCAAATCCCTCGCACCAGGTGCCGGTCAAGCGTTGGCCCGCCAAAATGCTCGCCATGTCGGCCTTCTATGCGGTGGCCGGCCTGCTGATCTTCGGCTATGCCGCGGTGCTCTCGTACACCAACTTCTTCCGAATGGAAGTCCGCACAGCCGTCATCACGGCGCCTCTCGAGACGGTCACGGCAACCGCCGACGGTCGCGTCGACTGGACCGACGTGAAGCCGGGTGACCCGGTCAAGGCCGGGGAGGTGGTGGTCAAGCTCGTCGACAGCCAGCTGCAGCGCGAACTCGAGCTGGCCGAGATCGCCGTGCAGGAGCGCAAGGCCAAGCTCGGCAACCTCAAGCAGCGTCATCTCGAGGAGCTTGATCGTGTTCGGGGCTATGCGGCCATCGAGATGAAGAATATCGAGCAGACCAGACTCGAACTTCAGGCTCTGTCACAGCAGCTCAAGATCGCCAACCAGCAGGAGCAGCGCCTGAGACTGTTGAACCAGCAGGGCTACGCAACCGCACCTAGGCTCGAGGAGGCCGCACGTCAGGTCATCTCTCTGCGCAAGGATCTGCAGGTCCGTCGCGTCGAACTGGACACGCGGATCCGATTGTCCGAGCAGAATGTCGGCAAGAGGCTTTATTCGGGCAATGAAGCGATTGGCAGTGCCGATCTGACGGGTCGCATGGCCGAGATCGAGGCCGACATTCGCCTTGGCGAGCACGAGATCAAGCTGGCCCAGCAGCGCTACATCGCATCCTTGCGCCATCAGGACCGTCTGGCGGTGCGGGCGCCGTTCGACGGCGTCGTGCTCGAGTTGCCGCGCCTTCACGACGCAAGTGTGCGCCGCGGCGACGTCATCGCAATCATTGAGCAGCGAAAGAAGCGAGAAGTCACCGCCTGGCTCAACCAGGATGAGGTCCTGCGTGTGGGCCAGGGCGATGAGGCGACCTTGTTCGTGCCGGCCCTCAACGAGACCCTCAAGGCGACGGTAACGCGTATCGACCGTACGACCTCGTTCGTCGATGAGCAGAACCGCTCGCACAATCCAGGCTACCGCTGGCGGGGGCCTGTCGATCGCACGGCCAAGGTGACGCTGGCGTTCTCCGATCCCAAACGCGTCGCTGATGCCGACCGATACCGCTCGGGTCTGCCCGTCGTGGTCATTTTCCCGCAGCGATCGACCAATTCGATCTTCGCCTCGCTGGGCCAATCGACGGGCACCAGCCGATAGGACAGCGTGGCATGGCCGGGCTTCAAGCTGCTATCGCAGAGATCGACTCGCCCGATCGGCCGCTGCCCCGATTCGAGAAATGGTCGCCATCCGTCCAATTGCGGCTGCTCGCCTACATCAGCGTCTGCATCATCGGCCTCCAGTTGCTGCCCAACTCGATCTGGGATCCTGAGGCGCGCGAGATCGTCTACGTCATCGGCATTCTCGGAATCTGGCGCTACGGATGGTGGTTCAACCACTGGATGCGGGCGCTCGTTTATGAGCGCATCACCTATCCGCGCCGACGCGACCTCGCTGCCGAACTCTGGCAATCCGGTTGGCGTCCGCGCCATATCCACGTGCAGATGACGACTTTCCGCGAGCACCGGGAAATCAGCGAGGCGGTTATCCGATCGCTGTGTCGCGAGTTCCGCGAGGCGGGCGTACCGGCAACGATCTGGCTCGGTTCGAGCGAGCGCGAGGACGAGGACAAGATCGCGCGCCACCTGAAGCTCGTGGGCAGCGACCTCGACATCACTTTGCGCATCATCCGCCAGAACCAGCCTGGCAAACGCGTCGCCATCGCTCTGATTTTGCGGGCGATGGCCCGAGCCGGGCTCGCCAAGGACGACCTCGTCATTTTCATGGACGGCGACTTCGTCTTTCATCCGGGCCTGGTCAGGAAGTGCACGCCACTGTTCGCGCTCGACCCTGAGCTTCACGCACTCACGACCGACGAGCACGTCATCGTACGCGGGCCCGGCTGGATGCAGTCGTGGCTGAACATGCGTTTCGCGCAACGTCGGCTTGCGATGTGCTCACATGCCTTGTCCGAGCGGGTGCTGACGTTGACGGGGCGATGCTCGATGTTCCGCGCGGAGCACATCACGAGCCACGAGTTTATCCGCCTGCAGGAAGCCGACTATCTCGACCACTGGCTCTGGGGCACCTTCCGATTTCTGTCCGGAGACGACAAAAGCACCTGGTACACGCTCCTGAAGCGGGGTGTGAAGATGACCTATGTCCCCGACGCATCCGGCACCACGATCGAGGTGGTGGAAGGATCCGGGGTGAGACGAATGGTCGAAAACCTCAGGCGCTGGTCCGGCAATATGCTGCGCAACGGCTACCGTGCCATTATGCTGGGCCCCACGGCGATGCCGTTCTTCATCTGGTGGTGCTGCATCGACCAACGTCTCGCCATGTGGACGATGCTGTTCAGCCCGATGCTCGCGCTGGCCGGTGCACTGAAGCTAGGCAGCGGTTACATCGTTGCTTATTTCCTTTACATTGCGATAACGCGCGCACTGCTGGCAATTGTTCTCTTTACCTACGCCCGGCGCGTGGACCTGAATTATATTTGGTGTCTCTACGTCAATCAGTTGCTGAATGCAGCCGTGAAAATTTACATGATGTGGCGGCTAGCCAAGCAGAAGTGGGCCAACCGCGGAAATCAGAAGCAAGGCACCACCGGCGATATCGTGCTCGAGACGTTTCGGGGCGCGATGGCGATTTATTTGACTGTTTTGTCGGCCTGCTCGCTTCTTCTCGTCGTTATGATTTACACCGAGTTACTGACTGTCCCGAGTCTGGATCTCGTAATATCTCTGGTTTTCGGTTAGATCGATAAAATCCGATTGGTTTCCTTCAGCCAACCCCGATGTTTATCGGCGAAAATCTGTCCGTCCGGGGAATTCGGAGGGACGTGTGCGCTGTCGGCTCTGACAGCAGTCCCCCGCGCCGGTACGCCAGGCGCCCATCGAGAAGGCTCCTGCGTGTCCGGTGGTGGACAGGCGAGTAGCGGGAGCGTGGACAGTATGACAGTGCTGGTGTCATCGGACGGGGTTGTCGGGAAGACTGCGAATCAGTGCGAAGGTCTGGGCACCGAGGCATTGCGTCCGTCGATCAGCGTGATCGGCCTCGGCTATGTCGGCGCGGTGTCGATGGCCTGCCTGTCGCATCTTGGCTTCCGCATGGTCGGCGTCGACGTCTCCTTCGAGAAAGTTCGCGCCATCAAGGAAGGCCGGGCACCGATCGTCGAAGCGCGACTGGGCGACCTGCTGGCCGAGGGCGTCGAGAAGGGCCGCATCAATGCCACCCAGAACCTGATCGCCGCCGTGCTCGAGACGGACGTGACGTTCATGTCGGTTGGGACTCCCACCGCGGCAGACGGTGGTTGCGACTTCAGCTACGTCCGTCAGGCGAGCCGTGCAATCGGGCAGGCGCTGGCTCTGAAGTCGGCCCGGCATGTGGTCGTACTGCGCTGCTCGGTGCCCCCGGGAACCACGCTCGATGTCGTGGTGCCGGAGATCGAGAAGGCCTCCGGCAAGAAGCTGGGACGCGACTTCGGCGTCTGCTTCAATCCTGAGTTCCTGCGCGAGGGCGTCGCCGTCGCCGATTTCTTCTCGCCGCCGAAAACCGTTGTCGGAACCTCCGACGAGCAGACCGCGGCGCAGGTGGCGGCCATCTATGGCGCCGTCGACGAGCGCGTCATCTTTACGTCCATCGAGGCGGCAGAGATGGTCAAGTATGCCGACAATGTCTGGCATGCCACCAAGGTCGCGTTCGGCAACGAGATCGGGCGGCTGTGCAAGTCTCTCGGCATCGATAGTCACGACGTCATGGACATTTTCATCCAGGACAAGAAACTGAACCTGTCGCCTTACTATCTCCGACCGGGATTCGCCTTCGGCGGGTCATGCCTGCCCAAGGAAGTGCGCGCCGTCTCCCACATCGCCAAGTGCCAAGGCGTGAGCATGCCCTTGGTCGACAGCCTCATGGTCTCGAACGAGGCCCACATCGATCAGGCCGTCAGGCTGCTCGAGCCGCACACCGGCAAGCGCATCGGCTTCTTGGGTGTAACCTTCAAGCCCGATACCGACGACTTGCGCGAGAGCCCGACGCTGGCCCTGATGGCGCGATTGCTGGCCAAGGGCGAAAAGCTGTCGGCCTACGATCCGAATCTCGATTTCGGCCCGCATCTCCAAGGCCAGATCGACTACGTGAAGCACGCGAGCCCAGCTCAGGCGATGCTGATGGACTCGCTGTCCGATCTCGTCGTAGAGGATGCCGCGACCCTCGTCGCAACGTCGGACGTCGTCGTCGTCAGCCACGCGACGCCGGAGTTCCGAGTTGCCGTGGCGGAGCGCAATCCGGGCGTGCATGTACTCGACCTCGCCCGACTGTCCCGCGAGTTGCCAGCCGGGACGGAATATCAGGGCATCGCTTGGTAGGGTAGATCAGTCGTTGAGAACCGAGAAAGCCGTCACCATTCGTGGCGGCTTTTTCGTGGTCAAATGCGTAAAAGTTGAAGTAAATTTTAATAACATGCACACGGACGAATGAACTGGATGTTCGAAGTCGAAGATTATTGTCGGAGTCCAGGGTCGAAGAGTGTCCGCAATTCGCTGCGCTGCGCGTCCATCGATGTCGATGCGTATGAAGCACATTGTTTGGCCTGTCGGAGCGGGTGTGCCAGGAGTCTGAGGTGAGATGAGCAAAAATAAGAATGGAAATGGCGGGCCGCCTGCGCTCGTCGCAGTAGAGGAGTACAGCGGAAAGGTCGTCTTCCAAGGCGAATCCGCTGGCTTCAAGAATGCGCTCGGCATGTACACGATCGCCGACGATGGGTCGATCACCGATGTTCGCATTGTTTTCGCGAATGCATCGCTGAAGAACTCCGGTGGCGATCTGATGGCCGGCAAATCGGCTCTCGACGTCGATATCGGAGTTGGTGAGAGAGTTGGCTTCTTCATCGTGCCCGATGGTTATTCCCAATCGGGAATGAACAAGCTGCTGTCCGACACGAAGGGCAGCTTCAAGCTGGTCGACGCGAAAGGCAATGACGGCAACGTCAATGGCGGCATCGAACTCAAGCTCGTGCATGTATCCGATGCGGGCAAGGAAACTGTCGTCAAGTCGGCCTATGGAACATCCATCTTCCACAGCGTGGACGATGGGAGCAAGGGCCTGAACGGCGATGGTCTCAACCACGTCAAGATGTCCGTCGACGCTGCCAGCGGGACTGTCAAGCTCGGGTTCGAAGACCTGAAGAATGGCGGCGACAAGGATTTCGACGACACCGTGCTGACGTTGCATGTCGGCAAGGCGAATGCGACTGCGATTGCTAACGGCACAGCCGAAAAGCAGGTTGCCGAGTTGAAGGCGAAGGCGGCGCTGGAAGCCCAGGTAGAGGCCGAGTCCGAGGCCAAGGCTAAGGCCGAGTCCGAGGCCAAGGAAAAGGCCGAGCACGAAGCCAAGGAGAAGGCTGAGTCCGAGGCCAAGGAAAAGGCCGAGAAGGAGCACGCAGGCAATAGCGATCCGAACAACGACGACAACAAGCACGACGGTCGCGGCCACGGCGATGGTGACCACAATGACGATGGCCACACGGACAACGGCAAGGGACCTGGTGACAAGGGCAAGGAAGCCGACGCTCTCGTGCTGACGGCCAAGGACGTTGTCGATTTCGATCCGGGCATGACTGTCGAGGGCGACCGGGACGGCAACAAGATCGTCGGTGCCACTGGAAACGATCACCTCGCGGGTCGTGGCGGTGACGACAACATTGTCGCTGGCAACGGCACGAGCTTCACCGTGCCGCTCGAGATCGGCGTCGATCTCGTCGATGCCAACGGCTCGGAGACGTTGTCGATCCTGATTGGCGACGTACCGGCAGGTGCCAAGCTGTCGGCTGGTCAGGACAACGGCAATGGGTCTTGGTCGCTGACGGTCGAGGATCTGGCTGGATTGACGATCACCGGTGAGGCGCTCGGCAACTTCAAGCTCTCTGTCACGGCGTCGACCACTGGCTCCTCGAAACTGCAGGCCACTGCGACGATCGAGGTCACGATGGCGAAGGCGCCCGGCAGCGAGCTGCAGGGCAACGCCGGCAATGACGTGCTCGTCGGCAGTCAGGGTGACGACATGATGTACGGCGGCACCAAGCCGACCGGCGTCGTGAGCACCAAGCCGCACGTGACGACCGTAGCCGACAACGACGTCCTGTACGGCGGTGACGGCAACGACCAGATGTGGGGCAATTCCGGCGACGACCAGTTGTACGGCGAGTCCGGCAATGACGTCATTTCGGGCGGCAAGGACAACGACCTTGTCGACGGTGGCAAAGGCGACGACGAGCTGGCCGGCAACTCCGGCAACGACACGCTCGACGGCGGCGACGGCAACGACCTGTTGATGGGCAACTCGGGCAACGACGAGTTGCGCGACGGGGCTGGCAACGACAAAGTCGACGGCGGTTCCGGCGAAGATGTCGTCGTGGCTGGCGAAGGTGACGACAGCTACAACGGTGCGGCCGATTACGACGTAATCGACTTCTCGCAGGCTCAAGGCTCGATGAGCATCGACCTGTCGAAAAAGTCGGCCGTCGGCATGGGCAACGACGTGCTCTGGAACTTCGAGAAAGTCGTCGGTTCCTCGTTCGACGACTACATGAAGGGCTCGAAGACCGCTGAGCATCTCGTTGGCGGCGACGGCAACGACGTGCTTCGCGGCTTGGGCGGCGCCGACACCCTCACGGGTGGCGAAGGCAAGGACACGTTCCAATGGCTCGCCAAGGACGTGGTCGATGCCGGCGGAAACCTCCTCGGTGCCGACCTCGTCACCGACTTCTCGAAGGAAGACGTTCTCGACTTCTCGAAGATGTTCAAGAGCGGCTCCTTCAAGAGCATCGATGAAGTTGTCAAAGTCGTCGATGATGGTGCGTCGTCTCACGTCTTCGCGGCCATCGGCGGCGAGTGGCAGCAGGTCGTTACGCTGGAGGGCGTTACGGGCTTCGACGCGACCACCATGCACGACAACGGCATGATTCTTGTCTGACGAACCGACTGCCAACTGCTGACATGCGGCCACCCGTTTCGACGGGTGGCCGTTTTCGTTTGTAGAATTGGATATAATTCTTGCAAAAATTATCCAGAATTTGCGCTCGAAATAGAACGAGAGGTTCAAGTGCTATTGCTAGGGTCGAAATGGTCGAGATCGAATACGAGAAAAAATAGACGGCAAAACGCTGGATTTTATTCGGGGTTTTGCATCGACGGGTCAAGAGTAGCAGCGCCGGCTGTGAGGCGCGCGGGTGATAGTGGGAGAGCAGGCACGTGGCGCAGATCAACGGAACGGACGCGGTTGAAACGATCATCGGTACGCCGCAGCCGGACCAGATTGACGCCATGGCGGGCAATGATTCGGTTCTCGCCGGGGACGGCGACGACTACGTGAAGGGTGGCGCCGGCAACGATCGCATGTCGGGTGAAGCCGGCAACGACACCTTGCGGGGCGGCTACGGCGACGACGCCCTGAGGGGCGGGCTCGGGGATGACCTGCTCGAGGGCAGCGCCGGCCGGGATACCCTGCGCGGAGAGCAGGGCAACGACACCCTGAGGGGCGGCAGCGGCGATGACCTGCTCTGGGGCGAGGGCGGCGACGATGTCATCTACGGCGGCAGTGGCAACGACAACATCAACGGCCATGATGGCGTTGATCTGCTTTACGGCGACGCCGACAAAGACGTCATCTACGATGGCCTCGGCAATGATTTCGTCAGCGGCGGCTCCGGCAACGACACGTTGCGAGCCGGTGGTGGTGACGATTACTTCCACGGCGGCAGCGGCTTCGATACCTTGAGTTTCCTCGGCTTTGCCCAGGGCATCGTCGCCGATCTCTCGAAGCATACTGTCGTCGGCAACGGTACCTCCGAGGTGTGGAGCATCGAACACTTGATCGGCACGAATTATGCCGATGTGATCAAGGGCGACAAACGCGACAACGTTCTCAATGGCGCCGCCGGCAATGATGAGATCCGAAGCCTCGGTGGGGCGGATACGCTCACGGGCGGAGCCGACAACGACACCTTCAAGTTCCTGGTCAAGGATGTGATCGCCAGTGATGGTGCCCACCTGGGTGTCGACATCATTACCGATTTTACCTCGGTCGATACCTTGGATCTTCGTGACTTCTACAAGGGCAATGCCATGCCGAAGGACGAGGCGATCAAGCTGACCGTCGTGTCGGGGGGAACCATGGTCTCCGCTCTTGTTGACGGGGCCTTTGTCGATGTGGCCCTGCTGGCGGGCATAGGAGGCGGCCTCCCGAGCACCTGGGCCTCGGATGCCATCCTCATCGCTTGAGTGGCGCCGCGCGCCGATCAACGTCCCGTGTCAGCGGGGCTGACTCCTCGGCGGTTGACAGCGCATTAAGCCATTTCTGGCATTCTCGTTCGTGAAATTGATCGTTGGTCGGGGCCGTGTCTGACGGCGTCGGCTGAAAGTGCTGTGCGGGCCTGGTCGCTCGTCAGGCAGCGGATACGCCTAGGGGAACGCGGATGAGCAAGATGCAGCTGCCGAATTCGACGACGCTGCTCCTTAACGGAGCTGCGATCGTCATCGGCCTCGCGTCGCTCGGCGTCGTGTTGCGCTCGATCTTCGCTCCAGACCAGCTCGCGTCCTGCAAGGAGCGTTTCGAGAATGCGACCCGCCTCTCGTTGGAGCGCGAAGGCGTACTGATGACCGCCTCCGATCTGCAAGGCCAGGCCGCCAACAGCGACTGGGGTCTGATCGAGGCCGCCAACATCGTGACGCTCAGCTCCGGCCCGTCAAAAGTCGCAATCGAGGTGGATCTCGCCGCTGTACCGTCTGCATCGAGGGATGCTTCTGCAGGTCGCGCCGGCGCTGGCTTCAACTGGGTCCCACAGTCTTTCCGCAAGCCCAAGGCAGCTTGCCTGAGCTATTCCGTGTTCGTGCCTGAAGGCTTCAAGTTCGGACGGGCCGGCCGTCTCCCGGGCCTCTATGGCGTATCGGAGCAGGACAGCTCCGAGGGGGCGGGAGAGTTCACGACCCGCTTCACTTGGAACACGTCCGGCGAGATCGACATCTACGCGCAATTGCCCGGCTTGACCGAGAGCCGCTCGCTTGGCGGTAAACGCGGCACGCTTGCACTTCAGCCTGGCCAATGGGCCGAGCTTGATCAGGAACTGGTGCTGAATACGCCTGGCCAGAAGGACGGCATCATTCGCGTTTGGCAGAACGGCGCCCTCGTCGTCGAACGCACGGATGTCATCTTTCGGATGCGCCCATCGGCAACCCTGACAGGCGTCATGGCCGAGATCGCCGCGGGCGAGGGAGTAGTCGACAAGCCGGGCGCCCAGACGATCCTGATTACGCCGTTCGTGCTGCTCTGGCAGTAAGAGCCAACTGGCGGTGACGGCCATCAGGCGACCACAAGCGCCTCGATCTCCTTGATGACCCGTGGCGTGACGCGCAAGCCAATGCGCCTCGCCTCGGCCCGCAAGGCATGCCGGCGGGCGCCGGGCACCCGCGCGCCGGACTCCGCTTCGATCGCGTCGGCCAATACGGCCACCCGGTCGGCCAGACCATCGCCAGCGCCGAGCGCCCCGCCATCGATGGCGATGATCAGCTGACCCGTCGCCGGTGGCGGCCCCTTGTCGTCGAGGAATGCAGAGGCCTCACTGGCAAAATGCGCGCCGGTGATGGCGGCAGCCAGCAGTTCGACCATCAGCGCCAGCGCTGCACCCTTGGCACCTCCCGATGGGAGGAGTGTCCCCGCGAGCGCCGCCTTCGGGTCGGGCGTTGGCCGGCCGTCCATGTCAAGCGCCCAGCCGGCCGGGATCGCCTCGCCCTTCTGCGCAGCGGCCAGGATCTTGCCGCGTGCGACCTCCGACAGCGCCAGATCGATCACGATCGGCGGGCCATCGCGACGTGGGGCGGCGAACGCGATTGGATTTGTGCCGAAGAGCGCGCGCTTGCCACCGTACGGCGCCATGGCCGATGGGGTATTGGCGAACATCAGTGTGACGAGACCCGCGTCGGCAAGACGCTCGGCCACGAGCCCGAGCGCTCCGGCATGATGTGAGCGCCGCAGTCCAGCCGCGGCAACCCCCGTCTCGCGGGCGACTGCGGGCAGCTGGGCGACCGCGAGATCGAGAGCCGGATAGGCAAAACCATGCGCGGCATCGATCGCAAGGGTCGCCGTCCGCGTTCGCTCGCAGGTCGGGACGGCACGGCCGTCGACCTTGCCGACACGGACTTGCGCCACATAGCTCGCGACGCGCGAAAGCCCGTGCCCCGCCTGCCCGTCTATCTCGGCCGCGACCAGCGCCCGCGCGACGCTGGACGCGTTTGGCGCACTCGTCCCGGCTGTCTCGAGCGCCGCGGCGACGAGCCGCTCGAGATCCTCGGACGAGATCGTGTGCAAGCCGGCGCTCATCCCTTGGCGAGCTGACGCTCGAGCAGCTCCAACCGGTCCTGCCCCCAGAAGAACTCGCCGCTCTCCAGATAGTATGTCGGCGCCCCGAACACGCCGCGATCGAGCGCTTCCGCCGTATAGCCGTCGTGCTGCTTGTCGATCTCGGCGTCGGAGGGCGCGGCCGCCTTGATCGCATCCGCGTCCAGCCCGGCCCGAGATGCCGCCGCCTTCAAGGCGTCCCAGTCGGCGAGATTCTCCTCGCGCTCCCAAAGTGCGCGCCCCATCTCGGTGGCGAGTCGGTGAGCATCCTTGCCTTGCAGTTTCGCCGCGATCAGCAGGCGCGTGCCTGCCGTCTCATCGGACGGAAAATGCTTCGGCTGGATCGTCAGCGGCAGTCCGCGTACCTCGCGCCAGCGCGCCAGCTCCTGCAGGCGATAGGCTTGCCGTGCCGGCGCACGCTTCGGGAGTGGCAGGCCTCCGGTCTGCGGAAAGATGACGCCGAACTTCACCGGCTTGATGTCGACCGTCTGCCCGAACCGCTTGGCCATCTCGGCGAACTTGGCGCTGCCGAGATAGCTCCAGGGCGAGTTGAGCGTCATGTAGTAGGCGATGGTGGGCATGGGATGCCATTCCTGCTGAGGCTGGTCGATGCGGCCCCGCGGCGCCGCCATCGCAACGCTTTACTTCTTAACGACACGCACGAAATTCGCGACGCTGGAGAAGTCCTTCTCTGGCGCGCCCTCGACCATGTTCATGTAGTGCCGCAGGATGGCATGGGCCTGCGCGCCCATCGGGGTCGCGACGCCGGCGTCCTGCGACGACGACTGCGAAAGCGCGAGATCCTTGACCATCAGCTTGGTCATGAAGCCCGGCGCATAGTCGCGGTTGGCGGGCGTCGTCGGGACAGGGCCCGGAACCGGGCAGTAGCCCGACAGTGCAAAGCTGTTGCCGGTCGAGGTGGAGACCACGTCGAACAACGTCTGGTGCGAGATGCCGAGCTTCTCGGCGAGCGCGAACCCCTCGCACACGCCCAGCATGTTGATCGCCATCATCATGTTGTTGCAGATCTTGACGGCCTGGCCGGCACCGGCCTCGCCGCAGTGCACGACTTTGCGGCCCATGCCTTCCAGCACCGGGCGCGCCTTCTCGAACGCCTCCTTCGAGCCACCGCACATGAAGGTGAGTGTCGCCCCGTCTGCTCCCACCGTGCCGCCCGAGACCGGCGCATCGAGCGAGAGCATCCCAGCGGCCTTGGCGATGTCGTGAGCCTTGCGGGCCTGCCCGACGTCGATCGTCGACGCGTCGATGAACAGCGTGCCCTTCTTGGCAGCTTGGAGCACGCCGGAGCCCTCGTAGACGGCGAGCGTCTCTTTGCCGGTCGGCACCATGGTAACGACGATCTCGACGTCCTTGGCGGCCTCGGCGGCGCTGGCAACCCGCTTCACGCCGGCCTGCGCGGCCTTCGTCAGGTTGTCCTCCATGATGTCGAAGCCTTTGACTTCGTGGCCTTTTTTGACAAGATTACCGGCCATGGGCAGGCCCATGTTGCCAAGTCCGATGAAGCCTACCTTCGCCATGTCGTCCCTCGTTTTGGTTGTGTTCGAATGTACGGTCACGGGCCTTGAGACTGCGCCGGGGGCAGCCTCTGAGTCCCGCTGGATGGATCGGACCGAGATTGGTAATGCCAGCGCCCGCAAGTCAAGCGCAGGCCCCGCGATCGTTAAGCGACACGGGCTACGGTGGCGGCCATCAGGGCCATGACACCCGGCGCCACATCGAGCCCCCAGACGCCCGCGATGATCTTCTCGGCATCGAGGTTGGTGCCGGCGAGGGCAACCAGCGACCGAACCTTGTCCTCGATCTCGCCATCCGTCATCGGCTTCTGGATGCTGCCGCGCGCGTGGAGGACGGTCGTCTCCTGCGTGGTGCCATCCGCAAGCCGCACGACGACCTTGGCGCCACCCTGGGGGATCTTGTCGTCACGCTCGGCCTTAACCTTGGCCCGGAGCGCCATGGCCTCGGTCGACAGGACCCGCTCGCGGTCGAGTTCGCGCACACCGAAGGCGCCCCAGAGAAAAGGCGCCGCGACGCTGTGATGGATCGAGACGCGCGCGTCGCGCTCGTTGCGCACCTCGCGGTCGCCGCGCGCCAGCAGCAGTGCGTCTCCGCTGACCGTGACGCTCGCGATCGACGCAGCCTCGATGGTGTGGCGTGCCCTGAGATCGAGACACGCATCGATGATCGAATGCATCACGATGCCGGCGGGATAGGGCTTGTAGGTGTTCTTCAACAGCTCCCATCGCGTCCCGAGGTCGCCGAGCAGCTCGTCCAGGTTGGGCTCGTCTCCTGCTGCCCGCGCCCAGCCGAGCGGTCCGTCGATGGCCCGCGGCGCGCTGTCGTAGCCTCCCTCAGCGAACAGCGCCGCCACCAGACCACCGCGTGCCGCATTGCCCATGCCGACGTTCTTCGCCTCGGTCGGCAGGTTCTCCACGATTCCGGCCGACTGGCTTGCAGCGATTCCGAGCGCGTGCGCGAGCTTCTCCGGCGAGAGCCCGAGCAGGTAGCCGGCGGCAACCGCCGCACCGTAGACGCCGCATGTCGAGGTGATGTGCCAGCCCCGCGCGTAGTGCCCCCCGGTCACCATGTTGCCGATCCGGCATTCGATCTCGGCGCCGAGCGCGAACGCGGTGAGCACTTGCGCGCCTGTGAGCGGGCGAGTCTCGGCGAGCGCGAGTGCGACGGGCGCCACCGGTGCAGTCGGGTGGATCACGGTTCTCAGGTGCGTGTCGTCGTAGTCGAGCAGGTTTGCCGACACCGCGTTGATGAAGGACGCCGACAAAGGATCCAGACGTTCGTGCCGGCCGATCAGCGTATGCGTGCGAGGCCCGGAGAATGGCTCCAGCACCCGCACCGCCGTCTCGACGACCGGCGCGTAGGCGACGCCGACCGCCCCACCGACGAAGTTCAAGAGCGACCGCTTGGCCTCGTGCAGAACCTCCGGCGGCAAAGCTCCAGGCGCGGTGCCGCAAACGAAATCGGCGATCGTGCGCGAGGCGGGCGATGCTGAGTTGCTGCTGGTCATTGGGAGAAATCCTCGCTTTGGCGCCGACAGAGCCGGCCCGCTGACATGGCACAGGATCAGTGCAGATAGCCCGAAACCACCGCTCAGGCCACCAGACCCGCGCGCCGGAGAAGCGGCGTCACGCGCTCGATGAAGAACGGCAGCTCGTCCTTGAAGTTGACGAACGACAGCGTCGTGCCCGCGAAACCCGCGCGATGGACGGCGATCAGTTGCTCGGCAATGTGCTCCGGCGTTCCGACCAGCTTGTAGCTGGACAGCCCCGCCGCCCGCCGCACCCGGTCCTCGATCATCGCCGCATCGACGATGCGGTTGGCCTTCGTCGTGCCGACATGAAAATCTACCGCGGCGGCATCCATGTTGGTGTCGGCATAGTGGCGATAGTAGGCTTCGGCCTCGGCGTGCGTCTCCCTGGCGACGACATGACAGGCGGTGCATACGCCGAGCGGCTCCGCGCGCCCGGCCTTGGCTGAGGCTTCCGCAATTCCCGCGAGCTGCCGCTTGCCCGTCTCGATGTCGCGGAAGGTGTCGAAGAGCATGTCGCTCGTCGCCATCGCAAAGGCGCGGCCGGTCGGGGACGAGGCCGCCGACATCGTGAACGGGCGAGGCCGCTGCACGGGTGCCGGCTCGCCGGTTACGCCCTTGAGATCGTAGAAGCGGCCCTTGTAGTCGAACGGCCGGCCGTCCTCCGAATAGATGCGGGTCAGGATCTCGGTCCACTCCCGCCCCCGCTCGTAGCGGTCGTCGTGAGCACCCTGCGAAAGCCCGAACATGTCGAACTCGGCCTGATGCCAACCGCACACGATGTTGAGGCCGGCGCGGCCGTGGCTGACGTGATCGATGGTCGTGAGCGCTTTGGCCGCGAACACCGGATGAACCACAGGCACATGCACCGTCGAGAAGATGAACAATCGCTCGGTCATCGCCGCGAGCGCGGCACCGTAGGTCAGCGTCTCGAAGCAGGCATTTCGCACGTTGGTCTCGCCGCCGTAGCCCTTCCAGCGCGCGATCGGTAGCAGGAAGTCGAACCCGGATCGGTCGGCGAGCCGAACCACATCGGCGATATCGTCCCAACGCGCCCGCCATCGCTCCGGCACCTTGGTGATCGCGATGCCGCCGTCGGTGTTGAGCCCGAATAGGCCGAGCTTGAATGCGTTGGGCCCGGGAAGAGTGCGCACGGCCATGGCGGCAAGTCTCCGAAGGCTCAGCTGAGGCCGTACATCGTCTTGCCGGCGACCGGCAGCTCGGCGGTCAGAATGGTACCGCTCTCGCTCTCGGTCATGTAGAGGCGCCGCCCTTTGAAAGCGATGTTGGTGACGAACGGCGCAACAACAGGATCGATGAAGTGTGTCGGCCGCCCCATACGGTCGAAGCGCCAGACGCCCATGCCGGCATGGGCGACGACGAGTCCGCCCTCCTCGTCGAGAGCCAGACCATCAGGACCCGAAAGCCCACCCGTAAGCTGGATGGCGACTCCGACCTTGGACACTGCGCCGTCCGGCATGATGGGTAGGCGCCAGATGGCATTGGCGCGCGTGACCGCGACGAAAAGCACGCGCTCGTGGAGATCCAGCACAAGTCCGTTGGGGCTCGGGATCGTATTGACCAGCGCCACGAGCCGCCCATCGGTGCCGTAGCGATAGACGCGACCCGTCGGGTCGTGCAGCCCGGTCTGTCCTTGATCGGTGAAGTAGAGATCGCCGTTCGCAGCGAAGTGGAGGTCGTTGACGCCCTTGAAGCTCTCCGACCGCATGGTCTGGATCAGCGGCGTGATCGTGCCCGAAGCGAGGTCCAGCGCCATGATCCCGCGCTTGTAGTCGGTGATGAACGCGCGGCCGTCTTTGTGCAGCTTGAGGCCGTTCGGCCAGCCGTCGTACTCCGCAATCTGGGTCCACGCACCGGTGCTGGAGATGCGGAACACCCGCCCGTGCGGAATGTCGGTCACGATCAGATTGCCCGACCTGTCAAAGCTCGGCCCTTCGAGAAAGCAATCGACGATCTGGCCCGGCTTGTTGAAGTCCGCCCATTCGGTGCGCGTTTTGCGCCTGAGTTCATCCGGCATGCGCGAGAACACCTCGGCCCGAATGGTGGTTGGCGGCGGGTAGAGGCTCATCGGCAGCGTCCGTTCTTGCAGCTATCTGGAAACGACGGCGTTAGGGTGTTGGCTCGTCCGAAGGCAAGTCAAGTACGTCTTGTCCTTCCGGGCGGACCGCGTATGGATGCGCGTGACAAGGAGGACTTGACGGCCATGGACGATCACTTGCGAAACCGTATCGTCGCCTCGGTCAAGGAGGGCTTTGCCGAGCAGGTGCGTTTCGCGCAGGACCTCGTGAGGTTTCCGTCGACACGCGGCGCCGAGCACGCCGTTCAGGACTTCATGTTCCGCGAGATGCGCAAGCGCGGCCTCGAGGTCGATCGCTTCGAGATGAACGAGCAGGCGCTGCTTTCCCACGTCGGCGGTGCCCCGGTGACATCCGAGCATTCGCGCGCGCCGATCCTCGTCGGCATCCATCGTCCGGCCAAAGAGACCGGCCGCTCGCTCATTCTGCAGGGCCACGTCGATGTCGTTCCCACCGGGCCGCTCGATATGTGGACCCATCCGCCGTTCGATCCCGTGATCGATGGCGACTGGCTCTATGGGCGAGGCGGCGCCGACATGAAAGCCGGCCACGCCGCCAATATCTTCTGTCTCGAAGCGCTACGCCGCATTGGCTTGGAGCCGTCAGCCACCGTCTACGTGCAGTCCGTCGTCGAGGAGGAATCGACCGGCAACGGCGCACTGATGACCCACCTCCGCGGCTACAAGGCGGATGCTGTGCTGATCCCCGAGCCGGAGGATGAAAAGCTTGTCCGCGCCAATGTCGGCGTTCTCTGGTTCGATGTCGAAGTCCGCGGCCTTCCTGTGCACGTGCGCGAGATGGGAGCGGGTGCCAACGCGATCGACGCGGCGTATCGGGTGATCGGCGAGCTGCGCCGGCTCGAGGTTGAGCTGAACACGCGCAAGACGGGCCGGCCGCATTTCGACGATGAGCCCCATCCGATCAACCTGAACATCGGCCGAATCGAGGGCGGAGACTGGGCCTCGTCGGTCCCGGCCTGGTGCCGCGTTTCGTGCCGTCTGGCCCTCTATCCTGGAACGACGGCCGCTGAGGCTCGTCGTGAGGTCGAGAACTGGTTGTCGGTGTTCGCCCGTGGCGATCCATATCTCGCGAACAACCCCACGTCAGTGCACTGGACCGGCTTCAATGCTGAGGGCTATGTGCTCGAACCGGGCTCCGATGCCGAGGCCTGTCTGGCAGCTGCGCACGAGGCGGTGATGGGGCGCCCCCTGGAATCGTTCATGACCGCCGGCTACTTGGACGCTCGGGTCTATGCCCTCTACGATCGCGTGCCGACCTTATGCTACGGGCCGATATCCGAGAACATCCATGGCTTCGATGAGCGCGTCAGCTTGGCGTCTCTGGAGCGCATCACGATGGCAATGGCCCTGTTCGTCGCCGATTGGTGCGGTGTGGCCCCAATTCGCACTTAGCGGGCAAAAACAAGAGCCCGGCACCTTTCGGCACCGGGCTCCCTGCCCCACTTGAGACCGGCCTTGCGGCTCAGTCCCTGTTCTCGTGAACTCAGCCCTTCTTCATCGTCTCGAACGACTTGGTCGCTGCCGAGTTGAAGGTCTGGAAGGTCTGCTGCGCGATGCGGGTCGAAAGCTCGAACAGCTCGCGGGTCTGGGCGCCGGCCAGCGCCATTTGCTTCTGCATGAACTCGGCCTGGATGCGCGCGGCCTCAGGCAGCGAGCCGGCGCGAACCATGGCCTGGGCTGCATCGAAAACCGCCTCGGTGTTCGCCGCGGTGTTCTCCATCATCTTGCTGCCGAGGGTCTTGGCGCCGGCCTGGCTGGCCAGCATCATTTCTTCGGCGACCTTCGCCTGGTCCTTGGCGACAGTGCTGGCCTTCTCGTAGACATCGCGGGTCTTGGCGACGCCGTCGGCGACCATTGCCTTGACGTTCTCGGGAACGCGAGCGTCCTTGGCGGCGCTGAAGAATTGCTCGGCCTGACGGGTGAAGTGCTCGTTCATCTGTCTCTCCAGTGTCGAGGGTGCTGAATATCTGCGGCGGGGCGCGCCCGCCTGTTGGCACTGATATAAGCGATGCGATGGTGCATTGCAACAAGAATTGTGCAGTGCGATATGAGTTGGCCTGTCAGAGACGCTAAGTGACTAGACTAGAGAAGGAAAAACTTCCCGATAGCCGAGCACGGCCTGGTCGAACAGCACGTCCTGTGGTCTCAAGGGACGGGCGAGGGACAACCCCTCCAGCGAGCGACACCGCGACAGCGCGACATAGGCCTGCCCATGGGCAAACGTACCCCGGCCAAGGTCGATATACACCTTGTCGAGTGTCAGTCCCTGGCTCTTGTGAATGGTGAGGGCCCACGCCAGCCGCAGCGGCAGTTGCTTGAAGGTCCCGGCGACCGTCTCGACGATTTTCTGCGCCGTCTGGTCGTACGCGTACCTCCGGCTCTCCCATGCCACCGGCTCGATCTCATACTCGCGCCCATCGATCTCGACGTGCACGTTCTCGTCGCCGAGCCGGGTGACGCGGGCGATCGTGCCGTTGACCCACCGCCGATCCGCGTCATTGCGCAGAAGCATGACTTTGGCACCGGGCTTCAGCATCAGCGTCGCTTCCGTGGGCTGGGCACCCTGCCCGAACTCGCCCGTCACTTGGGCTGCGTACTGGCGCGCTTCGCCAGCCAGCGCTTTCAGGAAGGCGGCATTGATCCGGTGCGCGGCGGCGTTGGTCGGCGTCAGGATCACGTACGGGTCACCCTCGCTGAGTGTGCGTATGGGCGAGACCCGATCGTTCAACACCTCGAGTTCGTCCTCTCCCACCTCGCCATCACGGATGCGATTGAGAACGTCGAGCAGCGCGCCCTCCTTCTGGCGGAACACCTGGGTCAACTCGAGACGCACGGTGCCGGCCCCTTCCGCAAGCGCGCCCACGGAGAAGAAAAACGGCCCCCCATGGCGGCTCTCGAGATGATCGGCCACCTCGTGTTCCTGCACCACCGGCGGCAGCTGGTGGAGATCGCCGAACATGACGAGACGCACGCCACCGAACGGCTCTCGCGGTCGGCCGCGATTGACGCGCAGCGACTGGTCGATCGCCCACATCAGGTCGGATCGCACCATCGAAACCTCGTCGATCACGAGCAGCTTCAGCTTGCGCATCAAGGCGCCGTTGCGGCTCCGCCGGATGTCGTCTGGACCGACCAGCCGTGGCGGCAAGCCGAAAAACGAATGGATCGTCTGGCCGCCCACGTTCACCGCAGCGAGACCGGTCGGCGCCACGACCACCATCGGCTCCGCCACGAGTTCTCCAAGAGTGCGCAACAGCGTCGATTTTCCGGTGCCGGCGCGGCCTGTCACGAAGAGATGGCCCTCGCCCGACCGCAAGTGGTCGATCGCAGCCTCGTACTCCGGCGTTGCCTTCAGGCCATCGGGCCAGTCGACCCGCGAAGCACGCGCGACCGATCCGCCTCCATCCGCGGCCTTGCTCTCGATTTCGCCTGATTTTCGCGTCTCGGGCACGTCGGTACGATCCTGTGTAGCGCGATTGAGCTATCGGCCAGGGACGGTGTGAAGTCAAAGGCGCCCTCGGGACAGCCCTCGGAAAGCAGCGCAAAACGCGCCCTAACGCGGGCGTCTGCCGAAAAAGTCGATGTCCGGCGCCTCAATGCCTTGCGCGTCGCTGTTCGCTTGTCTAGAGCAAGGGCATACACCCAAACCTCTCTGAAACCCTGTAAAACGAGGCATCTATGGCCACCCACAACCTTCTCCTGCTGCCCGGCGACGGCATCGGCCCCGAGGTCATGGTGGAGGTTGAGCGAGTCATCTCGTTCCTCTCGAAAAAGGCCAATGCGGAGTTCCGCACCGACACGGATCTCTGCGGCGGCTGCTCCATCGACAAGCACGGCACGCCGCTCACGGATGCCGCACTCGCCAAGGCCAAGGCCGCTGACGCCATCATCTTCGGCTCCGTCGGCGGCCCGAAGTGGGACAAGGTCGCCTTCGACATCCGCCCCGAGGCCGGCATCCTGAAGCTCCGGAAGGAACTCGATCTCTTTGCCAACCTGCGCCCGGCCATCTGCTACCCGGCGCTTGCTGAGGCCTCGAGCCTGAAGCGCGAGCTGGTCGAAGGCCTCGACATCCTGATCCTGCGCGAGCTGACGGGCGGCACCTATTTCGGTGAGCCGAAGGAGATCGTCACGCTGGAGGACGGCCAGAAGCGCGCCGTCGACACGACGGTCTACACCACGCGCGAAATCGAGCGTATCGCACGCGTCGCCTTCGATCTGGCTCGCAAGCGCGGAAAGAAGGTCCATTCGGCCGAGAAGCGTAACGTCATGCGCACGGGCGTGCTCTGGAACCAGGTCGTAACGGCGGTCCACAAGAACGAGTACCCCGACATCGAGCTGCACCACATTCTCGCGGACGCCTGCGCCATGCAGCTCGTGCGCAATCCCAAGCAGTTCGATGTGCTCGTCTGCGACAACCTTTTCGGAGACATGCTCTCCGACGAGGCGGCCATGCTGGCGGGTTCGCTTGGCATGCTGCCCTCGGCGGCGCTCGGCGCACCCGATCCCAAGACGGGCATCCCCAAGGCTCTCTACGAGCCGATCCACGGCTCTGCCCCCGATATTGCTGGCCAGGGCGTCGCCAACCCGATCGCCGAGATCGCATCGTTTGGCATGGCGCTGCGCTACTCCTGCAATATGGCGAAGGAGGCCGATCTGATCGACAAGGCCATCGCCGGCACGCTCGAGCAGGGCTATCGGACGGCTGACATCATGCAGCCCAACATGCGCCGTGTCGGTACCACCGAGATGGGCCAGGCCATCGTCAAGGAGATGGAGCGCCTGACCGCATGACCAGCAGTTCGGCGGGTGCACAAGTGCCCGCCGAAGGTCCCTTGTGTACAGCGTAGAGTGAGTTGAACAAAGCGATGAGTAACACGACCTTTAGTCCTGCCGCTGCCGCGCGCTTCATCGCGGATGCGCATTCCAACCGGCAGCCCTATCGCAATCTGTCCGGCCCCCTTGAGCCACCATCCATCGCTGACGCCTACGCTGTGCAGGAAGCGTTGCGCGAGCTGTGGGAGCCACTTCACGGCCCCGTTGCCGGTCTCAAGATCGCGGTCACGACGAAGGTCATGCAGGAGCTGATGGGCATCGACCATCCCTGCGGTGGCATGATCTACGCACGGAATGTGCACGCGGCGCCCCACGTCCTTCGGATGAGCCGTTACATGCACGTCGTGCTCGAATTCGAGCTCGCCGTCCGCGTCGGCCGCACCCTGTCGAAGAAGGCGACGCCCTGGACGCGCGAGGAGGTCCGCGCCGAGATCACCGAGGTGATGCCCGCCTTCGAGCTGATCGAGGATCGCAAGGCCGTCTACAAGGAAACCCGGCCCACCACGCTGATTGCCGATAACGCCTGGAACGCCGGTATCGTTCTCGGCAAGCCGGTCGAGGTGCCCGCGTCTCTGGAACTGAATGGCCTCGTCGGGCGCCTGCGCATGCCGGGAGACATCCGCGAAGGTCGGACCGACGATCCCATGGGCGCGCTCGCCTGGTGCGTGAACCTCGCCGCGGATCGCGGCAGGCCGCTCGAGGCTGGACAAGTGGTGATTACCGGGAGCGTTATTCCGACGCTGCCGATTGCCGCCGGTGAAACTTTCAAGTTCGAACTCGAAGGCCTCGGAAGCATCGAGATTACGGCCGCAACTTGAGTGTCGTAGGATACTTCGCAATTCGGCGAACATGCGGAGAGCGAGCCTTCGGCAGCGGAAATCGACCTGAAATCGCAGAAAGCGTTGCAATAGAATCACAAATCATCATTTCCAACAGTGATTTCGCGACTTTCTGCTTTGGAAAAGCGTTGATTCGATCTACCTAATGCGTACCAAGCCAATTCATTCGAAATAACAAGTTCCTAGGCGACAACCCTCAGGTAGGACATCCCAATGCAAGCGAAAGTGGCAGCGAAAGCTCTGAAATCCGCAAAGCCCGCGAAGACGGCGAAGGCCCCCGCGAAGGCTCCTGCAAAGACCGCCGCAAAGGCCGCAAAGGTAGCGAAGCCGGCCGCGAAGGCAGCGAAGCCGGTCAAGCTCGGCGCTGGCGACACGGTCACGCTTCGCCATCTCGGCAATGCGATCTCGGATACGCATCAGCTTCCGAAGAAGCAGGCCAACGAGATTCTCTCGCAGACCATCGACATGATCACGGGCTACCTGAAGAAAGGCGCCCGCATCCGGATCGGCGGCCTTGGCATTCTCCAGGTCAAGAAGCGCCCGGCGCGCATGGGCCGCAACCCCGCCACCGGCGAGCAGATCAAGATCAAGGCGTCGAAGAAGGTCGCCTTCCGCGCCGCCAAGGAACTGAAGGAAGCGGTCTGATACCGCGCGTTTTCCAATCGTTTCGAGAATGAGCCGGGCCGGGATCATATCCCGGCCCGGACACGTTCCGAGTGCCGACTGATATTGGCGGTCCTTGTCGTTTGAACTAGGGTTCGCGGCAAGTAAGCCGGAGAAGCCCATGAGTGCGGCAACAGTCATCGAGCGACCGACCGCACGCATTATCGTGCTGGATCCCGCCGACCGTATCCTCCTCTTTCGCGCCATGATCGGCCATTCCGTCGAGCCGGAGCGCTTGCCCGACGCCACGAGTTTTCTGGCCTTGCCGGGTGGCGGCATCGAGCCCGGCGAGGCGGCGGAAGCGGCCGCGCGCCGCGAACTTGCCGAGGAAACGGGTATCCGGGTCCCTGCCCCGCTGACCATGGTCGCCCACCGGACGACCGGCTACGATTGGAAGGGTCGCCGCTACCTCACCCGCGAGCACATCTTCTTTTGTCGCTCTCCGACCGATGCGCTCGACGCGAGCGGCTGGCTCGAGAACGACAGGCGCTGGATGAGCGACCTGGGCTGGTGGACCATTGAGGCCCTGCTCGCCACCGACGAGATCGTACGGCCGGCCGGTCTCGCCCCGCTGGCCGCCACGCTCAGCCGCGGCGAGTTTCCCTCGGTACCCGTCGACCTCGGCCGGCCGCGATAGGTCCGCAAGCCGTCTCGAAACTCCGATCTCCTCGCGAGCAACGACATAGATCATGCAGTCTGCTTTTGCGCTCTTTCCTCCGGCTGTCGTTCTGGTCGCCGTCCTGGGCTTTCGCGCGTCAGGATTGACCGCCGCCGCCGCTGCGGCCGCGACTGCGATTCTGGTCTGGCTCTTCCAGGTCTTCGGCGCCGCTTCGCTCCCGCAGTTGATGCGCGCATCGGCTGACGCGGCCGTTCTGACGACCTTGGTCGCAGCCATGATCGTACCCGGAATCCTATTCGTCGAGGCTACACGCGGCAGGAAATCACCCGAGGCCATCGGAGTTCTCGTCGCGGCCGCTGGCCTGCCGAAGCCGCAGGCCGCCATTCTCATCGCGGCCGGTATCGGCGTCATGGTCGAGAGCCTGACCGGCATGGGCGTTTCCCTGCTGGTGACGATGCCGTTGCTGCTGTCTTTGTTCGCGAAGCGCGCTGCCATCGGCATAGGTCTCGTCGGCATGAGTCTGATGCCCTGGGGCGCACTGGCTATTTCAGCGCACGTCGGCGCCAAGCTCTCCGGAGTGCCAGTCGAGAATTTGCAGGGCTGGATCGCAGCCGTCAGCGGGCCGGTCGCCTTCTGTCTCCCGGCCTTGGCGTTGGTATTCGCGGGACATGCGAAACTGGCCGACGGTGGAGTGGCCGTGCTTGCTGGCGTCGTGCTCGCGGCATCGGTCGTGCTCGCTTCGCGCTATATCGGTGTCGAGGTGGCAGGCGTCGCGGGCGGTCTCGCGGTGATGGTCTTGATGATCCTTCTGGCGCGCTGGAGCGGAAGCCTCGGCGCAGCCTTGATGGCTCCAGGCCTCATCCCCTATCTCGTTCTGCTGGTCGCCGTCGTCGTGCAGAAGCTGGCGATCGTCCCGCTGGCCGCCGCGGGGCTTTCTCCTGTCCTGAGGACGGAGCGTGTGGAATTCGCATTGCTCACGTCGCCGGGTGTGGCACTGCTGGCGGCAACGGTGCTGGCTGCCGCATCTCACATACGGCCGACGCTCATCGCGACCGTGGCACGCCGCGGATGGCGACCGGTCGCGGCCATCGCGCTCTTCATGCTGGCGGCACGTCTCCTCGTCGAGTGCGGTGCAATCGGGGCGCTCGCGGAGAGCATCAGCGGACTTGGCAGGGATGGTGCTGTCGTGGCTGTCGCAGTGCTCGGCGCCGTGGGCGGGTTCGTCACCGGCTCCGGCGTCACCGGTAACGCTCTGTTCATGCCGAGCGCTGCCGCAGCAGGCATGGCGTTCGATGCAACGCCGATCTTTGCCGCGCTCCAGAACGGGGCCAGCGGTCACGTTGGAATGGCGTCGCTCCCCGTCGCAGCCGTGCTGCTGGCATGTCTGCCAAGTCGCGAACCCGGCGACGACGCAACGGTCATGCGAACGGCACTGGCGCTCGCGGCTTGGCATGTGCTGGTGGTGACGGTCGCAGCCTTGGTCCTGCTGCGCGTGGCGGTGTGAGCCTCACACCGTCATCAGGATCGACACGGCACTGTCGAGCGTAAGGTCGTAACGCTGGCCGAGGTTCTGGTTCGCGGTTTCCGCACCCTTGGTGCCTTTCCAGTGGCGTGACCGCTCCCACACGCCCATGTCGCGATACCAGGCCATCAGTCGCATGCGAACGAGCCCCGGCCCGGGCGCCGCCTTCTGCCGCCAGAGCCCTTGAACCTGGCTGTCGTGCGTGCCCTCCCAGTTGCCCCAGGTGTTCGACGACAGCTCGAGGAAGCGCTCGAAATCGCTCTCGCGGATATCGTACCAGCGGTGCGTGGTGAAGCCCGGATCGGTGCGTGCGATGGTGCCGGCTTTGGGTCGCAACGTCGGCAGCCAGATGTCGTGCTGCGCCTTTGTGATCCCGGCAATGCCGTGGACGGCAGTATCGGCATGGGCCGCCGCAGAGGCCTCGTCAGGCCATTCCGTCACGCTGACGATGGAGTTGAAGTTGAGCCCGATGAGCGGCTTCCAAACTCCGAACAGCCGCCCGCCCTTCGCTTCGACGGCCGCCCGCCCCGCATTGGCGATGGCACCGCCCACCTCGGCCACGCGCCCCGGACCGAACGCAAGTACATGATGTTCGTAGACGGCCATGCGACAACCCTCCTCTTTCACTGCCTTGCGCAGCCTCGCCGGGCATGCGGTAGTTTGTCGAGCCGGCAGTGCGGCTGGCGCCCGATCTTACGAGGAGCACACACATGGCCTCACTCCCCGATGACATCGTCGTCCTCGACAGCGTCACCCATTTCGAGGCCAAGCACAAAGGCGCCGTCTCGTATTGCGGCTCCCATGCGGGGATCTACGCGGCCTACTACGCAGCCTCCAAAGGCATCGCAGCCATCATCCTGAACGATGCCGGCATCGGTCGCGAGCGTGCGGGCGTGGCCGGCTTGGCGCTCCTCGAAAGCCTGGGGGTGCCCGGCGCCGCGATCTCGCACATGTCGGCGCGCATCGGCGAAGGCAAGGACGGCGTCGAGCGCGGCATCCTCACCACCGTCAACGGGCCCGCCGCCGCTCTCGGCCTCAAGCCCGGCCAGAGCTGCCACGAGGCGCTGATGCTTCTGCACAAGGCGTCCCCCAAGCCCTCGCCGAAGCCCACGCCGTTGGAAGAATCCCGCTTCGAGGTGCCCGAGCTTGGCAGAGGCGGCGTCAAGGTCGTCGTCATCGACTCGATGAGCCTCGTGAAGCCCGAGGACGACGGCCACATCATTGTGGCGGCAAGCCATGGCGGCGCACTTGGTGGCCGGCCTGAGATGGCGATCAAATACCCCGTCTTCGCCTGCGTCTGTAACGACGCCGACCGCGGCATCGACAACGCCGGCATCACGCGCCTGCCGGCACTCGAGCAACGTGGCATCGCCGGCGCCTGCGTCTCGGCGTTCTCCTCGCGTATCGGCGACGGACGCTCCACACTCGCCGACGGCTACATCTCCGCCATCAACGACACCGCGCGACGCCACGGCGGCCTCATCGGCCAGTCCACCCGCGAATTCGTCGCCGCCATGGTCGCGGCGCGGCTCAAAGCCTGATCACAACGGTCAATCAGTCACGAACAGGAACGCTCGATGCCCGACATGGGATTGAAGGGAAAAGTCGCGATCGTCACGGGGGCGGGCTCGCGCGCGGAAGGCATCGGCAACGGTCGCGCGGCGGCCATCCTGATGGCGCGCGAGGGCGTCAAGGTCGCACTGATCGATGCCGTACCCGCGAACGCCGAGGCGACGAAAGCGATGATCGACAAGGAGGGCAATACCTCCATTGTCGTCTCTTGCGACGTGACCGACCCGAAGTCGTGCGAGGCCGCCGTCGCCAAAACCGTCGCGACGTGGGGCCGGCTCGATATCCTCGTCAACAATGTCGGCGTCGGCGGAACCGGCGGCAATGCGGTGGACCTCGATCTGGAGGCCTGGGATCGCGATCTCAGGATCAACGTCACCTCGATGATGCTGATGGCCCGTTACGCCATCCCCGAGATGCGCAAGGTGAAGGGCGGCGCCATCGTCAACATCGCATCGGTGGCGGGTTTGAGAGGCGGGCATTCCGGCCTGATGTATCCGACGTCGAAAGGCGCCGTGGTCAACATGACGCGCGCGATGGCCGCCCATCACGGTCGCGAGGGAATCCGAGTGAACTGCATCGCGCCGGGCATGGTCTACACGCCGATGGTCTATGCACGCGGCAACGGCATGAGCGAAGAGCTGCGCGAAGCTCGCCGCAAACGCTCGCTGCTGGAGACCGAGGGCACCGGCTGGGACGTCGGCAACGGCGTGCTCTATCTCGTCTCCGACATGGCGAAATGGGTCACTGGCGTCATCCATCCGGTCGACGCAGGCGCCACGGCCGGCAGCGCCGAAAGCCCGTCTCCCCCACCGGACAAGCGCTGACGCCGCCGTGCGAAGTTGCGATTATCCCTCGACGATTCGAGAGACATCGATCGCCACCGCCAATTGACAAGGACGCTCCCGTGACACTGCCGATGACCTGGGACGAGTGGGCCGCGCACGACGGCGTCGGACTGGCCGATCGCGTGCGCAAAGGTGACGTCACGCCATCGGAACTGGCCCGGCAGGTGGCGGCGGCGGTCGCGAAGGTCGACGCGAAGCTCGGTGCCGTTATCGAGCTGTTCGATGATGCGGTGGCCGATCCGGCCGCCAACAAGACCAATCTCAACGGCCCGTTCGCGGGCGTGCCGTACCTGATGAAAGATCTGGGCCCGACGTTGGCTGGCCGGCTTCAGGAGATGGGCTCGCTGTTCATGCGCGGCAATCGGGCCACTGCCGATAGCTTCCTCGCGGGGCGCATCCGGCAGGCGGGCTTCAACATCATGGGGCGCACCACGACACCCGAGTTCGGTGTCTGCAGCTCGGTGGAGAACCCGGCCGTCTACGTCACGCGCAACCCGTGGAATACCGACTTCACCTCCTGCGGATCGTCGGCAGGATCGTCGGTCGCGGTGGCCGCCGGCATGGTACCAATGGCGCACGGCTCGGACGGTGGCGGTTCGATCCGCATTCCGGCGGGCGTCAACGGCCTGATCGGGCTGAAGCCGTCCCGCGGCGTGTTCTCGATCGCGCCGGGCCTCTCCGATCTCACCGGACTCGTCTCGAGCCAAGGCTGCCTGACGCGATCGGTGCGCGATACGGCGGCGTTTTTCGACCACTGCCGTGGCGGCGCGCCCGGCGAGTTCATGCCGTACTGGATGCCGCCCGAGCCCTACACAGAACTGATCCGTCGAGATCCGAAGCGGTTGCGTATCGCGCTCTCGCACGAGTGGGGCGATTATCGAGCGGTGCCGGAATTCGTCGACGAGTTGACCCGGATTGGGCGTTTCCTCGAAGGTCTCGGTCACCACGTGGACTGGGCATTGCCGGAGGTTGATTTCGTCGCGGCGTTCGAGGCGCAGACGACCTGTTACATCAGCAACTTTGCCCAGGTCATCGCCGGCATGCTGGCGGCACGAGGGCTGGACCGACCGCCGGCCGACTTGATCGAGCCGATCAATATCCGCATCTGGGAGGCGGGCATTGGCACAAGCTATACCGAGCGGTTCCGCATGCAGGCGAACTTCAACGCGACGGCGCGCGCGTTCGGCGCCTTCTTCGAGGACTGGGACGTTATCCTGACGCCTGTGACAGCACTGCCGACTCCCCGGCTGGGCACGACCGAATACCTGACCATCAGTGACAATCCGTCAGTGCGCGACTGGTTCGGCAATCTCTGGAAGAACTTCGCTTACACGCCGCTCGCCAACCTCTGCGGCATTCCAGGAATCTCATTGCCGCTCGGTGCGCAGGTCCACGGATTGCCGCTCGGCATCCAGGCCCAAGCCAAGCAAGCCAACGACGGCCTGCTTCTGCAACTCGCCGCACAGGTCGAGCGCGCGATCGAGGGCAAGTGGAACGGTGGGAAGAAGCCGGGGGTGCGGGTTTGAGGGGGACGAGGTGCGCGCATTGCACGAACCTCACTACCCGCACCCCCCGACCTTACAGGCACGTCGGCCGGCCGTGTCGCCCAGATCAGCTCTGGCGCGACGACAGCCAGCTCTGTGCCATCTCGCCCAGCGAGCCGGATACGTTGCCTTGCATCAGCTCGGTGAGTTGGCTGGGATCCAGGAGGCTCGTGTCGATACCGTGCTGCTGGAGCAAGCCGAGGATTTCATCCTGGTTCAAGCCGTCGAGCAAAGCCGGATCAATCCCTGCGTTGGAGATGAGTTCCATGATGCCGCCCACGTCACTCGGCACCTGAGCTTGGCTGTTCGAGAACAACCCGCCGAGGGCTTCGGTGATCTTACCAAAGTCGAACATCGCTTGTGTCCTTCATCTCGAGTGTGCGACCGGGGGCCAACGCCTTGGTCCCTGGACACTGCGGCTCACGGGTGGATAACCCGGACTGAGCCGATCAGTTGTTTCGGTCGGAGCCAGCCCTCTGTCGCTTGATCGACATGTGAGTAACCGACGCCTCTATTTCCAATAGGCGGATCCGATCAAGCGATCGGTTTTTCCGATGCAAGCGCTCGACGCGCAGCGCCGTCGAGATCGGCGGCCGTACGGATGCGCGATCGTCGGGTTTTGGCGAGTCGGGCCAAATCATTTCGGTGAGCAGGATGGAGGCGAGGAATCATGAACAGCATCGGGCGCTTGGCGCCTCGATCGGCGTTCTTTGGCATGAGCTCAAGAATCGAAATCGTGGTCGGGTTTCTTGCCGGCACCTCAGTCAAAATACTGAGTTTGGCGCATCACAAGCCTGACCTCGACATCAATGTCGTGTCACGCATCTCGGAAAAGCAAACGCCACGAATAAAGTTTCAGGCGCATTCCGATTGTTTGCTGCGCGCAAAACCGAAAAAAAATCGGTGGTCGGCCGTGGGCATGCGTGAGGGGGCGACGTGCCCGCCCCCCTTTCACATATAAAGCCATCTGTGACGCTCCCGACGACAGCAAACCTGATCGAGATCACAGGTGAGGCGGCAGCACGCTGTTTGCCCTGGCCCGTCTCAACGTTACTTTTTTTTGCCGCCGGTCTTTGCAGCAGGGGCCATACCGGAGCGAACGGCGAATGGCGACTCTTGACTGGACGGCGCCTTGGTCTTTGTTGACTTGGGCTTTCGCACTTCGCGATTGCCCTTTTGTTGGCCTTTAGCCATGATTTTGGTCCCTCT
>JALHMC010000018.1:11329-75938 GCA_022844225.1 Hyphomicrobiaceae bacterium | reverse complement strand
GGCTGGTCTCGCTGTCCGCAAGCCGCGCTCTTGTCAGCGGGCTTGAGGGATCACCACTCCGGCGCGGCTGCGTTGGACCAATGCTGTGGCAAGCCATGCAATCGAGACCGCTCCGCACCGTTCCGGTGCCCACGGCTCCCGGGTTTGTAAGGTTTGCTGCCAGGTTATCGATGCGTTCGCCGCGCTGATCGAGGATGAAGAATGCCGGGAGTCCATTCGGAAGAGTGAAGATGGCGCGGCGCATGTGATGGGGCACGGGCTCAGAAGGCGAACTCGCGAGGAATGCGTCGAAAGCAGCGCCGGCCTCGCCAGCAAGCCGGTGATAGGCCTGCCAGAATGCTCCGGTGGGCGAGGCTCCGAGCTCGATGAGGCTCGGCTGTCGGGAAAAATACGGGGTCTGCACAACCGTCCGCAATGCTTCGCCGGATGGTTGCTGGACCACCGGGGCGATCTGTAGACTCTGCACAATCTCGGCGCCGGTCCCGGGAAGTCCGAGGACATCGTAGTAGAGGGGCGCGCGGAGGACGGTCGCCGTGAACCAATCCGCCCGTGCAACAGGGGTCGTTGTGCTGAAAGCCTGCCGCACGCCGGCCGGCAGCGGGGGCGTCAGCCCCAACGGATCGGAGCCCAAGCGCATGAGGCGCTCCCAGTGCTCCGGCAGCCAGCCAATGTCGTCGAGATTGATCTTGAACAACGTCTGGGCGACGTCGATCGGGGGCACAGCGACGGGCGCAACTTTCCAGCTCAGGCTGTTGAAAAGATGGACGATCGCCTGCCGATAGGCAGCCAGGGCGTCGGCGGGCGCGCAGCCGTTGTGGAGGTGCGCAATCGATACGAAGCGCAGTTTGGATGGGTCCTCGCGCGTCAGCTCGATCAACTGGGATAATGTCGCGGCGTGGTCTGCGGGCGTGACAACGCGGCGGTCGGTGCACCGTTGGGTGCGGGGTGGGAGTGAGCCGATCCAACTCCGGATGTCGGCGGTTTCCTGAGGCGTCGGGCCGGGCGGCGCTGCATTGTCGCCTGGGGGCGTAGCGCCGGCGCCGACATCAGCCGGCATCAACCGCCGCAGCATCATGACATAGAGGGGCGACGCATCCGGATTTCCAGGTCGGACGAGGTGGGGCGCCGACGCGAGCTCATCGAGGCGCAGCACGTTCCCGAATGCCGCCGCGGGCGCCGGCCGCTCCAGCTTTCCGCCTTGATGGCAGCGAGCACAATGTTTCTCGAGAACGACGTAAGCGGCTGCCGCGATGGGGTCGGCAGGGGCCCGCGGGGGACGCTGAGGAACGGCGTTCGCGATCGATGTCTGGCCGGGCGCGGCGCCGGGCAGAGTGCCGAGCCCAAGCAGCACGAGTGCCAGCAACGCAGCGCCGCGGCAGATCGACAACCGCCTGGATGCCATTCCTCGCTTCCCCCGGGGTTGCTTGTCGCGCGTCGAGACTATCGTGCGGGCTCAGGGTCTCTTTGAAACAGACCTCGGTGGCATGAACAAGAGCAGGGCGGACACAGCAGGGCATCTGCAAGTCAATCATCACCGGCGCATCTCGTGGCGTCGATCACACGAGCTTCCCACCGGCTGCGGTGATGCCGCCTAGAACGATGACGGCGGCAATGACGAGGCAGCCGAGCGCCAGCCACGGGCTCGCGATATGGGCCTCATGCTCGTCTTCGTAGGTTCGCACCTGCTTCTTGCCCGTGATCATGGCTTTGACCAGATTCTCCCGCTTCCAAAGTAGGTAGAGAACGCTGGCGAAGACGTGCAGGGCGATGACCCACAACAGTACGTCGAACAACAGCAGATGCCATTTCGTGGCGAAAGCGACGAACCCCTCGCTCACCCGGGACGAGAGGGGACCTCCAGTGAGGGCATCGTGATCATCGTAGGCGAACAGTCCAAGTGTGCCCAGCACGCCGACGAATGCGAGCATGACCAGCACCACAGATCCGCCGAGAGGGTTGTGTCCGAGAAAATGCCGAGGCCGACCCAGGACGAAGTCCAACCCATACCGAATTGCGGTGACCGGTCCATAGAAGAACGAGGAAAAGCGTGCCGTCGAGCTGCCGACGACGCCCCAAAGCAGGCGCCAGACGACAAGCACGAGGATCGCGTAGCCATTCCATTTATGCCAGACGAGCCCAGCGTCACCCCAGTGGCGCGAGACGTACGCCATGGCGATCAGTGTGACGAGCAACCAGTGAAACAGGCGCGTCGGAAGATCCCAGGCCCGCACGGAACCGGCTCTGCCTAGCGCCTCCAAGCTCGATCGCTCCAGCTGCATCCTCGCCCCTTTACCACTCTCGCCGCGCTGCATCATCGTCGCGAAAGCGCGACCGGCGCCTTGTCTAACACGCGTTGGGAGACCGGGCATAAGTCGGGAATGGGCAAAGCACGCGCCGGGGATTCACAATCATGTGTAGATCATGCGGCGTGTCATGCCACCGTCAACGACGAGTTCCGCGCCCGTCATGAAGCCCGAATCTGGCGAGAGCAGAAAGGCGGTTGCGGCCGCGATGTCATCCGGTAGTCCCACGCGGCCGACGGGATGCTGAGCATGGTCGGACGGCTTCAAGGGGCCCCATTTTCCGGTGTCGATCCAGCCCGGTGAGATGCAATTGACGCGCACGTCTGGGCCTAGCGTGATGGCGAGCGCGTGGGTCAGCGCAACGACGCCGCCCTTCGAAGCCGAGTAAGCGAGGGTGTCGGCCTCGGACATATGGGCACGGGTCGATGCGATCGCGACGACGGCGCCTCTGTTGGCGCGGAGCGTCTCGGCCGTTTCTCGTGCCAGCAGGAAGAGCGCTGTAAGATTGACGGCGAGTACGCGATTCCACGCCTCGAGCGTGGTACCCGCGAGCGGACCATTGGCATTGATTCCCGCATTCGAGACGACGGCGTCGATGCGACCGGTCTGCGCCATCGTCTGCGATACGAGACGTTTCACGTCGGCTTCGTCACCGATGTCCGCAGTTACGGCACTGCCGCCGATGGCGCTGGCGGTTGCGGCGAGCGCCGCCGCGTCGGTATCGGCGACGACCACGTGCCAACCGTCGCGGGCGAGACGTGTGGCGATCGCCGCACCGATGCCCTTTGCCGCGCCCGTGACAATGGCTGTTCTCGAAAGCTGAGGCTGTTGCATGGTCTGATTATATCCATTGTGTTCCGATGCTGGGAACGATGAAGCCGATCACGTCGGCGTTCTCGGTTGTCCTCGATGGCGCAGCCGTCCTAGGCTCGCCCCTGAATTCCCCGACGCACCCAGCGGAGACATCCCATGCAGAAGGCCCTTTCAGGCATTCGCGTCATCGACATGACACACAATCAGGCGGGACCGGCCTGTGCGCAGATCATGGGATTTCTCGGCGCCGACGTGATCAAGCTCGAGGAGCCGAAGGGCGGGGACGTGGCGCGGGCCCAAAACAACGACGAGCTGTTCTTTCTCGTCTTCAACGCCAACAAGCGTTCGCTGACGCTGAACCTGAAGACCGAGGAGGGGAAGGATCTCTTCCGGAAGCTCGTTGAGAAGTCGGACGTGCTGATCGAGAACTTCGGTCCCGGCGCGCTCGACCGGATGGGGCTCGGATGGAAGGTGCTGGAGAAGATCAATCCGCGACTCATCTACGCGACGATCAAGGGCTTCGGCACCTACGGCCCGAATGCGCATTTCAAGGCCTACGAGCCGATCGCGCAGGCGATGGGCGGCGGCATGTGCGTGACGGGCTTCGAGGACGGCCCACCGACCTACAACTGGCCGGCGATCGGCGACAGCGGCACCGGCATGCACATGGCGATTGCCATCCTGGCGGCGATTAACCATCGGCATGCGACGGGTAAAGGACAGCATGTCGAGGTCGCGATGCAGGAGGCGGTGCTGAACCTGATCCGCATCTCGTTGCGCGAGCATCAGCGGACCGGGGTTCCAGTGAGGACGGGCAATCAGCTCGGCAAGAACGTGCCGGGCACGACGTACAAATGCGCACCGGGCGGGCCCAACGACTACGTCTACATCTATGCGCAACCGCAGATGTGGGCCGCGTTCTGCAAGGCGATGGAGCGTCCGGATCTCGAGAGCAATCCGCTGTTCAAAACCAATCCCGACCGGTGGCAGAATCGGGCCGCGCTCGACGCGCTGATCACCGAGTGGACGATGCAGCGCACCAAACATGAGGTGATGAAGGTGATGGCCGACGCGGGCGTGCCGTGCGGAGCCTGCCAGGACACGGCCGAGGTGCTGGCCGATCCGCACCTCATCGAGCGCGGGATGATCGTCGAGATGGACTATCCGAAGCGGCCGCAAGGTTTCAAGACGGTGGGACTGCCGATGATCCTCTCGGACAGCCCGGCCGAGTATCGCCGGCCGCCCATGCTCGGCGAGCACACCGAGAGCCTACTCGGCGAGCTTCTGGGCGTGAGCGCGGAGGAGGTGCGGAAGTTGAAGGAGAAGGGGGCGTTTTGAAAATCGAGAACGGGAGAGCGTTTTCGCTCTCCCGCCCGCATGTAGTTCGAGGTCTCTGATGCCTCAAGCACTCATCTCGAAGCCTTCGTAGCCCTTCTGGACGACCTCGTTGCATTTCGCGACGTAGTTCTGGACGCCGCCGACGTAGGGCATGAAGATGCGCGGTTTGCCGGGAATGTTGGCGCCCATGTACCAGCTGTTGGCCAGCGGATAGAGCGTGGAGTTGGCGACCTCGTTGTTATGCTGGACCCAGTTGATCTCGGCCATGCGCGAGGCCTCGATGCGGCGCATCTGCCGCCCGCGCGCGTACTTGATCATGTCGCCGACGAAATCGACGTGCTGCTGGCACGAGAAGATCATCTGGCTCTTCACGCCGGGGCTTTGCGGGCCGGTGACCATGAACATGTTCGGGAAGCCGGCAACCATGACGCCGAGGTAGGTCTGCGGGCCGTCCTTCCACTTGTCGCGGATGGAAACGCCGCCGCTGCCCTTGATGTCGATTTCCTTCATGGCGCCGGTCATGGCGTCGAAGCCGGTGGCGAAGACGATGACGTCAAGTTCGTAGCTTTTGCCGTCCGCAGTCTTGATGCCCCACTCGGTGATTTCCGCGATGGCGTTGTTGCGGATGTTGACCAGCTTCACGTGTGGCTGATTGTAGGTCTCGTAGTAGTTCGTATCGAGGATGAGACGCTTCGTGCCGATCGGATGATCAATCGGGCAGAGGGCCTCGGCGGTCTCCTGGTCCTTCACGATCGAGCGGATTTTGTTCCGCACGAACTCGGACGCGGTGTCGTTTGCGGCCTTGTTGGTCAGCAGGTCGGTGTAGGCATAGAGGAAGCTGATCGAGCCGCCCTCCTGCCACTTCTTTTCATACGTGGCGTTGCGCTCCGCCTCGGACACCTCGAGAGCGGATTTGGTCGGCGGGGGATAGCCGGCGATCGCGAAGGGCGTATTGACCGCTCCGGCCCGGCGCTCGGGGTACTCGGCCTTGTGTTTGGCCTCCTTCACCGGGTCCATCGGCGAGTTCTGCGCGGGAAGCGAGAAGTTGGCGGTGCGCTGGAACACGGTGAGCTGGCGGGCCTGCTTGGCGATGATCGGGATCGACTGGACACCCGACGAGCCCGTGCCGATCACGCCCACGCGAAGGCCGGTGAAATCGACTCCCTGATGGGGCCAGAGACCGGTGTGGTAGGTCTTGCCCTTGAAGCTGTCGATGCCCTTGATGTCGGGCTTTCTGGGGGTCGAGAGGTTGCCGGTCGCCATCAGGCAGTAAGGCGCCGTGATCGTCTCACCCTTGTCCGTCGTCACGGTCCAGCGGCTGGTCTTCTCGTCGAAGGTGGCGGACGTGATGGTCGTGTTGAACTGAATGTCTTTCCTGAGGTCGAATCTGTCGGCGACGTGCTGCACATACTTCAGGATCTCGCCCTGGTTGCCGTAGCGCTCCGGCCATTTCCACTCCTGGTCGAGTTCGGGCGAGAACGAGAACGAGTACTCGAGGCTTTCGACGTCGCAGCGGCAACCGGGATAGCGGTTCCAGTACCACGTGCCGCCGACGTCATCGCCCTTCTCGAAAGCGCGGACCTTGAGACCCAATTGCCGATATTTGTGAATGGCATAGAGCCCGCCGACGCCGGCGCCGACGATGATGACGTCGAGCCCTTCCGAGCTGTTGGATGTGGCCATGGATATTCCTCGCATTGCGATGCCTGAACTTGTCCGGACATTTAGGCATAGGTGGGCCCGGGAGGCAACTGGGGGGCGCGTCCCAACGTCAGGTTTTGCCTCGTTGACCCAGATCCGGCCGCCTCGCCTTCGTGATCCGTTCGGCCTCGCGTCGACGCCATTCAGCGACTTTCTTGTGGTCTCCGGACAGGAGCACGTCGGGAATGCTGCGACCCTCCCAGTCGCGGGGCTTGGTGTATTGGGGGTATTCCAGGAGGCCGCTCTCGAAGCTCTCCTCGGAAAGCGAGGCCTCGGCGCCCAGAACGCCAGGCAGGAGGCGAACGCAGGCGTCGATCAGCACCATGGCCGCGAGTTCGCCGCCCGACAGCACATAGTCGCCGATCGAGATCTCCTCCAGGTTCCGCCCATCAATGACGCGTTGATCGATGCCCTCGAACCGGCCTGCGAGCAGGAGCACGCCAGGGCCCTCGGCGATTTCGCGCACGCGGGCCTGCGTCAATGGTTTGCCGCGCGGTGACAGGTAGATGGGTTGCAGTTTGGGTGCGGATGCGAGAGCGGCATCGATGGCGGGGCCTAGAACATCGGGTCGCATGACCATGCCGGCGCCGCCCCCGGCCGGCGTGTCGTCGACCTGCCGATGCCGTCCGAGCCCGAACTCCCGAAGGTTCACGCAATCAAGGCGCCATGTGCCAGCCGTGAGCGCCTGCCCCGAGAGCGAAACGCCCAGCGGGCCGGGGAACATCTCGGGGAAAATGGTGAGGACGGTCGCCTGCCATGGCTGGCGCGCGAGGCTTGATTGTTCGGTCGGCAAAGGTCACGCTCCAGGCGCTTCGACAAGACGGGCCAGCATGTGGCCCAGCCAGACCAGCCGGTGGCCATGACGGACAAGCCCAACATCCTCTTTATCATGGCGGACCAGCTCCGCTGGGACTATCTGGCCCACGCCGGTCATCCGCACATCCGGACGCCGAACCTGGACCGACTGGCGGCGAAAGGGGTGGCTTTCACGCGCGCCTTCGTGCAGTCGCCGGTGTGTGGCGGCTCGCGCATGTGCTTCTACTCGGGCCGCTATAACCTGACGCACGGGGCGACCTACAACAACTTCGCGCTGCGCATCGACGAGCGGACGATCGGAGACTACCTGCGACCGCAGGGCTATCGCGTGGTGCTGGTGGGCAAAACGCATTTCAAGCCGGATCTCGAGTCGATGGCGCGGCTCGGCATCGATCCGGGCACCAATCCGGGACTGCCCTACTGGCAGTGCGGCTTCGAGCCGTTCGAGCGGGACGACGGCCTGCACCCGGAGGTGGACGGCAAGCTCGCAGGCGGCGATCCGGCCTACAACGATTGGCTGCGCCAGCTCGGTTATTCGGGCGTGAACCCCTGGCACGAATGGGCGAACTCGGTGGAGGGCGACAACGGCGAGGTGCTTTCGGGCTGGGCGATGCGCAATGCGCGGCGGCCCGCACGCGTGAAAGAGGAGCACTCCGAGACCGCCTATATGACCGACCGGGCTCTGGAGTTCATGCGGCAGGCGCGGGGCGGGAGCCCATGGTGCCTGCACGTCTCCTACATCAAGCCGCATTGGCCCTATATTGCGCCGGCCCCCTATCACGCCATGTACGGGCCAGAGCACGTGATCCCGGCAAACCGTTCGGAGACCGAGCGCACGAGCCCGCATCCAGTCGTCGGCGCCTTCATGAAGCACGACGAGAGCGTGAACTTCGCCCGCGATGAGGTTCGAGAGACGGTCATTCCGGCCTACATGGGGCTGATCACCCAGTTCGACGCGCACGTGGGCCGGCTGATCGAGCATCTCGAGGCGACGGGCGAGATCGCCAACACGATCATCGTCGTGACGTCGGACCACGGCGACTACCTCGGCGACCACTGGCTTGGCGAGAAGGATCTGTTCCACGAGGAGATCGTGCGGGTGCCGCTGATCGTGGTGGATCCACGACCCGAGGCGGACGCGACGCGGGGGATGGCCATTGAGGCCCTGGTCGAGGCGATCGACCTCGCGCCGACGTTTCTCGCGTGGTCGGGCGGCGAGCCCGCACCGCACCGACTGGAAGGGCGCTCGCTGATTCCGCTGCTCCGCACTTCGGATGTGGAGAGTTGGCGCGAGGCCGCGTTCTGTGACGGTGACTTTGCCTTGCGTCATGCACGCCGGCATCTCGGGCTCGAGGTTGACGAGGCGCGCGGCTTCATGGTGCGTACCGCGCGATGGAAGTACGTGCATTTCGAGCGCTTTCGACCGCAGCTGTTCGATCTCGAAGCCGATCCCCAAGAGTTGCACGATCTCGGCGACAGCGCCGCGCACGGCGAGGTACGGGAGGCGATGAAGGCGCGGCTTTTCTCGTGGGCGTTGACGCGCAAAACACGAACGACCGTGACGCACGATTATATCCAGAGGGTGACCGGTGGCGCACGGGCGCGCGGCTACCGGTTCGGTGAATGGTGAGCGAGATGACAGCGCGACGGCTGGAAATCGACGATGTCGTGCGACTGACGGCGTTCGCGGCGGAGGCTCCGAGGCCGCTCGCCATCCTGGAGGCGATCGGGGTGGTGGCGCAGCGTGTCGTCGGCGCCAAGGGCTTCACGATGTTCCGCTACGTTCATGACACGGCGGAGGTGGAGCGCATTCATTCGAGCGATTTCGCCTCGTATCCGATCGGTGGTCGCAAGCGCATCGCGGATTATCCGACCAACCAGAGCGTGCTGGCCCGCGGAGAGGTTTACATTGCGAAGGGCCGCGACGACATCCGCGGCACCTACAAGGACTTCGAGAAGATCTTCGGGCTCGGTGTGACGTCGATCATGAACGTCCCGGTGCGCTTTTGTGAAAGGAACGTCGGCGCCCTCAACCTATTCGGGGAGGAAGGGCAGTTCGGCGAGGCGCAGGCGGCTGACGCGCGCATGCTGGCAACGCTGATGGTGCCGGTGGTGATGGGGTGGGAAGGGAAATGAAGGACGATCATGACTGCTGACGGCACAGACGCCCACGTCTTCCGCTCTGCAAGCGACGCCTTTCCGATCGATACGGCTCGGCTGGGGGCGTATCTGGCCGACGTCGGGCTGCCGCTCGACGTCTCCGAGCCGTTGCGCCAATTCGGCACCGGCATGGCGAACATCAACTATCGCCTGAAGGCTGCCGGGCGCATGTTGGTGCTGCGCCGCCCGCCGGATGGCGACCTGCCGCCCGGCGCCCACGACATGTCGCGCGAGCACCGCATCCTGTCGCGACTGTGGAGGGCGCTGCCGCTGGCGCCCGAGAGCGTTCATCTGTGCGAGGACAAGAGCGTCATCGGCGTGCCGTTCCAGTTGATCGAGTATCGTCCGGGACTCGTCATCAAGGGCGACGACAAGCGGCATTTCGACGGGCGGCCCGACGTCGCGGCCGCGACGGGGCGGATGCTGGTCGAGACGCTGGCGGCCGTGCATGCGGTCGATGCGGAGGTGGTCGGTCTCGGCGATCTCGGCAAGCCGGAAGGGTTCATCGAGCGCACCCGAAAAGGCTGGACGGGACGCGCGGAGCGACTGGAGCTTGGACCTGAGACGGCGGCGCTGGCACGCGAGGTGTCGGGATGGCTCGCAACGCAGAGCGTCAAAGTGCGCGCGCCGACGCTTCTGCATTCCGACTTCAAGCTCGACAACCTGATCGTCGAGCCGAGCACGTTGAAGCCGGTCGCGATCGTCGATTGGGACATGGGCACCCGCGGCGATCCCCTGTTCGATGTCGCGACGATGCTGAGCTACTGGGCCGAGGCGGGCGATCCGGCCTGCATGCACGACATGAAACAGTTGCCGACCGCTGCGCCGGGCTTCCCGACGCGCAACGAAGTGGTGGCACACTATGCACGGCTGACCGGGCGCGATGTCTCGGATTTCCCGGTGCTGCGGGTGCTCGCCATGTTCAAGCTGGCGGTGGTTCTGCTGCAACTCCACGCGCTGTGGAAGCGCGGCTCGGCCAAGGGTGACGATTACGCGGATATGGATCGCATCGCGACCGAGCTGCTGGTGTTTGCCAAGGATGCGACCGCGGGGTGGGCGTAAGGCCGGCACCGCGGCTGCCCCGCGTTGTTGTCGTCGGGTGGTGACATGGCACGACCCGACGCAGGCTGTGGCCCGCTCAGGCGATTAGGCCGCGAAGGCGGTCTTCAATGCAGCCGCGATGTCGTCGATGGCCTGATTGGCCCTGGGCAGCATCTTGCCGTTCGACAGGAAGCCGTGGAGCTGGCCGGGATAGCGGGTGACGGTGACGTGACAGCCGGCGCCTTTCAGCTTTTCGGCGTAGAGCTCGCCCTCGGCGCAGAGAGGGTCGAAGCCGGCGAGAATGACGAGCGCGGGCGGCAGGTTGGCGAGGCTGTCCGCGAGCAAGGGCGATGCGCGCCAGTCCTTCCGCTGGGCCTTGTTCGGAATGTAGAGATCGATGAACCAGCGCATGGTGTCGTCGGTCAGGATCAGGTCCTTGGTGAAGCGGCCGTAGTAGTCGCCGCTCATGGAAAGATCGACGGCCGGATAGACGAGGATCTGGGCCTTCAAGCGCGGGCTGCCGGTATCGCGGGCTGCAATGGCAACCGCTGCCGCGAGGTTGCCGCCGGCGCTGTCGCCGCCGACCGAGACGCGTGACGGATCGACCTTCAGACGCGAGGCATTGTCGACCGCCCAGCGAAGCGCGGCGAGGCTATCGTCGAAGGCGGCCGGGAAGACGTGTTCGGGCGCCATACGATAGTCGACCGAGAGGACGGCGCATTGCGCGGCGTTGGCAATGCGACGGCAGACCCAGTCGTGGCTGTCGAGGTCGCCGAGCACCCAACCGCCGCCGTGGTAGTAGACGTGGACCGGCAGCGGACCCATGTCGGCGGTGCCGGCGCCGCGGTAGAAGCGGCAGCCAATCGGGCCGTTGGGGCCGGGGACGTCGTATTCCTTGACGCGGTCGACGTGGGGAAGCTCCGGCTGCGTCGCCATGCGGCCGCGGCGGAAGACCTCGCGTCCTTCGAGGGGCGGCAGCGAATTCAGCGGGGGCCGACCGAGCTTTGCGATCAGGTCGAGGAAGGCTTGGCTGTCGTCGTCTAGCTTCATGGGAGTCTCCTGCAAAAATGAGTGATTGCGTGGATGGGGGTCGAACGGTTGGCGGCCGAGCGCCTAGAAGGTGATGTTCCTCTTGTCGAACTCCAGTCGCGCCGCGGCCTCCATGTCGCGCCCAATGTCGGCGCTCCAGTACTGGCCGGCCTGCCAAGCCTCCTGGGTGATGTCCGGCAGCAATCCGGCAAATCGCGTGCCGACCTCCGACCGGTAGAATTGCGAAATGGACTTCAGGTCGGCGAGGCTCAGCCGACGGGCGTAGACGTCCGCAATCCTATCGACCAGTTCAGTCTTCCGCGGCTTGAAGCGTCCGGCGATGTCGCCGATCACCTGATCGATCTCCTTCGAATGCTCGGGCTTCTTGATCAGCAGGGACTGGCGCATCTGGTTGGCCAGGTGATCGATGATGACGTCGAGCTTCTTGACCGCGCCCGTCGCCTCGAGCACGTCGCGCGCTGCGGCGAGCTGCTCGGCGCTGGGCGCCATGGCATTCTGAGCGTGCGCTGGGCCGGCCCGGGGACCGACAAGAACACTGGCCAAAAGAAGCACGAGACTTGCCTGCACGGCGATGACCCAGGGCTTCCTGGGCGCTTTGATCATGACATGAACTCGAGGATGGCCCTGGCGGTGGCGGCCGGCTGGTCGAGGTCGGCGAGATGGCCGGCTCCGGGAATTGTCTTGATCGTGGTCTTGCCCTCGATCAGCCTAGCCATGGTGTCGGCGTAGCTGCGGGGCATGACGCGATCCTGCTCACCCCACAGGAGCAGTGTCGGCGCCAGAATCAGGGGCAGGCGCTTCTCGATCTTGGTGTTGCCCAGTGGCCAGAAAACGCGGGCTGCGGCCTCGGAGGCGCGGATCTGCTCGATCGGCCACTCGACGGAGTTGGCACCGGCGGGCACGGCCTTGAAATCCTTCCAGATCTGCGGGTCTGCGCAGAGGACGCCCGGCTGATCATCGGGACGTTGAGCCCAGACGTCGGTTGCCGGGTCCTTTTCGTCGAACAGGCCCCACGGCGCGATCAAGGCGACACGTTTAACCTTGTGCGGCCAGAGTGCCGCGAACTCGGCGACGAACGAGCCGCCGACCGAGGAGCCGGCGATGTCTTCGCCCTCGAGGCCGCTTTTAACGATGATCTGGCGGGCGGCGACGATCCAATCGAGGTGACTGTCGAGAAGATTGTGGCCTGTCGCCCCGGGATGGCCCGGCAGCGACGGCGCAATGACGGTGCGCGTCTTCGCCAACTCATCGAGAAACGGCGTCCAACGGGGCAGCCCACCGAAGCCTGCGAGCCAGCCGATCTTCGGGCCCGAGCCCTTGGTCCAGACGCGACAAGGATGGCCGTTGATGTCGATGGTGGTGGTCGTAGGCTCGGACACGGGACGGGACTCCTTTGGCGTTTTCCAAACACTGTGATCCGCGGTCAGCGGAAGGCTCGCGGTCGAGCCGGGCGGCGAAGTCGATCGGGAACCAGATACGATCCTGGGTGTTTATCCAGCCGGCGGCGGCCTGAGGCCCTCAACCTCAACGCGGCTGCTGGCGCAGATCAACGGCAGGCCTAGCGGGACTTGCCGTTGATCGGCGCTGTGAGTCGGGTTGCTTACTCCGCAGCCTCGACCCGGGGCGAGAATGACGGCAGCTCGGCGCGTGCCGAGCGCTGCATGGGCTTCGGCCACCACTTGTGCTCCCATTCGGAAAACAGCGGCTTCAGCTTCGGCATCACCTGCTCGGCAAAGAGCTTGGTATTGTACTTGGTCAGCTCCTTCGACATGTTCCCATACTGGAGCAACATCATGAGGTTGCCGACGTTCATGTTGACGGCGACCTCGCGCAGCTGCTCCTCGACATCCTTGGGCGAGCCGATGATGACGTAGCCGTCGTCGACGATCTCCTGCATCGAGGTCGGGCGCTTCTTGAACTTCTCCTGATAGGACGCGGCTTTGACGACCTGGCTTTGCAGGCCGACGCGTTGCGTCGCCTCGGTGACGTAACCGGGTGGCTGCGCAAACTTCGGATCGATGTGGAGGCAGCGGCCATAGAAATACTCGGCCGCCTCGGCGTAGCGTTCCAGCGCTTCGGACCGGCTCTCAGCGACACCGACGAACTGGAGGAACCCGGCGCGGAAGGGATTGCGGTCCTTGCCGAGCTTGTCCATCTCCTCCCAGAAGCCCTTCATAACGCCGAGGCCGGTCTTGTAACCGTAGTAGGACAGGTAGCAGTAGACGTAGTCCATCTCCGCACACCAGCGCCAGGTCTCGACGGATCCACCGCCGGGCACCCAAACGGGCGGGTGGTTCTGGATGGGGCGCGGCCAGATGTTGACATAGCGCTGCTGGTTGAATCGACCGTTGAAGGCGAACGTCTCCTTCTCGGTCCAGGCTCTCATGACGAGATCATGGGCCTCGAGATAGCGCTCGCGGAGCATGGACGGGTTCTGGCCGTAGGCGTAGCAAGTGTCCATGGGCGAACCCACGGGAAAGCCGGCAATGAGGCGACCGCCCGAGATGCAGTCGATCATGGCGAACTCTTCCGCGACGCGGGTCGGCGGATTGTAGAGCGCGAGCGAGTTGCCCATGACGCAGATGGCGGTGTCGGTGGTGCGGCGCGCGAGGGCCGAGGCGATCAGGTTCGGCGACGGCATCAGGCCGTAGCCATTCGAGTGATGCTCGTTGCAGCACACCGCATCGAAGCCCACCTCGGCGGCGAACTCCATCTCGTCCATGAAGTCGTTGTACATGTGGTGGGCGCGCTTGGGATCGAACAGCGACGAATGGATGTCGACCCACACCGATGGGTGCTTCTGCTTGAAGTCGTCGGGCAGCTCCGTGTACGGCATCAAGTGGAACCACATAAGCTTCATGAACTCGTCTCCTCGGAGAATGTGTCTCGGTCCCGGACTGTGTTGGTCGCCGATCTTACGAAGCCGGCTTGGCCTGTCGAGATCAGGCGGCAGGGTTGCCCCTCGCCGCCTGGCTTTCCGCGTGGGCCGTTGCAGTCCTGCTTACTCCGCCGCCTGGACGCTCGGCGCGAACGCCGGCAGCTCGGCGCGCTTAGCTTTTTCCATGGGTTTCGGCCACCACTTGTCTTCCCACTCGGCGAAGAGTGGGCGCAGCTTCGGGGCAACGTGATCGGCGAACATCTTGGTATTGTACTTGGCCAAATCCTTGGACATGTTGCCATATTGCAGCAGCAGCATCAGGTGGCCGACGTTCATGTTGACGGCGACCTCGCGAAGCTGCTCCTCGACGTCCTTCGGTGAGCCGACGATGACGTAGCCGCGGTCGACGATGTCCTCCATGGTCTTGGCGACCATGTTGAAGCGCGTGCCGGTCGTTGAGCCGGTGGTTCCCTGCGCCGCGAGGGCATCCTTGCCCTTCGACGGGTCGGCAGCGGCCTCGGCTGCGGCCCTGACCTGGCTTTCGAGCCCGACGCGCTGGGTGGCCTCGGTGTTATAGCCTGGGGGAGACGCGTACTTCAGGTCGACATGCAGGCAGCGGCCATAGAAGTACTCGGCGGCCTCGGCATAGCGCTCCATCGCCTCAGAGCGAGTGGGCGCGACTCCGACGAACTGGAGGAAGCCGGCGCGGTAGGGGTTCCGGTCCTTGCCGAGCTTTTCCATCTCGCCCCAGAAGCCCTGCATGGTCTTCAGGCCGGCCTTGTAGCCGTAGTAGGAGAGGTAGGCGTAGACGTAGTCCATCTTGGCGCACCAAGCCCACGTCTCGACGGAGCCGCCACCGGGAATCCAGACGGGCGGATGAGGTTCCTGCACCGGACGCGGCCAAATGTTGACGTAGCGCTGCTGGTTGAATCGGCCGTTGAAGGCGAACGTCTCCTTCTCGGTCCAGGCCCTCATGACCAGGTCGTGCGCTTCCATGTACTTCTCACGAAGCATCGAGGGATTGGTGCCGTAGGCGTAGCAGGTGTCCATCGGCGTGCCGACGGGGAAGCCCGCGATGAGGCGGCCGCCCGAGATGCAGTCGATCATGGCGAACTCTTCCGCGACGCGGGTCGGCGGATTGTAGAGCGCGAGGGAATTGCCCATGACGCAAAGTGCGGTGTCGGTGGTACGCCGTGCCAACGCCGAGGCGATGAGGTTCGGTGACGGCATCAGGCCGTAGCCGTTGGAGTGATGCTCGTTGACGCAGACGGCGTCAAAGCCGCAGTCGGCGGCGAACTCAAGCTCGTCCATGAAGTCGTTGTACATGTGATGGGCGCGCTTCGGATCGAAGAGCGTGGAGTGAATGTCGACCCAGACCGAAGGATGCTTCTCGCGGAAATCATCGGGAAGCTCGGTGTACGGCATCAGGTGGAACCACATGAGCTTCATGGATAGATCTCCGTCTGGTCCAGATGCGAGCATTCGCTATCGTCGGCGACCGTAAGCTGGTGTGCCTCCAGGTTCGCCGTATAGCTTCAGAGCCGAAACGACTCCGAGCGAAGGACGCCAGTGTCCGACAAGTCCGGACAAGGTGCAAGAGTGGCGCCCGGGAGGGTTGCTCAAGGCCAGCCGCATTGCCCGACGGCGGGCGCGAGGCTATTTCACCGTTTGCTCACTCTCGCAACGGCGGTGAAACGGGTCGTTTTCGTTTTCGTTGCTCTTTCAACTTTGGGGCTACAGACACTCATGCCGAAGACACGCCAGGAGCTGATGGCGCGCCTCGAGGAACTCGGGATCGCTGTGACGACGGTGGACCACAAGGCGGTCTTCACAGTCGGGGAGAGCGATGAGCTGCATGCCCAGATACAGGGAGGGCATACCAAGAACCTGTTCCTGAAGGATGCCAAGGACAAGCTCTGGTTGGTGATCGCGGAATGTCACACGTCGATCGACCTCAAGGCTTTACCGAAGACGATCGGCTCCGCGCGACTGTCGTTCGGCAAGGCTGAGCTGCTGATGGAGGCGCTGGGTGTCACGCCGGGCTCGGTCACGGCGCTGTCGCTGATCAACGATACGGAGCATCGCGTCAGCGTTGTGGTCGACCAGCGGCTGATGGAGTATGACATGATCAACTGCCACCCGCTGGTCAACACGGCGACGACCAGTATCCGCCGGGACGACCTTGTCAGGTTCATCGAGGCTTGCGGTCATACCCCTCGGATCCTTACGTTGACCGCAACGGGAAATGCCGGCTGATACGCCGCTAGCGAAGCGGCGCCGGCTCGTTCGGCAATAACTTCGGGCGTATGCGCCCACAATGAGCGCGATGGAGACGAAGATGCAGTTCGGACAGGGCACACCCGGCGGCCCCGCGGGAGCCGGTGCAAGCCAAGCTGGCGGCGACGTAATCAAGGACTCCACGACCGCCAACTTCAAGGCGGATGTGCTGGACGCCTCGAAGCAAGTGCCGGTGATCGTCGATTTCTGGGCGCCCTGGTGCGGTCCGTGCAAGCAGCTGACGCCGGTGATCGAGAAGGTGGTGCGCTCGTTCGGCGGCAAGGTGCGGCTGGTCAAGATCAACATCGACGAGCATCCGGCGATCGCAGGCCAGCTGCGCGTGCAGTCGATCCCGACCGTCTACGCATTTCTCGACGGACGCCCGGTCGACGGTTTCCAAGGGGCGCTTCCCGAGAGTCAGGTGAAGCAGTTCGTCGAGCGCCTCGTCGGCGACAGTCAGGGCGCGGATCTGGCCGAGGCGGTGGCCGAGGCTAACAAGCTGCTCGAAGCCGGCGATGTGCAGAGCGCGGCCGAGATCTTCGCGGCGGTGATCAAGGAGGATCGCGAGAACATCGAGGCGCTGGCCGGGCTGGCGAAATGCTACCTCAAGACCGGTGATCTGGTGCGCGCCGAGCAAACCATTTCGCTGGCGCCGCCGGACAAGCAGTCCAATCAGGCGATCGCCGGCGTGAAGGCTGCGATCGAGCTGGCCAAGCACGGGGCGGCGCCAGGCAAGACGGCGGAGCTGAAGGCTGCCATCGAAGCAAACCCCGCCGATCATCAGGCGCGCATCGATCTCGCCATCGCCTACGCGGCGTCCGGGGATAACGCGGCGGCCGTGGATGAACTTCTGGAGAGCTTCCGTCGCGACAAAGCGTGGAACGATCAGGCCGCGCGCAAGCAACTCCTGCAGTTCTTCGAGGCGTGGGGGCCGAAAGATCCGGCGACCCTCGACGGGCGTCGGCGCTTGTCGTCTCTGCTCTTCTCGTAGCAGCCCCGGGGCGAGGCCGCGGACGCGGCCCGACCCGATCGACGCGGAGACCCCAATGTCGCGCCGCTACCAGACGCTCTCGGACCTGCCGGGCGAACTTCCCGTGTTTCCGCTGACGGGGGCGATCCTGCTGCCGCGCGCCTCGCTGCCGCTCAATATCTTCGAGCCGCGCTACTTGCAGCTGTTCGACGACGTGATGCGGTCGAACCGGCTGGTCGGCATCATCCAGCCGGTGGGTGAGGGTGGGCCGACGGGATCGCCGCAGGAGCGCTCGGCGTCGCTGAGAGAGATCGGTTGCGCCGGGCGAGTGACGACGTTCCAGGAGCAGGACGATGGCCGGTTGACGATCGTTCTCACTGGAATTTCGCGATTTCGCACGGGAGACGAACGGCAGGTGGCGCATCCCTATCGCGTGTTGGGCGTAGATTTTACGCCGTTCGTCGGGGATCTGGAGCCGGGACTCGGCGAGGGCGACATCGACCGCGAGCGGTTGCTGGATACGCTTCGGCGGTATCTCGCGCAACGCAACTTGAAGGCCGACTGGGCCGCCGTGTCGCGCACGGGGTCGGAGCAACTGGTCAACTGGCTCTCTGTCGCAAGCCCGTTCGGTCCAGGCGAAAAGCAGGCCTTGCTCGAGGCGCAAACGCTTAAAGAGCGTGCCGAGGCGCTCGTGACGCTCGCCGAGATGGAGTTGGCGACGGGCGGTAGCGAGCCCGGTGGCCGGCTGCAATAGCGGCAACGGTTGTGACAGTGGGCAGGATCGGGAGGCTCGGCCATGGGCGATGATCCGCAGCGGCTGAATGCCGATAGTGACGAAGTGTCGAGAGACGCCGGCGCCGAGACGGATGGTGCATCCGCGGAGCGCGTCGACAGGAAGCTGCTGGAGCTTCTGGTCTGCCCGGTCACGAAATCGTCGCTGGACTACGACGAGGCTCGGCAGGAGCTGATCAGCCGCAAGGCGCGTCTCGCGTTTCCGATCCGACGCGGGGTGCCGCATCTGCTGGCATCCGAAGCGCGGCACTTGGACGATTGAACCCAAGGTGTGCCGCGCGGCGATGGGGCATCAGGGTTTTCGGGCCGATGCAAAGTAGTTGACGTCGGTGTCGGGCGACAGGGACCAGACGTCGGAGAGCGGGTCGTAGACGAGGCCCTCGAACGCGATTTCATATAGCCGGGCGGCGGCCATGTGACGGGCCATCTCATCGGGCGTGACGAAGCGCTCCCAGCGGTGCGTGCCAGCCGGAAGCCAACGGAGCACGTACTCGGCGCCGATGATCGCGAGAAGCCAGGCCTTCATTGTTCGATTGATGGTCGAAGTGATGAGGATGCCGCCCGGACGCACGAGTTCTGCGGTCAATCCGATGAATGCGCCCGGATCTGGCACGTGCTCGACGACCTCGAGGCAAAGGACGGCATCGAACGCCGTTCCGGCAGCGGCCATGTCCTCGGCTGTCGTGCAGCGGTAATCGATGTCCAAGCCCGACGTGGCGGCGTGAGCGCGAGCGGCGGCGATGTTGTCCGCGGCAGGATCAATGCCCGTCACCGTGGCACCAAGCCTCGCCAACGGCTCGGAGACGAGGCCCCCGCCGCAGCCGATGTCGAGAACGCGAAGTCCGGCGAGTGGTTTTGCGGCGGGCAGCTTGCGCTCGAAATGGGTTGCGAGGCGGTCGCGCAAATACGTCATGCGGGCCGGGCCGAGCCGATGCAACGGGGCGAACTTGCCCTTCGGGTCCCACCATTCGCCGGCAATCCGCGCAAACCGCTCGATCTCGGCGGGATCGAGGTTGGTGCTCGCTGCTGTGTCGCGGGTGTCGGCCATGGTGGCATTGGCAGCGGCGAAGCCGCAGGTGTCAAGGGCCGAGGTTGCCCCTTTCGAGGGCCCGTTCGACGGGACGTGGTCGATAGACCAGGTGGCGGACCTTGCGACCGTGCCGAAGTGGAACCGATCGGCCAAAACGAGCTGCGACGGAGGGATGCAGGCTTTCGTTGACGGTGACGAGATGCCCAGGCAGCCGGCTGCTGCGCCACGTTCCCAGTAACGTGCGGCGCCAGGGGGCAATGCCGGATAGATCCTGACCGATAAGGCGGACGAAAGGCATGAGGCGGCTCGCGCGGTAGATCCCGTCCGAGGTCGGGGCAACGACCTCGCCGAGCGGATCGGGGGAAGCCATGGCGCGTAAGCGCGCGAGATCGAAGGCGACGCCCGTCGTCGCCATGGCGCGCTCGGCCATCCAGAGCAGCGAGATGTCGGAGACGGAGCTGTCGGGGAAGCCGCCGCCGACATTGGCGTGGCTGCCGGGGAACCAGACCTGCTCGATGTGCTGTCCCGGCGGTGGCGTCGTATCGCGGTGCGAGGTCCACAGCGACGGGCTAAATGGTCCGCGGGGTTCGTCGACGGCGAGCGCCTGCAGGCCGACGTCGACGAGCGGCGAGAGTTCGGTGTCGTGGAAGGCGAAGTGGCGGTTCCAGCGGTGGGCGCCGATCAACGGGATGCCGAGGTTGCCGACTGTATCCCATACGCCGAGGCAGGCGATGCGCACGTCGGGTTTTCCGAGTTTGCGGAGTCGGTCGCGGGTGGCAAGGTCCGCGCCCAAATCGCGCTCCTGATAGCAGCTCCAGGCCGTGTTCGCCTCCTGCAACGCGCCCGGCGCGAGCAAGCCGACGAAGTTGATGAGACCGGCGAGGCTGCGCGCCTGGAATGCACCTCGCGAAAAGCCGAACAGGTAGATCTCGTCGCCCGGCTCGTAGCGCTCGGCGAGAAAGCGATAGCCGTCGAGGATGCGGCGGTCGACACCAACGCCGATGGCCCCTTCGAGGAAGGCGCGGTATTCGCCGTCATCTGGATCGGTGCCGATGCCTTCGACGTATCTGGATACCTGGGCGACGCCGTCGGGAGCCGTCCCGAGCGCGACGCGGGCGAGCTTTACGATATTGGTGACGTCGCCGCGCCCGTTCGGCACGTTCCATGTGCCGTCGAAGAAACACAAAAGGCGCTGCATCGGCTCCCCCGATCCGGCAACACGCAGAGCGTCCGGCACTCTACATCATGCTGACGGCGTCTGGCGGGCGCAAGGCGGCTCGGAGGAGCATCGGCGGTCGCTGAACGCGCAGGCTGCCGAGAGATCAGCAGCGAGGTCCCGTCAGCGCGGGCCATGCTGCGTGTTGAGGCGGCGGTGCGCTCCACCAGTGTTGCCGCGCGTTGATCCCAGTATAGCCGAGGGGGATGCTTGCACTCATGATGCGCGGGCTGCCGTCTTTGCGCGTTGCGCGCAAAGTGCACATCTGGAAGGACTTCGGTGGGAGAGTCGGGTCAACCGTCTGAATCTCACTCGTCTCAACCTGCCAGCCGGCCGTTTCGAGCTTTGCGACGAATGCCTTGACTGCTTCTGCGCCACCGACCGGCAACTTCAGGGTGCCGAAGCCCGTCTCCGGGGTCGGCGGCGCAGCGGCGAACCAAGCCTCGACCGTCAGCTGCGCCCCATCGGGGATGATGGCCCAGTCGGGCCACGGTGACTTCGGCCCGAGGAGTGCAGCGCGTGATTGCCCGTCGGCTTCCAAATAAGTTGCCGGTGCAGCCGAGTATGTGGACTGGGCCAGCCACCAGAAAATCGGGTTGGCGAGGACAATCGGCGCTGCAAGCACGAGGAAGAGCAGGAAACCGCGCATGGACGCTATCCGACAGGAGCTTCGGACGAACTTTCGAACCAGCATAACCTGCGACAGTTGAAATATCGTGTCGCTGAGACGGGGCGGAGATCCGAACTCATTTCGGACGCCTGCCGATTGCGTCACACTGTCGTCCGACGGTTAATTGGGAAGTCTACCACGGAATTCGACAACGCTCTACCGCCCCGCGACTTGATCTCGGTCAGCAGATGGCGCACAAGCGCCGGGACGCGCCCCCCGACCAATCTCAACACTTCGGCGGTGAAGATGAACATTCATGAGTATCAGGCCAAAGAGCTTTATCGACAGTACGGCATAGCCACCGGCGAAGGGCATGCGGCTTTCACCGTCGACGAAGCTGTCGAGGGGGCCAAGAAGCTTCCCGGACCCGTTTGGGTGGTCAAAGCGCAAATTCATGCGGGCGGGCGCGGCAAGGGTAAGTTCAAAGAGGCCGAGGCCGGAACCGGTGGTGGCGTGCGGCTCGCCAAGTCGGTGGATGAGGTCAAATCATTCGCCGGCCAGATGCTGGGCCGCACACTGGTCACGCTTCAGACCGGTGATGCCGGCAAGCAGGTCAATCGTCTCTATATCGAGCAAGGCTCGGCCATCGCCCGCGAGCTCTATCTCTCCATGCTGGTCGATCGCTCGACGAGCCGCGTCGCGTTCATCGCCTCGACCGAGGGCGGCATGAACATCGAGGAGGTGGCGCACGAGACGCCAGAGAAGATCATCACCTTCTCGATCGATCCTGCATCGGGCTACTCGGGCTTCCACGGGCGCAAGCTGGCGCTGGCACTCGGGCTCGAAGGTGATCTGGCCAATCAGATGGTCAAGATGGCCGGCAACCTCTATCGGATGTTCACTGAAAAGGACATGAGCCTGCTCGAGATCAATCCGCTGGTCGTCACGAAAGATGACAAGCTGGTGGCTCTCGATGGGAAGATCAATTTCGACAGCAATGCGCTGTTTCGCCAGAAGGCGGTCGTGGCGCTCCGCGACCTCACGGAAGAAGATCCGGCCGAGATCGAGGCTTCGAAACACGACCTCGCCTACGTCAAGCTCGACGGCACCATCGGCTGCCTCGTCAACGGCGCCGGGCTCGCGATGTCGACGATGGACATCATCAAGCTCTATGGCCTCGAGCCGGCGAACTTCCTTGATGTCGGCGGCTCGGCCTCCAAGGAAAAAGTGCGCGAGGCCTTCAAGATCATCCTGAATGATCCGAACGTGAACGGCATTCTGGTCAATATCTTCGGCGGCATCATGCGTTGCGACATCATCGCCGAGGGCGTGGTGGCCGCGGCGCGAGAATTGGGCGTGAAGGTGCCATTGGTCGTGCGCCTGGAAGGCACCAACGTCGAACTCGGCAAGGAGATCATGGCGGCATCCGGACTCAAAATCGTCTCCGCTGACGATCTCGAGGACGCTGCGAAGAAGATCACCGCCGAAGTGAAGAAGGCAGCCTGAACATGGCCATTCTCGTCGACAAGAACACCAAGGTGATCTGCCAGGGCATCACTGGTTCCCAGGGCACTTATCATACCACAACGGCGCTCGCCTACGGCACGCAAGTCGTCGGCGGCGTCACGCCGGGCAAGGGCGGCTCGAAGCATCCCGATCCGAAGCTCGCCAATCTGCCGATCTTCAACAGCGTCGCCGAGGCCAAGGCCAAGACGGGCTGCAACGCCACCTCGATCTACGTTCCGCCGCCGTTCGCCGCGGATGCCATCCTGGAGGCCATCGACGCCGAAATTCCCCTCATCGTTTGCATCACCGAGGGTATCCCGGTGATGGACATGATCCGGGTGAAACGGGCGCTGTCCGGAAGCTGGTCGCGCCTGATCGGGCCGAATTGTCCGGGTGTGCTGACCACCGGCGCCTGCAAGATCGGCATCATGCCGGGCAATATCTTCCGGCCGGGACGCATCGGCATCCTGTCGCGCTCGGGCACGCTGACTTACGAGGCCGTCAAGCAAACGTCGGACGTCGGTCTCGGCCAGTCGTCGGCGGTGGGCATCGGCGGTGATCCGGTCAAGGGCACCGAGTTCATCGATGTGCTGGACATGTTCCTCGCCGACCCCGACACCGACGCCATCGTCATGATCGGCGAGATCGGCGGCTCCGCGGAGGAGGATGCCTGCGAGTTCCTCAAGCGCGAGCGCGCTCGCGGCCGGTCGAAGCCCATGGTCGGCTTCATCGCCGGTGCTGCTGCCCCTCCGGGACGCCGCATGGGTCACGCCGGCGCCATCATCTCCGGCGGCAAGGGCAAGGCCGAGGACAAGTTCGAGGCCATGAAGTCGGCCGGCATCCACATTTCCTACTCGCCTGCCGGCCTCGGCAAGACGATGCTGGAGGCGTTGAAGGGGTGAGGACCATGCGCAACTCGGTGTCCGGCAAGCCCTGACACCGAAGCCCCAGGGTCATCCTTCGCGACTGAGATCCTTGCCTTTCCCGTCCCCGGGGTCTATCGAGCGCGCCGGCACACCTGACGCTCAATCCCCGAGGGAACCCTATGGAAAAGCCCGATTTCGAGGTCCTGCACGAGTTCGTCAAACCCGCCCAGGCGGCGCTGACGAAGGAGACGTGGGACTACCTGATGGGCGCCGGCGAGACCGAGACGACGTTCGACCGGAACCGCCTGGGGCTCGACAGCCTCGCGTTCCGGCCGCGTGTCCTGCGCAACGTGTCCAACGTGTCCACCCGCACCAGTTTCCTCGGTCACGATCTGCGGCTGCCCGTCATCCTGGCGCCGATCGGCTCGCTGCAGGACATGCACAAGGACGGTGTTCTGGGGCCAAGCCGTGCCGCCCGCGAGTTCGGCGTGCTGCATATGCTGAGCTCGGTTGCCAAGCCGGGCCTCGAGGACGTTGCCAAGGCCGTTCCCGACTACCCGAAGCTCTTCCAGCTCTACGTGCGCGGTGATGCCAAATGGGTCGATGAGCGCATCGCAACCGCGGTCGAGTGTGGCTATGCCGGCATCGCACTGACCGTGGACCTCGACTACTACGGCCGCCGCGAGCGGGATCTCGCCAAGCGCTACAAGCCGACGGCGCGGCGGGCCTCGGGTGGATCCGGTCACGGCGATCCGTTCCAAGCGGCGTTCTCATGGGACGACATCAAGCGCATCCGGAAGAACTGCAAGCTCCCGCTTTTCCTTAAAGGCATCGCCACGGCCGAGGACGCCCGCATCGCCGTCGATCACGGGATCGAGGTGGTCTACGTCTCAAACCATGGTGGCCGCCAGCTCGATCACGGTCTCGGTGGGATCGAGGTGCTGCCCGAAGTCGTCGACGCGCTCAAGGGTTCGGCGAAGGTCGTCGTCGATGGCGGCTTCTATCGAGGCACCGATATCGTCAAAGCCATGATCCTCGGTGCCGACGCTATCGGCCTTGGCCGGTTGCAGGGGCTTGCACTCGCCGCGGGCGGTGAAGCCGGCGTCGTGCGGATGCTCGAGTTGCTCGAGACGGAGATCATCAGCGTGCTCGGCCTGCTCGGAGTCACCAGCTTCGCCGAGCTCGATAAGACCTACATCACGAAGGCAACGCCGTTGCTGCGGGCCGGCCCGTTCCCGGCGTTCCCGTTGCTGAAAGAGGGTTACTGACGCCCTACGCCTCGGGATCGCCACTCGAATGCGGCGCCGTCCGAAACTTCGGCGGCGCCGTCTTCATTTGACGGCACCGCAATCAAGCCCGGCCATAACGGTTCGGGCCGTAGATACCCTTCCCCTGGACGATGGGCTCGAGTGCCTGATCGGCCGTCCAGGTGGTGAAGACGGTCGCCGTTTCGGGCGCGGGGCCGGGGCCGGCGTCGGCGTTGCCGTGGGTGATGACAAACTCGTGCCCCGACGTGCCGATCAGCTCCAGACGGTAGTAGCGAAACCGATCACCGATATCCTCGGGGCGCCAGATCAACCAGCTGAGGTCGTTCGACGTCACCTCTTTCGGCGGCAAGTGCTCGACCCTCGGACTCGTCATCACACGAAAGCCCCAACCGGTCGGCAGATGCGCCTTGAGCAGATCACTAACGATTTGTTTCGTTTCGTCGATCGCGGCAAGAGGCATGGGACCCCGCGGCGCCTGGTGCCTGTTTTAGCCTAATGTACCCGCTCGAGCTTCTGCAGCGACCGCAAAGGCCGCGGCATCGTCTGGCCGGGGAAGCTGGTCGGCCAGTTGGTATAGGCCACCTCTCCGACGTAGATGTCACCGCGGGAATCGATCGCAAGTCCATGCGGCGACATGAACCTTCCGACCTCTGTTCCCGGCCCTTCCGTTCCGCCGAGGCGCGAGATCAGCTTGCCTTCGTGGTCGACCACCGAAAGCCTGGGTCCGAGATTGCGATACTTGAGGTTGACCGGCATGCCGGGGCCGAGCTCGCCGACGAAGAATGTCGGCTTCGTAGTGCCCTTACCGCAGGCGCAATAGAGCGCGCTCGGTCGATGGAGGTTCTTCCATTCGGTCTCGTAGCGGCCATTGCCGTCGAAGACCTGGACGCGGTGGTTTTCGCGGTCAGCGACATAAACCCAGCCGTCATCATCGGTGACGACGTTGTGGACGAGGTTGAACTCGCCGGGCCCCGTGCCTGTGGTTCCCCATGTCTTGATCAGCTTCCCGTCCGGCGTGAACTTGTGCACGCACGAGTTCCCATAGCCGTCGGAAACGTAGATTTCACCCTGGGGTGAGAGCGCGGTGTGCGTGCACCGGTGGAACGGCTCATTCGACATGAACGGTGCGGGCCGGCCGGGCACGCCCATCGTCATGAGGACCTTTCCGTCCGGTGTGCATTTGCGAACGCTGTGGTCGCCGTCGTCGGTGCAATAAAGGATGTCGTCCTTGTCGATATGGAGGCCGTGTGCGCGCTTGAAAACGCCCTCGCCCCAGCTTCTGAGGAAGTTGCCCTCACGGTCGAACACGATCATCGGGTGTTCGCCGCGGTTGAACACGTAGACCTGATCCTTGGAGTCGACGCCAACTGCGGCGCAGTCCATGAATTCCCAGCCGTCGGGCAGCTTCGCCCAGTCCTCGACGACGCGGTAGCGGTGCTCGCCCGTTCCCAGAATGACCGACATCGAAGCTTTCTCCTCCGGCTTTCGTTCGGCTGCATGATGCGCGATTTGCCGGCTCGCGCAAATCGGTGACGCTGCGGCGAGGTTTGGCTAGGCAACCGTCACTCGCAATGCCAGCATGACGAAAATAACCCCGGACGCCGATCTAATGAATGCCCCGAGCCCCTCGACCGGCCTCACTTCCCTTCGCCGGGCGGCCATTCTTGCCTCGGGCATTCTGTCCACCACGCTCTATTTCACGACGATCCTCGTCACGTCGACAGTGCTTCCGCAGATCCAGGGGACGATGTCGGCGACAGCCGACGAGGTGTCGTGGATCGTCACCTTCAACATCCTGGCCATCGCCATCGCGACGCCGATGGCCGGATGGCTCGCTGCGCGCTTCGGGCGGCGCACGGTCATGGTCACCTGCATCGCGGGGCTCTCGTTCTCGACCCTGATGTGCGGGCTCGCTCAATCACTCGAGGCGCTCATTTTCTGGCGCATCGTGCAAGGTGCCATCGGCGCGCCGACCGTGCCGCTCGCACAGTCGATCATGCTCGACATCTTTCCGCGCGAGCAGCATCGCTTCGTGATGAGCCTCAACGGAATGGGCGTGATCCTTGGGCCGATCATCGGCCCGACCCTGGCGGGCAGGCTCGCGGAGGACATGAGCTGGCGCTGGGCGTTTTTCATGCTGGTGCCGGTCAGCCTAATCTCTTTCATCGGGCTCTATTTCGCTTTGCCCCGGGACCAGAAGCCCGCCCCGATCGGCTTCGACTGGATCGGTTTCCTGTCGCTTTCGACGGCGATCGGATGCCTGCAGTATGTGCTCTCCCGCGGCCAACGGCTCGATTGGTTCGAGTCCCAGCAGATCGTTGCCTTCCTGGCGGTGGCCGTGCTGGCGTTCTATGTTTTCATCGCGCACAGCCTGACCGCCGAGCGGCCATTCCTCAATCTCAAGTTGCTGACCGACCGCAACCTGGCGCTCGGCCTGACACTCGTCGCGTTCTTCGGGATGCTGAGCTTCACCCCGATGGTGCTTCTGCCGACACTGCTGCGGCAGTACGCGGGGTTTCCCGACGCGCTCATAGGGCAGGTGATCGGGGCCCGCGGTCTCGGGGGGTTGGCCGGCTTCTTCATCGCGATGTGGAGCGAGAAGCTCGATCCGCGCCTGAGCATGGCGCTGGGGTTCCTGGCGCTGACGATTTCGGGCATCTGGCTGATGACCATCAACCTCGACGTGACGCCATTCGAGTTGGCTCTGAACGGAATGCTGCAGGGCACCTGCATCGGGCTCCTGTTCGTGCCGCTGTCTATTATTACGTTCTCGGGCATCGACCCGCGCTATCGCGCCGAGGCCTTGGGCGTTTTCCATCTGCTGCGCAATCTCGCGTCGAGCCTCTTCATCTCGATCAGCGTGGCTGAAGTGGTGCGTTCGACCGGGATAAACTACGCGCGGATGGTGGAGCTGATCAATCCGTTCAACCCGTCGCTGATGCTGCCATGGGTCGTCGGAAACTGGAACGGCGAGACCAATGCGGGACTTGCCCGCCTGTCGCGTGAGATCACACGGCAGTCGGCGATGATCGCCTATCTCAACGCCTTCGGACTGTTCACGGTCGTGGCCGCAATTGCCATTCCCGTGGCCCTCATGTTCAAGCGTCCTCGCCCTGCGGCGGCGGTAGCGGCCATCCAAGCGGCGGGGACGACGGCTCCTCGATCAACGCCAGAGGAGCGATCATTGCCACCGGCAGAACCCACCCGCAAAGCTGCAGCGGAGTGAGATAGGCTCCATATGCAAGTCGAACGCAGCAGGTAGGTTTTAGTCTTTGCGAACCACGGTTATCATCGTGCCGCTGAACCTGTGTTACTCTGAAAACTTCCCGATCATCGTGGGCGAGTCCTCGTGTCTGAACGCAAGAAGCGCATCCTGTTGGTCATTGGTGGTGGCATTGCCGCCTACAAGTGCCTGGAACTGATCCGGCGCGCCCGTGAGCGGGGCTATGCCGTGCGTGCCGTGATGACGAAAGCGGCCGCCGAGTTCGTCACGCCGCTCTCAGTGGGTGCCCTGACCGGAGATCGCGTGTTTCAGGACCTCTTCAGCCTGGATGACGAGCGAGAGATCGGCCACATCCAGCTGTCGCGCGAGGCCGACATGATCGTGGTTGCGCCCGCAACTGCCGATCTGATGGCCAAAATGGCGGGTGGTCATGCCGATGATCTGGCGACGGCCGTGCTGCTCGCCACAGACAAGCCGGTGCTCGTGGCGCCGGCAATGAACCCGTACATGTGGCGTCATCCGGCGACACAGCGCAACGCCGCCACGCTTCTTGCGGACGGCGTCGCCCTGATCGGTCCCAATGTCGGCGAGATGGCCGAACGCAACGAGGCCGGCCCTGGCCGCATGGCCGAGCCTCATGAAATTTTGGCAGCGATCGAGGCGCGGCTGGCCCCGGCGCCGACCGGGCTGCTTGCGCCGCCGCCACTGATCACCCCGCCAGCTGCGGGTCTGCCTCTTGCCGGCCGGCACGTCATTGTCACGTCCGGTCCGACGCACGAGCCGATCGATCCCGTGCGCTACATCGCCAACCGCTCGTCGGGCAAACAAGGGCATGCCATCGCGGCGGCGGCGGCGGCGCTGGGGGCTCGCGTGACGCTGGTCTCCGGACCCACTGGCCAGCCCGATCCGAGGGGCGTCGACGTGATCCGCATCGAGGCCGCGCGCGACATGCTCGCCGCCGTGAAGGCCGCTTTACCCGCCGATTGCGCCATTTTCGCCGCTGCCGTCGCCGATTGGCGCGTCGCCTCCGCGAGTGACGAGAAGATCAAGAAAGACGGGAAGAGTTCGGCGCCGAGGCTGGAGCTGATCGAAAACCCCGACATCCTGAAGACCATTGCGCACGAAGGCCCCGGCCGCCGGCCATCGCTCGTGATCGGTTTTGCGGCCGAGACCGAGAACGTCCTGACTCACGCACAGAGGAAGCGCAAATCCAAGGGCTGCGACTGGATCGTCGCGAACGATGTCAGCCCTGAGACGGGGATCATGGGCGGCGACCGTAACACCGTGCATCTGGTCACGGCCGACGGTGTCGAGGACTGGCCCGAGATGGACAAGGGCGCCGTCGCCGAGGCTCTCATGGCCCGCGCCGCCGCGCATTTGCGCACGATGACGGCCGACGTGTGATGGCCGCAGCGATCTCGCGTCGGCCGCGCGTCAAGATCCTGCGCCTCGCGCACGCCGAAGGTTTGCCGATGCCGGCTTATCAATCGGGAGATGCGGCGGGGCTCGACCTCGCGGCGGCCGTGCCGGAAACGGCGCCCATCACGCTTGCATCGGGCGCACGTGTGATGATCCCGACCGGCCTTGTCGTTTCACTGCCGCGCGGTTTCGAGGCGCAGGTTCGTCCACGCTCAGGCCTTGCGGCAAGACACGGCATCACGGTGCTCAATAGCCCGGGCACCATCGATGCCGATTATCGCGGCGAGGTGCAGGTCGTGCTGATCAACCACGGTGACCAGCCGTTCACGATCGCTCGCGGAGAGCGCATTGCACAGCTCGTCGTCGCTCCTGTCGTGCAGGCGACGCTGGTCGAGACGAAAGTGGTCGACAAGACAGTGCGAGGGACCGGCGGCTTCGGTTCGACGGGTGTCCGCTCCGTCGACGCGACCAAGTCCGCAAAGAAAAGCAAGCGTCCCGCGCATTCGGGTCGCGGCCGCAAAAAAAAGCCTGACATGCCCGGGTAGCTCAAAAAAAACGTGCGTTTGCCGACGTCGCCCAGCCATGCTGTGATTGTCGGGTCCGCTTGCCCCATGCGTGTAATGGGGCGATATCGAAAGTCCCGACGTTTCCAGATCAAGCCCTCTGCTAAAAGGCAACGCCCATGTCCAGCTCGACCGAGATCAAGACGCTCGCGGCCATCGGCAAGATCGGCCGCGGCAAGGTCTATGAGAACATCACCGAAACGATCGCCAACACGCCGCTCGTTCGCCTCTCCCGCTTAAAGGCCGAGGCGAAGGCCAAGGCCGAGATCCTGCTGAAGCTCGAGTTCTTCAATCCGCTGCAATCGGTGAAGGATCGCATCGGTGTTTCGATGATCGACACGCTCGAGGCTTCCGGGAAACTGAAACCGGGTGGCACGTTGGTCGAGCCGACTTCGGGTAACACAGGTATCGGCCTTGCGTTCGTGGCGGCGGCGCGCGGCTACAAGCTGATCCTCACGATGCCCGAGTCGATGTCGATCGAGCGCCGGAAGATCCTGGCGCATCTCGGCGCCAAGATCGTACTCACCCCACGTGAGAAGGGGATGAAGGGCGCGATCGCCAAGGCCGAGGAAATCGCGGCCGAGACGCCCGGTGCGATTATTCCGGCGCAGTTCGACAACCCCGCGAACCCGCTCGTTCACGAGAAGACCACGGCGGAGGAAATCTGGGCCGATACCGGCGGTAACGTCGACGCGCTGGTCGTTGGCGTCGGCACGGGTGGTACGTTGACGGGTTGCGCGCGTGTGCTGAAACCCCGCCGGCCCGGCCTCAAGGTGTTCGCCGTCGAGCCGACAGCAAGCCCCGTGCTCTCCGGCGGACAGCCGAGCCCGCACAAGATCCAGGGCATCGGTGCCGGGTTCGTGCCGTCTATTGTCGACATGTCGCTCATCGACGAAGTGATCACGGTGCCGAACGAAATGGCGTTCGAGGTGTCGCGTACACTTGCGCGACTCGAGGGCATTCCCGGCGGCATCTCGACCGGTGCCAACGTCGCCGCCGCGCTCACGGTTGCAGCGAGGGACGACATGGCCGGCAAGACCATCGTCACCTTCGCGCCGTCCTTCGCCGAGCGTTACCTATCGACCGAGCTCTTCCCGCAGGAGTGACGAACTTCGATCTCGTCGGCTAGACTGGCGGATAATGGGCACAAAGACGGCCCCGCATCCGGAGGAAAGGACCACCCCATGATCACGGCCATCGTCCGCTTCAAGTTGCCCGACACGGTCTCCCTCGCCGATGCCGAAAAGATGTTCCAGGGATCGGCGCCGAAATACGAAGGCCTGTCTGGTCTGGTGCGCAAGTACTACCTGTTCGACGAGAAGACCCACACCGGCGGCGGCGTCTATCTGTGGGAGAACCGCGAGGCGGCCGACAAGGTCTATAATGCCGACTGGAAGAAGATGATCACCGACCGCTACGGCGCTGTTCCCGACATCATGTATTTCGAGAGCCCGGTGATCGTCGACAATGCAGGCCGAAGGGCCGAGGCTGCGGAGTAGAGGCGGCTGGCCGGGCGGGGCTCAGCACATGCGCTATCAGCACCAGCGCTTCCCGTTCGTTCGGCCACCCGATCTCGACGGTCGTGGAGTGCGCGTTCCGGTTCTGATCGTCGGCGCCGGACCGGTCGGGCTTGCGCTTGCCATCGATCTGGCGCTGCACGGGGTCAAGTCCGTGCTCGTGGACGACGGCGACAGCGTGTCGGTGGGCTCACGAGCGATCTGCTGGTCGAAGCGCACGCTCGAGATCTTCGATCGCCTCGGCGTCGCCGACCGCATGGTCGAGAAGGGCGTGACCTGGAAGGTCGGACGCCTGTTTCACCGGGATAAGGAGGTCTACAACTTCGATCTTCTTCCCGAGCCCGGCCACAAGCACCCGGCCTTCATCAACCTCCAACAATACTACGTCGAGGAGTACCTGATCGATCGCGCACGGGATTTTCCGGAGCTTATCGACCTCAGGTTCAAGAGCAAGTTTGTCGGTCTCACCCGTCGTGCAGATGGGGTCACCGCCGAGATCGAGACGCCCGCGGGTCGTTACAAGCTCGACACTGACTGGCTCGTCGCCTGCGACGGCGTTCGCAGCACGGTGCGCGCCTTGCTCGATCTCGATTTCGTCGGCCGTACCTTCGAGGAACGATTTCTTATCACCGATATCGAGATGAAGGCGGGCTTCCCGTCCGAGCGCTGGTTCTGGTTCGAGCCGCCCTTTCACGTTGGGCAGTCGGCACTTCTCCACAAGCAGCCGGACGACATTTATCGTATCGATCTGCAACTCAGCCCCGAGGCAGATCCCGACATCGAGCGGAGGCCCGAGAGCGTCCGGCCTCGGATCGCGGCCATGGTTGGCGACCGACCATTCGAGATCGATTGGATCTCGGTCTACACGTTTCAGTGCCGGCGGCTCGAGCGCTTCGTCCACGGTCGCGTCGTCTTCGCGGGCGACAGTGCTCACATCGTCTCGCCGTTCGGCGCCCGAGGCGGGAACGGCGGCATCCAGGATGTCGACAATCTGGCGTGGAAGCTGGCGGCCGTACTCGACGGGCGTGCGCCCGAGCGGCTGATCGCGACGTATGACGAGGAGCGTATCCGCGGTGCCGACGAGAACATCCTGAACTCGGCCCGTTCGACGAGCTTCATGACGCCGAAGTCGTCAATGGAGCGCATCTTCCGCGAGGAGGCCCTCGCGATGGCAGCGACCGAGCCTTTTGCGCGACGGCTGGTCAACTCCGGCCGCTTGTCACTGCCGTGCTCGCTGGATGGACTGTCGCTGCAAAGTGACGACGACGGCTTCGAGGGCGGGCTCGCGCCTGGGAACCCGTGTGTCGATGCGCCGATCGTCGACCCGCTCGGCAATCGGGCGTGGTTGCTCGACGAGATCCTCGGCGACTTTCTCGTGTTGAGCTTCGGGCACCCTGTAGACGTGCCAGATGGGGTGGCGCAACTTACCGTCGTCGCCGGACCTGCCGACTGTGCCGACGGCCACACGCGCGTGCAAGATGTCGACGGGCTCACGGCTCGACGTTACGGCGGCATTCCGGGGTCCGCCTATCTGATCCGCCCGGATCAGCATGTCGCCGCGCGCTTCGCGAAGCCGACGGCCGGAAAGATTGGCGCCGCCATGGAGCGAGCCCTTGGAAAGGAGGCCGCATGAGCGAGGGCAAGCTCGACACCACCTTCCGTCTCGGCACGCGCGGCGACGATGTCTATGCCGCACTGATCGCTGCGCACGACGGCCTCTCCGATGACGAGAGCACGCGCCTCAACGCCCGTCTGGTTCTGATGCTCGCCAATCAAATCGGCGACGCACAGATCGTGATCGAGGCCATCGATCGGGCACGGGCTATCGGCCCGTCGGGTCCGCAGGCGGAACACTGACGATCCTGTCACGAGGTTTGACATTCCGGTGAGCCGTGCTGTCCGGGCTTGAGTGCTGCCGCGATGCCTCCTATGCCGGGACGAGGGTTGGAGGGCGCGCGCATCATCAAGCCAGACGAGTCGGGTTTTAATCCCAACAATGAGGCACCAACTGTCGCGAGGCTGCCCGCAGCCTTGCTCCTGTTGCCCGTCGGGGTCGTCCTGGTTGCCAGCCAGTGGGTGATGGCGCGTCATTCGCCGGCCTGGACACAGGAGAGCTTTCGCAGCATCGGGGACATTCTGCCGCTCGTCGCATTGCTGGGCCTTCCGGGATTGCTCGCGCTCGTAGCCGTGCCGACCCTCCAGCGTTTCGCCTCGAGCCGAACCGCCATCTGGCTGATGCTTGCGACTGGCCTCGTCATGCGGCTCGTCTGGTATGGCGTCCCCGTCGTGATCGATGACGATCATTTTCGCTATCTCTGGGACGGGGCCGTCGTCGCGGCGGGCTCGAACCCCTACACGATTGCTCCGGGCGCGGTTATGGCCGGCGATCCCTCGGCCACGCATCTGGCGGCGCTGGCCGCGCAAGCGGGATCGATCCTGCGGAGCATCAACTTCCCCGAATTGACGACGATTTATCCCGGCACAGCCCAGCTTGCCTTCGCGCTTGCGCATTACGTGGCGCCTTTCTCGATCGACGGCCTGCGGATTGTGTTTCTCGGTGCGGAACTGGCCGGTGTCGCCGTGCTCGTCGCCATCCTGAAGGATCTCGGCCGACCTCCACTGATGGCCGCCTTATTCTGGCTCAATCCGCTGATCGTCTGGTCGAGCCACGGGACTGTGCATAGTGAGGCGTTGCTCTTACCACTTCTGCTCTGCGGATGCCTCGCCGTTTGGCGCGGCCGCGACGTGCTCGCCGCCGCGCTGCTGGCGTTCGCCGTCGGCGTCAAGCTCTGGCCCGTACTTCTGGTGCCTCTGTTCGCTCGCCTGACTCATGCTCGAGGCCGCAGTCTCGTCGTGCCGGCGATGGTGTTCGCGTCGGTCTCGTTCGTGCTGCTCGCGCCTCTTGCCCATTCCGCGCTCGCCGGAATGCGCTCCGGCCTCGTCGCCTACTCCGACCACTGGTGGACGAACAACGCGCCGTTCTCGTGGATCAGTTATGGCGTTGTTCTGGCGACCGGCGGCGAGACCTGGGGGCAGCGGATGCTTCGAGCGGCGATTGCGCTCGGCGTCGGCGGCCTCGCGCTTTATGTCGCCCGGCGACCGCCCGTGGATCTGCGGAGCACGCTCGTGGCAACTACGGCAATTGCGGCCACGACGTTCTACCTCTCGCCCGCCCAGTTCCCTTGGTATGCGCTTTGGTTCCTAGCGCTCGCAGCCGCGATCGAGAGCCGTCCGTTACTGCTCTCGTCGGCGACGCTCGCCAGCTACTATCTGCTACTGCCACTGGTGAACCAGGGAGCTGGCGAAGCGCACAACTACGGCCTCGCGTTCCTTCACGCGCTGCCGGTGTGGGCGTGGCTCGCCTGGAGTTACGCGCGACCGGCCGCGACGCCTGCCGCATTGAAACCCCGGGCCCCGTCGCCCACCGCCTCATAACCGTTTTCGGTCACGATGATCGTGTCCTCGAGCTTGACGAAACCGCGCTTGGGATGGGCCATCGTCGTCTCGATCGAGATGACATGCCCCGGCTCGAGCGGGCGCTCCTTGTCGTAGCCGTCGTAGGAGAAGCGGGGGGCATCCATCAGGCGGGGCGCCTCGTGGCTGACGAGGCCCATGCCGTGCGCCATGAAGTGCGTATATTTGCGATGGGGGGAGGCATCGAGCAGGCGCTCGGCCACATCGCAGATGTCGCCGCCGCGGCCGTCGGGCCTGATCGGCTTCCGGACCGCCTGTTGCACCTCCTCGACGAAGCCGAGCAGGTCCTGCAATTCCTGGTCCGGTGTCGCCTGCACGATGCCCATCCGGCAAAGATCGCCGATGTAGCCTTTCCAGTTGCCGCCCGAGTCGATGGTCATGATGTCTCCCTTCTCGATGCGCTGCTCGGAAGGTGATCGGTTGAGGCTCGTCCCCGCCGTGATCAGGCAATAATCGAACACGAGACCGCGGTTGACCTCCTCGCGCCGCAACGCCTCGACCACCTGGGCCTTCGTGGCGCCGGGCACGCAATGCGTTTCGAAGGTGACTTTCATGGCATCGACGACCAGTTGGGAGGCCTTGCGCAGTGACGCAATCTCCTCAGGCGTCTTGCAGGCACGCAAGCGCTCCAACGGGAAGTTGGCGTCGGTCAGTTCGACATTGGAAAGGCCGCGCCTGAGAGCCGCCTCGGCATCGGAGGGAAGGAAGCCGGTCTCGATGCCGACGCGCCGAACGCCGCCGAGCTTGGCGATGTGCGCCGCTGCGCCGGCCATTGCCGCCTGGCTGCCGACCGGACCGAGTTCCACCTTCGGCGTCCAGAAGCGGCCGAGTTCCTTCTCGCCACCTTCCATCGCGCACCCGATGTAGGCCGTCTCGTCGGGGCGACCCTTGCGATAGACGACTGCCGACAGGTAGCGCGAGACGCCCATCGCCTCCATCGTGTCGAAGAAGAAGAAGCGATAGCCACCGAGCAGGTACTGCACGTTGTGCTTGGACGTCGCCACGATGACGTCGAGGCCCGCTTCGTCCATCAGTTTGTCGAGATGGCGGGTGTCGAACGGGATCGGCTTTGCAATTGCTGACTCGACATCTGACATGGAAATGCTCCTGCTTCGACCTTCGGGCGGCGCGTGTGGTCTGGCCGTGGGCGTGCGATCGCGGCCAGGCTTCGGACCGTCGTCGGGACTATAGCCGCTGGCTCGACCGGCACGCCACTCTTGCGTCGGCGCAGCGAATTGCCTTTTGACCTGTGGGCCAATCCTGCGCGAGGATTGCAATCTCGCATTCCCGCGTCATGGAGAACGACGCCATGCAGGTCCAGACGAAACGCTTTCCTGCCCCCAATCCCCGCGGCTCGAAGGAGCGCAGATTCGATCGCTCGATCGAGGATTTGGGCAACATGGTCATGCTCGAGCACGTCAACATCACCGTGCCCGATCAGCGGCTGGCCACTTTGTTCTATGTTACCGGATTGGGTCTCACGCGGGATCCTTACCTGATGACGGGTGTCACCAACATGTGGGTGAACGTCGGCCGCAGCCAGTTCCATCTGCCAAGTGGTAAGGCGCAAGTGCTGCGTGGCATCACGGGCCTCGTCATTCCGGGGCGGGCGGCGCTCCTCGACCGCCTGCATGGCGTCAAGGACCTGCTCGCCGACACCAAGTTCTCGTTTCGCGAGACGCCCGGTCACGTCGAAGCCACGTGTCCGTGGGGCAACCGCATCCGGGTCCATGAACCGGCTGTCGAGTTCGGCGCCATGCGGCTCGGCATGCCTTACGTCGAGCTCGAGGTGCCGCGTGGCACCGCCGACGCCATCGCCCGCTTCTACCGCGAGATCGTGGCGACGGGTGCCAGTGTAACCGAGGTGTCGGGCGAGAAGGCCGCGCGGGTTTCGACCGGTCCCGACCAGTTCCTCGTTTATCGCGAGAGCGACGCGGCCGCCAGCGCACCCGCCTTCGACGGGCATCACATCGCCGTCTACCTCGCGGATTTCTCGGGCCCCTACAAGCGCTTGCTCGAACGCGACCTCGTCTCGGAGGAGAGTGACCAGCACCAGTATCGTTTCGAGGACATCACCGATCTTTCGACCGGTAAGGTGCTGTTCAAGCTCGAGCACGAGGTGCGATCGATGCGCCATCCGCTCTATGCGCGCGAGCACGTCAATCGCAACCCCGCGCAGTCGAACCGAGTCTATGCGCCGGGCCACGAGGCGCTATCGTGGGATCTGCCGGCGGCCGGATAGGAACCAACTCACCATGTCGGCAGGCCTAACCGGCGAGATCGGTGGCGGACGTGCGGACGCCGACGTTCGCTCGTCTCCGCTCGAGAGGGCCAGGGCGATCGGGCCAGCCATTCGCGCATCTGCAGATGAGATCGAACGGACGCGACGCATCCCAGAGCCGCTGCTGACGGGGCTGCACGCGTCAGGACTGTTCCGGCTGCTCCTGCCTCGCGCCTACGGCGGGGGAGAGGTCGAGCCAGGCCAATATCTGGCCGCGATCATCGAGGTCTCACGTCATGACGCGTCGATCGGCTGGAATATGTTCGTTGCCAACAGTTCGGCGTTGATTGCACCCCACGTTCCTCAGGCGACGGCGGCCGAGATCTTCGGCAATCCGCGAACGATTATTGCCTGGGGGCCGCCGAACGCCTGCCGAGCCATGGCGGTGCCGGGTGGCTATCGCGTCTCCGGCCGCTGGGATTTCGCTTCCGGCTGCCGTCAGGCGCTATGGATGGGCATGCATGGCCACGTCGAGGAGGCAGACGGATCGCTCCGACTGAATGCGGCTGGACGTCCGACCGTGCGCACGCTGCTGTTCCCGGCCGGCAATGCAAACCTGATCGACACGTGGAACACCATCGGCCTGCGTGGCACCGCGTCCGATAGCTACACGGTCGAGGATCTCTTCGTGCCCGAGGCCTATTCCGGAACGCGCGAAGACCCAACTGGCCGCAATATTCGTGGCCCGCTCTATGCCTTCACGATGCAAGGGCTCTATGCGGTCGGTGTCGCTGGTGTTGGCCTCGGTGCCGCACGCGAGATGCTTTCCGAACTCGTTCGTCTCGGTGCCACCAAGACACCGCGTGGACTCGCCCGGCTCGCCGACCAACCTCTCGTCCAATCCGAGGTCGCTCGCGCCGAAGCGCGCCTTGGCTCTGCAGAGTCCTATTTGCGCTCCGTGCTGGCCGAGATTTACGCTCGTGCCGATCAATGGGGCGCGATCGCTACCGAGGATCGCGCGCTTGTCCGCCTCGCCTGTGCCAACGCCATACAAGCTGCGATCGAAGTCGCCGACACGATCTACAAGGCCGCAGGCGTCGATGCGATCTTCCCCGGCAGCCCGTTCGAGCGCCGCTTCCGAGACATCCACACGCTGTCGCAGCAGATCCAGTCGCGCGGCGCCCATTTCGAAGCCGTCGGACGTATCCTGCTCGGCACCCCGGATCCGTTCTTCATGTAGTCGTGCCGGCGCATCAAAACGACACGCAGCTCCAGCCATCGGCGCGCAGCACGCTTTCCTGATCGTGGGTCGTCTTCCAAGCCGTCCGGATAGCTTCAACGCGAGCTTCGAGATCGGGTGCGGTCGCTGCCCAGACGAGCACGATCCGCGCCGGCTCGCGCCTCACCGCCCCGGACGCACCGCGCCACTGGCCGAAGCCGGAGAGCACGGTGAGGCCATCCGGAAAGCGCGGCGTGACCTCGCGCTCGAGAAAGGCTGCCCATTCGGCGTCGCCGACGTCGACCTTGCCTTTGCGTGACATGCCGAGCACCAACTCCAGCCGCCGCATCGGGATGCTGCCGCTGCGGCACGTCAAGCCGCTTTCACCCTGGACAGAGTTCGACAGTCCGAGCCATGTGCCGCTCGCTCCGAGGGCCAGCGACGCGGCCAGCAGGCCAGTCTGCCATCGGCTGCCCAGGGGCATGGCAAGGGTCATGGCATTTCGCCTCGTCTCGCCCGCAAATGGGGGGCTGGATCAGTATGTGTTACGCAATGTCGCCTGGCTTTTCCTGAATGCTCGAGGGGCGTAGCGGGGGCGGTACCAGGTCGGGACGGTGCGCTGCGATCCGCTGGATGAGGCGGGCCGGCTCGATCTCGAGACGGTTGAAATTGAGACGGAGCTCTCGTGTCCCCTTGCTCGGTTTGACAAGACCTCTGAGTGTAAGCTGCCCCCCCTCGATGCGGCTATCGACGACGTCGTCCCACGCCATTCGTCTCGCGCCGAGCATACCGTGGGTGGTGACCCCGCTCGCATCGACGACGATGGCCACTGCCGGCTTCAGGTAGGTCGCCAACTCGCCGACCCCGATGAGGAAGAGAAACAGCGAGAACGCCAAGAGTGGGAGGCTGAAGATCCAGAGCGGCGCCTGTTCCTCGACGATCGCCTCCGGAGCAAGGCCGAGATCCAGGCCCCATGCCCCGACATAGGCGAAGGCGAGCGCGAGGGGCAATGCAATGACAAATCCCCAGGGCATGACGTGCGAGCGCACGACCAACGGCTCGGCCATGTCGGATGGTTCTGCTCTGCTCCTGTCCATTCCCGCTTCCTCACCGGAGGAACTGGCGCTAATTGACAACATCGGCCCTGAGCGCGTCGCGTGGCGGGCCTCGGCATCGTTAACGTTTCGCGGAGCGGTCATGCATTTCTCCCTCACCGACGAGCAGGCAGCCATCCAGGAGACGGCCCTCGCGTTCGCTCGTGAGCGCATCGCACCTAAGGCCTCCGAGTGGGATGAGAAAAGCCATTTTCCCGTCGACGTCATCCGCGAAACCGCCGCACTCGGCATGGCGGCGATCTACGTCGACGCCGAAAAGGGTGGTTCCGGGCTTTCTCGTCTGGACGGAGCCCTGATCTTCGAAGCGCTCGCGTATGGCTGCCCTGCGATCTCCTCATACATCTCGATCCACAATATGGTCGCCTGGATGCTTGGCAAGTACGGCACCGCCGATCAGATCGACGCTTGGATGCCCAAGCTCGCCTCCATGGATTGGCTCGCCTCCTACTGCCTGACCGAGCCGGGTGCCGGCTCCGATGCGGCCGCGTTGCGGACGACCGCGCGCCGTGACGGTGACAGCTACGTTCTGGACGGCACCAAGCAATTCATCTCAGGGGCGGGTGCGACCGACTTCTATTTCCTCTTTGCGCGAACCGGGCAGGACGGGCCCGGTGGCATCTCCGCGTTCGTCATTCTCAAGGATACGCCCGGTCTTTCGTTTGGTCCAAACGAGAAGAAGATGGGCTGGAATGCCCAGCCGACGCGGCAGGTGATCCTCGATGGTTGCCGCATCCCTGCGAGCCATCTCGTCGGTGGTATCGAAGGGCAGGGTTTCAAGTTCGCCATGTCTGGCCTCGACGGCGGTCGCGTCAACATCGGTGCCTGCTCGCTGGGCGCCGCCTGGGCGGCGCTCGACAAGGCCCGCGGCTATGTTCACGAGCGCAAGGCTTTCGGCGCGGAGCTCGCGTCCTTCCAGGCCGTTCAGTTCAAACTGGCAGACATGGCCACGGACCTCGAGGCCGGCCGCCTCATGATCTATCGGGCCGCCGATGCGCTCGATCGCGCGGATCCCCAGGCAACGATGTACTCGGCGATGGCCAAGCGCTATGCGACCGACATCGGCTTCAATGTGTGCAACGAGGCACTACAGTTGCACGGAGGTTACGGTTATCTGAAAGATTATGGACTGGAGAAGCTGGTGCGGGACCTCCGCGTGCACCAGATCCTGGAAGGGACGAACGAGATCATGCGGGTTGTCGTCTCCCGCAAGCTGCTGGCGGGAAATCGCGCCTGAGTGTCGGCTAAGCCCTGCATTTGCGCCTCATAGCCGTCTGTGCGCACTTGGCGGCAACGCCCTCCCAGGTGCGTGTTCGGCCGGCATAACCGCGATCGATGGCACGCGCGCGGGCGTCGATTGCCAACCTTTCGCACCAAGCTCTTCGCCTGAGCGCGCTATTGGAAACGTGCTCTGAGATTGACTATAGTGCGCCTCGCAAGCATGGGACACGTGGGAACCTGCGATCGCTTCGGTGACGCACAAGGCGATCGCGTGCTTGTAGTTCGTAACCGAATGCGGTGTGGGGCGCCGCAGCGTCACGGACGGTTCACCGGGCTAGGTTGTGGAGGGGCGCAGGGGCGTGGGGTAGCCGCGTAAGGCCAGCATTGGCCTGGGGCTCGCGGTTGGTGGGATGGAGAGCGTAATGAAGTGCAATCCGTGGCGTTGGCTATGGGGGTTGATTCCGATCCTCATGCTCGGTGCGATCGCGATCCTCGGGGAGCGCGGCCGGATCGAGGCCGACCTCGCGTCGCGCACCAAGACGGTCCTCGAACGTAACGGACATGCCTGGGCCGACGTCGCCTTCGAGGGACGAGATGCGGTTCTCTCGGGCCACGCCATCAGCGAAGCCGATCAGGCGCAAGCCATGTCTGCGACCCTCGACACGATGGGGGTCCGCGTTGTCGATAATCGCGTCTACCTGATCGCCGAGGCCAAGCGATACGAGTGGAGCGCGGTGCGCCGCAACGACCGGATCCGCCTCGATGGTCTCGTTCCCAACGAGAAGACACGGCGCGATGTCGCCGGCATGGTCAAGGCGAGTTTTCCGGCTCTCGATATCGATGATCGCATGAAGCTCGCCCGGGGCGCCCCGCCCGTCGACATATGGCTCGGCGGCGTCGGCTTCGGGCTAAAGCAGTTGACGATGTTGCGCGAGGGAGTGGTCGACCTCGAGGATACCAGCCTTTCCGTACGCGGCGATGCCATCGATGCGCGCAGTTATCGCGCGGTAAAGTCGGCCTTGACCGGCCAGATGCCAGATGGAATCCGCCTCAAAAGTGAAGCCGTACGCCCACCGCGCGCCTCGCCGTTCATGTGGTCGGCGCGACGCCAGGCGACTGAAGTACAGCTCGTAGGCCACGTGCCGAGCGACGCGATCCGCGAAGATCTGTTGCGCGCGACCCGCCGTCTTGCTCCCGAGACAAAGGTGGTCGACCGCATGGAGCCGGCGTCCGGAGCTCCCGACCAATTCGCGATGGTGGCCACCGCTATTCTCGAGCAACTCGGTCGGCTGGAGGAGGGAACAGGAGAGATACGCGACAAATCTGCGAGCTTGAATGGGCTCGCCGCGACGTCGGATCGGGCTGGTCAGGTCGAGGGCGCTATGCGAAGCGGAGTCCTGGCGTCGTTCCGGACCGCAGGCGAGATCCGGCATCGCGAGCCCGCCGTCAAGACTGTCTCCCCTTACGAGACGATGGCGAGGGCCGAAGCCGATGTGATCGCGCTCACAGGCTATGTGCCGGATGAGAGGGCGCGCGCGGCTGTCCTCGCAATTGCACGTCAGCGGTTTGCAGGCCGTCGTGTCCGTGACGAGTTGCAGCTTGGGGCCGGTCAACCGGCAGGGTGGGCGCAGTGCATCGAAGTGGCCCTCGGCGCCCTTCAGAAACTGAGCGGCGGCGAGGTTGCCATCACTGGCCAGCGGCTTCTGATCAAAGGCACGACAGATGCTGAGCAACTTGTTCAGTCGCTGCCTGTCGAGGTCCGGGCAAGTGCTGGCGCAGCCTGCGACGCTGAGGTCCGCGTAACGCTGGACCAGACAACCATTCAGGCGCGGGAGGAGGAGGGACGCCGCAGGGAGGAAGTTGCCCGACTGGAAGCTGAGCGTCGGGCTGAGGAACTGCGTCGTTCGCAATCAGATCTCGAGCGTCGTCGCGCCGACGAAGAACGCCGCCGTGCGGAGGCTGCCGCCCGCCAGCAGGCCGATGAGGAGCGCCGCCGTGCCGAGGCTGCTTCCGCACGCCAACAGGCGGAGGAGGAGCGTCGTCGTGCGGAGGCTGCTGCCCGCCAGCAGGCGGAAGAGGAGCGCCGTCGTGCCGAGGCTGTTTCCGCGCGTCAACAGGCGGATGAGGAGCGTCGTCGTGCCGAAGCTGCCGCCCGCCAGCAGGCGGAAGAGGAGCGCCGTCGTGCCGAGGCTGCCGTCCGTCAGCAGGCGGAGGAGGAGCGTCGTCGTGCCGAGGCTGCCGCCCGCCAGCAGGCGGATGAAGAGCGCCGTCGTACCGAGGCTGTCCGTAAGGAAGCGGATGAGGAGCGCCGTCGTGCCGAGGCTGCCCGTAAGGAAGCTGATGACGAGCGCCGCCGCTCGGCAGCATTGAAGGCCGCGCCACCGGCCCGACCGAGAACCGAGGAGGAGAAGGTCGTCGATGTCTGTCAGGAGGCGTTATCCAGGGTCGTGCGCGAAGGCATCATTAATTTCAGCCGAGCGAGTTTCGACCTGGACCCTGCCAGTTTCCCGACGCTCAACAAGGTCGCTGACGCGGCGAACCGTTGTCCATCGTTGATCGTGGAGATCGAAGGTCACACGGACTCGGAAGGCACACCGGAGCGAAACCAGCGTCTTTCGGATCGCCGTGCCAACTCCGTGCGTGAGTATCTGTCGCGAGCGGGCGTGGAGCCCAGCCGTCTGGTTGCCATCGGATATGGGCAGAACCGCAGTATCGCCGACAACGCCACACCCGAGGGACGCGCCATGAACAGGCGTATCGAGTTCGTGGTCAAAATCCGGCAATAGCGTCTGCATTAGCAGGCACGAGGCGATCGAGAGGTGTCATGAGCTATCTCTTCATTCAGCTGTTCTGGTACGTGGCGATCGCGTTTGCAGTCGGTCTCGTCGTCGGTTGGGCCACTTGCAGTCCGGTGGAAAACGACAAGGGCTAACCTGCTCGTAAGTGTTGCGTTCGGGGGAGACGGAATCGCATGATCGCATTTACTTGGCAGACATTGCTGCTCCTCGCGCTGGCCTATGGGCTTGGCTGTTGGATTTCCTGTCTCGCGCGCCGCATGATCGGCACGTCGGCCGTCCGTTCGGATTCACCGACGATGGTGCCGGCGGGTGCCATTGCCAGCGCCGCTGCGGCAGGGGCCGCTGCACGTCAAACCGTGCCGGCGAGCTACACGCCGAGGCCGATCACTCCGGTCGCCCCGCCGGCACCTGTCCGAGACGCCTTCCGACGGGCGGATACTCTCGAGCCGGCGCCTGGGAGCGAGGCGTCGCGTCGCGCTCCGTCAGCGGCGTTACGAGCACAGCCTTCGCCGGGCCCTTCAGTCGATCCCGTCTCGCGCTTCGAGCGGGCGCTGGCCGGTCCGCACGCCAGTCCCGCACCGCCTCCCCAGCAGACAAGGGCAGCCGCGACCGGAGCAACGGCAGCCGCCCCTTCAGCCGGGACGCAGCGTTCGTCCGAGGGCCTGCGTCTGCCGGCGGGGCGCCCGGCGGACGACCTGAAGCGGATACGCAGCATCGATCAGCCACTCGAGGTCACGCTGCATCGGCTCGGGATTCGGACATTTGCCGAGATCGGGGCGTGGAAGCCGGCGGACGTGGCACGGATCAGTCACGCACTCGGTTTCCAAGGCCGTATCGAGCAGGAGAATTGGATCGAGCAGGCGCAAATCCTCGCCAGTGGCAAGGACACCCATTATTCGAGCCTTCTCACCAAAGACGTGGCATCGAGAGCCACGGACACCCGTCCGGACACGGCGCCGGTCGTCCAGACCCGGGCTCCTGCCGCTCAGACTGTCGCGGCAGTAGCGACGGTCGCCACGGCGGTTCCGGCCACGCCTGCGGTGACGCCGCGCATGCCGCCTGCCCCGCGTCCCGTCGAGGCGGTGCGGGCAGAACGCATCAGCGTCGAAGCCGCGTCGGCAGCGGCTGCCGCGATGGCTGCGGCGGCAGCAGCCGCATCCAGGCCATATAAGGCAGACGAGACAACGGGTGCTCCGCTCTCTCAATTTAGCAAAGACCCGTCTCCCGCGGTCGAGCCTCGTGGACCCGCGGCAGGCTCTGCCGCGATCGCTGCGCTCCCGGCCGCCAATACGGCGCAGGAGGCACGGCCGGCGGTGGCGGCCCGCGATGTGCTGCAGCGCATCGGTGGCGTCACGCCGGAGATCGAGCGGCTCCTCTACGCGCAGGGTGTCTTCCGCTATGACCAGATCGCGCAGTGGACCGAAAACGACGTCGAGCGTTTCGACCGGCTGCTCGGACACCAGGGCCGTATCAAGCGTGAAAATTGGGTGCAACAGGCTCAGAATCTAACCCGCGGCGGTGAGACGCCTAATCCGCGCGTTTTGGATCGCGGTGGTGCCGACGCTGACGTCTCCAAGCCGACGCCGCCGGTCACCCGTGTGCAGGCACCGTCGCAACCCATGCCAAGCACGCGGGTGCTCGGCGAGCCTGTCGAAAGGCCGTCCACTTCAGATGCTGCAGTGACGGCGGTCAAATTAGATGCTGCGGGCGCTTCGACCGGCATCGGCGGGGCGCCGTCGGGGACCGCTGTGTCGGCTGCAGCCAGCGCTGCCGTTGCTGCACTGGCGGCGGTCCGCCCGGTGGCGCCGGCTGCCGCTTCGCCGATCGCTGCGGCGCCGGCTCTGGTCGAAGCGACCGTTGTTTCGGAGCTGCAGAAGTCCGGCGATCTCTCGAGCCTTCGTTCCGTCAGGTCCGAGGCGCTCCGTCCAATCGGGGCGAGCCCGTTCGCATCACGCCCCGGCGAAGCTCACGACCTCAAACGCATCCGTGGCATTGGCGTGCTCATCGAGAAGAAGCTCAATCAAATGGGTGTCACGACCTACGAGCAAATTGCCGAGTGGACCGTGGCGGATATCGAGCGGGTGAGCCATGTCCTTGATTTCAAGGGGCGCATCGAGCGCGAAAACTGGGTCGAGCAAGCTCGCATCCTCGCGTCTGGTGGGCAGACGGAGTTCTCGCGCCGCGCTGATCGCGGCGAGAACGGTGGCATGTGACCGGCCGGGCCTTGAGTAACAGTCCAAACGGCACCGGTTGCCCGACGCCGTTTCGCTCAGCGTTGCGTATATCGCGTATGGTATCGAGCATGGCGGTGCAGTCCAGGCCTCACGGACTTGTTTGCCCGAAACCGGGACGACAGTGACCGCTCAAGAGCCGGAACGATGCCATGCTGCCGCCCACCGCCCCCCATGAGGTGACCAACCAGAGCCCTCCGTTTGCGGACATCGATCTCCTCGCAACGGATGCTGCTCTCGCGGAAGCCGTTGCGCGGGAGGCCGGTGAAGGCCACGATATACCGGCTCTGGCGGCGTTCGCGCGTTACTGCGGCTCCGCGGACGCGCTCGAACTCGGACGGCAGGCCAACGCCCATCCACCCTCTCTGCAAGCGTTCGACCAGAAGGGCCGACGCCGCGATTTCGTCGAGTATCATCCCGCCTATCACGCACTCATGACTGAGAGTGTGGCTGCCGGTCTGATCTCCGGAGCCTGGGACCACCTCATCCAGGACGGCGAAGTGCCGCGCCCCGGTCGCAATGTCATCAGAGCCGCGCGGCTCTATCTCGCGGTACAGATGGAAGCGGGGCACGTCTGTCCGCTTACGATGACCAGCGCGGCAGTGCCGGCACTTCTCGCAGCGCCAGATCTCGCCGAGGCGTGGCTGCCGCGCCTTCTCAGCCCCAGCTACGACCGCCGCTTCCGTCCCGCGCACACGAAGACCGGCGCGACGATCGGCATGGGTATGACCGAGAAGCAGGGCGGCACAGATGTGCGCGCCAACACCACCCGTGCCGATCCTGCCGGCCATCCGGCAACGGGTGAGTACATTCTCACCGGTCACAAGTGGTTCCTGTCCGCGCCCATGAGTGACGCGTTTCTCGTGCTGGCCCAGGCGCCCGGCGGTCTGTCATGTTTCCTGATGCCGCGCTTTCGTCCCGACGGCACACTCAACGGGCTGCACTTGCAACGGCTCAAGGACAAGCTCGGAAATCGCTCCAACGCCTCCGCCGAGGTCGAGTTCGATCGAGCTCACGCCTGGCTCGTCGGTGAGGAGGGCCGCGGCGTCGCGACGATTATCGGAATGGTCTCTGCCACGCGACTTGACTGTGCGGTCTCCTCGGCCGGCCTCATGCGCTTGGCAATGGCGAACGCTGTCCATCACGCCCGCCACCGCTTCGTGTTCGGACGCCCCCTGCTCGAGTCGCCCGTGATGACGGAGGTTCTGGCCGATATGGCGCTCGACGTGGAGGCAGCCACGGCCCTCGTGTTCCGGCTCGCCCGCGCCGTCGATCACGTGGACGATCCGCGTGCCCGGGCGTTCGTTCGATTGATGACTCCCATCGTCAAATATTGGGTGTGCAAGCTGGCGCCGCCGCTCGTGGCCGAGGCCATGGAATGTCTCGGCGGCAACGGTTATGTCGAGGACGGGCTCGTTGCGCGTCTCTACCGGGAAGTGCCGGTGAACTCGATCTGGGAGGGCTCCGGCAACGTCATGGTGCTCGATGTACTCCGCGTGCTCCAGCGTGAGCCGGATGTCGTTGGCATGGTCGTCGAGGATCTTTCCGAGGTCGCCGCCAGCGACCCGCATCTGAAAGCTAGCCTCGCGAGGGTCGAGGCGATTCTGCACGATCCGCGCTCGCTCGACAGGCGCGCCCGCCAGCTTGTCGAGATCTTGGCGGTCGTGGCGGCGGGCGCCGTGTTGCGCAGTCACGCGCCACCCGCGATCGCCGATGCGTTCATAGCCAGCCGTCTCTCCGGCGCTCCGCGTGCCACTTACGGCCAAGGTATCGATTGGACCGATGCGCGCGCCATCATCGAGCGCGCGTTCCCGGGCGCGTAGAGTTCGCGCTGACTGGTACTGCCGCTTGCTCTTCTTGCGCTGCGGACGGCAAGATCAAGCCAGCAGGTTTTCCAGATGGAGATGACGCCGATGCCCGAGATGGGTTTGAAAGGTAAGGTCGCGATCGTCACGGGGGCGGGCTCGCGCGGAGACGGGATCGGTAACGGTCGCGCAGCAGCAATCCTGCTCGCCCGTGAAGGAGCCAAGGTTGCCCTCATCGACGCGACGCCCGCGTGGGCCGAGGCTACCAAGGCGATGATCGAAAAAGAGGGTGGCGCATCGATGGTCGTCTCCGCCGATGTCGCCGATCAGGCCTCGTGCGCTGCGGCGGTCAAATCGATCGTCGGTGCATGGGGACGCGTGGACGTCCTGGTCAACAACGTCGGCATCGGCGGGCCGATGGGGAATGCTGTCGACGTCGATCCAACAGCATGGGATGCCGCCATGCGCATCAACGTGACCTCGATGATGCTGATGGCGAAGTACGCTATTCCCGAGATGCGCAAGCAGGGGGGTGGCGCGATCATCAACATCTCGTCGATCGACGGCCTCAGGGGCGGCAACCCGAGTTTGTTCTACTCGGCCTCCAAGGGCGCCGTAGTCAACATGACGCGCTCGATGGCAGCGCACCACGGCCCCGAGGGGATCCGTGTCAATTGCATCGCGCCCGGCTACGTCTACACGCCAATGGTTTCCGTGCACGGCATGGAGCCTGAACTGCGTGATGCCCGCCGCAAGAACACGCTGCTCCAGGTGGAAGGCACGGGCTGGGATATCGGCAACGGTGTCGTCTATCTGGCTTCGGAGCAGTCACGCTGGGTGACTGGCATCATTCTGTCGATCGACGCAGGCTCGATGGCCGGCACATCGGGCAACGTCTCACCGCTGAAGGCGTTCGATCACTGAGGTTCGGCCGGTCGAGTGCCGCGACGTAACGGGGAGGAGTTGCATGAAGAAGGCGCTTATCATCGGCGGGTCGCGCGGCCTCGGTCTCGGTCTCGTCGGCGAGCATCTCCGGCGGGGATGGCATGTGACGGCGACCGTGCGCGGCGAAGCCCCCGAGCTGGAACAGCTCAGGAAGGAGGCGCCGGAACGCCTGGTCATCGAGCGCATCGACATCTCACGCCCAGCCGACGTGGAAGCCCTCGCAATGCGTCTTCGCGGTCAGGCCTTCGATCTCCTCTTTCTCAATGCCGGCATCATGGCTGGTCGCGGCACAGCTCTCGTGGATGTGCCCGACGAGGACATTGTTTCGATCTTCATGACCAATGCCATCAGTCCAGTCCGTGTCGCGGACCAATTACTCGACGTTGCGGGGAAAGGCGCTACGCTGGCCTTCATGTCATCAATTCTCGGCAGCGTATCGACCAACGGCGACGGGCGGGCCGAACTCTATCGGGCGAGCAAGGCAGCGCTAAACTCGCTGATCCTGAGCTTCCGCGCTCGCCATGCCGATCGGACCGACCTGACCATTCTCGCCATGCATCCGGGTGTGGTGCGCACGGCGATGGGCGGTCCAGGAGCGCCGCTCGACATTCCCACGAGCGTGAAAGGTGTCGCCGACACGCTGGAGAAGCGTACGGGGACGGGCGGCGTCGCCTTCGTCGACTATCGCAATGAGGTCATTGCGTGGTGAAGCACATGCCTCAAAGAAGATCAGCCCAGGCGCTGCCGCTCGGATCGAACACGAACGCGTCGGGAGTGATCTCGTCGACGGTGTAATTCTTGATGATCAAAGTGGCGTTGGCGCCATAGCGCACGTGGACGTCGGCTCCGTCCTGCGTCAGCGTCAGATCCGCGAAGCTGTCCAGCGACGCCGTTCCGGAGAACACGATCCTGTCGCCACCAGGACCGGATTCGAAATCGGCGAGGGTGTCGTAATTGTCGCCGACTTGGAAAAGAAACGTGTCTGATCCGGCGCCGCCGACGAGCGTGTCCTTGTTCGTGCCGCCGACCAGGATGTCATCGCCCGATCCACCGACCAGCGTATCCTGGCCGTTCATGCCATTGAGATAGGCTCCCGTGTCGACCCCGTGGATCTCCTCGCCGGCATCCGAGCCGACGGCCCAGCCGAACGTCACCGAGTTGGGGCCATAGATGTCCGTCGTCGTATGGGATAAGCCGCCATCGCTGACGAGTGCCCAATACCCGTTCCCGATACCCGTATTCTGCGATTGGTCATAGTCGAGCACAGCCCTGTCGACCACGACCGCGTTGTCGACGTCCGCGCTGCCGTGAAAATTGATATCGCGGTTGGTCTCCAGGACGTGGACGGTATTACCCACCTCCGCGTCCCAGGCGGAGAACAGCACGGCGTGGCGCGTATCGAAGATCTCGAGGTTGGTGAAGGTGCCACCGAACGTCTCGTAGATTTGCAGTCCGTACCCGTTGCCATCGGTGCCCTTGTTGTGAGCGCCGTCCACGTAAAGATCGTCGGCGACAGGCTCCAGAGACGTCCGGATATCGAAAGCGTGGCTCGCTGCGTCGATCACCGATACGCGTGCGAGGGACGCGTACGAAGTGCCATCGAGCCGGATCGCAGATGTGCCTTCGAACTCGGGGTGTGTATTTACGAAGTCGTAGGGGTTCGGATCGCCGAGTGCGAAGGTTACCGTGAAATCGGAAAGCGTCACATTTTCCACGAGATCGATCGCATGCACCATCGCGGCGCCGGCATCCATGTCGAACGCAATGGCGCTCTTCAGATGAATGGTATTGCCCTCGATAAAGTCGATCTCGGCGATCGCCTCGCGGAATGGATTGCCAGAGAGCTTCGTCGGATCTGCACTCGACCAGCCGTTGGCGGCGAGATAGTCCGCATCGTTCGCCTGCCCGATCCAGATTTTGTCACCGGCGCTAAGCCCCGAGGCGTTGGCAACCGTGATGGCCGTCGATCCCGCCGCGATGTCGGACGTGGCAGCGCCGATAAGGCTTTTGGCGCCGCCCGTGACTTCGATGCCATTGCCTCCCGTGCCGGCGGGATAGTCGAAGACGATTGTGGTGCCGGTCTCGCTGGCACCTTTGAATGTGACACCATCGTTGAGAATCTGTATGGCGCGATCGAAGACGTGCACGCCTTCGCCTAGAATGATTGTCGCGCCTTCGCCTGCCTCGGCGATAATGCGGTTCACCTCCTCCGCACTCGTGCCTGGGACGATGTGAATGGTCGGAGGGGCATCAACGATTCCGCTGAAGTTGGCGGCAGTCAGTTTTGACATATCGATATTGGCGAAAGTCAGCGTATCGCCATTGCCGAGATCGAGTACGGCTCCCGTCGCCGACTGGCTCAGGTGCGCCCGGACCTCATTCATCGTCTTGAATGTCGTGCCCTCAAGCGTGACGACATCTTTGTGCACATCGAAGCCGCTTACGATGTCGGCGTCGTCGTTAGTCCCGAAAAGGATCGTGTCGGTGCCCGCTCGAGCAATGAGTTGATCGTTGCCCGCGCCGCCGTCGAGCAGCGATCCCGTCGAGGCCGCGGTGATCGTGTCGCTGCCAGCGCCGCCGACGACGTGTACGGTCGCCCCGTCCGCGAGAGTCACTACATTGTTGGTCTGATTGTCGAGCAGGACCGCACCGGTCCCCGCAATCAATACGGTCCCGCCCAGATTACCACTGGCGCTTACGAGGTCGATCCCGCCTGCCCCCGACACGATCGTCAGTTGCTTGGCGTCCGTCTGTGACATGATCGCTTGGGAGATCCGCACTTGAGCAGTGCCGGACGTATGTGCGGTCAGATCGATGGCGTCGATGCCCGAGAGGCTCTTGTAGCGCCCATCCTCGAACGTGACTTTGCCCTTATTCGTGATCGCCAGCGTGTCCGTGCCATCGCCGCCAACGACAACGGCCGACGAGAGCGCCGACTGGGATAGCCGGAACGTATCGTTGCCATTCGTACCTTTGAACGTGGCCATGTGCTTAGATCCTAGATCAACAGGGCCCAGAAGCTCTTCATGGAACTTCGTAAGCCGGCATTAACGAGCCGTTCAGCGACGTCTAACACCCAAGCCGTGGAGAAATGCCTTATTAATTATTTCGAGTTTTATCGATCAGAGAGCCCCTGATTCAGGCGCAACACTCTGGAATTGGAAGAATTCCAATGAGCGCGGATTGTCGCTGATGGGCGCAACGGATTGACGAGCGGAGCGGGACAGGCGTTGTTGATGATCCGGTCGTAAGTGTCACTTTTTCAGGGCCGGCGTGCGCGTCGCTGCAGATGAATGGGCCGCAGATGCGGTCCGGTGCACTGGTCGTGTCACTCTTTATCGGTCGTGCCTCTTACGCTGCCTCACGTGAGCGTCGAATCGAGACGAAGCCGTCCATGCCTCCGCCGATCGCACCAGACCCGACGCTCGGACCGTTGCAAGGCATCCTGAGCCTTCGCCAACGGCTCGATCTTTGGCGCGCGCGCCGGCGTGCCTCGCCGGGTTGGACGGCGACCGTTGCACTCATCCTCGCCGTCGTCCTTCTGCCCGTGGCGACCACGCTCGTCCTGGCCCTGCATGCGATCGACGATACGTGGTGGCATCTCGCGTCGACCGTGCTGCCACGCGTGCTCACGGAAACTGTGCTGTTGATGGCAGGGGTCAGCGTGCTGACACTCGGCATCGGGAGCCTCACCGCCTGGATCGTGACTATGTACCGGTTCCCGGGGCATGCCGTGGTCGATCGGCTGCTGGTGCTTCCCCTCGCGATGCCGACCTACATCATCGCCTACGCCTACGTCGATTTTCTGGACTTCACGGGTCCGCTGCAGACCGGCCTCAGGGCGCTTACGGGCTGGAGTTCGGCCGCGGACTATTGGTTTCCGTCAGTGCGCTCGACCGGTGGCGCCATTTTCGTGATGTCGAGTGCGCTTTATCCTTATGTTTATCTGACGGCCCGCGCGAGCTTCGTGCAGCAGTCGGTCTGCGTCCTCGAGGTTGCGCGGACGCTCGGCCAGACGCCGTGGGGCACGTTCCGATACGTGGCGCTGCCGCTCGCGAAGCCGGCCCTCGCCGCAGGCTTGATGCTGGCCTTGATGGAAACGCTCAACGATCTGGGCGCCGTCCAGCATCTCGGTGTCGAAACACTGTCGGCTGCGATCTACACGACCTGGTTGCAGCGATCCAGCCTTGCCGGAGCAGCTCAGATTGCAACGGTCGCCCTGTTGCTCGTCTCTGGGCTGTTCTGGGCCGAGCGCGCCTTGCGAGGTGGCGGCCGCGTACATGGTACGACCGGCCGGCTCCGAGCAATCCCGTTCTCCGACCTCGAAGGCTGGAAAGCCGTCGCCGCACTCGCGGTTTGCGGATTGCCCGTTCTCGCCGGCTTCGTGGTGCCGTTCGCGGTGCTGGCGTCGAATGCGGCCAACCACCTTTCCACCGCGCTGGAGCAGGGATTCTGGCGCGCCGCCTGGAACAGCGTCGTTCTGGCTGCCCTTGCGGCGGCTTTCGCGGTGATACTCGGCATGGTGATCGCGTATGCCCGGCGCGTTGCCTCCAATGGCTTCACGCGGCCTGCTGTGCGCATGGCCGGGCTTGGGTATGCGCTTCCCGGAACTGTGCTGGCGCTCGGTCTGCTGATACCTCTCGCGGCGATCGACAACTCCGTCGATGCCCTTGCCCGCGAGTGGCTTGGCGTCTCGACCGGACTGCTCCTGTCGGGAACCCTTGCAACGCTGGTGCTCGCCTACTCCATCCGCTTTCTCGCCGTTGCTCACGGCACCGTCGAGGCGGGTCTCGAACGTATCTCGCCCAATCTCGACGCCGCCGCGCGCACGCTGGGAGAGACCGCTCTATCGGCACTCTGGCGGGTGCATCTTCCGCTCCTACTGCCGGTGCTCGCCACGGCAGCGCTGCTCGTCTTCGTCGACGCCATGAAGGAACTTCCAGCGACACTTCTGCTGCGGCCGTTCAACTTCGAGACGCTTTCGACACACGTCTATGCCCTCGCGTCGCTGGAGCAGGTGGAAGCCGCGAGCGTCGGCGCCGTCGCTATCGTCTTGGTGGGCTTGATTCCGGTCCTTCTGCTGCACAAGGCGGTTGCGGACGGACGGGCGGGCACTTGATGCGCGATGAGGCTGGCCTTTAGCCTCGCTGTTGTCGTCCCGGAATGGCCATGGTCCATCAGACCGACAGATAGCGAGCCACGAGTCCTGGATCGGCATCGAGGTCTGCGAGTGTTCCCGTAAAGCGCACCAGTCCCGTCTCGAGGATGAGCACGCGATCGGCGAATGTGCGCACGAAGGCGAGGTTCTGCTCCGAGACCACCAGTCCGATGCCGCGCGCCTTCAGTGAGGCCACTACATCGGCTATACGCGCCAGAATGACCGGCGCCAGACCCTCGGATGGCTCGTCGAGCAGCAGCAGTCGAGGATTGCCCATCAATGTCCTTGCGATCGCCAGCATCTGCTGCTCGCCGCCCGACAGATAGCCCGCGCGCCGGTCGGCTATGGCTCTTAGGGGCGGAAAGAGTGCCCAGATCTCGGCTGCACTCCACGCGTGACCGTCACGGGCGGGCTGGCGGCCAACGGCCAGATTTTCCGCGACGCTCAGTCCGGCGAAGATGCGCCGGTCCTCGGGGACGTAGCCGACGCCCGCCTGGGCGATCTGGTGTGTCGGACTCCCGTTTATGGGCCGCCCATCGAACAGGATCTGGCCCTTTGACTCGACCTCGAGGCCCATAATGGCTTTGAGCGTCGTCGACTTCCCGGCACCGTTGCGACCGAGCAGGACGACCGCCTCGCCCGGCGAAACGCTGAAGGCCATGCTACTCAATACGCGCGCGCGTCCGTAGCTGGCCTCTAGGCCCGTGATCTCGAGCAGAGCGGGCTTGTTGATGCGATTCGGATCGGTCGACGACATCAGCGCTTTTCCCCGATCGCCGCATGCCCGAGATAGACTTCTTGCACGAGGGGACTTTGGCGGATCTCGTCGGGGCGGCCTGTCGCGACGAGCTCGCCCCGACTCATCACCAGCACGCGTTGGGCGTGCCGGAATACGATGTCCATGTCGTGCTCAGTGAAGAAGATCGCGGTCTGCCGGGCTCGCGCAATCTCGACGGCGAGGGCCATCAAGGCTTCCCGCTCGGCAGCGGCCATGCCGGCCGTCGGCTCGTCCATGAGCAGGAGGCGTGGCCTGTTCGCAAGTGCCATTGCGAGTTCCACGCGTTTGAGATCGCCATAGGCGAGCGTGCCGCAAATGCGCTCGGCCAGCGCTTCGAGTCCGACGTCGGCGATCAGACTTCGCGTCTCGGTCGGGTCGAGCGACGTCATGCGACGGTAAGCGTGGGACAGGCGCCAGGGGCCGCCGTTGGCCGCCATTACGCCGACGGCCACGTTTTCGCGGACCGTCATCGATGGAAACGTGGCCGTGATCTGGAATGTTCGTGCCACACCGCGGCGCCAAAGCTCGCGAGGTCCAAGGCCCGTCACGTCCATGCCCTCGAGGCGGACGCGGCCGCTATCGGGTTTCAATTGCCCGTTGACGAGATTGAAGGTCGTGGTCTTGCCGGCGCCGTTGGGCCCGATCAGGGCTACGACCTCGCCCTGGGCGACGCTGAACGACACGCCACTGACTGCGCGAAAGCCGCCGAACGACTTTTGGAGCGCATCGACCTCGAGCGCAGTGTCCGTGCTCATAAGCGCCGCCTTTCGGCAAGCCACCCGCCGATAGTGCCGGTGATGCCGCGCGGAAAGACGAGTGTCAGAACGACGATCGTCGCGCCGAGCATGGCCTGCCAGTAGGGTGTCGCACGGGTCAGCCAATCGGAGAGCAGCGTGAAGACCATAGCGCCGACCAAGGGGCCGGCCAGGGTTTCGAAACCGCCGAGCAGCACCATCACCAGCGCATCGACCGAGCGGGGTATTGCGAGCAGATCGGGTGAGAGCGATCCCTTGGAGAACACCAGAAGTGCGCCGGCCAGACCTGCGACCGAGCCGGAGAGCACGAAGGCAGCCAGACGAACCGCCTTGATATCGAGCCCGGATGCCTCGGCCCGGCGCGCGTGATCGCGGGCCGCGCGAAGCGCGTAGCCGAAGGGCGTATGCGCGAGGTGCCAAATTGCTGCGATCACACCAGCTGCAGCCGTCACCGTGAGCAGGTAGTAGGCCCACTTCTCGGACAGTGCTGCCGGCGGCCAGATGCCGACGAGCCCATTCGAGCCGCCTGTCACGGCGTCCCATTGGAATGCCACGGCCCACAGAATCTGCGCGAACGCGAGTGTCAACATGGCGAGCGATATGCCCGACGCCTCGAGCGCCAATCGGCCGATCAGTGCGGCCAGTAACGCCGCGATCGCCAGACCGATCAGAAGCGCCGCAGCGATAGGCAGTCCCGCCAGCGACGCGAGTGCCGCGCCGTAGGCTCCGGCGCCGAAGTATGCGGCATGACCAAACGAGGCCATGCCGCCCCACCCCATCAGGATGGCGAGGCTCGCCGCCAACAGCGCGAACACCGCTATATCGGTCAGAAGGACGAGATTGTAGCGGTCGACGATCAGCGGCATCAAGAGCAGCAGGAGCACAGCCCCGGCTCCTGTCCCCCAAAAGCTCCGGCTTGGGATCGGCAGGGGTGCAAATGTCGCCGCCGCACCTCGCTGCTGGGCCGGCTCGCTACCGAGCAGGCCGTGCGGCCGTGCAAGAAGCACGGCCGCCATCACCACGAACTCGGCGACGAGAGTCAACTTCGTGAATGAGATCGTAACGCCCGCGATCGTTGCAGTGCCGAGACCAATGCACCATGCCTTGACGACGGAGATCAGGACGGCGGCGAGGTAGGCGCCGGGAATGCTGCCAAGGCCTCCGACCACAGTTACAACGAAGACGTCGGCGATGATGGAGAGATCCATGCCGAGGCTGGCCGGCTCGCGTGGCAGAGCCAGAGCCCCCGCAAGTCCTGCGAGGCCCGCACCGAGGGCCAGCACGCTTGAAAAAAGGAACGCTTGATCGATGCCGAGTGCGGCGGCCATCTCACGGTCCTCGGTCGCGGCTCTGACTTTCAGGCCCCAAGCCGTCCGGTTCAGCAGCCACCAGACTCCCGCCAGCATGGCCGGCCCCAGAAGGAGCAGGAAAGCGTCGTATGTCGGCAGCTGTTTGCCAAGGATCGTCAGGCTGCCCGTGAAGCCGGGTGCGCGCGGTCCAAGGATGTCCTCCGGCCCCCACACGGCGAGCACCGCATCCTTGATGATGAGAACGATGCCGAACGTCGCGACGAGCTGCAGCAGTTCCGGTGCCCGGTAGAGGCGGCGTAGAACGGTGAGCTCCATGACGAGGCCGATCCCGGCAACCGCGAGGGCGCCTGCAAGTGCGCCGCCCCAGAAGCCGAGCGCTCCGCCGCCGAGCCAGATGTTCGCCGACACCGCGATGTAGGCGCCGAGCATGTAGAACGAGCCGTGCGCAAAATTGACGATGCGCGTAACGCCGAAGATAAGGGTCAGCCCGAGCGCGACGAGAAACAACAGCGATGCACTCGCCAGTCCATTCAGCGTCTGAATCAGAAGCGAGGAGAGCATGGTCGGCGCGGATCCTCTGCAGGCTTCAGGAAGCCTGGTGTCGGCCATCAGACCGAGGCGGGCCCTGAGTGGGGCCCGCCTATCCAGTCCTCAGCGATCTCGGTCCGTTAAATCTCGGTCCGTTAATTGGCCGGGCGCCGGGCCTTCACGGCGGAGTCCGTCGGCAGATGCCTGTCGCCCGGCTCGTAGCGCCAATCGATCATGATGCCCCGGCCTTCCCGCACCGCAGTGCGTCCAACGTAGGCGCCCATCGTCGATTGGTGGTCGATCTCGCGATAGACGACCTTGCCGAACGGGGTCTCGACTTCGAGGCCGGCCATGGCCTTCAGCATCTTATCGGTGTCGGTCCCGCCGGCTTTTTTCAGAACCGCCGCCACGGAGTAAAGCGCGGCGTAGCCGACGACTGAGCCGAGCCTCGGATAGTCATTCCATTTGGCTCGGTAGGCCGCCAAGAACTTGTCGTGCTCGGGCGTCTTGATCTGGTCCCACGGATAGCCCGTGACGTACCAGCCGACGGGCGCCTCGGATTTCAGCGGGTCGAGATATTCGGGCTCGCCGCCCAGAAGCGAGAAGACGGCCACGTCCGAGAAGATGCCGCGCGTGGTGCCTTCACGGACAAATTTCTGTAGGTCCGGTCCGAACGTGACGTTGAAGATCGCGTCGGGCTTTGCATCTGCGATGGCCTGTGCAACCGCGCCGGCTTCGATCTTGCCGAGCGGCGGTGCCTGCTCGGCGACGAATTCGACGCCGGGCTGCTTTTCCTGCATCAGCGCCTTGAACGACGCGATTGCCGATTGGCCGTACTCATAGTTCGGGTAGACAAGCGCCCATCGCTTCTTGCCCAGTTTCACTGCCTCCTCGACCAGCATATGCACCTGCATGTAGGTCGAAGCCCGGAGCCGGAACGTGTAGGCGTTGCCGTTCTCCCAGACCAGCTTATCGGTGAGCGGCTCGGCAGCGATGAAGAGAACTTTCTGTTGCTTGGCGAAACTGGAGATCGCGAGGCCGACGTGGCTGAGGAAGCCTCCCGTCAGGAGTGCCACCTTCTCGCGGCTGACCAGTTCCTCGGCGACACGCACAGCGTCACCGGGAGAGGCATTGTCGTCGCGGCTGATGACCTCGATCTTGCGACCATTGACGCCGCCTGCGGCGTTAATCTCCTCCACGGCAAGCTCCCAGCCCTTCTTGTAGGGCTCGAGGAACGCGGGGATCGCCTTGTAGCTATTCAGCTCGCCGATGCGGATCGGATCTTGAGCCGCAGCTTGGTCCGGCAAAACGCTGCCTGCAGCGACCGCAGTCGCCAAGGCAAGCCCAAGCAAGGCTGCAAACGTTCGATTCATGAGGAGGCTCCTCGGAGCATGGCGGTCGGATGGATCGCCTCGACCGCTGGGGTTTAGCCCCCTTCGGTAGGGCGGGTCGGAGGGGCCCGAAGACTTCGCAATTTAGTCCCGACTGGCAGACATGCAAGGACCGGATTAAGGAGATGTCGCTTGCCACCGCATGGGACGCCACATGACATCGCCCGCTTCCGCCGCAATGGCCTTTCCGGCCGACACTTATCGCTTGCGCCTGCCAGGCCCGATTGCGGTTCCAGAACGCGTGCGAGCGGCAATCGCGCGTCCGATCGTCAGCCATCGGGGGCTCGAATTTCGCGCGATCTGGTCACGAACGATCGACAAGCTCCGTCCGCTGCTCGGCACGGCGCAGCCGATCCACCCGCTGGCGACCAGCGGGACCGGCGTGATGGAAGCGGCCCTGCTCAACATCGTCGCGCCAGGTGAGCGCCTGCTCATCGTCAACAATGGCCAATGGGGCGAGCGTTTCGCCACCATCGGGCGAGCACTCGGCGCTGCGATCGACACGATTGACGTGCCCTGGGGGGAGACCGCCGACCCGGATGTGATCGAGGGGCATCTCAATCGGCACGACTATCGGGCACTGATCGTCGTCCATAACGAGAGCTCTACGGGTGTCATGGGAGACCTCGCAACGGCCGGCCGCCTCGTCCGGGAGCGGCCGACGCTGCTGGTGACGGATACCGTCTCGGGTCTTGCCGGCATGGATTTCCAGATGGATGCGTGGGGCGTGGACGTGGCCGTCGCCGGATCGCAGAAAGCCCTTATGTGCCCGCCGGGCCTCGGTATCATCGCCGCCAGCGAGAAGGCCTGGGACGTCATCCGACGTGACGATCGCCTGCCGCGATTCTTCTTCGATCTCCGCCGCGCCCGAGACAGCTACGACAAGGGCGAATCGACTTTCACACCCGCCATCTCGCTGATTTACGGGCTCGATGCCTCGCTCGACATGATCCACGAGGAGGGGCAAGCCAACGTGCTCGCACGTCATGCCCGGCTAGCTCGTGGCATGAAAGCCGGTGCGGCGGCGATCGGGCTCGAGAACTTCGCGAAGGCCGACGCGCAGTCCAATACGGTCGCGTGCTTCCACGTGCCCGAAGGTATCGACGGGACGCGCCTGATCCGGCGCCTCTATGAAAAGCATCGAACCGTGATCGCGGGGGCCCGCAATCGGCTCCAGGGCAAAATGATCCGTATCGGAACCATGGGCGCCATCGCGGAGGGCGACATCCTGACCGACCTGATGCACATCGAGGACGTGCTTGCGGAACTCGGACACTCTGTCGAGAAGGGGGCGGCCATAGTCGCGGCTACGAGAGCGTTCCGTTGTGACTGACCTAGATCAGTCGGCGTCGTCGAATGGTTGAACTTCGGCGGCTGCGCCGTCTCAGTGCAGTGTTCGCCCAGGCGGGGTCCAGGTGGCGGCGGCTTCGAAGGGGTCCTTCTCGACGACCGTCGGCTTGTAGCCCTCGACCGTCCGCGACAGGATCTCCTTGATGGCTTCCAAACCGCCGCTTTCGAGCTGCATCGCTGCTTCCAGCTGGGCGAGTTCCCTTTCGAGCACCGCGCCGGGGATTGCCGGCTCCTTGTTCTGGCGGATGCGCGGATGCTCCGTCGCCGTCGTGTGTCCTTCGTCGAGCAGCAATTCCTCAAACAGCTTTTCGCCTGGCCTCAAGCCGACATAGCGGATGGCGATGTCACCCAGCGGATTGGCCTCGTCGCGGACGTCGAGCCCGACCATGCGAATCATCGTGCGCGCCAGATCATCGATGCGCACCGGCTCGCCCATATCGAGCACAAAGACCTCGCCCCCCTTTGCCATGGCACCTGCCTGAATCACCAGCGTCGCGGCTTCAGGGATCGACATGAAGTAGCGGATGACGTCCCGGTGGGTAACGGTGACTGGCCCGCCGTCCTGGATCTGGCGACGGAAACGGCGAACGACCGAGCCTGAGCTGTCGAGAACGTTGCCGAAGCGAACCATCGTAAAGACAGTTTTGGCGCCTGCTGCCGCTGCGGCCTGGAACACCAGCTCGGCGAGGCGTTTGCTCGCGCCCATGATGTTGGTGGGCCGTACGGCCTTGTCAGTCGAGACGAGTACCACTCGTTCGACGCCTGCGCGGATCGCCATGCGCGCCAGCACTAGAGTGCCAAACGTGTTGTTCCTCAGTCCTGCGACTGCGTTCGCCTCCACGATCGGAACATGCTTGTAGGCGGCTGCGTGATAAATGGTCTCGATGCGATGCGTCCGCATCGTGGCCTCGAGCAGGCGTGCGTCGGTCACCGAGCCCAGAACGCCGACGACCTCGGGATTGGCCATCGTTCCAGAGCCCTGCACTGCCTCGAGCCGACCGAGCGTGTCGCGGATCTCGGTCTCGACCTCGTATAGCGCTGCTTCCGAGAGCTCGAGAAGAACAAGCCGTGCTGGACCCTGGCGCAGGATCTGTCGCGCCAGCTCGCTTCCGATCGTGCCCCCAGCCCCTGTCACCATGACCGACTTGCCGCGAAGCGAGCGAGAGAGCAACTCAGCGTTCGGCGGCACCGACTCCCGTGAGAGCAGATCGTCGACATCGATCGGCCGCAGATCCGTAACGGACACTCGCCCCGAGGCGATGTCCTCCATGGCCGGCATCGTCTTGACGCGAACAGCGTGTTGCGCGAGGCGCCGGATGATCTCCTGGCGCTCGCCGCGTTGGCGGCGCGGCAGAGCCAGCATGACTTCCTTCACGGCGTCCCGCTCAACGAACCGGGCGAGCTTGTCGACGCGATACACCTTGAGGCCCCCGACACGCTGGCCGATCAGGCTCGCCGTATCGTCGATAAAGCCGATCGCTTCGTGATCCCGGCTGCGCCGGAGTGCGTCGAGCAGCTGTACACCTTCCGCTCCCGCTCCATAGATCAGGACGCGGGTCCGATCGGGTTGTCGGGACTGCGCGCTGACGCCGGTGACCAAAAGATGCGCCGCGATCTCCCGGCTTGCCCACACGAGCAGGCCACCGATTGCCGGGTAGATGAAAATGACCGACCGAGGCACCCAGATACTCGGGTCGCCGGTGCCAATCGCCATCAACAGCACCACCGCCCACATCAGTGTCGACAGACCGATGCCGCCGAAGATCCGGACCGCTCCTCGATAGCCGAGAAAACGAGTGACGAGCCGGTAGAGCCCCGCGAAATGAAAGACGATGACCCCCGCGACCGGAGCACTGACGAGGACCATCCATAAAATGGCGTTGGCAGGGACATACGGCTCGGCCAAGCGGAGGGAGAACGCAAGCCAGACGGCCACGGACAACAATACGAGATCGTTGGCGATCAGAATGGCACGCTTAAGCGTGCGCGTTCGGCCGATCAGCCAAATCCGCGCCTCGCTGATGCGGGTGTCGAGATCCAGATCTTTGAACAAGATGTTCCCCGGAATCGGTCGACGTAAAACTCGTCATCGAGCTTATCGGCACCACCTATACGCGTGTTCTTCATGAGGCGACAACTGCGATGCTGTCACCTCACTTTTCCTATGCATTTTCTGGTGCTTGCGCAGCCCGTTCTGGCTCTGCCGGATTGTCGGTCAAGGAAATAATTGACGAATCATTCACTTGATATGCGATCCGCGCTCCAAGATCTCCACCGACACCCCCTCCGGTCCTTCGATGAACGCAATTCGCGTTCCCGGCCGGATCGTCTCCGGACCGCGTGTGAACTTCGCGCCCTTGGCCTTGAGTTCGGCGCAGACTTTGTCGATGTCCTTGCATTCCAGGCCAAAGTGGTCGAGTCCGCGATAGGGGTGAGGGGCCCCCTCGGCAGCCTTGGGATTACCCGAGACGTCGAGGATGAAAATGTTGGCGCCGCCGAGCTTGAGGTCGATGCGTGGCTGGCCTCCCGCCATCGAGCGGATTACCTCGGCGCCCAGCATATCCTCGAAGTATTTGGCCATCGCCTCGGGATCGCGCGTGAAGAGGTGAATGTGGTCGAATGTGTATCGCGTCATCGGGGGCGTCCTTCTTGTCGCTCTAAGCCATGGCGGCCGGGGATGATCGAGCAAAGGATGGCCCAGCCCCTTACGCAGATGCAAGCGTGCGGCGGATCGTTGCACGTTGTACCCGCAGCGCATGCGACCATCGCGATCTATGCACTGGTCGGGATGGCGTATCTCAGCTATAGGGTAGCGCTTCCCAGCCCCGGCTGCCGGCGCTCGCCTCTCGAATACAGAGGGGCCGCCTTGCCGTCTCGAAGAGTTCCCCAACCGTGCCATTTCCGCCTACACATCCGGCGCTCGCCAGTGCGCTCGCCGCGCGCGACTACTCGACCCCGACGCCGGTGCAAATCGCCGTTCTGGAAGCCTCGGCCTCGAGCGACTTGCTCGTCTCGGCGCGTACCGGCTCAGGGAAGACGGTCGCTTTCGGCTTAACGCTGGCATCGACGCTGCTCGGCGAAGCGGAACGCTTTGCCCCTGCAAGCGGAGGCCCGTCGGCGCTTATCATTGCGCCAACCCGCGAACTTGCCTTGCAAGTGCAACGCGAACTGACATGGCTTTACGCAGAAACGGGTGCCCGGATCGTCACGTGTGTCGGTGGCATGGACCCGCGTGTCGAGACCCGCGCGCTCACGGCAGGGACACACATCGTGGTCGGCACGCCCGGCCGCCTGCGGGATCACCTCGAGCGCAAGCACCTCGATCTATCCTCGCTGCGCGCGGTGGTTCTGGACGAGGCCGATGAAATGCTCGATCTGGGCTTTCGCGACGATCTCGAATTTCTCCTCGACGCCACGCCCGAGACGCGCCGTACGCTGTTGTTCTCGGCAACGCTGCCAAGGGCCATAGTCACGCTGGCGCGCCGTTATCAGACCGAGGCGCTACGGATCGCGACGGCCGGTAGCGAAGACCAGCACTCCGACATCGAGTATCACGCCATCCGGGTCGCCTCCGGCGAGGTCGAGAAGGCCGTCACCAATGTGCTGCGCTTTCATGCGGCGTCGGCGGCGCTGGTGTTCTGCGCCACGCGCGAGGCAGTCAAGCGCATGCAGGCGGGCTTGCTCGATCGTGGCTTCTCAGCGGTCGCCCTCTCGGGTGAGTTGACCCAGACCGAGCGTACGCATGCGCTGCAGGCCTTGCGCGAGGGACGGGCCCAGGTCCTGGTGGCGACGGATGTCGCCGCGCGCGGCCTTGACCTGCCCGATTTATCGCTGGTCGTGCATGCCGACCTACCGAACGATCCGGAAACCTTGCTGCATCGCTCCGGGCGCACGGGCCGGGCCGGACGCAAGGGACTTTGCATGCTGATCGTGCCGTATGCGCGCCGACGCAAGGCAGAGACGCTGCTGCAGGCGGCGAAGCTGCGGGTGCGCTGGAGTCCGGCGCCGACGGCCGAGGAAATCGAGACGCGGGATCACGAGCGGTTCCTGGCTCAGACGACGTTCGGTGAGCCGGCCACTGAGGGCGAGTTGGTCCAGGTGCGGGCTCTCCTGGCTGCGCGGAGCCAAGACGAGATCGCTTTGGCGCTGCTGCGACTTCACAAGCAGAAGTTGCCCCGGGCCGAGACGTTGACTGCCGATACAGGGCCGCCGCGCCGCGCGGACCGAACGGCCGGGGAGCGTCCAGGCTTCTCGCCACGTCCAGACGGTGAACGACGGCCCGACGACAATCGGCCGAAGCGCGGACCTCGAACGGGTGATCGCCCGATGGCCTGGTTCCGCCTCAATATCGGCCGGGCACAGAATGCCGATCCGCGCTGGCTGCTACCCTTGATCTGCCGTGCCGGCGGGGTCACCAAGACCGAGATCGGTGCCATCCGGATCTTCGACGACGAGACCCGTTTCGAGATCGTTGCCGAGGTTGCCGATGCGTTTGCGCTGTCGGCCCGCACCGCCAAGGAGAAGCAAGGGCATATCTCGCGCGTCGGCGCCGATGCGCCGGAGGACGCTGCAACCGTCGAGGCCGCCATTTCGGCACTGGAGACACCTCCACCGAGGCCTCCGGCACAACGGCAGGCCAACCAGGGCCGCCACACCTCGCTCCCACTCGCCGAGCGTCTGGCGGCCAAACAGGAGGGCGGGACGAAGCCGAGTTGGAGGGACCGGAAACGCGAGGCCGTCACTCCTGGCGATGAGGCCAAATCAGCCGGCAGCAGGGCCGATGGCTTCCGGGCGGGTTCCGTTGACCGGCAAGGCTCCGAAAAGCCGCGCTGGAAGAACCGGAAACGCGAGGCCGTCACTCCTGGCGATGAGGCCAAATCAGCCGGCAGCAGGGCCGATGGCTTCCGGGCAGGTCCGGTTGATCGGCAAGGCTCCGAAAAGCCGCGCTGGAAGGAC
>JALHMC010000018.1:0-11229 GCA_022844225.1 Hyphomicrobiaceae bacterium | reverse complement strand
ACCGGAAACGCGAGGCCGTCACTCCTGGCGATGAGGCCAAATCAGCCGGCAGCAGGGCCGATGGCTTCCGGGCAGGTCCGGTTGATCGGCAAGGCTCCGAAAAGCCGCGCTGGAAGGACCGGAAACGCGAGGCCGTCACTCCTGGCGATGAGGCCAAATCAGCCGGCAGCAGGGCCGACGGCTTCCGGGCGGGTCCCGTTGATCGGCAAGGCTCCGAAAAGCCGCGCTGGAAGGATCGGAAACGCGAGGCCGTCACGCCGGCAGATGAGACCAAATCTGCCAGCAACAGGGCCGACGGCTTCCGGGCGGGTCCCGTTGATCGGCAAGGCTCCGAAAAGCCGCGCGGCTCATACAAGCCCGGCGGAAAGGGCAAGTTCTCCGCGAAGAAGAAGGCCAGACCTTCCGACGCCATCGCGCGGTGAGGTGAACGGCGTTTGAACGGCGGTGGGAGGCGCGGGCAGCCCACCGATCGAGCCTAACAACGTGAACGCAGCCTCGAGGTGGGCGCCGTCTCGGTCTCGGCGAATGGCGTCACATCGCCTTGGCGGGAGGCCTGTGCGAGATCCTGGGCGGTGGGCTGACAAGATATCCATACCGACCGGGAGTAACGCCATGTACGCCGAAAACGTCGACTTCTATGAACGAGCGGTTGTGCCGTTCTTCTCTCGGGTATTCTGAGCGATATATAGCCTTATTATTGGTGTCATCGTCGATACGATTTGCGATCATAATCGCGTTAGAGATGAAGAGTTAAATCGACGCTTCGAAGCTAGTGTAGCGCCCCTGACGTTTGGTGCCCGGAGTTTCTAGTGTTCCTTTGGCGCCGATATTTGCTCTCGACCTAGTCGAGAAGGGAAGTAAATGTCGGCGCAGGAACACTAGATGCAGAATTTCCGCTCTGCCAGTATTCGAGCCGGTATGGTCGATTTAAAAGGTAATATCGAAATCTAATAGCCCTTATCCTCAGGTCGATGTCAGAGCGAACATCTTGAGGGCCATATTTCTTCTTTCTCGCGCCACAGTTTCTATTCACTGCCGTCCATGGGGCGGGAGCGCAGTGGAAACGGGGACGTAATGAGGAAATTGGTCATAACTGCCGGACTTCTTTCGGTCGCGAGTGCGACCGGCGCCGCAGCTGTCGCGGTGACGGGGCCGGAAATGGAAACTCTGCTCGCTGGATCGACGGTTGAGATGGATACGCCGCTCGGTCCGAAGGTCACCGTGCGCTATGTTGCAGGTGGGCGTCTTTCCGGTCATGCGGCGGAGCTCAGCTCTTATCTCGGTGCACCGATCGATTCCGGCCGCTGGTGGGTCGAAGGCAACCGGCTCTGCAACAAATGGATGAAATGGTTCGAGGCCGAGGTGCAATGCCTCGATCTGAAAAGAGACGGCCAAAGGCTCGTCTGGCAAAATCAAACCGGTACCCGTGGGACCGCCACGATCGTTGCCGATAACCCGGTAATGACGCGCGGGACTCACGCGCTCGCCTCCTCAGCACCGATGCGGCTTGCCGGACCAGCCATACCCAAACCCTCGCCGCAGCCGATCGCGACGGCAGGAGCTTCTACACTCGGCAGTCTGCCTTTACAACGCGTTGCCAACGTCAGTCCCGGTGATGTGCTCAACGTGCGTCGAAAGCCCTCGAGCGAGGCCGCGGTGATCGGCACCCTGAGGCCTGAAACCAGCGGCATTGAACGAGCGGGAACGTGCCGGACCGGTTGGTGTCCGATCGAGCACGCCGGACTGAATGGATGGGTCAATGCCGCCTATCTGGAGCCCCAGGATGCGCCGCCCGTCCGCGAGCGAGCCGTCACCTCCAAGGCACGGGTGGGCAAGGATTCCCGCGATGCGCCGCGGACCTGTCTCACCCAATCGGCACGAGCCCTGCTCAACAGGATCGAGACCCGCTTCGGTCCCGTACGCGTGATTTCGACGTGTCGCTCCGGTGCGACGATCGCGGGCACAGGACGCCCCTCGCGACATGCCAGCGGCAATGCCGTCGACTTCGATGCAGGAGGCCGCAAGGGACAGATCATCGAATGGCTCATCGCCAATCACAAAGCCGGTGGGACCATGACTTATGCCGGTATGGACCACATCCATGTCGACGTCGGCCGTCACTTCGTATCGCTGGCGGGACGAGGGGGCAGTCGCCGGGCTCGCGCCAACGCCGACTGGTCGCGCGGGCGCATGGGATTGACGCGCTGAGCAATTGCCATGCGAGTTGGACGCGGCTCAGCGCCGCGCCCATCGTCTATCGCGAGGGATCCCGGAACGTGACGACCAGAACATCGCGATAAGCAGCTTCACCCTCGATGATCGGCTCGATCGGTGTGACGCCGTGATAAACACGGCTGTCGTCGACGATCGCGGCATCGAGCGGTTCGGTCAGGGTGAAGCTGCCGAGCGAGTGCTTGTCGAGATCGGCGATAGTCGTGGTGCCGCTGCGGATGTTGTGGCGCTTGATCAGGAGAACCAGCACCCAGTCGACACCGTCGCGATGCATGCCTTCGGGGGTCGGCTTCCCGGCCTCGTCCGGTCCGGCCTCGATCCTGAACTGGTGGATCTCGGTCTGCCATGTCGCCACAGACGGCGATAGCGGGCTGAACAGACGGCTGCAGAAACCGAGGATCGTCCTGAGGCTGGGGCCATTTGCAGTTTCGTCGTGAACCGGGGCGAACCAGCGCTCGATGCCGCCATTCAAAGGATTGTAGTTGGTGGTCTGGTAGTGGGGCTGGTGGGGCTGTCGAATAGCCGAGCCGTCGCGGCCGACCTTGTAGACCCCGTGCCGACGACGGCGGTAGCGACCGCCGTCCGCCATGAAGGTGTCCATCTCGAGGTCGTTCCAACTCTCGGCGAAGGCGTTCCAATCATCCAAAGAACCCACGGCCTCGAGCATGGCGCGCATGTCGTCGCCCTTCACGTAAACAAAGCCCGAGCGGGCAAGCGTTCCATCGAAGGCGGGGCGGGGCGTCGGGAGAAGGTCGGCCATGGCAGATCCCATTGGCGTGTTCGGCTAGATCAACGGGCGCGCCTCGCGATAACGCGCGCCCATTTCTTCACTAGCATATAGGACTTTTGCGGGCGGCGTGCGAGGGCCAGACCCGGCTAAGCCATTGGGCTTATGCCCCCGGCAGCTTGAAGAAGCTGGTTGCGACCAGGATCTTGTTCTCCTGGCGCTCGAGAGCGCCGAGTTCACCGGACGCCTTGACATAGGCCAGCCACTCGGCATCGGCCCACAGGGTTTCACGCCGCGCGGTCCGGTCGGCGAGATCCTTGTACGCCCAGACGTGCACGTAGGAATTCACGTCGCCGACCTCGGTCGTCGCGTAGAGCACGGGTTTTCCGAGCACGCGGGACTGTGGTGCGAAGCCCATCTTCTCATAAAGCGCCAAGTGCGCCTTGATGGTGCCGGGCTTCAAAAAATAGGTGCGGTGGTCGAAGATCATCGAAAACTCCTCAGAGCGGGTGCCGCAACAGCGGCCGTCCGTACTCTTGAATGCGGACTGCCCCCTAAGCAAGCGGGGCCATCAAAGCGGTTTCTCCCCTTGTCCCGGCCCCCCGGCTATCGAGACCGCCGGAGCGTCCGGCAGATACCCATGTCGTCGATCGAATAGTCGTTGGTCGCGATCTCCGGCTTGCCCGGCCCACGACCGCGCCCTACCCTGAGCCCACGATCTCCCAGCCAATCCCAGGAGTACACGCCCATGCCGCGGTTGAAGTTCGGTGCCTTTCTCGCTCCCCACCATCCAATCGGCGAGAATCCCATGCTGCAGCTGCGGCGCGACATCGACCTCGTCGCGCACATGGACAAGCTCGGTTACGACGAGTTCTGGTGCGGCGAGCATCATTCCTCAGGCTGGGAGATGATTGCGAGTCCGGAGCTGTTCCTTGCTGCTGCCGCCGAGCGCACGGGACGCATCAAGCTCGGCACGGGCGTGGTGTCGCTGCCGTATCACCACCCATTCATGGTGGCGCAGCGCATGGTGCAGCTCGACTGGCAATCGGGCGGGCGCGCGATCTTCGGCTCGGGCCCTGGAGCGCTGGCCTCCGACGCTCATACACTCGGCATCGATCCAATGGTGCTGCGCGACAGACAGGACGAGGCGATCGGCATCATCCGCCGGCTCTTCAAGGGCGAGCGCATCACCTACAAGGGCGAATGGTTCAATCTCAACGATGCGAAGTTGCAACTCCTGCCATTGCAGGAGGACATGCCGATGGCGGTCGCGTCCCAGATCAGTCCGTCGGGCTTCACGCTTGCCGGCAAGTACGGCATCGGCGTCATCTCGGTCGGATCGGTCTCCGTGGAGGGATTGAACGCGTTGCCACAGCAGTGGCAATTCGCCGAAGATGCCGCGGCCAAGCATGGCCAGACCGTCGACCGCGCGAATTGGCGCGTCATGCTGTCGTGGCACATCGCCGAGACACGTGAGAAAGCCCGCGAGCAGGCCCGCGACGGTCTGATGCGCCACCACAACGAATACATTGTCGGCACGTTGCAGCGTCCAGGCTTGAAGCCGTTCACGGACCCGGACGAGGCGGTGGAGAAGACGGCGTATCAGCCCAACTCGGCTGCCGTGATCGGAACACCGGACGACCTCGTCGCCAAGATCAAGAACGTGCTCGAAATCTCTGGAGGCTTCGGCACCATCGTCGGTTTCGTGCACGACTGGGCCAACCCAGAGAACACGTTCCGCAGCTGGGACATGGTCGCTCGCTACGTTATCCCGGAGATCAACGGCTGGCTCGCCGGCTTGCGGACATCGCGCGAGTTCGTGTCTGAAAATCGCGAGTACTTCGACCGCGCTCGCGAGGCTGTAATGGCGAAGATCCTCGACAACGAAAAGGCCACGGCGGCGCTCGCGAAAACGAAATCTGCCTATCTTGCGGCGTCGTCCAGCAATCTGCCCGACTTCGACAAAATCCAGGCGGCCAAAAAGTGAGGCCTCAGCTATGAAGATAACCGCCATTCACGCGCACTACGTGCGTATTCCCTACGACATGGGAGCGCCGACGACGGAGTTCGCGGGGCTGCGCTTTCCGTCGCAGGACCACCTGCTGGTGCAGGTCGACACGGACGCGGGCATCACGGGTTGGGGGGAGGGCTTCGGCCACAACATCATTCCCGCGACCAAAGCCGCGCTGGAGACTTACGTGGCGCCGTGGTTCATCGGCAAGGACCCGACGGACATCAATGCGCTGCACCGGGATGCGGCGCAGGCGTTCCACATTTTCGGGCGCAACGGTCCGGTGGTCTACGCTCACTCCGGCATCGACATCGCGCTCTGGGACATTGCCGGGAAGCGGGCAGGACTGCCTATTTCGGATCTGCTCGGCGGGGCGCGTCGCAAGGAGGTGCGCGCCTACTCGAGCCTGATGCGATATGGCAGCCCCGACGTCGTGAAGAAGATTTGCGCCGGGCGCGCGGCGGCTGGCTTCAAGCACATCAAACTGCACGAGCATACGGTCGAGGCCGTGATGGCCGCGCGCGAGGGAGCCGGCCCGAACGTCGAAATCATGAACGATGTCAATTGCCCGTGGACGGTGGCTGAAGCCCTCGAGATGGAGAAAGCCTACCGGCCGGCGCGTCTCTATTGGCTCGAGGAGCCGGTTTTTCCCCCCGAGGATCACAAGGGCCTTGCCCGCGTACGTCGTGAGGGACAGACCCGCATAGCAGCCGGTGAAAATGCGGCGGGGCTGCATGATTTCGTCGACAGCTTCGAGAAGGGCGCTATCGACGTCGCGCAGCCGAGCGTGACCAAGATTGGCGGGATCACCGAGATGCGGAAAATCATCGCGGCAGCCGAGGCGCATTCGGTGCAGTGCATTCCCCACTGCGCCTATTTCGGGCCTGGCAACCTCGCCTCGATTCATATCGTCGCGTCGATGTCCACCGACACCCTGCTGGAAAACATCTACGCCAATCTCGAGGCCAGCCCTTATGGCGACTCGATGGTGGCGAAAAACGGCAAGGTGAAAGTTCCGCAAGGGCCCGGGCTCGGCGTCGATCCCGACATGGCCGTTGTGGAGAAGTATCGGCAGGGAGCGGTGGGGACGATTCGATAAACGTGCTCGCGCAAAAAAACGGGGTCCTGACGAGGGCCCCGTTACAGACAATGAGAGACAAGAAAATCGACAAACGCAGAAGGCTAACGAGGAATTTTCAGAATGCCGCGTGTGCGCTCGAGATCAGGGGCGGCCTCGCCGGCGCCGCGCTCGAGTGCGCGTTCGTAGAGAATCAGCGCGCGCTGCATGTCGGGTGCCGCATCCGAAGTGGGCAATCGGCTCAGGTAATAGGTGTCGTAGGAGCGCGCGAGTGCGAGCATCACCTCGGGCACCGGGCCGTTCATGGCTGCGACGAAACGGCGGCGCGCCTGAACCACCTTCCCTTGTTCGAAGAGAGCGAGCCCTTCGGCCAACATCTCGGCGACGGCTCCCGGCTCATCAACGGGTGGTAACGGCGGCTCTGAACCAGGTGCGGCCGAGGGCGTGGCCGTCGCTGTCGTGACAGACGATGGCGCCGAGGCAGCGGTCTTCGTAGTGACCGGGCGGGTGGTGGTCGGCGCTGGTGCTCTCGGTGCAGGCTCGACAATTGCTACCGATGGCGCGGCGACCTTCTGGATTCGCTTCGGGACGGCAACCTTCTTCGTGCGACCGACGCTCGCTCGGGCCGGCTTGGATATCGAGCCGGTCGTGATGGGGCCATCCTTGATCGAGCCGTAGTGCCGGGCGGCCGTCTCCTCGCGGTGTGCGCATGCTCCGAGGCTCAAGGCGCAGACGGAAATCAGTATGCCCGCCAGCCTGTCTCGTCTCACATTTCGCATCTCACCCACCTGCCGCCCGTTGAACTCCACTGCATCAGCAGCGATTCTCCAGCGCGGGTCAGCGGTGACTTTCAGGTTCTCCACGTCGGAGAAAAATTTCCACAGTCGGGGCGCGACAAGCGGTCACTCGGCCGCAAGTGCCAGCGGGCGCGCTACGGCGAGCCCCAAACGCAGGCGTGCCTCGTCGCGCAGAGCGTCGATGGGTAGACGGCGGCCGCCCGCCTCGTAGTGCCAGAATGTCCAGCCATTGCAGGCGGATTTGCCCTGGACCTCGGCACCTAGACGATGGATCGACCCCTGACGCAGGACGCCGCGAGGACCGGAATGTGCAAGCGAACCGTCGGCGCGAACCTCGGCCCAAATGCGGCCGCGCTCGTCGGAGACCCGGGTGCCTGGTCGGATCATGCCAAGCTCGATGAGGGCTCCGAAGGCCACGCGCGGCTCGGCGCGGCGGGGGCGCAGCGTCTCGAGTGCATCCGTGGAGAGTGTTTCCTCCTTGCCGATCCGCTCCTGGGCCGCGAGGACGTAGTCGCGTTCTCGCTCGATGCCGATCCAGCGGCGGCCCAGCCGCTCGGCGACGGCGCCGGTGGTGCCGGTTCCGAAGAACGGGTCGAGCACGATGTCGCCGGGATTGGTGGTTGCGACGATGATGCGGTGCAGCAGGGCTTCCGGCTTCTGGGTTGGGTGTGCCTTGCGTCCACCATCGTCCTTGAGGCGCTCCGGGCCCGAGCATATCGGGAACAGCCAATCCGAGCGCATCTGAACGTCCTCGTTGCCCGCCTTCAACGCGTCGTAGTTGAAGGTGACGCGGGAGCGGCGGTCGCGGCCGGCCCAGATCAGCGTCTCGTGGGCGTTGGTGAAGCGTTTGCCGCGGAAATTCGGCATCGGATTGACCTTGCGCCAGATGACGTCGTTCTGGAGCCAGAAGCCGAGGTCCTGCAGCGCGACGCCGAGGCGGAAGATGTTGTGGTAGGAGCCGATTACCCAGATGGCGCCGTCCGGCTTCAGGATGCGACGGGCCTCGGCGAGCCACTCGCGCGAAAAGCGGTCGTAGTCGGCGAAACTCTGGAACTTGTCCCATGCATCATCGACGCCGTCGACGACGGTATTGTTGGGACGCAGCAGCTCTCGATCGAGCTGAAGATTGTAGGGGGGATCTGCGAACACCAGATCGACCGATCCCGATGGGATCTGGCGCAGGCGTTTCAGGCAATCTCCCTGAAGCACCTTGCCAACCGGCAACTTACCCGACTTCAGACGACGCTCGCCCATACGACGTTACTCTCTACAGATACCGCCGGTCACATGAAGGTCATGGCTGCGCCGACGGCGCAACCGGCACTTCCGGCCCGGTAAACAGAGTGTGAAGGGGAGGGGTTAACGGGAGGTTAATCCCGCCGACCCCGACGAGATTCAATCTGCCATGTGAATGCGGCGAACAAAGGATGAACTCGTTAACGAGACAGGCCGCGCAGAGAGTGTGGCCGACGCATCGATCAGCGCCGAGCCGGCACGACGAAACGGCCGTAGTGGCCGCGGCAGCGAGCGAGATCGGCGCGGCTATCGACGTCGAAGAGGCGGGTCGTGTGTTCCAACGAATGGCCTGCGAGGTTGGCCTCAACGGTGGCGAGGGTGTCGGGACTCGACCAGGGGACCGCGGCGTACGGGGTCACCAGGCGGGGGCGGCGGCGCATACCGACGAGCCAGAAGCCTCCGTCCTCGGCGGGTCCGAACACAGCGTCGTTGCGGCCGAGCTGGCGGAAGGCGCGTCGCACATCGGCGGCACGAATGGCTGGGATGTCGGTGCCGATCAGACAGACCGGCCCGGGCGGCAGAACACGCATGGGCCGGTGCATGCGAGTGCCGAGATCGCCCAAGCCTTGTGCCATGCGACGAGGGCCTGCCGGAAGCATGGCGCTCGCAAGGCCACTATCCGGAGTCACCAGCAGGGTTGTCTCCCAGAAGGGCTCGCGGGCCAGGCGCGCGATGACGGCCCGGCAGGTGGCGCGGTAAAATCGAGTCGCCTCGCTCGTGCCGATTTCCCGGGCGAGCCGCGTCTTGATGCGTCCTGCCATCGGCAGCTTGACCATGATGACAAGCCGGCACGCAAAGGGCGCCGCTGGCTTTCGCGGCGCCCTCCGGTTCTTCGTGCCGGGAGCGGATTTGCGCATCGCGCTCGAAACCGCTGGTGCGGTCAGGACGCCGTCACGGGCACCAGGGCGTAGCCATTGCCGTCCTTCTTGATGGTGCCGGCGCCGGGCATGCCCCAGTGATAGCCTGTGACGACAGCGCCCTCGGCGATAGCGCGCTCGAACAGGGCGCGACGGTTCTTTTCGGCCATTGCCGCATCGGCATCGAAGACGGCGTGCCAGCCGGGGTTCTTGACGAATATCGCGGGGATATTGGTCAGGTCGCCGGTAACGATCAGCTTCGAGGTGCCGGAAGCCAGCTCGTACGCGGTATGCCCGGGGGTGTGACCGTTCGTGTTGAGGGTCTTGATGCCCGGGGCCGCCTCGGCGTTATCGGCGACCGGCTTGACGTTCTTCCACGTCGACAATGTTGCCTGGATCCGCTTGGCCGCACCTCTCCGCGCCTCCGGCAGCTTCTCGATCAGGTCGGGCGCCGACCAATACTTGTGCTCGATCTCCGGCACCAAAATCTCGGCATTCGGGAACACCTGCTCATTGGTGTCCTTGGCCATGAGGCCGAAGATGTGGTCGGGATGATAGTGCGTGACGATGATCTTCGAGATCTTCGCGGCGTCGATGCCTGCGCCCTTGAGATTCTCCTTGGCCAAAAGCCCGGCTTTCGGGCTCAACTGGCCGCCGGTGCCGCTGTCGAACATGATCGTCTCGCCACCCTTCTCGACGACGGTGACGGTGAACGTGATCGGTACGTGTTCTTCGGTCAGGCCGCCCGCCTTCAACGCCGCCTTGGTCTCGTCGACAGTGGCGTTCTTGATGAAGCCCGGGTCGTGGGCTTTCTCCCAGACGCCGTCGTAAATGGTCGTGACGTTCCAGTCGCCGACCTTGAACTTGGCAAAGCCCTTGGCTCCGGCATCTGCCGCTTTCTGTGCGTTCGCCGACGAGATGAACTCGAGCGGGCCGTCGAGGCCGAATGCGGCGCCGGCTGCGGCGGCCGATATGACGAAGCCTCTACGTGAGATGCTGTGCATGTCTGTATTCCCTGGCTAACCCGCAGTGCGGACCCAACCCATGGCTACTCGACGGCGCGGCCAAAGGAAATGCGCACACGGTTCCGTCTCACGGTGAATTGAACGGATGATGGTCGACGCCGGGGCGCTAACCGTAGATGCGTGCAATCACCTGGGGCGGCACGCGAAGATAGTAAAGAGTGAGGCACGTCAGATTGCGGGCAACGCGAGGCACGTAGCCGTCGCGGCGATAGCGGATCGCGCTGGTCACCGCTCCCGACCGCAGCACGATGGTGCGGGAGCGTCCGAGACGGCGGATCATGTCGACGTCCTCCATCAGCGGCATATCGCGAAAGCCGCCGAGACGATCGTAGAGCCGGCGCGGCATGGCGAGCCCTTGGTCGCCGTAGGGAAGGCGCATCACGGTGGATCGGACGGCGACGCCCCATTCCACGACGCGTGGCAGGAAGCCGATATCGTCGAGAGCAAACCGGAATACGGCCGCAGCTTCCGGGCGTTGGCCGATCTCCACGCGCTCGACGAAGGCTCCGAGCTCGCGCTCCCAACCCGGCTCGAGCACCGTGTCGGCGTGCAGGAACAACAGCCAGCCGAAGCGCGCGGCCTGGGCCCCCGCGCGGAGTTGGCTGCCACGTCCGGGCCGCGATGTGATGACCTTTGCGCCGGCCTGATCGGCGATCTTGAGCGTGCGGTCGGTGGAGCCACCGTCGACAATGATCACTTCGCGGATAAGGCCGTCGACCGTTGCCGGGACCAATGCGGACAAGCACGCGGCGAGGCCGGATTCAGCATTGAGCGTGGGGATGACGACAGAGATCATGGCTCGGCGGCGGGTTCACGGAGTCAGAGGTGCGATTTCTGGCAAGGTTTCCAGAAACGGCGAACGTCTAGAGCAATATCCGATCAGACGGAATCGCCTTCGGCAATTCACGGATCGGATCAAATTGCTCTGGATTCATACGTGTAAGAGCATCTTGATCCGATCGCGCAGTCGCGAAAAGCGACCGCATGCGATCGGATGATGCTCTAGCGCGGCGGACCGGGGAGCGCTAGCCTCCAAGGCCAGATACGTCGTCCCAGGGGTGACGGTGCTGACGCACCGACACGCCAATTGCAGGAGACGCCTGCTTCGGGTATCAGTGCTGGCGAGCAGCACCCGTAGCTCAGCTGGATAGAGTGTCGCCCTCCGAAGGCGAAGGTCGTAGGTTCGAATCCTACCGGGTGCGCCAT
>JALHMC010000017.1 GCA_022844225.1 Hyphomicrobiaceae bacterium | reverse complement strand
AGGAAGCAGATGCCGTGCGCGATGTCGTCCGGATGCCCGAGTCGGCCGATGGGGTGGCTCTTCAGTGCAACCGTGCGAGCGGCCTCGGTATCATTCGTACCGGTCTGAGTAGCCCGCGCTACGAACGTCTGGTTGCCCATGTCAGTTTCGATGACGCCGGGATGGATCGAGTTCACGCGGATCTTGTAGCCCTTGCGGCCATAGGACAGCGCCGTCGACTTCGTGAAAAGGGTCACGCCACCCTTGGTCATGGAATAGAGCGGATCGAGCTGCGACCCCACGATACCCGCGACCGAAGCCAGATTGACAATGGCACTGCCATGCTTCGAGTTGGCGCCGGCCTCCTTGAGCGCATTCGTACAGATCTTGGTGCCAAGCCAGACTCCGGTCAGGTTGACGGCGACGAGCTTGTTCCACTCGTCCATCGTGACATCCTCGAAGTCCCGGCCCAGGAAAAGGCCGGCGTTGTTGACGAGAATATCGAGCTTGCCGAAGCGCTTCTGGGCAGTGGCGACGGCTGCCTGCCAGTCTTTCTCCGATGTCACGTCGAGCGACACGAAGACCGCCTTGCCCCCCGCAGCCTCGATCTCGGCCACAGTCTCTTTCGCCTTGTCGGCAAGGAGATCACCGATTACGACGGCGGCCCCGGCATCCGCCATGACGCGGGCCGTCGCCGCACCGATGCCGCGCGCCGCGCCCGAGATGAGAGCCACCTTGCCGTCGAGCCTGTTGGTCATAGTCGCATCCTTCTGATTGGTCAGGTGTCGATCACACCACCCTTGGTCCGCGGTGCCAAGTCGATAGGTAGACGCTTCATTCGGAGCCCGTGCCTGCCGGATCTCGCACGCGGCCTGGAACGATCCGAACGCGCCGCGGTGCCGCCAGCCAGATTGCAACGATCGAGACCAGACACAAGGCGATGGCGATGAGGAAGGCCAATCGATAGCTGCCCGTAAGGTCATGCACCACGCCGGCGACGAAGGGCCCAGCGGCGCCCCCCGCGATGAGACCGCCGCTCGCGATACCAAGAATGGTGCCGTAGTGGCGGCCTTCGAACAACTCGGCGACGATCGGCCCCATGATGCCGGTGAGCGCATATCCGAGCAGGCCCTGGGAGAGCACCATCAGATAGAGCAGCGGATCTGAGCGACCGGCCTCCAGCGCCAGTAATGCGGTATAGCAAACGGCAAAGCCCGAGCACGAAATAGTCCAGACGATCTCGCGGCCGACGCGATCGGAAAGCGCGCCGAGGGCAATCTGGGCGGGGACGGCGACCATCGCGACGAGACCAAGCGCCCAGGCGGCTTCGACGGGCGAGAACCCGACCTCGATCAGATACTTCGTTTGATGAACCTGCACCGCATACCAGACAAATCCCGCGCAGAAATACCCGACGATGACCCACCAGAAGCGCACCGTCCGCAAGGCGCGCGCCGGCGTCCAGTCGATGGCTGCCCAGGCTGGGTCCACCACGTAGGAGCGGCGTATGACCGGCCGTCCGCCAGTCCCGTCACCATCGGGCGCGAGGCCGATCGCTTCAGGACGCTTGAAGACGAGGAGGTTGAGCGGCAGCAGGACGATCAAGGTCGCGACACCGAGTGTCCAGCATGAAGCGCGCCATCCATCACGAGCAATGATGTCCTGCAACAGCGGCAGAATGACAATGGCGCCGATCCCCGCCCCTGAAAAGGCAATGGCAATGGCGAAGGCGCGACGGCGTACGAACCAGTTCGGCAGATACTGCGATTGGGCGGTGAAACCCATGCAGTTGACCCCGATACCTGCAAGCAGACCGAGCGTCAGATAGAGATGCCATGGCGCCGTCATCCAGGTAGCGCCGATGAGCCCGCTCGACGTGAGTAGCACGCCCGTCATGATAACGGCGCGTGGCCCACTGGTATCCATCACGCGGCCAATCACGGGCGTAATCAACGCCGAGACCAGGAAGCCGAACGAGAACGCTCCGGCCGAGAGCCCTCGATCCCAACCGAACTCGTCGACGATCGGCGGGAACAGGAGAGAGAACGAGGTCCGGGCCGTGACACCGAGCGCGATGGTGACGAATGCCACGGCGACGATCACCCAGCCGTAGTAGAACGGCAGGCGTGCCGCGAACGGCTCGGGCGGCGTCTCGGCCATTGGAATCCTCGTTTCGGTCGGCTGCCGCTTTGATGCAGACCACTCCGTCGGCCTGATTGCCCAGCATCGACCGATAACCGCAGAGCCGCAATGACGCCGCCGGTCAGGAACTGTCGCGAGTCACCCGATGTGGCGGCGAATGGCGTCGACGGCTCGGCTCGTGGAAGCGATGGCCGCCGCGTCGATCGGCAAATTCTGCGACGAGAGTTTGGCGATGACCAGCTCACGCGCCCGATCGACGAACAGATTCTGTCCGTGAATGCCCATGCCGAAGGTCAGTGGCGAAGTGCCATGCTCGACATACCATTTGGTACGGTAGTGCATCCGGCGACCGGGATAGTACGCGCCGAAGCTCCCGGCATCCCAAGCCTCGGTCTCGCCTGCCTGCTCGATGTCGTCGAGCCAGGCCTTGGGCACGATTTCATGCGAGCCGCGACGTCCGCCTTGCACCAAAAGCTGGCCGACGCGAGCGAGATCCATCGCGGTGACACACATGCCGCCCGCGCATCTCGGAGCACCCAGCGTATCGACCGTGATATAGGCGCTGTACGCCGCACCGAGCGGCTTCCAGAGCAGATCGCTCATCAGGTCGGAGTAGCGTCGGCTGGCAGCGCGCTCGAATATCCACCCGAGCAGGTCGGTACATGGCGAGACGTAGTTGAACTTGCCGCCGTGCGGCCCGAGCCGCGCCCGAAGTGTAGGCAGAAAGGCTCGAAGATGGGTCGGTATGTCCCCCGGATCTGGGGGGTTCCAGTTGGTCGACTTGCGATAGGCAACGATATCGCCCGACGTCGCGAGATAGTCCTCGTCGAAGTCGAGCCCGGAGCGCATGTCGAGCAACTGGCTCACGCTAACGCCTTCGAAGGCACTGCCCTTCAGCTCCGGAACGTAACGGGTCGCGGGCGCCGCCGTATCCAGGATACCGCGTGAGACGAGAACGCCGGCGAGCAGCCCGAGCATCGACTTGGAAACCGACATCAGGATATGCGGCGTCGCGGCAGTCATACCGTTGAAGTAGCGCTCGCAGATGACACGCCCACGATGAACAATGACGAATGCGTCTGTTTGAGTAGCCGAGAGGAACCCTTCGAGGTCGAGCCGTCCTCCTGATCCATCACTGATCGCCAGGCCGTCGAGGCCCGCATCGACGGGAGGCAGCCGCCAGAGATCGTCGTACTCGTTGGCGATCTCGGCGGATGGAACGATCTCGCGAACATGCTGAAAAGCCCAGCGATTGAAGGGCGGGTGGCGCCAGTTCGCGAGCGTGACGCTCTCCTCGGGCGGCGGCGGAAAAGTGGACATCAGGTCAGACATGTTCATCGATCTCGTTCGGCGGGGTTAGAGACAGTCACGTTCTGGTGGCTTGGTCGCGCAAACTCCCGCTTTCTCGAGAGAGTGGAGCTTGGCATCTGGACTCAGCAGGTCGCACCACCGTCGATGACGAGCGTTATACCGGTTACGAAAGATGCCTCGTCCGACAACAGGAACAGCGCGCCATTTGCGACTTCATCGGGCTGGCCGGGACGGCCCATGGGCGTCTGATAGGCCCGCTTCTTGACCAGCTCTTCCTTGTCCATGCCCATGGTCGACTGCTGGTCGGGACGGGCGACAAACACCCGTAGCATTGGCGTATCGATCGGCCCCGGACAGATGGCGTTGACGCGAATCTTCTCCTTCGCATATCGCTTAGCGAGTCCCCGCACGAGCCCGACAACGCCATGCTTCACCGCGGAATAGACGGGCGAGAACTGCGAGCCCGAGACGCCCGACGTGGAGGCCGTGTAAAGCAGAGCGCCGCCCGCACGAGCGCGCAACTCGGGCAGCGCAGCCTCTGTGGTGACGAGGACCGTGCGCAGGTTGAGAGCAACGGCACTGTCCCATTCCTTCAGATCGAGGCCCTCGAATGCGGCTGGTCCTGGATGACCGACATGGTTCCAGACGAAGTCCAGACCGCCGAAGGCTTTGGCCGTCTCCGACACGACGCGACGCGAGTCGACGTCCTGAGACAAGTCGGCAACGATACCGTGAGCGCGGCCGCCCTGAGCTTTGATTTCTTTGACGACCGCGGCAACGGCCTTCTCGTCGATATCCGCGACGCCAACTGCAGCGCCCTCCTTGGCAAAACGAAGGGCGCCGGCGCGCCCCATTCCCGAGCCTGCTGCCGTGACCAGTCCGATCTTGCCTTGCATCCGCATAGGGGTCTCCTGCTTTAGCTTCAGCGCAAGCGAGCCACAGGCCAAGGTCCCGTGCAAGGATAACCAGACCACGCGCGAACTCACCGGAAAGCCGAAACCGACACGGGCATCAAGGCCCTGTTAAGCAAACTCGGTCAGGATTGGATGAACCACAGATTTGTCGCATTGGCTGCCTAGCTCTTGCGTCGCGGAACCCATATCCGCCGCGCAAGTTCAAGCCCGGCGGTCAGCCTTCAGCTAGTTCGCCCAGCGTCGGAAAGACTGCGTCATGTTGTCCAAGCTGAAGCTGTCCATCGGACGTAATCCCGCTGCCCATCTGGCAGCCGCCCTGCTGGCGACGAGCGCCGCATTCGCCGGCACGCCGGTCTCCGCAGAGCCATGGCCGAGCCGCGTCGACGCAACGTACCGCATCGAGTTCAATGGTTTCGACGTCGGCAAGTTCGACCTGCAGGCGAACGTCAATGGCTCGTCTTACACGGTGACTGGGGAAGCGCGGATCTCCGCCTTGCTCGGCGCCTTTAAATGGCAGGGCTCAACGCGCAGCTCAGGTGCGCTCGCAGGCCTGTCGCCGAAACCGGCCGGCTACACTTTCGATTTCAACGGGATCGGGAAGCAAGGCGCCATCAAGCTTGGTTTCAAGCAGGGCTCTATCACCAGCATCTCGAACTTGCCGCAGTCCCCTCCCAAGCCCGACGCCGTGCCCGTTGGACCGCAGCATCTTAAGGACGTTCTGGATCCGCTCAGTGCAATTCTGGCTCTCAGCCGTACGAGCGAGGCTAATCCCTGCACAAAGAAGCTGTCCGTGTTCGATGGCGCACAGCGCTTCGATCTCGCCCTCTCATTCGTGCGGCAGCAGGCGGTCTCTGAAACAAGGCCGAGCGGGCAGCCAGGGGTCGCTTTCGTCTGCCGCGTGCGATATGTGCCGGTCGCCGGACACCGGATGACTTCGGAAACGCGCCACATGGCGTCCTCGGATGGTATCGAGGTCTGGTTGCGGCCCGTACCAAGCGCGGCACTCTATGTGCCTCATCAGATCTCGATACCGACGGCTGCCGGCACGGCAGCTCTGATTGTGGAACGGGTCAACATCGTCACGCAGAACGAGCAGATCGCTCTGACCAATTGAGGACCGCTGGCACGCCTCTGTCCGGTCTTATGGGGACGCACTGACGCACCTTTAGCCTCTCGTCCCCTCCTGCATCACCGATTTCTGGCTTTGTTCCCCGGTTCGGCGCAAAGTCCCCTTGCTTGCTGGCTTGCGCTTTGCGATGCCTCGCGGGCAAGCCTCGGCTTCGAGGGAGAGGGATTTGGCGTTTCAGCACCGTATCCGTAACGTGACGGCCGTTCTCGGCCCCACGAATACCGGCAAGACACATCTCGCTATCGAGCGAATGCTCGGTCACCAGTCAGGCATGATCGGCTTGCCGCTGCGGCTTCTCGCTCGAGAGGTCTACGACAAGATCGTCGCGCGGGTTGGCCCGTCGGCGGTTGCGCTCGTAACCGGCGAGGAGAAGATCAAACCGGACAACCCTCGCTACTGGGTTTCGACCGTGGAGGCGATGCCGCGCGGTGTCGACGTCGATTTTCTCGCCATCGACGAGATCCAGCTGGCGGCGGACCCCGACCGGGGTCACGTGTTCACCGACCGGCTCTTACACGCCCGCGGTCGATCCGAGACACTGTTGCTCGGTGCCGGCACGATGCGCGACGCGATCAGCGAGCTCATCCCCGAGGCCAACTTCATCTCTCGGCCGCGTCTCTCGAAGATCAGCTATGCGGGCCAGAAGAAGATTACCCGATTGCCTAAGCGCACCGCGATCGTGGCGTTCTCCGCCGCCGAGGTCTACTCGATCGCAGAGTTGATCAGGCGCCAGCTCGGAGGCGCCGCCGTTGTGCTAGGCGCGCTTTCGCCACGGACCCGCAATGCTCAGGTTGCGCTCTACCAGAATGGCGATGTCGATTTTCTGGTCGCGACCGACGCCATCGGCATGGGCCTCAACCTGGACGTCGACCATGTGGCGTTCGCAGCGGTTCGGAAATTCGACGGGCACGTGACGCGAGACTTGACGGCCGGCGAACTGGGGCAGATCGCAGGTCGGGCCGGCAGGCATCTCAACGACGGCACGTTCGGCGTGACTGGCGACGCGCAACCCTTCGACGCAGATCTGATCGAACGGCTGGAGACGCACACGTTCGATACGGTGCGCGTGCTGCAATGGCGCAACCGCGACCTCGAGTTCTCGACGCTCGAGCGGCTGCGTGAGAGTCTGCGCGAGGTTCCCAGCGCCCAGCGCCTGCAAAGGGCTCGAATGGCCGAGGACGTCACGGCTCTGGAAACGCTGTCCGGCGACCCGACTATTGCGGACCGGGCACGGGGGGCTGCAGCTGTCTCGAAGCTCTGGGACGTTTGCCAGGTTCCCGACTACCGCAAGATCTCGTCGCAGAACCACGCCGAGCTCGTCGCGCAGCTCTATGGCTTCCTGATGAGCCCGGACGAGCAGATTCCCGAGGACTGGTTCGCAAACCAAGTCGCGCTCGCCGATCGGACGGACGGCGATATCGACACGTTGGCGACCCGTATCGCCCACATCCGCACATGGACATTCGTATCGAACCGCGCCGACTGGCTGCGTGACCCGGTCCACTGGCAGGAGCGGACCCGCGCCATCGAGGATGCGCTTTCAGATGCGCTCCATGAGCAACTCACCCAACGCTTCGTTGATAGGAAGACGAGCGCCCTGATGAAGGGGCTCCGCGACAAGGACGACATGACGGCCGACATTGCTGCCGATGGGGCCGTCACAGTCGAGAGCCACTACGTAGGTCGCCTCAAGGGATTCCGGTTCTGGCCTGATACCCAGGCGGATGCGACCGGCGTTCATGGCAAGGCGGCGCGCGGCGCGGCGGCACATGTTCTCGCCAAGGAGCTCGCCATGCGGGCTCGGCGCGTCGCAGCAGCCAAAACAGACGCGTTCAAGTTGACCCGCAACGCCCGAATCCTATGGCGCGACGAGGAAATTGCGCGACTGGATGCCGGTGACGATCCGATGCGGCCGACGGTCGTGGTGCTGTCCGATGATCACCTCACCGCACCTGACAAGGAGAAAGTGCAGCAGCGTCTCGACACTTGGATCACCGAGACGATTGCGGAGCGGTTGAAGCCGCTGATGGAGCTGAAATCGGCCGAGGACGTGACCGGTCTCGCGCGTGGCATTGCTTTTCGCTTGGCCGAAAGCTTCGGTATCGTGAAGCGTGATGCAATCGCCGATGAGATGCGCCAGCTCGATCAACCATCGCGCGCACAGCTCAGGAAGTATGGAGTCCGCTTCGGCGCGTTCAACATATTCCTGCCACCACTGCTCAAGCCGGCGCCGGCAGAGTTGACGCTGTCGTTGTGGGTCCTGAACAAAGGCTCCCAATCGGGCCTCGCGGTCGACCAACTGCCGGTGCCGCCGCGCGCCGGGCTCACGTCCGTGACGATCGATCCGTCAGTACCGGAGGATTTCTACCGCGCAGCGGGCTACCATGTTTGCGGTCCCCGCGCGATACGCGTCGACATGCTGGAGCGGCTGGCGGATTCCATTCGACCGTTGCTCGCCTGGAGAGCCAGCGAACCTGGACAAACGCCGCCGCGCGGCTCGAGCGGCGACGGCGGGTTCATGGTGACACCCGACATGATGTCCATTCTCGGTTGCTCATCGTCGGAACTCGCCGCCGTGCTCTCCACGCTCGGGTTCCGGTCTGAGCAACGGCCCGCGCCAAAGCCACGTGTCACCGGTCCACCGGTTGCCGCGTCATCCGTGTCGTCTGACGAATTAGCGTCTGCCGATCAAAGCCTCGCGGCGGCCGCTCCTGAAACGTCCGCGATGGAGCCGACAGAACCGTTGGTGCCAGACGCCGTAGAGCAAACGGTGGCAGAGCCGGCCGCCACAGCCGACACCTCGGCGGAAATCACGCCCGTCACAGTGGAGACTACACAGGAAGCAGCCGACGCCTCGGCGGAAGCAGTGCCCGTGGCAGTAGAGGTCGCTGAGGCAGCTGGGGTAGCCGCGGACATCAGAATCGACGATGTGACGACGCAACCACCGCCAGTCTCCGAAGCGGCGTACGACAAGACCGAAGCCACTGTGCCGATGGTCGAAATTTGGCGACCCAAGCGCCGACACCGCGAAGAGCGACGCCCGCCGCGGCGTGAGGGGCGAGCACAGCAGTCTGTCGCACAGACCAGTACGCCAGCCGCTGAAGCCGCAACCGGCGAACACGGTGAACGCGCCCCGGGCGAACGCGGGCATGGCCGAGGTCACCATCGCGACCGACAGCGCAATGACCACCGTCAGGGCGCGCGGCCCGCAGCGAGTGAGCGTGGCGACAGGGAGCCGCGCAAGGATGCAGTGGCCGGCGAGGCTGACGGACGCCGCCAAGCACACGGCTCCGGACAACGCAGCCACGATCGGCCGGCCGGCGGCGATCGCAAACGGCCCGGCGGAAGGGACGACCGTCGTGACGACCGTCCCCGCCCCCGGGTCAGCACCGCATCTCCCCAGCGCAAAGGGGGGCCAGACCCCGACTCTCCATTCGCAGCACTGAGTGCGCTCAAGCAGCAACTTGAAAAGAGCAGCAAGACGCCGGGCTCGTGATGACTGATGACGCGAACGAGGCAACCGCGAGTGTGGGGGGCGGCACGCAGCGGCTCGACAAATGGCTGTGGTTCGCCCGTGTAATACGGACCCGGACTCTGGCGGCAGGCCTCGTCACGGATGGTCGCGTCAGAGTCAATCGCGCGCGAGTCCTCAAGCCAAGTCAAACCGTTAGGCCCGGCGATGTCATCACCGTGGCTGTCGGCTCGCATGTTCGAGTTCTCGAAGTGTCGTCGCCAGGGGAGCGCCGCGGCCCCGCTGAGGAAGCGCAACGACTCTATCGAGACCTCACTCCACCAAGGCCAGCATCAGGGGCTGATGGATCTCAAACGGAGCACAACAACGGACAGCGCGACTTTGGAAGCGGGCGCCCGACAAAGCGAGACCGACGCGCTATCGATCGGCTTCGCGACAACGATCCATGATGTACGAATTGCCCAGCGCGTTCATCGAGATTGCGACAAACTGACGAGATGCCAATGGCGCCACTTTCCTAGCGCTCGGAGGCGTGCAATCCAGGGGCGACTGAAAGCGACGCGACCGCGACATTGGAAGGCAAAGGGCCGGGACCACCCACATGACCTACATCGTCACTGAGCTTTGCATCAAATGCAAATATATGGACTGTGTCGAGGTATGTCCGGTCGACTGCTTCTATGAAGGCCAGAACATGCTCGTTATCCACCCTGACGAGTGCATCGACTGCGGCGTATGCGAGCCGGAGTGTCCCGTCGAGGCCATCAAGCCGGACACCGAGCCCGGCCTCGAGAAGTGGCTGGAGATCAATCGGGAATACTCAGAGACGTGGCCGAACATTACGGCAAAGAAGCCCGCACCCGCGGACGCCGACAACTTCCGGGACGAAAAAGGTAAGTTCGACAAGTATTTCTCTAGCGAACCCGGCGAAGGCGATTGAGGCGTTTACCAAGACGTTTGGAAATCCGACCCACGTCATCCGCCGGAGGTTAAGCTCGTTGGCGGTCTTCTTTGCATGACTACGCACGCGACGGCTTCATTTGCGATGAAAATTATGTTACAGTGCACTTGTCGGTGAGTAGCACAGCCAGATTGGTGTGCCTCATCTGCTTGCACGCAGGACATAGGTGATGCGTACCGTTCAGGTTGGCGATCTCAGACAAGCGGTCGCCAAGATTTCTACGGCGCGCGCCATGTTGCCTGCGGGTCATCATCAACACCATCGAGGGAACCGGATGGCGTGCCGTATCACCCATTGGCACGCTTAGTGGGGGGGCACGCAGCAATCAGAGCGATTGCGGCGCGCATTAAGTATGAGTGCCCGCTTGCCGGGCGCATCTGACGAACTCGCTACCGGGCGCGGTAGCGGATTAACGGCTGACGGAGCGTAGAAAGCAATGACGAAGAAGACCAAGCTGCCGCCGAAACTTGCTGCTGCGAAGGCCGTGTCATTGAAGTCGAAGTCTGCAAAAGTAAACTCGAAAACTGCTCCAACAACTGTTCCGTTAAAAGCGGTGGCAAAGGTCGCTCCAGCAAAAGCCAAGCCGTCCACCCCGGCCAAGACCAAGGTTGTCGCAAAGGCGGCCGCTCCCCAGAAGGCGATCGCAAAACCGGAAAAGACTGTGGCCGTGAAGCAGGTCCCCGTAGTTCCGCCGCGCGCGTCACAGCCGCCGCAGCAGCGTGCGATGCCTGCACAAGGTACGAAGCCAGCAGAACGCCTGACCGCGACGGTCCCGGCAAAGCCTGCCGCGAAAGATGCCGCTCCAGCAGCGGCGGCGGACCCGAAGAAGCCAGTAACGTCACGTCATGGCTTTAAGACCAGTGAGTTGATCGTCTATCCGGCTCATGGCGTTGGCCGGATTATCGGCATCGAGGAGCAGGAGATCGCTGGCATCTCCCTCGAACTTTTTGTGATCGAGTTCGAAAAAGACAAGATGACCCTCCGCGTCCCGACCTCCAAGCTCGCGAGCGTTGGAATGCGCAAGCTTGCCGAGGATGGGGTTCTCAAGAGGGCGATGGACACGCTCAAGGGCAAGGCTCGCATCAAGCGCACGATGTGGAGCCGGCGCGCGCAGGAGTACGAGGCGAAGATCAACTCGGGTGATCTGGTTGCGATTGCCGAGGTGGTTCGCGATCTCTATCGGAGCGAGGCTCAGCCTGAGCAGTCTTACTCCGAGCGCCAACTCTACGAGGCCGCGCTCGATCGCATGTCTCGAGAACTGGCCGCCGTCGATCGCTCCGACGAGCGGGGCGCAATGCAGCGTATCACGGAGGTGCTCGCCAAGAGTGCCCGTGGACGCCGGACCGCCGAAGAGCAAGCTGACGCACCCGTCGGCGAGGTGAAAGCGGCTTGAACGAGACTTGCCGACACAGCTTGTGTCGGCTCTGCTCTCCACGGACGAACACCGAACGCCGAGCCATGACAGGCTCGGCGTTCGCCGTTTCGCCAGTCGGCTCGGCGATTCTGTCAGTCTTCCAACTCGAGCTGATTGGCGGAAACGAGTTCGATTTCTGGACCACGATGATCGTCGATCCAGCCTCGGACGAGCACATTGCGGCCTACGAGTTCCTTCGTCTTGCCGATTGGCGAACCTGCCATCACGCCCTTGCGCCAAATGACGTGGAACGCATCCCACTGCGATTTTCCCTCTGCTGCCGAGGGACGCTCTCCGTTGGCAAGCTCGATAATTTCGAGACCGCGCGACTCTCGAACCCTTTCGATGCGCCCGCGGACGAGTTGGAACGTATGCCGATATAAGATTAGCTCAGTGGGGCGGTCCGCCGGCCGGATCTGATAGGCGGCGTGGGACCACAGGCCGAGGCCCGCATTCCGTGCCTTGCGTTCAAGCGCCACGAGAGCCGCCAGACAAGGTTCACCCCCAGGCAGCGCATGAGCACGAGCGCGGCCCGTTTCGACGAGACGCCCCTGAACCCAGATCTGATCGGAGTCCAACTGAACGACCAAGTGCGCGAGCACTCTCCCATATCGATCCGAGCGGTGCTGGGGGACAAAAGCCAACGCCACGCTACGTCCGCCAACAAGAGCCTGGAGGGCATCGTGTGCAGCGGAGGCGGGCGGCCACGTTACCGCCGAAGCCCCGGGTCCGGCATCTCGGGCCCGCGGCGCCAGAGCACCGACCAGCCGTACCTCAACGCCGTCATCGAGGAGAACGGTCTCACCGTCGATCGCGCGAGCGACGGCTCGGGTTGGACCAGCCTCGAGTGCACTGGCGCACGGGAGTGGTGTCGGCGCAGCCTGAAGCGCGACGCATGACGATAGCCACATCGCCAACGCGCTCGCCATGCACCGCAGACGAATCCGGTTAGTCACCGCAGCCTCACACTGCGATGCGCACGGCGGCGCCATCGACAGGGATATGCGCACCACTGATGTATCCGGCAACTGGGGAAGACAGGAACGCCACCAGCGCACCGAACTCTTCAGGCTCTCCGAAGCGACCGGCCGGTATGTTTTCGCGAATATAACTCTCACGAGAGGCTTCCGTCGGGTGGAGACGCTCGAGGATCTGGACCGAGTTGATCCGACCGGGCGCCACACAGTTCACCGTGATGCCGTAAGGCGCCAGCTCGAACGATTTGGCGCGCGACCAGGCGAGTAGCGCCGCCTTCGACGGACCAGCCCCGTTGACGGCCTTCCCGTAAAGGGCCCCCGTGACGTTAATGATGCGACCGAACCCGTGCTCGCGCATGGGCGCAACCACGGGTTTCGTGATCCGGCGCGCAGACGCAAAATTAAGTGCGTGAGCTTCCTCCCAGAATTCCTCCGTCTCCTCCGCTAGCCCGAGAGGTCGCGATCCACCGGCGTTGTTGATCAGGATGTCCACACGCCCCCCTAGCGCCGCGAGGGCGCCGTCAACCACGCTTTGACAACCCGCCACCGTCGCGACATCTCCAACCAACACAAAGACGTCCGGAGCACCGTGTTCGCGCGCTCGCTCGGCAACCTGTTCGAGCGCACTCCTGTTGCGCCCAGCCAGCGCGAGCCTCACGCCTTCCCGGGCGAGGCAATTCGCAATGCCGACGCCGATACCAGCGCTCGCCCCAGTGACGAGGGCCGTGCGCCCCGCAAGCATGAGATCCATGAATTTCCCTCGTTCCATTCCGACCTGTCTTGGCAGGTCACGGCTTAGGCCATGCGATGATACCCCAATCGAACGAGAGCATACGATCGGAACCCACCGTTGCGCCTCCCATATATCGAGCAGCCTCTTGCAAAAGCGGCGCGCGCTGGTGTATGGCATGCCAGATGCCAACTGAAGAGTATGCAAGCAGCTATCTCAGAAATGGTGCGCAATGATGGGCGAAACCGTCCTTCGCATAGAGCCTATCGCGGAAAGCCTCAGCCTTAAGGCACGCGCCTACAAGGCACTAAAGGCCGCCATCATGGATCTGAACATCTATGCCGCCGACGCGTCGTTGCGGCTCGATGAGCGTGACCTGTCACTGCGTTTCGGCATCTCTCGGACACCGCTCCGAGAAGCCCTCGCGCAACTTGAGCAAGAAGGCCTCGTTCGCATCGCGCCGCGGCGTGGCATCTTTATCGTTCGCAAGACCAAGGCCGAAATCCTCGACATGATCACCGTATGGGCCGCGCTCGAAAGCATGGCGGCGCGGCTCGCCGTAGCTGAAGCGACTGGCGAAGATCTCGCTGACCTCAAGCGCTTGATGGTCTTCTCGAGCGACGAGGTGGCCGCCAAGACCGGGGAGTACTCCGATGCAAACATACGCTTTCACCAGACGATCATTGGCCTCGGACGCAATCCACTGATCGGCGAGATTACCGATAGTCTCTTTCTGCATGTGCGCGCCATACGGCAGCGAACCATTTTCGAAGCAGACCGGGCACGGCGCTCGATTGCAGATCACACAGCCATCGTCGAAGCACTGACCGCACGCGATGCCGACCGCGCCGAGCGACTCGTGCGCGAGCACACAATGAAACTACGCGACCACGTCGAGCGACACGTCAATCTCGACTGATTGCGCATACTCACGCGACATGTGCAGACCCGCACTACGCGCCTTGCATACGCCAACAAGCGGCCCATCCGGGCGAACGGGAGAGAAACGACGATGGCCTCCGACGCACAAGAGCAGACTCTGACCGACGGCTTCAACCTCGTCCTCGACGCGCTACAGCTCAATGGGATCGAGAACATCTACGGCGTGCCTGGAATCCCCATCACCGACCTCGGACGCATGGCCCAGGCTCGTGGCATGCGCGTCTTCGCATTCCGTCACGAGCAGAATGCGGGGTACGCCGCAAGCATCGCCGGCTACCTGACGCAGAAGCCGGGCGTCTGCCTGACAGTCTCGGCTCCAGGCTTTCTCAATGGCCTCAACGCGCTCGCCCACGCGACGACGAACTGCTTTCCGATGATCCTGATCTCCGGCTCGTCGGAGCGCGAGGTTGTCGACCTGCAACAGGGCGACTACGAAGAAATGGACCAGCTGGCCGTCGCCAAGTCGGTCGCGAAGGCAGCTTACCGGGTGCTACACGCCCAGGACATCGGCGTCGGCGTAGCGCGCGCGATCCGCGCAGCGTGCTCGGGACGGCCCGGCGGTGTCTATCTCGACCTTCCCGCGAAACTGTTCGCGCAGACAATGGATGCCGCCGCCGGCAAGAAATCACTGATCAAGGTCGTTGATCCAGCGCCTCGCCACATTCCGGCACCGGAGGCGATTTCGCGCGCACTTGACGTGCTCAAGGCCGCGAAGAAGCCTCTGATTATTCTCGGCAAGGGTGCCGCCTACGCACAAGCCGACGCCGACATTCGCACTTTTGTCGAGAAGACGGGTGCCCCCTATATCGCAATGAGCATGGCGAAGGGCCTCCTGCCCGACACGCATCCCCAATACGCCGGCGCAGCTCGCTCTCTAGTCCTCAAAGACGCCGACGTCGTGATGCTGGTCGGCGCGCGGCTCAACTGGCTCTTGTCGCACGGCAAGGGCAAGACCTGGGGAGCCCCCGGCACCCAGAAATTCATCCACGTCGACATCGACCCCAAGGAGATGGACTCGAACGTCGAGATCGCAGCGCCCGTAGTCGCCGATATTGCCTCGACCATGTCGGCGCTCTTGAAGTCCATGGGTGAGGCATGGCCCAAAGCGGCCAGCGAGTGGACAAGCGCCGTACGCGCCAAGAGCGAAGACAACATCGCGAAGATGGCGCCGCGCCTCCAGAACAACAACGTGCCCATGGACTATCAGGGTGCTCTCGGAGCCCTGCGTCGGATCATTGCCGCCCATCCGGACACGATCCTCGTCAATGAGGGCGCCAACACGCTCGATTTCGCGCGATCGATCATCGACATCTTCCAGCCGAGAAAGCGCCTCGACGTCGGCACCTGGGGCGTGATGGGCATCGGCTTGGGCTACTCGGTCGCCGCCGCTGTCGAAACTGGCAAGCCAGTGCTCGCTGTCGTTGGCGACAGCGCCTTCGGGTTCTCGGGCATGGAGATGGAAACGGTCTGCCGGTACAAGCTGCCGGTCTGCGTTGTCGTCTTCAACAACAACGGCATTTACCGGGGCACCGACACCAACCCCGGCGGCGAAGAGCCAGCATGGACCACCTTCGTGAAAGGCTCGCGATACGAGTTGCTCGCGGAAGCGTTCGGCGGAGTCGCGGTCTGCGCGACGTCTCCTGACGATCTGAGCCGAGCTGTGACGGAAGCGCTGGCGTCCGGCAAACCGACACTCATCAATGCGATCATCGACGAAAAGGCGGGCACGGAGAGCGGACGCATCGGCAATCTCAACCCGCAAAGCGCACTGGCGAAGAAGAAATAGCGCCACCGGCACAGCTTGCAGCACGTCGGCTGACGACGCGGCACGGTCAACCCATCCTCGTAAAGCAGAAAGCCCAGCTCATGTCCGAAGCCCTGAAAGACGTGAAGATTCTCGATTTCACGCATGTGCAATCCGGCCCGACCTGTACCCAACTGCTCGCATGGTTCGGGGCCGACGTGATCAAGGTCGAACGTCCCGGGACCGGCGACATCACACGTGGTCAGTTGCAGGATGTACCCAACGTGGACAGCCTCTATTTCACGATGCTGAACCACAACAAGCGCTCGATTACGATCGACACCAAGAACAAGAAGGGAATGGAGATTCTAGAGCGGCTGGTGAAGACGTGCGACGTGCTGGTCGAGAACTTCGCGCCGGGCGCCATGGACCGCATGGGTCTCACGTGGGAGCGCATCCAGGAGCTGAACCCCCGCATGATCTATGCCTCGATCAAGGGGTTTGGACCGGGTCCCTACGAGGACTGCAAGGTCTATGAGAATATCGCGCAGTGCACCGGCGGGTCGGCCTCGACGACGGGCTTCCGCGACGGGCCGCCGCTCGTAACTGGCGCCCAGATCGGAGACAGCGGCACGGGCTTGCATCTCGCGCTCGGCATCGTCACCGCACTCTACCACCGGACGCACTCGGGCAAGGGCCAGCGCGTCACCTGCGCAATGCAGGACGGCGTGCTGAACCTCGCCCGCGTGAAGCTGCGCGACCAGCAGCGCCTCGCGCATGGACCGCTCGCCGAATACAGCCAGTTCGGTGAGGGCGTGCCGTTTGGTGACGCGGTGCCGCGCGCCGGAAACGACTCTGGCGGCGGGCAGCCGGGCCGGATCCTCAAGTGCAAGGGCTGGGAGACAGATCCCAACGCCTACATTTACTTCATCACCCAGGCCCCGGTCTGGGCCGAGATCTGCGAGGTGATCGGCGAGCCGGAATGGGCTGAGCATCCCGACTACGCGACACCGAAGGCGCGACTGCCCCGGTTGAACCAGATCTTCGCGCGCATCGAGCAATGGACGATGTCGCTACCAAAGCTCGAGGCAATGGAGATTCTCAACAAATACGACATCCCATGCGGCCCGATCCTGTCGATGAAGGAGCTCGCTGAGGATCCTTCGCTGAAGGCGACCGGAACGATCGTCGAGGTCCCGCATCCAAAGCGCGGCAACTACCTGTCGGTCGGCAACCCGATCAAGCTCTCGGCAAGCCCCGCCAAAGTCGAGCGTTCGCCCCTTCTAGGCGAGCATACGGACGAGATCCTGGGTTCGCTCGGCTACACGGCCGACGATGTGGCCGCGATCAAGGCCTCTGGCGCCACCGAGCCACCGAAGAAGAAGGCGGCCGAGTAACCTGCGCGCCAGTGGGGGATTGCGTCCTCTTCCCCCATGCACTTCACTTGCATAGGGAAGGGTTGAGGTGAGGGCGGTCCGCTTGCGTCGCGTTCGCAGGCATCCGTGACCCGACCCTCTCCCTGTCGCGCTCATCATCCATTATTGTTCCCCACCGCTTCACAGGCGCGACGGGGAGAGGAAGGAAACACAATGCGTATTGTCGTTCACGGCCAGGATGCTTTCGGAAAAGCCGTTCTCGAGAAGCTGCTCGAGCGCGGAGAGAACGTCGTCGCCGTCTGTTGTGCCCCTGACAAGGCGGGTCGACCTGAGGATCCGCTGAAGACCTTCGCGCGCGAGAAGGGTCTGCCGGTCCACCAGCCGACGAGCTGGAAGACGCCTGAGGCGCTGACCTTGATGAAGAGCTTCAACGCCGACATCTGCCTGATGGCCTACGTGCTGCTGTTCATCCCGCAGCCCGTGCTCGACGCCCCCCGACTCGGCACCTTTCAGTACCATCCGTCTCTGCTGCCGGCGCATCGGGGACCCTCCTCCATCAACTGGCCGATCGCCATGGGCAAAACGCGTACCGGCTTGACGATCTTTTGGCCTAACGAAGGCCTCGACGAGGGTCCGATCCTCATCCAGAAGTCCGTCGAGATCGGGCCGGACGAAACACTCGGCGACGTCTACTTCAAGAAGCTCTTCCCGATGGGCGTCGATGCCATGATGGAGAGCCTCGACCTCGTGAAGGCTGGTGTCATTCTCAAGCATGACCAGCGCCTCGCCGATGGCTCCTACGAGAGTTGGTTCAAGAAGGACTTGGCGCAGGTCGACTGGTCGAAGGGTTTGTCCGAAGTCCACAATACCATTCGCGCGGCCGACCCGGCCCCAGGTGCATGGGGGACGATCGGGGGTACGAAGCTCGACCTTTTCGAGCCTCAGAAGATGGCGGGCGCCTCGGGAGAGCCCGGGACAATTCTGTCAATCGACGATGCCGGCATGGTGGTTGCAACCAAGGATGGCGGCGTTCGCGTCAAGCGCGTTCGTGCGGCCGGCGGCAAGAAGGTTACTGCAGCCGAATGGGCGAAATCTGCTGGGATTGCGGCCGGTGCCCGATTCGAGGCGGTGCCGCTGAAGCCTGCCTGACCTTGGCAAGTGACGGCCATGCCGACTAGGCTGGCCGCCACGCCTGACTTCCAAGCGTCAACCTGCCCGCTCACGCGGGATGCCACGACACGAGCCGTTTCATTCGCCTGCTGCGTTGCCCCGTCCAGCGGGCGCGGCGCAGCAGATCCATATCCCGAGGGAGCCGCCTATGGCCGTCAAGTCCGACATCGAGATCGCGCGCGAGGCAAAGAAGAAACCTATCCAGGACATCGGCGGGCGCCTCGGCATCCCGAGTGAGCATCTCCTGCCTTTCGGCCATGACAAGGCTAAGATCTCGGCCGAGTTCCTGAAGAGCCTCGAAGGCAAGAAGGACGGCAAGCTGATCCTGGTCACAGCCATCAACCCGACACCGGCCGGCGAAGGCAAGACCACGACGACCGTCGGCCTCGGCGATGGTCTGAACTACATCGGCAAGAAGGCTGCGATCTGTCTGCGCGAGCCTTCGCTCGGACCGTGCTTCGGTGTCAAAGGTGGTGCTGCCGGCGGTGGGTATTCGCAAGTCGTGCCGATGGAGGACATCAATCTCCACTTCACGGGCGACTTCCACGCGATTACGTCGGCACACAATCTTCTGTCGGCGATGATCGACAACCACATCTATTGGGGTAATTCGCTCGGCATCGACCAGCGCCGCGTGGCTTGGCGCCGCGTAATGGATATGAACGATCGTGCATTGCGCGAGAATGTGATCTCGCTCGGCGGCGTCGCCAACGGCTTCCCGCGGGAGTCCGGTTTTGACATCACCGTGGCATCGGAAGTGATGGCGATTTTGTGCCTTGCCACCGACATCAAGGATCTGGAGAAACGCCTGGGCGATATCATCGTCGCCTATCGGCGCGATCGATCGCCTGTTTTTGCCCGCGATATCAAGGCCGATGGCGCCATGACTGTGCTTCTGGCCCAAGCCGTGCAGCCGAATCTGGTCCAGACGCTCGAGAACAACCCCGCCTTCATCCACGGCGGCCCGTTTGCAAACATCGCACACGGCTGCAATTCAGTCATCGCAACCAAAGCGGCGCTGAAATTGGCGGATTATGTGGTGACCGAGGCTGGCTTCGGCGCGGACCTCGGCGCTGAGAAATTTTTCGACATTAAATGCCGCAAGGCAGGCCTGAAGCCCGACGCCGCTGTTATCGTCGCCACCGTGCGGGCGATGAAAATGAACGGTGGCGTGAAAAAGGAAGATCTCGGCAAAGAGAACGTCGACGCCGTGAAGAAGGGCCTCGCCAATCTTGGCCGTCACATCGAAAACGTGCGTTCATTCGGCGTTCCGGCCGTGGTTGGCATCAACCATTTCATCTCGGATACCGATGCCGAGGTCGCGGCCGTGATGGAGTATGTCAAAGGCCTCGGCTCGGAGTGCTTCCTCAACAAGCACTGGGCCGACGGAGGCAAGGGCATCGCAGCCATGGCCAAACGCGTGGCCGAGATCGCGGATGGTGGCACCGCTAAATTTGCACCGATCTATCCGGACGAAATGGGCTTGCTCACGAAGATCGAGACGATCGCCAAGAAGATATATCGGGCGGACGGCATTGTTGCGGACAAGTCGATCCGTGATCAACTCAAGTCTTGGGAGGAAATGGGTTACGGTCACCTCCCAGTCTGCATCGCGAAAACGCAATACAGCTTCTCGACAGATCCCAATCAGAGAGGCGCACCGACAGGTTTCACGATTCCCGTACGCGAAGTACGGCTATCGGCAGGGGCGGGGTTCGTCGTTGCGATCTGCGGCGAGATCATGACGATGCCGGGCCTGCCCAAGATTCCGTCTGCCGAAGTGATCCGTTTCAATGAGGCTGGTCAGATCGAAGGCTTGTTCTAAATCGAGCTGCTCTTTCCTTGTTCGCTCCCCGTCACGGCCGCTTCGACGGCCGTGACGTTGTGGCACATGTGATTCCGATGTATGATTCCAACATCGGAACGAGATTGTTGGCGAACCGTCACACGTACTGGTTAGCGTGCGTCGGCATCGTTAGGGGGATCTCATGCTCCAGCTGGACCGGTCGCGCCGAATAGTGGAGCAGCCGCGATTTGCGGTCAGCATCGCGGAGAGTTCAGCGGAAGTCGAAGAAGCTCAGCGTCTTCGATGGCGGGTGTTCGTCGAAGAACAAGGCGCGCACCCGGAACCCGGCGAGCCGGGAGTCGAAGCCGATCGTTTCGACCCATACTGTCATCATTTGATCGTGCGAGATCTGGAACTCGGTTTGGCGGTGGGCACATACCGTGTGCTCACGGCCATTCAGGCGCGGCGCCTTGGCGGCTTCTATACCGAGCAGGAATTCGACCTCTGTGGTCTCTCGCAGCATCGGCGACAAATCGTCGAGATCGGGCGCTCGTGCGTCCATCCCGACTATCGCAGTGGCGTCGTCATCGCCATGCTGTGGGCTGGCCTTGCCAGTCTGATCCGCGGCTCGGATGCTCGGTTCGTCATCGGTTGCGGTTCTGTGTCCATGAGCGACGGTGGCGTAGAAGCAGCAAGCGTATACTGGAAACTCTCGGCCGACCACATGTGCGAGCCCCCCTATCGGATGGCGCCTCGCAACCCGCTCTCGATAGACGAAATCGAGATCGACGCGTCAGTCAAACCTCCTCCGCTAATCAAAGGCTATCTGCGGGCCGGCGCCGAGATTGCGGGCGCACCTGCCGTCGACAATGCCTTCGGAACTGCCGATTTACCGATCGTGCTCACTCTGGACCGCCTGTCTCCAAGGTATGCCCGCCACTTCGGCGGGACCTGACGGGGGGCACATGCGCACAGTGATCCGCCGCTCTGCTGGCATGGCTCGCGTCGTCCTGCATCTCGTCCGCGGCGCCACCACGATGGCCATCGTCTTCCCATTCATCGGCGAAGAGCAAAGGCGCCGCATCATCAAACGGTGGTCTGATGGCGTGCTCGACATTTTTGGATTGAAGCTTGAGCTGGAGGGGACGCCGCCTGGAGCCACGCCCGGCCTGCCTATCATGCTGGTCGGAAACCACATCTCATGGGTGGACATCTACGCATACCTAAGCGTGACCGAGGTCAAGTTCGTCGCGAAATCTGAGGTCAAGGCCTGGCCCCTGATCGGTTGGTTCGCCACAAATCTCGGCACGATCTTCGTGGAGCGTGATCGCCCAAGAGATGCCGTGCGAGTGAGCAACGAAGTCCGCGGAGCGCTCGGGGCCGGCCACAGGGTATGCGTCTTCCCGGAAGGAACCACGACCGACGGAAGCGTCGTGCTGCCGTTCTCTTCGGTACTCATGAGCGCGGCCATCGACAAAGGCGTAGCGGTCCAACCCGTGGCGATTGCCTATCACCGACCTGACGGAGGCATATGCACCCGCGCTGCCTTCACAGGGGACGACACGCTTGTTGCCTCGCTTTGGCAACTAGCCGGTGGAGGCCAGTCGATCGTGAAGTTGGCGTTCCTGGAGCCGATCAAATCCGGAAGCATGGATCGCAGATTGCTGTCGCGCCAGGCCGAGGACGCGATCCGAGCGCGTCTAAATCACCCTCTGCGCTTATCCGCTGGGGGAAGCGAGCAGAGCCGTACCGGCCCCCTTCCTCGTAGCGCCCCCAACGAAGCGGCAACCGCCGCGTCCCCTGGTTCCATTTCCGGCTGAAGTCAACGCATCGGCCAACTAGCGACCATCGCAAGAAGGTCCAATGGCGACGCCGAGATCTCGAAGCGGTGGCCTCTCAGCACGGCCTCGTCTAGGCTTCTCTCGAAACGCCCGCAGGAGACGCATCCGATGCGCTGGATCAGATTCACCGTCAGTGGTCGCACGGCCTATGGCATAGTCGAGGGCGACCAGATCGCCGAGGTCAAGGGCGATCCGTTCGCCGGTTATGAGCGGACGGCCACGATCCATCGTCTAGCGGCTGTAAAAATCGAACTCCCCGTAGTGCCGACCACATTCTATTGTGTCGGCCTCAATTATGCTCAACACGTCATTCAGGCGGCGAAGAGGCTCGGCATCGAGGCCAAGCTGCCGGAGAAGCCGGACGTTGGCTACCGTACGAACAATGCGCTGATCGCGCACGGCGAGGATGTGATCATCCCGGCCGATGCGACCGACAAGGTCCAGTATGAAGGCGAGCTGGTCGCCGTCATCGGCAAGCGCTGCCGGAACGTAAGCGAAGCGAATGCGTTGCAGTACGTGCTCGGCTACACGATCGGCAACGATGTCTCGGAGCGAACATGGCAGAAGAGCGATCGCACGCTATGGCGCGCCAAGAACTCGGACACATTCAAGCCGATGGGTCCCTGGATCGAGACCCACGTCGATTTGGACAAGCTCGAGACGATAGTGCGGGTGAATGGGGCGGAATCGGTGCGCTTCAAGACCAACGACATGATCCATGGGGTTGCGCTCTACATCTCGACGATCAGCAGATACTGTACGCTCGAACCTGGCGACGTCCTGTGGATGGGCACGGACCTTTTCTCTCCTGACCTGAAGTCCGGTGATGTCGTCGACGTGGAAATCACTGGCATCGGCATGCTTTCGAACCGGTTCGTACGGGCGACAGCCTGAAGTTACCGCAATCACAGGACATCTGTTGTATGCAGGCCGGGTTCGGACGCAGGCACGAGGCATCGCGCCATGTAATTGACCCCGCAAGGTGAAAGTGGTCCAAACAGGTATGGAAGGCACAATTACCAGAACCAGCCCGACCAGCGTGCCGAACCTGCTGACCTATGGCAGGATCGCGGCCGTCCCTGCCATGGCAGCCACCTTCCTGCTGCTGGAAGGCGATCAGCGGCGATGGGTTGCTCTCGCCATTTTCGTTGCCGCCTGCATTACCGATTGGCTGGACGGTTACCTGGCTCGCGCTTGGCAACAGCAATCCATGCTCGGCCGGATGCTGGATCCGATAGCCGACAAATTATTGGTTGGCGCAGCTCTGATTCTTCTGGTGCACGATGGCACGATCTCGGCGACCAGTGTCTGGGCCGCGTTGATCATCCTCTCGAGGGAGATCCTGGTTTCAGGGCTTCGCGAGTTCCTGGCCGAACTCAACGTGCGTGTACACGTGTCCCGCCTTGCCAAGTGGAAGACGACACTCCAAATGGTGGCGCTTGGTGTCCTTTTGGCAGGACCGGCCGGCGAGCGGATCGTGAAGGGCGTGATGTCGGCCGGTACATTACTGCTTTGGGTGGCGGCCTTGCTGACACTCTGGACAGGCGGAGGCTATCTGACCGCCGCGATCCGATCTGCCTTGCATCGTTAGTGAAAAGAGCGGGCGGGGAGTTGTATCCGGCTGAAGCCTAACCGACGCGACTGAGGTACGAGGACGATGAGGCTGCTCTATTTTGCCTGGGTACGTGAGCGGATCGGCCGCGCCGGAGAGACGCTGGAGTTACCGAGCGAAATCCGCACGGTCGCGGAGTTAGTGACTTGGCTCAGGGCGCGCGGCCCCGAGTACGCGGAGGCTTTTGCGCGGCCCGACCTTGTGCGTGCCGCCATCAACCAGCAGCACGTAAAGCCCGACACGCCCATCTCTGGCGCTAGAGAGATCGCATTCTTTCCGCCGGTGACGGGAGGCTGAGATGAGCGTTCGCGTACAGGCCGAGGACTTCGACGTCGGCCGTGAAATCGCCGCACTGACGGCAGGCCGAACCGACATCGGCGCCATCGTAACCTTCACGGGTACCGTGCGAGGCGAAGCAAAGGGCCGGGCAATTGCATCGATGACGCTCGAGCACTATCCCGGCATGACCGAGGCGGAACTGGAGAGGGTCGAGGCCGATGCTCACGCTCGCTGGCCGCTAGACGCTACCCGCATCATACACCGCTACGGCGAGATGAAGCCCGGTGACAATATTGTTCTCGTGGTTGCTGCTTCACGTCATCGTCAAGCCGCCTTCGAGGCAGCAGAGTACCTGATGGATTATTTGAAGAGCCGCGCTCCCTTCTGGAAAAAGGAAACGGCTGCGGACGGCTCCGGCCAATGGGTCGATGCACGCGAGACGGACGAGGCTGCCCTGTTACGATGGTCCCCAAAGGTACCAAGCGCCAAAGTAAACGGATAAGGCGCCACGTTGGGCACTCATCCCCGACCGGGGGCAAGTCTTCATACGTGGCACCTGCTTGATCGCAGTCTTCAGGCGAGTGCCATCGCGTCCTTCAACACCATATCGGCAGCTTTCTCGCCAATCATGATCGACGGCGCATTCGTATTGCCCGAGGTCAGCGTCGGCATGATCGAAGCATCCGCCACGCGCAGTCCCTGAATGCCACGCACTCTCAAGCGCTCATCGACGACCGCCATGGCATCGGAGCCCATTTTGCAGGTACCGACCGGATGATAGGTTGTCTCGGCAGCCTGCCTGACCCAATCGATGATCTCATCGTCGGTCTCGCGAGCTTGTCCCGGTGCAATCTCGGAAACCTGCATGGGCGCCATCGCCGGCGCATACATGACCGACTGAGCGATGCGGATCGCGCGAACGGTCAGCGCGGCGTCGGAAGGGTCTGATAGGAAATTGAAGTTGATCGCCGGTGGGCGATGAGGATCGGCTGACGTGATGTGGATGCTGCCTTTGCTTTCAGGCCGCATCGGGTGCGCATAGCACGTCAGGCCTGACTGCCGGGAGAGCTTTGGTCCCTTTGGCCCGGGCTCGGTTAGCATCGGCACCCAGCCCAGCAGAAGATCGGGCGACTCGAGCCCATCTCTCGAAAAAACAAAGGCGCGAAGCGGCGCCGCCACCATCGCGAGCATGCTGTCCTGGGCCATCATGTAGCGCAGGGCCTGATTGACGAGACCCAGACCTCGGCCACGATCGTTGAAAGTCATGCCTTTCGCGGCGACCGCCCAGCGCGTGCGCGGGGCATAGTGGTCGCGGAGGTTCTCTCCGACGCCCGGCAGCGCATGGCGCACCTCGATGCCGAGATCCTTGAGACGTTGAGCCTGCCCAATGCCCGAAAGTTCGAGTAGCTGGGGGGAATTGATCGACCCAGCACTTATGATGACCTCACGCGAAGCGCGCGCGATCCTTTCGCTCTCACCGATCGCATAGCGCACTCCGGTGCATCGCTTGCCGTCGAGGACGACACGTCGTGTGAGAGCACCGGTCTCGATGACGAGGTTGGGCCGCTTCCCGATCGCCTCCAGATAGCAATACGCCGTGCTCATGCGGCGACCATTGTAGATCGACGCCTGACTCATGGCGATGCCGTCCTGACGGTCGCCGTTGTAATCCGGATTGTGCCGAATGCCGACCTGCCCCGCTGCCTCGATGATCGCCTTGATCAAAGGATCACGCGGAACGGGATTGGTGATACGCAACGGGCCTTCGCGCCCACGGTAGGTATCGTCACCGTCCCCTTGGTAGCTTTCCATTCGCTTGAAGAATGGCAACACGTCCCGGTAGCTCCAGCCGCGATTGCCCATTTGAGCCCAAGTGTCGAAATCCTGGGCTTGGCCGCGCACGAAGGCGAGCCCATTGATCGAGCTCGAGCCGCCGAGAATTCGACCACGAGGCACGGGGAGCCGGCGACCGTTGGTGTTCGGCTCGGGCTCCGAAGAATAGAGCCAGTTGGCAGCCGGGTTGGTGAGCAACTTCGCGTAGCCGATCGGAATGCGCGCCCAAGGATGAGACGCCGGCCCCGCTTCCAGCAGCAGGACACGATTGCGGGAGTTCTCGGAGAGCCGGCTTGCGACTGCCGCACCTGCCGATCCTGCCCCAACGACGATGTAATCGTAGCTCTCGCTGTCCTCTTCGCGCACGTTTCCCTCCGCCGATGTCCGGACAAGCTTACCCGAATGTAGCGGCCCGTCCATGATGCGCTTGGGCTCGCGCGATGCAAACGATTAGGTCAGCGTCGTGATACCCGAGAACCCCTCGGCGACAGCCTTTCGGAAGAAGTCGGCGAGCCGTTCATAATCAGCGTCCAGAGAACTTGTCTTGCGCCAGACCAGTCCGACGGTGCGGTAGATTGAGCGGCCCTCGATCGGGATGGTTTTGAGGTTCGGGTCGCTCTCGATCTCCCGCTGGATGTAGAGCCCAGGGAGGAATGTCACACCCAGTCCCATGACAACCATCTCCCGGAGCGTATGAAGACTGGTTCCTTCGAAATCCGAACGAAGGTTCGCTCCAAACTCCTCGCAGAGAGCCAGGACCGCGTCGTGAAGCTGATGGCCAGGGCCTAGCGTCAGAACATCTAAGCCGCTCAGTTCGTCGCGGCGGACACTGGTGCGGCCGGCCAACGGGTGATCGCTTGCAACCGTCAACACGAGCGGCTCCCGGAACAACGGAACGCTGCAGAACTCGCCACCCGCTACCGGTAGCAAAGTGATTACGAGATCCAAGCGTGCATCCTCCAGCATCCTCGGCAACTCGTCGGGAAGACTCTCACGGACATAGAGCTTGAGGTTGGGATAGGACGCATGAAGCCGGGGGAGGGCGCAGGGAAGCAGGTAGGGGCCAATCGTAGCTGGCAATCCAAGGCGGAGCAGGCCGGACAACTCGCGGCCGCCGCTCGCCGTGAGTATGCGGATTTCATCAGCGTCTCTCAGCATGCGGCGCGCGATCTCCACGACTTGGAGTCCGATCGGTGTCAGCACCACGCGCCTAGGCGAGCGCTCCACGAGTTGCACGCACAGCCTTTCCTCGAGCACCCGCAGCTGCTCGCTCAGCGTCGGCTGCGTTGCGTTCGTACGCTCGGCTGCCCGCTTGAAGTTGAGCGTATCGGCAAGTGCAACGAGGTACTCGAGCTGGCGAAGATTTGGCACCTGGGCCTCTTTGCTGGAGCACAATGGGCATCCCGGCCATATAGGAAAGGGCACCCCCCGCAGTCTCAAACGATCGGAATCTCCGATCAGTTGGACCGCATCTACCGATTGGATGGAACGCCAACGCTCGCCCACTTGCAAGTCAGAGGTACTTCATCTCGAGAGGTGCTGGTGGCTTTGGAAGGCGGGGGACAAAAATGACCGGACTGGAACGACAGAAATCGGCTCAAACTGTTCTGATGGGGACACGCGAGCTGATAACCAAGATCTGTGAGTTTGCCGTCGTCAGCTCTGTAAACGGACATGCGCAGGCTGCAGTCGTCATTCGCGTCGACATCCCCCAGAAACTTCCCGATCATGGCCGTCAGCCCGCAGCAACACACCTACAAGCCAACAGTCCCGAGACGCAAAGCACATGAACATTCCTGCCGAACTCCGCACGGGCTATTCGAATTTCCGGAACGGTCGATACATCACCGAAGCTGATCGCTATAGAGCCGTCGCGACCAATCAGCGGCCGAAGACGATGATCATCGCGTGCGCCGACAGTCGCGTTGATCCCGCGACGATCTTTTCAGCGGCCCCGGGCGAATTGTTCGTGGTGCGCAACGTTGCTGCGCTCGTCCCTCCTTGCGAGTCGCAAGGCACCTATCATGGCACGTCTGCTGCGCTCGAATTCGCAGTAACGCAACTAAAGGTTGAGAACATCGTCGTGATGGGTCACGGCATGTGCGGTGGCATCACCGCGGCTCTGATGGCGGCGGAACACAGACCCCTCGGTCAGTTCATTGGTCCATGGGTGGAGCAGATCGCCGGCGTTCGCGACGAGCTGCTCGAGCGTATGCCCAATACCCTCCCAGAGGCTAGGCAACAGTCTCTTGAAAGGATGGCCATTCAGCATTCGCTCGGCAATCTGATGACGTTTCCCTTCGTGAAGCAGCGGGTCGAACAGGGCGAGTTGAACCTTCACGGTGCTTGGTTCTCGATCGGCGAAGGCGAACTGCACTGGCTCGATTGGGATACCGGCGTCTTCAAGACAGTGCCAGCGGCCCCACCCGATCTACGTCCAGGCGCTTAGACGGCCCCTTGATTGATCCGGCCCAGCGCGTCGGCGGCCAGCGTGCGCGTCACCTTCCTGCGGGACGCCAGCGCCAGCCGGTCGATCGCTTCAACGATGCGCGCCGCGTCGGCCATCGTTCGCTCCATGTTGACGAGCAGCCAGGCGACGACTTGTGGATCGACTGACAGCTGCCGGTCAGCGAAATGCTTGACGAGAACCGCGCGCAAGAGACCGTCATCGGGAGCAAGGATCTCCACCGTGACGGCTGCACGCAGGCGCGATCGGAGATCTGGCAAGGCAATTGGCAGGTCTCCGGGTGGGACCGCCGACGTCATGAACATACCAGCTCCGCGTTCGCGCGTCAGGTTGAGCAGGTGAAAAAGCGTGCGCTCGCAGGATAACCCGCGATCCAAATCTTCGATGATAAGCGCTTGCGTCGTCTCGAAGCGTGGAACTACGTCTTCGGACAGATCGGCAGCCGAGACGATATCCGCGCCTGAGCGCAGTTGCCAGACGTGGGCGAGGTGCGTCTTCCCGGATCGCGCAGGGCCGACGACCAGCGCCGCAGGCGCGGGCCAATCCGGCCACCGATCAACCAGGGCTACCGCCGCCGCATTCGAACCCCCAACCAGGAAATCCTCGGCGCCTAGCGCTGTTCGGTGCCCTAGATCGAGCACCAGTTGCTCGAATGCCGCCATACGTCATGTACCCATTCGCTGTGCGTCAAGATGGATCGAAGCTGCACATTAGCAGTCGTGACTGCCACGCACGCCACCGTCCGGATCGCCGCCTGCCCTTCCGGACGAGTTGGCACCTCTCTGCAGAACGCTACAATTCCGGCGACGACAAGGCGTTCTCACCACTTCGACTCCCGCGACCGGTGGCAACGCTTTGACTAACGCCCCGAGTTCGCTTGTCGACGCGGAATCGCCAAGTAATCTAGCCAATCACAGGCAAGCGGCCACTCCGGCGGTCTGCCTCCCCCGTGATCCACCATCTGCCTCCATGGCGGGTGCAACTCCTCACCCAAGCGTCCAGCCGCCATCGACGAGAAGGTGAGTGCCTGTCACGAGCCCTGAAGCATCGGATGCGAGATAGACGATCGCGCCCATCAGGTCTTCGACCTGTCCAATACGGCCGAGTTTGATTTTCTCGAGCACGAACGCGCGAAACTCCGGCTTCGCCAGCATCTGGGCCGCCAGCGGCGTCTCGACGAAAGTCGGACAGAGCGTAACGGAACGTATCCCCTTTGGAGCCAGTTCTGCGGCAATCGCACGCGAGAGCCCCTCGAGGGCAGCTTTCGTTGCACAATAAACGGTCCGGCCTGGGCCGGTCGTGAAAGCCATCTGCGACGAGATGTGGATCAGGGCGCCGCGGGTCTCGGTCTCGACCATCCGCTTGGCGACAGCTTGGGCAACGACGAACGCCGCACGGACATTCAGATCGAGCAGCAGATCCAGATCTTCGGTCTTGAACTCGATGAACGGCTGAGGACGATTGATTCCCGCGTTATTGACGAGAACGTGGAACGGCGGTCGGGTCGCGACCTCGCGACGCACGGCAGCGTCATCCAGAACATCGAGCACCAGCACCTCCGACGAGCCACCAGCCCTGGCGATGGCGTCGTGAACCTCCTCGAGGTCGGAACGGGTTCGCGCGGCAAGGACGATGTGGGCACCGGCTTCCGCCAAGGCCGCAGCGGCTGCGAGACCGATACCACGACCCGCCCCGGTCACCAGTGCCCGCCTCCCGTCGAGGCGGAACGACGGTGTTCTGGGCAGCTCGACCATTGCCATTCTCCGGTGCCTGATCCTGTGAGTGCCGCGCAGGAAGGCATCCGCATCTCTGGCCGTCAACTCCAATGACGAACCAAAGCGCACAACCCTCGGCAGCGCCAGTCGGTCATCTTGTGTCCCGCGTGCGCGTTGACTATGCGATGATCGCTCACGGGGCTAAAGGCCGATGAGACGCCTGGCATCGGACATCGGCCAACCACGGTGGCGGAGGACACACAATGAGCGCTCCGACGTTGGGCGAGCGGCTCTTCATCGCGCGGCATGCTGCGCGATCGTCGGTGATGGCCGCGAAGAGCCGACTGGCAACGGCCCCGGGACTCGGGTGGACACTACTGAAAGCCCGGGCGGATCAGTTGCTGTTCATACCCTCGGATATGAGACCGGTCGATCCAAGCCTCGTCGACGAGTTGGCAGAAGGCCAGATGGGTTTGGACGGCGTCGTCGTGGAACTCGCTGGCAGCTCCCCCTTCGGGTGCGGAGCCCCGGATCGAGCCTGGTCACGGGCCCTCAATGGATTCAGCTGGCTGGGTAGCCTGAGGGAATCGGGCGATCCGTCGGCGATCGAGACCGCACGACGCCTCGTTGAAGACTGGTGCCGCCGAAACCGGGGACGGCCTGGCGGTCGCGGCATCGCGGCCGAGCCGGAGGTGATCGCCCGCCGTGTTACATCGTTCGTGGTCAATGCCGGCTTTCTCCTGGAAGAAGCCGATGCCGAATTCTACCGTATGTTCACCCGCGCAATCGCTGGCGAATTGCGAGCTCTGGACGCGGCTAGTCATCGAGCGGCGCACGGTTATCCGCGTCTCGCATGCACGATGGCAATGACCCTGGTTTGCCTTGCGACCGACGGGTACGAGCGCAATCTTCCCGCGGCTGAGGCCCGGTTGATGACGGAACTACGCCAGCAGATCCTGCCTGACGGCGGGCACGTGACTCGCAATCCGGAAATAGTGCTCGAGGCGTTGCTGGATATCCTTCCCATCCGGCAATGCTATGCGGCTCGAGGGTTGGCCGCTCCCATGGAGCTGACCACGACGGTGGACAGGATGTTGAGTCATCTGAGAGCGATGACGATCGCTCCAGGAACGTTGGCTCGCTTCAATGGCGTCGGCGCGCCACGAGTCGAAGCCGTTGCAACCGTCTTGGCCGTCGAGGCAGTGCCGAGCCAACCGGTTACCCAGGCACCAGGGCCATCCGGTTATGCACGACTGCAACGCGGAGAGACCATTGTCATCGTCGACTGCGGCCGGCCGATGGGACTACTTCAGTCCGGGTTCGCACACGCTGGCGCGCTGTCATTCGAGATGTCGCACGACGGCGTACCTATCATCGTCAATGCGGGCGCGCCCGGGCTGGGCCATAAGCGCTGGATCGCCGATGCGCGTGCCACTGCCAGTCACTCCACGCTTGTCGTGGACGAGCAATCCTCGGCACGCTTAGTCCATTCGAGCCGGCTCGAGCGCCTGCTTGGTGGCCTGGCACTGACCGGCCCGGACTCTGTGACAGCCAGCCTTCTCGAGAGCGAAGGAGACGCCCACCTCGTGGCAAGGCACGACGGATACTTGGGGCGGTTTGGCCTGATCCACGAGCGTCGATTGAGACTGCACCCCGACGGGTCGGCGATCGAAGGCACGGATGTGCTCGGGCCGCCACAAGGAACGTTGAGACTGCCACGCGACCTGCCGGTCGCGGCTCGCTTCCACCTTCCGTTTGACGCCAGATGGCGTGTCGAGGCGTCCGGCGGGATCACCATCTTCCCCTCCAGCGGGCGGAGCTGGTTGCTGACTGTCTCGAGTGCCCGTTGTTCGGTGGAGACAGCGAAGGACTATGCCCAGAGCCAAGGGCCGACGCCCTCCCATCAGATCGTCGCGCGCACATCTACGCCGGGCGAGACGACGATCGCTTGGCGGCTGGAGCGCAAGTAGCGGGTTCTGCACCAGCGCGACTGACGACGCTCACCAGCGGGTTCCGCACCGCGACTGACTGTGCTAACGCCTTCCCAATCCGAGCAAAAACGAAAGCCCGATCCGATGACCGCCGCCAATCCGCGCATCCGTCGCGCCCTTATTTCAGTTTCTGACAAGTCCGGAGTGATCGATCTGGCGAGGGCGCTTGCCGAAAGCGGTGTGGAAATTTTGTCGACCGGTGGAACATCGGCCGCAATCAAAGCGGCTGGACTTGCCGTCAAGGACGTGGCCGAGCACACGAGCTTCCCGGAGATGATGGATGGCCGCTTGAAAACGTTGCACCCCCGAGTGCATGGCGGCTTGCTGCAGGTCCGCGGCAATATCGAGCACGAAGCTGCTGCCGCCGAGCACGGCATTGCCCCCATAGATCTTCTGGTCGTCAATCTTTATCCCTTCGAGGCGACCGTCGCCAAGGGCGCCCCCTACGCCGACTGCATCGAGAACATCGACATTGGCGGACCGGCGATGCTTCGGGCAGCCGCCAAGAACCATGTTGCAGTCACGGTCGTAGTCGACCCGGCCGACTACGCACGAGTTTTGGAAGCCATGGCAGCCAATGAAGGCGGGACAACCGCTGAGCTTCGCCGCGAGCTCGCCCGCAAAGCCTATGTCCTGACCGCTGCTTACGACGGTGCCATTTCGAACTGGCTCGGTGGCGAGATCGGCAAGGCGAATGGCGACCTGTCAGCAGTAGCATTCCCGCCGACCCTGACTGTGCAACTCGCAAAGACACAGTCGATGCGCTACGGTGAGAACCCCCACCAGAAAGCGGCCTTCTACGTCGAGCGCCACGCACCGGCAGGCTCGATCGCCACAGCTCACCAAGTGCAAGGCAAGGAGCTGTCCTACAACAACATTGCCGACACCGATGCCGCGCTCGAATGTGTGAAGGCGTTTGCCGATCGTCCAGCCTGCGTCATCGTCAAGCACGCAAACCCGTGCGGCGTGGCGGAGGCTGGCACTCTGGCGGACGCCTATGATCGCGCGTTTAGGACGGACCCCGAGTCGGCGTTCGGTGGGATCATCGCCCTCAACCGTCCGCTCGACGAAATCACGGCAAAATCCATCCTCGATCGACAGTTCGTCGAGGTGATCGTGGCACCCGGCGTTACCCCCGCAGCGGAAGCCGCCGTGGCCGCCAAGAAGAACGTGCGTCTGCTCATCGTCAGTGAGTGGGGCCAGGTCGAACTTCCACGTCAAGATTGGAAGAAGGTGACAGGAGGGCTCCTGGTTCAGGACGCAGACATTGCGCTTGAAGCCGAACTCCGCGTCGTCACGAAGCGCCAGCCCACCGAGGCCGAGATGGCAGACCTCCGGTTCGCTTGGAAGGTTGCCAAGTTCGTGAAGTCGAATGCCATCGTCTATGCGCGCGATCAGGCGACAGTCGGCGTCGGCGCCGGCCAGATGAGCCGGGTCAATGCCTCGCGGATCGCGGTCATCAAGGCCGAGATGGCGGGCCTCGAGGTGAAAGGTTCCGTGGTGGCCTCCGATGCGTTTTTCCCGTTTGCGGATGGGCTTTTGTCCGCGGCTGGCGCTGGAGCAACCGCCGTCATTCAACCCGGCGGCTCGATGCGCGACGACGAGGTGATCAAGGCCGCCGATGAAAAAGGACTTGCCATGGTCCTCACAGGCATGCGCCACTTCCGGCACTAGCCGGCCTAAGGTAATCAAATGACGGTAAACATTGAGCGGGACATCATTTTCGCGCGAGCCCGCGTTGGCTACCACGAGCCGCAACGCCCCATGCGAGAGGTGGCGCTTCGCCTGGATGCCTATCTGCCGGATAAGACGGACGGGCGGTCGCTACCAGCTCTGATCATGGCCTTCGGTGGCGCCTTTCATCGCGGCTCTAAGGAAAACGACGCGTTTAGCGACGGTACCGGCACGAGCACAGCCGTTGCTAACTATTGTCAACGCTTCGCCGAGCTTGGCATGGCGGCATTCTCCGTGGAGTACCGCCTCGCTCAAACCGACCCAGAGCCGGGCACTCCTCTCCTGACGCAGCCCGAGCACATACCGATGTCCCGCGTTAATCCGGTCAGGGCCGAACTAGGCCTTCCGCCGATCGCGCCGAAGGTCATGGCTGGGATTATGGAGGCGGCATTCGATGACGTCGCGAACGCAGTCCGTTTTATCAAGGATCGCGCGCACGACTTTCACGTGGATCCGCAACGCATCGTTCTGGGCGGCTTCTCCGCCGGCGGCCGCTGCGCCATGTACGTGGCTTACGGCAAGCGGATCGGCGTCAGAGGTGTGATATCCTTATCGGGGCCATTGGTACCGATCGACGGCACAGCATTTCTTTCGCACCCGGGCGACCTGCCACCACTGCTCATGATCTCGGGCGAACACGATCTGGACTACGTATGCAGTTTCATGCCAAATCTAGATCGCCAGTTCCGGGACGCGATGCGCCCCGTAGAGTGGGCACAAGTGACTGGTGGAACACATTTTTATCCCGCAGTGGCCAAAGTGCGGGACGGCCGGTCGGTGATGGCCGTGATGCGTGATAGCCTCCTGCAATGGGAGTGTCTGCCACGACACTGACCGCTGTTGCTGGCTTCCGTACCCCGAGCGTTCATTCCGCCGGGGAAATCTGCTGGCACTTCCCTAGCGTTCGGTTATGGAACGCAACTATGAACATCCCGAGTGCACCACAAATGATGCGCCCACTCGCGCCCGACGACTTTATCACCCCTCCCCCCGCGCAGGCTACGCCGCGGCTTAGGAAGGTGTCGATCGTAGTGCCGGTGCTCAATGAGGAGCGCTCGGTAGCTGCGCTGGCATCCCGGTTGATCAAGTCGCTCGAGCCATTAGGGAACCCGTTCGAGGTCATCGTTGTCGACGATGGATCGACCGACGGCACCCTTGCAGCGCTCCGAAAGCTGAACGCCCAAGATACCCGCTTTCGTGCCGTTTCACTGAGTCGGAATTTCGGTAAGGAGATTGCCGTTGCCGCGGGCCTCGAGCATGCTACCGGCGCCGGCGTCGTCATCATGGACGGCGATCTTCAACATCCGCCGGAGACGATTGCGCGATTTATCGAGCTATGGGACCAGGGTTACGACGTTGTCTACGCCCAGCGGACGGATCGGAGCGACAATACCGCCTTCGAAAAGTGGTCGGCTCGCTCTTTCTATCGTCTGTTCCACTTCCTGAGCGGCACTGAGCTGCCGGATGGAGCTGGCGACTTCCGGCTTCTGGACCGGCGCGTCGTCGATGTTTTTAACGGCCTTGGTGAGCGGGCACGCTTCAACAAGGGCCTTTTTGCCTGGGTCGGCTTTAGATCAATCGGCATCCCTTACGAGGTCGCCACCCGCACGCACGGCGCATCCCGATGGCGGTTCCGACGACTATTGAAGTTCGCTATCGACGGCATCGCGTCGTTCACCACGGTTCCACTCAAGGTCTGGTCCTATGTCGGAATACTGGTGTCGCTAGCCGCGCTGCTTTACGCGAGCGTATTCCTCGTGAAGACGCTCATCTGGGGTGTCGACGTACCTGGCTTTCCATCGCTGCTGATCTCAGTGCTGCTTCTCGGTGGTATCCAACTGATCTCCCTTGGAGTGATCGGAGAGTACCTCGGTCGCGTCTACGAGGAAGTCAAAGGCCGCCCACTCTACATTGTCGCCGAGCAGATCGGCTTCTCGGAGGTCGACGGAACGAAGCCGAGTGACACCTCTAAGACACCCAGTCCGTAAATGGCACGCGCTTGGGACCGGGAGCGAGATACCGAAATGGCTGAAGACCGGCCGGCACACGACCGCGACGCCGCCTCGGGACTACCAGTGGCACGCCACTGGGGCGGTTTCCTGGTCTCGGGCGCCGTAGCATTCTCCGTGGACGCGAGCGTCATGGAAATCGGCATACGCTTGCTCAGCCTTCCGATTCTCGTGGCTCGTCTTGCCGGAGTGACCTGCGCCATGCTCGCGGCCTGGATGTGCCACCGAACCTTGACGTTCGCGTTAACCACGAAGCCAAATCTCGCTGAGTTGGCGCGCTACGTTGCTGCAGCCTCCATCACGGCATTGATCAACTATGTAGTGTTCGCCGCCCTCATTGTCGGGTGGTCGGATATGCCGCGTTTGGCTGCGCTCGTCGTCGCCTCTTGTCTCGCCACAATCTTCGCCTACCTGTCAATGCGTTACGGGGTGTTTCGCCGCGACCGGGATGAAGGATGACGGCCTAAAAGCCGACCGCCAGAATGCGCATGGAAAGAGTCAAGTCCAAGCTCGACCTGACGACTATTCATCCTCGGTTCAGCATCATTGGCGTTTATCAAGCGTCGAGAAAGGAACTTGCCGACATGAGCGAAATGGGGATGGCAAGTTTCCTACGAGGTGCGAGAGCGCTGCTAGAAAACCGGTCCGCCAAGGAACCGGAGATCAACATGAGGGTTTTGATGGTCATGTGTTCACCAGACCATGCAAGGGGTTCCATATGCACGCGGATCAGCTCCGGGAGGCGCGCATGAAGTCGAGTGCCGTCAAATCCGTCGAGCTCGATATCGACTGGGCCGTTCAAACGGTCATGCCCATCGAGTTTCAGGGCCGCGAGCTTCATCTCGAGGCTCGCGCCTATCAGGGCGTCGATCCACACTGCCAAGCCATGGTGCTCATTCATCGAGACAATCCGTCTCAAGGCGAGCTACCCGTGGTCCGCGTCCATAGTGGTTGCGTGACGGGCGACATCTTTCATTCGTTGCGCTGCGACTGCTATCCGCAGCTGCAGGCTTCGATGGAGGTCATTACGACGAGTCCGCTCGGCGTGATGGTCTATCTGCCCTATCACGAGGGTCGTGGCATTGGGCTGGTCAACAAGATCCGCACGTATGCTCTGCAGGACCAGGGGTACGACACCGTCGACGCCAATGTCGCAATCGGTGCGCCCATCGAGGCGCGCGATTACGATCTTGCGGCTCACATTCTCTTCGACCTCGGCTACAGCCGTATCGCCTTGCTGACCAATAATCCGGCGAAGGTGAATGCGCTGCGTGCAGAGGGGATTACGGTCGTCGAGCAACGCTCGCTGATCGTCAATGCATCGCCCTACAATAAGCGCTATCTGGCGACCAAAAAGGAGCGCATGGCGCACTTGTTGTAACTTGTTGTAAGTTGACTGCATTGCCAGTGTGCCAAGCGGGCCGGTCATTGACCGGCCCGTTTTTCTTGAGCTGTGATCGTTCCGCTGCCCAGTCGGCGCTCAAGCTCGCCCCAAACACTCTCCAAAGGGCGAAACTCCATCACGACGGTATGCCGTCCTGCTGGCACGGCCACGGCTCGGAACAGGACGTTGGCTCGTTCGAGATCTGCGGATTTTGAGCCGATTTTCGCCCTCCACCACGGATGCCAGACGTCGTTGAGAACGACCCATCCGCCGTCAGGGCTCACGACATCGATCGCGATCCGCGTTTGACCATAGCTTACAAGTTTCGCCGAACCGGGGGCCCGCTCGATAGCGGTACCAGGCAGCAACTTCTCAAGAAGAACCGTGGCGCGAGGATCGAAGTTCGGCCATCTCCCCGAGTTCACGATCGCATCAAAATCAGCAGCCCGTGCACTGGTGACGAACATGATACGCGGCAGAGCGTCCTTGTTTTCATAGATGAAGGCTTGATCCACCTTTTCGACAAGGGGGGCCAGCCCGCCTGGTCGCAAACGCTTGTCCATCGTCTCGACTGGAGCGCCGGTTGCGATCCAGCGAAGGCCAAGCATGTCCGCGAGAAGTGAGTCATAGGCCGGAAACAGCGGTGAGAACTTTCGCTGGTCGGGCAACCCGACATGATCGTCGGCACCGGTTGCTCGCGAGTACAGGCTGAGCCTTACCGGGTTATAGCCAAGAGTATTCTCCAGGCGTTGCGTCATGCTCGCGTTCGGCCAATGGAAGCCGAGGCCGGCAAGCTCAACACGATCGCGCCGCGTCTCATTGTTGACGACCCTGGATTTCAAGGCGCGAACGACCGCATTCCGGCCGTCTGGCTCGAACATGGCGAACGTCGACGGCGGCAGCGAAGACGAACTCGACGGCCCATTATTGTAGCCGAGGTCGACTGCCGTCACGGCCACAATGGCGATCGCCGCATGCCAGGGTTGGAGAGCGAGACGCGAGCGTGACCATGCCAGAGCAACAGCCGCCACACCGAATGAGATCAACGCGAGCGAGATAGGCCGGCCCAGCCGTGGTACGCGGTCGACCATGATGGCGAAGGCAAACGCGGCAAAGACCGCCATCAGCACCACGACCAGGACTGCGGCTAGTACCTTGCGCGATGGAATTCTCCACGGCTCGGTGAACCAGATATGAGCCCCGTAGCCAGCGAGAATTGCACCGGTGCCGCCCATCAGAAAGACGGCATCCGCCGGACGGCGGTAGAGGCTGATACCCGGCAACTCGTACATCAGGCGGAAAGCGGGCGTGTACCACCCAAGCCCATAGAGAAGCATGATGGCGAAAGCGATCGTGAAGAAGCGAATGTCCCGGTCCCAGAGCCGACCAGCGGCTGTAGCAGCCACGAGGAGTACGAACGGGATCGCACCGATGTAGCTCTGGCCGACATTCTGCGCTGTGAAAAGCCCGGTTCCCACCCAGGCAAAACTGGGCGGTCCCCAGTAGTCCGCCATATCCCCAGCGGCACCAAAGACTTGCGGAACCACGAGCGTCACAAGATTGGCAGGATGCATTGACCCTGCGCCGGCACCGGCAAAGTCGATAGTGGGTCGGTTCGAATCGGCCGCCAGCAGCACGGTCATGAGAACGGGAATCGATACGAGTGCCAATCCCAACAGTGCCCCCGCTGCGAGCGGCAGAAAACTCTGCTTGAGTCTGGAGAGCGGCCGGTCGTGATCGAGCCAGAGCCAGATGACACGCGCCACAAGCAGATAAACGGCGAGAAGCGCCACCTGATCTCGGCCAAGGACGATAAAGGCGGCAAAGACACCTGCTGCGGCGCCGGATGCAATGGAGCCCCGGCCCACTGCACGATCCACCATCAACAGCGCCCAAGGGAGATAGGCGAGGCTCAGAACTTGGCCCGTATGCTGGATTCGCCACGCCATGGCTGCGCCAAACGTGAAAACAAGCGCGGCGATCATCGCGCCGGCCCAATGCCAACGCATGTCACGAAACCAGACGATCAGACCGATACCGCCGAACGCCATCGTCGCGATCAAGGTCGCATCCTGCGCCCAGGGTCCGGGCGAAGGATTGAGCAGCGCGAGCACCATATAGGGAGGTGAAAAGATCATCGACTGCGGATCGGCGATCTGAGGCTGACCGGCGAAGACGTAAGGGTTCCACCACGGCAACTCGCCAGCCCAAATACTTTGCGCCAGAAACTGGATCTGAGGCAGGAAATGAGCCTTCGAATCCCAGGGTATCGAAACCCGCCCTAGCAGCCAGGGCGAGGTCATGGCGGCAAACGCGACGAGGTAAACTGCAATCGTTATGGCAAGCGGCCACGAAGCCATCCGCTCTGCAGTCACGGGATCGGGCATCGATGCTCGGAGCATTAGGCTACCTCGCGGATACAGACTTTCGACGACTCCAGTGCCTGGACAAGCAGTGTCCTGCCAGCTTGTTCAGCGCCGCAGTCGCAAGACAAAGGGCGGTCCGCATAGCGAACCGCCCTTGTGAAATGTCATCGTTTCGTGCCGCCTATTCGGCGGCCAGCTTCAGCGCAGGGGCAGCTGCCTTGACGTCGGCATCGACGTGGGCCTCGAACTTGGCGAAATTCGTATTGAACATATCGACCAGAGATCGGGCCGTCGCATCGTAAGCGGCCTTATCGGCCCAGGTTTCCCGTGGATTGAGGATCTGCGGATCCACGCCCTCGAGCGACATCGGAACTTCGAAACCGAACATCGGGTCCTTCCGCATCGGCTGACCCTTGAGCTTGCCCGAGAGCGCGGCATCCAACAACGCCCGCGTTGCTTTGATCGGCATGCGATGCCCGACACCGAATTTCCCGCCCGTCCAGCCGGTATTGACCAGCCAGCAGTCCACCCGATGCTCAGCGATGAGTTTTCTGAGCATGTTGCCGTAAACGCTCGGATGCCGCGGCATGAAGGGAGCGCCGAAACATGTCGAGAAAGTCGCCTGGGGCTCGGCCCCGAGGCCCTTCTCGGTTCCCGCGACCTTTGCCGTATAACCGGAAAGGAAGTGGTACATGGCTTGACTGGGCGTCAATCGCGCAATCGGCGGGAGAACGCCGAACGCGTCCGCGCACAACATCACCACGTTCTTGGGATGCCCAGCCTTTCCGGTCGGGCTGGCGTTGGCGATGAAGTCGAGCGGGTAGGCCGAGCGGGTGTTCTCCGTCAATTTGCCGTCGTCGAAATCGACATCGCGGTCGGAGCCATTGACGACGACGTTCTCGAGCACCGTCCCGAAGCGGCTCGAAGCAGCGAAGATCTCGGGCTCGGCCTCTTTGGAAAGTCGGATTGTCTTGGCATAGCAACCACCTTCGAAATTGAAGATGCCGTCTTTCGACCATCCATGCTCGTCGTCACCCAGCAAAATTCGCTTGGGATCGGCAGAAAGAGTGGTCTTGCCGGTACCGGACAACCCGAAGAAGATCGCGGACTCGCCGTCATGACTGACGTTTGCCGAGCAATGCATCGGCATGACGCCCATCTCCGGCATCACGTAATTCAAATAGGTGAACACGGACTTCTTCGTTTCGCCCGCGTAGGACGTACCACCGATCAGAACAAGACGTCGGGAGAAGTCACAAGCGATCACCGTCTCGGATCGGCAGCCGTGACGCGCGGGATCGGCGCGGAAACTTGGCAGGTTGACGACGGTGAACTGCGGCACGAAGCCGACCAACTCTGAGGCCTCAGGACGGCGCAACAGATGGCGAATGAAGGCCGCATGCCAAGCATACTCAGTGAAAATGCGTGCGTTCAGGCGGTGCGCCGCATCAGCGCCGGCGTGAAGATCTTCGACGAACAGCTCGAGCTTGGCGGCGTGGGCGAGGAAATCCTTGTAGATGGTCTCGAAGTTGGCCGAGGTGATCGGCTTGTTGTTGTCCCACCAGATATTCGGCTCTGTAATCACGTCTCGGACAGTGAACTTGTCCTGCACGGAGCGGCCAGTATGCACGCCCGTGTTGACGACGAACGCGCCGCTGGAGGCCAGCTGCCCCTCGCCCCTTCGAATTGCAAGCTCTAGGAGCTCGACGTGACCGAGATTGTGTTGAATCTTGGCCGGTACGCTAAGTGCGAAGGGTTCGTTTTGCATTGGACCGCGCTGCTGCTGCCGTATCAAGGCCTTGGTTGCCGAAAGCGACCAAGACGTTCTGGAGGTTCCGGACAAGCTCCCGGATCAAAGGTACCCGAAGGTCGGCGAAGTTTCTCCCTCGAGCAGATGCAAGGGCACTGGCTGTAGCAGACCGCCGATGCCACTGTCTTCGTCGAATAGTCGCACTTTTCGTGGTCGGTGTCCAAATCGTAGGATGCTGCACTTGCGAAGAGCCTTAAGGGAGTCCGCCAGAAGGCCAAGTGTCTTCCATAGCGCTTGCAACAGGCCCAGATCCACCTACACAACATCAACCAACCATATGATCTATAGATATATTTTACTCGTGACCTCAAATAGAGATCGCCGATCGACCCACCATGATTCCGGCGCTGGGGCCAGAGACAGGCGACGGTCAGAGGCACACACCAGTTAAGTGTACTGTGCATATGTAGTGTGCAGTCGCAGGAGGAGGGCCGTCGCGGGCTCCGCCGACATTACGGGGGGCTACAACCAATCGGCTCCGGATTGCGGCAAGCGGCAGTAGAATGATATTGGTGGTTGAGAACACAAAGCCGCCCCCGAATTCGCTGTCGTCTTTTGCGATACGTCTGCCGAGCCCACTATTGGGCCCACCAACAATTTCCATATGGACGCTGATTGAGGGAGTGATTTGTCAATGACAACAGTAGTTCAGGTCACAGAGGTACGATCCCCCAACCTGCAATTCTTGCCTCTTGCCGCATTTAAGCCAGCGGAAAGCAACTCGAGCGTAGCTCTCTACGAGTTCACGTCGACGTTCGGCGGTTTCAGATTCGCCTCCAGTGCCACGGATCGTCTCAAGGTCTTCGGCACAGGGCTCACATATGGACAGGACGGAGCCCTGACAGGAGGGACCGTCACGCGTGTCGAAATCATCGATCGCAGCCTGACCAGTTCCTCCCTCGTTTCCCTCACGAGCTACAGCTTCTCGGGCGGCGCAATCGCGTTCGACGGACTTAATATCGGTGGCGCGGCGTTCTGGAGCGTTTGGACGAGCGCGACAACGGCGGCCGGGGTTGAAGCGCTGACCCAGTCCCTGATGCCCGGCGCCGTAGTATTCGTAGGAGATTCCACGACGCCGCCGGTCAGTGGAGGCTTCGACACCTATATCGGCTTCGAGCGTGATGATGTCTTTGCCGCTAACACCGGAGACTTCGCAGATGTGCTGATAGGCCATCTGGGAAATGATACGTTCCTCGCGTACGGGGGTGATGATTATTTGAACGGCGGAGCAGGGAACGACGCCTTGCTCGCTGGGACCGGCGCCGATCTCGTGTTCGGCGAAGATGGGCACGACTCCGTGTGGGCTGGCGACGGGAACGATATAGCGCTTCTGGGCAGCGGCAACGACACGGCCTTCGGGGAAGGTGGCGACGATCTCATCTTTGGCGAGGCCGGTAGCGACGCTCTGCAAGGCGGTGACGGAGCCGATTTCGTGGCCGGCGGAGAGAGCGACGACTACGCCTGGGGCCAGGCCGGGCCCGACTATCTCTACGGAGAAGCCGGCATCGACACCATGTTCGGCGGGACTGGCGATGATGTTCTGGTCGGCGGCGCCGATGGCGATGCGTTGTACGGCGGAGACGGCGTCGACGCGCTCTTTGGCGGCACTGGAAACGACTATTTCATCGGCGGCGCGGGCACCGACTTCCTCTATGTCATGCACGATGGCCCCGTCGCCGGCGAGCTAGACTTCGTCGACGGTTTCGAGGCTGCGGCATCGGGAGTCGCAGACTGGATGGTATTGCCGGCTGCGTACCAGAAAGCGACGACCTTTTTCGATTCTGCGGGCTATGCCTGGATCGCAACCAGCGTCGCCGGCGGGACCCACTACGTTGCAGTCTCGGGGGCCGACGCCGCGACCGTGCAGACGCAGACGATCTGGGCTTGATGCCGGCTTCGGATGCTGGTGGGCCAAGGGCGCTGCCGGCAGTTCTTGTATGCATTCCCTGGGGCGCTGAGCTGAGCTTGGTTGTCCGTTGGGGCAATTGATGCGAAAATCTTGCACACATGAATTGCCTGGATCCCAGCGGACGCCGCAAATGACACAAATCCCCGACTTCACGAAAATCGCCCTCGAGACGGCGGCCATGCAGGCGGGGTCTGCTGCTCCGGTCCAGCAAACTGGCTTCACAACGCCCGAAGGCATCGCGATCAAGCCCTACTACACGGGCGCCGATACCAGAGGGCTCGACTTCCTTGACGGCTACCCTGGCATCGCACCATTCGTGCGCGGGCCGTATCCGACCATGTACGTCACGCAACCCTGGACGATCCGACAGTACGCGGGGTTCTCGACGGCAGAGGATTCCAACGCCTTCTACCGCCGCAATATCGCGGCGGGGCAAAAGGGTTTGTCGGTCGCTTTCGACTTGGCGACACATCGCGGCTACGATTCCGATCATCCGCGGGTGCGGGGCGATGTCGGCATGGCCGGAGTTGCCATCGATTCCATCTACGACATGCGGACGCTGTTCGATGGCATCGACCTTTCGCAGATGTCAGTCTCGATGACCATGAACGGCGCTGTGCTGCCGGTGCTCGCGCTTTTCATTGTAGCAGGCGAGGAGCAGGGCGTTCCGGCAGCTAAGCTCTCGGGAACCATTCAGAACGACATTCTGAAGGAGTTCATGGTTCGCAACACGTACATCTATCCACCCGATCCTTCGATGAGGATCATCTCGGATATCTTCGCCTACACCTCGGCGAACATGCCGAAATTCAATTCGATCTCGATCTCCGGCTATCATATGCAGGAAGCGGGGGCGACGGCCGATCTGGAACTCGCATACACGCTCGCCGACGGCATCGAGTACATTCGCGCCGGTACTCAGGCAGGTCTCGACGTAGACAAGTTCGCGCCGCGGCTGTCGTTCTTCTGGGCCATCGGCATGAATACGTTCATGGAGATCGCCAAGATGCGGGCCGCTCGCCTGCTCTGGGCAAAGCTGGTTAAGCAGGAGTTCAAGCCGAAGGACGAGCGGTCACTATCGCTGCGCACGCATTGCCAGACGTCCGGCTGGTCACTCACGGCGCAAGACGTGTTCAATAACGTCACCCGCACCTGCCTCGAAGCCATGGCCGCAACCCAGGGACACACACAGTCTCTGCACACGAATGCCCTCGACGAGGCAATCGCACTGCCGACGGACTTCTCGGCCAGGATCGCGCGAAACACGCAGCTCGTCTTGCAGCAGGAGAGTGGCACGACGCGAGTTGCCGACCCCTGGGGCGGCAGCCACTATGTAGAGCGTCTAACGTACGAACTCGCACAAAAGGCACTGGATCACATTACCGAGGTAGAGCGCCTTGGCGGCATGGCGAAGGCTATCGCCGCTGGCATTCCCAAGATGCGCATCGAGGAGGCGGCTGCACGTACGCAGGCGCGCATCGACAGTGGCCGGCAGACCATCGTCGGAGTGAACAAGTACCGCATCGAAAACCAGGGCGAGATCGAATTCCTCAAGGTCGACAATCAGAGTGTCCGCGAGCAGCAACTCGCCAAGCTGAAACGGCTACGCGGCGAGCGTGATGAAGCAGCTGTCCGCAACGCACTGACGGCATTGACGAACGGCGCTCGAGCCGGGGACAACCTGCTGGACTTGTCAGTCAAGGCGGCGCGAGCGAAAGCCACCGTGGGTGAGATCTCGGATGCCATGGAGGCCGTGTTTGGGCGCCACCGTGCCGAGATCCGTACGGTGTCGGGTGTCTACAGAGCTGAGGCTGGATCAATGAGTGGCGAGATCGCAGGCGTCCTGAGGCTGGTCGAATCCTTTGAGGCCAACGATGGACGTCGCCCCCGCATCCTTCTCGCCAAAATCGGCCAGGACGGTCACGACCGCGGCCAGAAGGTGATCGCCACGGCCTTCGCAGACCTCGGGTTCGACGTGGACATCGGGCCACTGTTTTCGACGCCGGAGGAGGTCGCGAGACAGGCAGTCGAAAACGATGCGCACATCGTCGGCGTGTCATCGCTGGCAGCCGGACACCTGACACTCGTTCCCGAACTGAGGGCCGCACTTGAGAAGGAAGGTCGCGGCGATATCATGATCGTTGTCGGCGGCGTGATCCCGCCCGCCGATTACCCGGCCCTGTTCGAGGCTGGTGCAAAGGCCGTTTTCGGCCCCGGCACCAACATCGCGGCCGCAGCGACAGATCTCATCATCAAGCTCAATATCGCTCTCGGCTATCAGGGGGCCGAGGCCGCGGAGTAGCTCAACAGTCCCTCAAGGAGTTCGACGATGGCTGCGTTCTACGAGTTGCGCCAGTACAAGATCCGACCGGGCAAGATGGAAGCCTGGCTCAAGCTGATGGAGGGCGAGATCATTCCCTTCCAGGTCTCGAAAGGTGCCGTCATAACTGCGAGTTTTCGCGGCGAGACCGACGAGAGCGTCTATGTTTGGATCCGCCGTTTCGAGAGCGAAGCCGATCGCGTGCGCATCTATAAGGACATCTACGAGTCCGACTTCTGGAAGACGACGATTGCGCCGCAAGTGGGCGAGTTGATCGACCGCGCGGCGATCAACGTCCAGCGCGTGTTGCCGACGCGGATGTCGGCAGCGCAATAGCAGTGTTGTAGACGCCGGCAATAGTCATGCACAATTGCCGGCGTCTGCTTTATTTCTGCTTTGGCACGGCGTGAACAATCACATTTACCGCCCCATTGCAGCCTGCCAGGCACACCGTGCAGATCATCCCCGGAGAGCAGCCCGGCACTTCGATGTCTTTGGGAATTACTTTTGCAGCCTTTGACTTGATCACAGCTTGCGCGCGAGCGACAGGGGTAGCCGCTTCATTGTCCGAGGATGCTGTAGCGTCCTCAGCCTGAGCTGCCGGCTCCTCGGTTGTCTTTTCTTCTTTATTGCGGTTGATCGTTCGGACGACTGGTGCGGCGTCGGCAGCCGAGATCTTACGGCCGGCCTCAGCATCGTTCGCCATGAGCGGAAGCGAGCCAGCGACCAGCGCCAGCCCGACAAAAGTGCGAGCAAAGGCGCGCAAGCTCGATTGCAGCGTCATCAAAAATACTCCTCACTTGGGACGCAACGGATTCCGTCGAAAGTAAGAGGGTTCGGTTAACAAGGTCTGAAGCCGCTCTTGTCCATGCATGCAGACATAGGACTTGCGTTTTGAACTATGAGGTTCCGCAGAGTCAGGAGCCGAAGGCGGAAAAGCCGTAGCGTTCTGGCGAGACGAGCGCTTAGTCTTAGTCCTCGATAACCAAAGCGCGATCCGGAGGAAACACCATGCCCGCGTTCAAGGACGGCAAGTTCTACAAAGTCGAGATCGATGGCCGCCTGATGATCCTGACGCTCAATCGGCCCGAGGTAATGAATGCGTTGCATCATCTCGCGCATGAAGAGTTGAGCGAGCTGTGGGATGCATTCCAGGAGAGTCCGGATCTGTGGGTCGCGATCGTCACCGGCGCCGGTGACCGCGCTTTCTCCGCCGGCAACGATCTGAAGTATCATGCCGAATACCGCGCAAAGCATGGAACGCGACCACCCGCCACCACGAAGGGTTTTGCGGGTCTGTGCAATCGATTCGATCTCGACAAGCCAGTGATTGCGGCCGTGAACGGCGTCGCCATGGGAGGTGGATTCGAGATAGCTCTCGCGTGCGACATCATCATCGCCTCGGAGAAGGCCCGTTTCGCGCTACCAGAGCCGCGGGTCGGACTGGCGGCCGGCGCTGGCGGAATGCAACGCCTCGCGCGACAGATTCCATTGAAAAAGGCCATGGGCATGATGCTGACGGCACGTCATGTGTCGGCCGCCGAAGGCATGGAACTCGGCTTCGTAACCGCGATGGTGTCGCATGAGAAGTTGATGGAAGAGGCCCGCCGCTGGGCCGGTCTGATGCTCGAGTGCTCACCGATGTCGATTCGCGCAACGAAGCAAGTGGTCATGCGATCGCTCGATGTGCCATCGACCGAGATCTCGATGCGCAACATGACATACCCGGCTTTCGTCGCAATGACGCAGAGCGAGGACACCGTCGAAGGCCCGAAAGCGTTCGCGGAAAAGCGCAAGCCGAATTGGAAAGGCCGCTAATCGCGGGCCCGGTTCCGCCACGATCTTCAACGACAGTGGCCCGCACAAAATTCCGGTGCGGGCCGCGATCACCCCAAAACGTGTCGCCGCATGGCCGATCAGGTTAGAGGGCGGTTGTCGACGTCGCTCCCACCTCCATCCGCACCACCCTGACGGCGGGTTTCGCGCTCGTCGTATTGGTCGATGATACGGACGATGCGGCTGAACCGATCGGGCAAATTGTCGGCGAGCCGGCGCAGAGCCTCGACTTGCGCGCGAGCGCGCGCGAGCAAGAGCTGATCAGCCTCGTTGAGCACGCCCTCTCCTGCCTGCCGCTCCAAATGACCGATCAACGTATGCTCGAGCAATTGCTGGTATGGGCCACCTGGCGTCAACATCAGCAGGGGCATGAGGTCGCCCATCTCGACGACCACGGTCTCCAGAACCTGCGTGTACATCGAATCCTGACCATGATGGGCCAGTAGGCTCTCGTAGGCGTGACGAAGGCTGGCGCGGTTTTCATCGATGGTGTCGCGCACCAGTTGCGCCAGACGCGGCGCCCGCGCGGTCAAGCGACGGAGAGCTTTCTCGGGCTCCGACTCTGCGCCGATCGCACGGCAAATCCTGATCTCACGCTCGCTCCAATTGTGCAGTCCGCCCAACTGGATGACTTCCGAACGGATCGCTTCGCTGAGGCTCGGATCGGCCATGGGGCCGGCTTCGTCCAGAGCTGACGTGACACTGTACACTACCGCGGAGCGGGGCGGCGGGCGCGAAGGATGGACGGACGGATCGGGTGCAGGCGACGGACCCTGCTGGCTCGCCGGCGGAGGCGGAGGCGAAGACCGGGCGGCGGGCGCAACGAGCGGCACACTCGCCGACGACATCGACCGGCGTGGTGCCGGGGTTTCTGGTGGGCGGGGTTGCGGCGACACTCCGCCAGGGTCGCCGACCGGAGGCAGGTGACCTCTGGTTCGATCTTCGATGCGCGGGGCGTCGATAGGTCCGCCGATCACCTTGCCGCTGGCAGCAAGAAGAGGCCCGCCATCGACCGGAGCACGTCCCAGGAAACGCGAGCCTGCAACGTCGTCGCGAAATGCCGGGATCGCACCTGCTCGCATCAATAGCAACGTCTTGTAGAAATCTGTCGATACGAAATAGCGACCATTGTCGTTCTCGCGCTTGACTGCACCTGTAACGGTGGCGCCTGCGCCAAGCGCATTTAAAACGAGCCGCCGCTTGTCCTCCTCTGCGATCCTGAACGGATAAGTCTCAGCCGCGAACCCCTCTGAATCCGAGACGGGGTGCATCTCTGACAGGACTTGCTCGGCATTGTGCTGAGGGTACGGCAGCAAAGCCACCCCCACGACGTGGACCAGCTCCTTACGATCGACCTGCGACTGGCTCAGTCGTGGCGCCTTCTTGAGCGCCAAGCCCAGGTAGCGAACGAGGCCATAGTGCAGATGATAGCGAGTCCGGTCCTGGCTGACGTTACGGACGGCGCCGATGGTTGCCGCCTGATTCAAAACTTGGCGAACTTCGCGCGTAATCTCGTCGTCGCGAACATCGAGTATGAGCTCGGACGTGAAGCCGCGATCGCCATTGATGGGATGCAGCGCTGCCATGATCGCCTGAAGCGTGGCGCGGGGATGGGCTGTATCGTGTAGCGCCGAATCGACGATGGATTCGAGCTGATCTGCCGTCATCTCACCGCGGTCGTCGATCTCCGTCAGGGGTGAGCGGACCGCATTCGCACCAAAGAGACCGGACATGAAGACGAGGCTATCGATGGCAATGGCGATGGCCAGAGCAAGGTAGGCGAGCCGGTTGCCATCACTGAAGGCGTTCCAGGTGACGACAAACCGATGTGCCTTGTCGTCACGATTGAGATCCATCGACGAGATCTTGGCGGCCATGTCGGCCGAGTCCTTGCTCGGCAACCCGGAATCTTGCAGGCACTTGCGCCCGAACGTCAGCAGAGCATCCGTGCCGCTGCTGTCGGGGAGTTTGTCGCCACCGACGCAATGTCGGGTAAACGTAACAAGACCAGTGTTCAGTGCGAAGACTCGCGCTGCCGCTTCGTTTGCCTGCTTGGGATCGCAATCGATCGTGCGGACCCGATCCTTTGTTGCCGGCGTGGAGAGCATGGCACCGAGAAGTTGCGAACATTGGGCTGTCAGCATGCCAAGCCGATCAGCCGTCGGCTTCTGGCGAAAGTCAGCCAACGCTCGTTCGAAGCCAGCCCTGACACGAGCCGGATCGACCTTGGGAACCCCGTTCTCGTCGCCTGCTTTGACCTGCTCTGCAACGGCAATGCGCTGCGCTGCCGTTTCCGCTTCGCCTTGCAGCTTCGCCAGGTCAGCATCAATAGCAGCCAGCGCGCGGCCCACTTGTGCGATACGGGCATCCACGTCTGCCATACGCTTGGTGGCATCACGGACGCGCTGCTCCTGAATTTTGACCGCGTCCTGCAGTTGCGCCAGCTCTGCAATGCGCTCGCGATACATAGGGCCCTTACCGACCTTCAACGTGCCCTCGGCACCTCGCTCCTCGGCCATGGCTTCGACCCGCTTCGCGTCGATATTGCGATTGCGAGCCTCAAGCTCGGTTTTCTTTTCAGCGAGATCCGCAGCGAGGCCCGGTCGCTCTACCTTGAGACGCGATAGTTCGTCGGTTAGTACGCCTTTATTCGACACCAATCCGGCTTGCCCGCCCTTGGCGGTTGCTATGCGTTCCTGCTGCGTCGCCATCGCCGTCCGATGGGCTTCCATCCGTTCGACGAAATAGCGCTCGATCGCTTGCTCCGCGCCCTGGCTTGCTTGTGAGAGCACTTCAAGAGACCGCTCATAGGCGGCCCACCCCGGGTGGCGAAACAACTGATCGGCTTCTTCCGCTTGGCGCCGTGTCGCCAACACCCCGATATCGTTGACGACCTCGGCGATCTGGCGGGTTGCTCGAATTTCGCCTGCGCGTTGCCGCTCTTCCTGGGGAAAAATCGCCGAGAACAGGCTGTCGAATGAAAAGAAGACGCTGGTCGCCATACAGCCGAAAAACATCACCCAGAGAACAACGTTACGAGCCATGACCTGAACCGAATGCAGGTACGGCTGCAGGATCGTGCTCTGCTGGTTCAGGAACATTGCCGAGAACACCAACAGGCCGACTCCCAGTAGTAGAGCCCAGTTGGCAAACGTGGAGAAAGCCGCATTCAACGTCTGGGAGCTGTTCAAAGCCTCGACCAGACCGAGCGCGTTCGCAATTCCGATGAAGCACAAGATGCCAGCAGGAATGGCCACATACTTTTCGACCTGGAAGCGCTCACCGGCGCGGCTAGTACCGGCCGCGAAGCTCTCGCCGATCAGCCACGCGATGATCAGCATCACACCCTGGATGCCGAACGTGACCATCAGCGATAGGATGGGCTCGCCCGTGAAGTTCCGCATTCCGTCCCACGTCGTCCAGCCGGACGCGACGGAGAGAACGAATGCGGTGAGCGCAAGCAGCGTCAGTTGCCAGTTCGAAGACAGCGCCGTCACCAGCCCGCTGCCTATGCGTGCCAAGATATTAGCCCGCTCGCGCTTGGTTGGCGAGCCGGCCAGGGTTCGGGAAATGAGGACGAATGCCGAAACCGCCGCAAAGATCGCAACGAGAACTGGCGCAGCATCGCTCATGCTTCGACCCAACGCCAAGCCCGTGCTGCCCAAGAGCTCCAGCATCCCGTCTCCAGCCCTTAACTATACTCTGAGAAGCGCCAATCGACGCCACTCCAGCTCGTCATCGTCGCTCTTTTTGCAATCAATGAGCCGAGATCATGGCAGGGTTCTGGCAGTCAACCTTAACTTCCAGAAATAATTTCGATAAGAGGACAACCAGTGATGGACGATATTGGTCGGTGATCGGCCTTCACCGAAACCGGCCGACGAGCCTCCCGTCGGCCTAGCCTCGATTGGTTACGAGCCATTGCACTTTTTCCCTACACACGGGAGGGGCAATGGGCCTGGCGAGCCAGCGGCAGCAGCCTAATTCATTCGCTCGACGGCAACAGCTGTTGCCTCACCGCCTCCAATGCACAGCGATGCAATTCCCTTTGTTTCGCCCCGCTTCTCCATGGCGTTAAGGAGTGTGACGATAATGCGGGCACCGGACGCGCCGACCGGGTGGCCGAGGGCGCATGCACCGCCGTTGACGTTGACCTTGTCGTGCGGGAGGTCGAGATCGCGCATTGCCGCCATCGTGACGACGGCGAAAGCCTCATTGATCTCATAGAGCCCGACGTCCTTGACGGACCAGCCTGTCTGACCGAGCACTTTTCGGATGGCGCCGATCGGCGCAGTCGTGAACCAGGCCGGCTCCTGAGCCTGACTCGAAGTCGCTACAATCTTTGCCAGCGGCTTCAGGCCACGACGCTTGGCCTCGCTTTCGCGCATGAGCACGAGTGCGGCCGCTCCATCGGAAATCGACGAAGAATTGGCAGGCGTCACCGTCCCGCCCTCACGAAATGCAGGCTTCAGGCCCGGGATCTTGGAGGGATCGGCTGAAAATGGCTGCTCATCGCGGTCGACGATCGTCTCGCCCTTGCGGCCCTTGACCTTCACGGGAGCCATCTCATTGGCGAATGAGCCGTCCTCGTTGGCGCGCTTGGCACGGGCCAAGCTCTCGATCGCATAGGCGTCCTGTTGCTCGCGCGTGAACTGATAGTGCTGGGCGGTATCCTCGGCGTAGGTGCCCATTAGGCGACCCTTGTCATAGGCATCCTCAAGCCCGTCGAGAAACATGTGATCGTAAATCTGGGTGTGACCGAGCCGCTGACCGGAGCGCAGCTTCGGCAGAATGTGAGGCGTGTTCGTCATGCTCTCGAGGCCACCTGCGACGATCACGTCCTTCGGCCGCACGTGGAGAGCCTCAAAGGCCATCATGACCGTTTTCATTCCCGAGCCGCACATCTTGTTGACGGTCGTGCAAGGCACGCTGTCGGGAAGACCACCATATCGGGCTGCCTGCCGGGCCGGCGCTTGCCCTTGGCCCGCAGGCAGCACGCACCCCATCAGCACCTCGGAAACTTCCTCGGGCTTGACTCCGGCGCGCTCAACGGCGGCGCGAATGGCCACAGCGCCAAGCTCGGGAGCGGTGACATTCGCCAAACTGCCTTGGAAGCTCCCCATGGGAGTCCGGGCGCCGGAGACAATAACAACGGGATCAGACTGAGTGGTCATGGAAGGCTCCGTAAGGCAGACAAGCGACATGCTCGCCAGCCCGGATGCGTCCGAGCTAGCCGTTGCGCCGAGTCAGCACGCTCTGGATGCCGCGGTCAACGGCATCATGCGTTCAATCGGGTCGACAAGACGCTCCGTCGCGACTATCCGCGACGTGTAGCACAGACAATCGGACGAATCTCCACACGCTTGTCGATCGCCGTTTGAGCATCGTCCACGGGTAGACCGACCAGCACTTCGCTTGAGCCCTTGCCGGAACTTGACAGCTGTCCCGCCAGCCCGGGGAAAGTTCGCCGGATCTGGCTGACGATTTCATCGGCGCGCGCTTTCGATAACTTGACATTCGCAAGCTCGCTGCCCGTCCGACTGGCATGACCGACGACATCCAGACACCTGCCGGTCGTCGCAACTCGCTGGCCCAGAGCCGAAATCCATTCCGGGTAACGGGCCGACAGCGCCGCATCGGCTACGAATGCCGTCGATCCAGTCTCGAACAAGAACAGTATTCCAAGGCGATCCTGGCTCAGACCGATGTCGATCAGCCGTGTGATTGCTAGTAATGCCTCGCCGGCAAGCCCACGATCCGCCATGGCGAGATATAGACCACTGTAGGTCGCAACGCTGTCCTGTCCGCCGGGAAGCGTAGCAGCGGCGGCAAACCGAGCCTGCGCCTCATCATAACGGCCGCCCTCGAGTGCCGCCTGGCCCTCCTGATTGGCCACGCGCAGACGCAAACTTGATATGTAGGCAGTATCGACTGGATCGCCGGGCTTTGAGCGCTGGCAGGCGCGAATGTACGCAAGCGTCGCCTGGTCCAACGACCAGATGGGCGAACGCGCGAACATTGGAGCCGGCGTGCTATCGACACCGGCCGGGAGTGCGCGATTGACTGTCCGCGCGACAACCACTTTCTTCGCGAGGTCAATCGCAACGAAGCACAGCCAGTAGGCGTCCCGCGGACCTGCCGCTTGGCCCGCGTTGTTGATCGGATTGAATGTACCGATAATGAGAAACTTTGCACGATCGAGGTTTTCGACTGTCAGCGGCAGAACCTTGATGCGTGGAAAGGAACCTGCCGCGATCTCGACGAGCTGCCGGTTCATTGTGCGCGTGGCGGCAGTCTCGAAGCCGGTTATGCCATCGATCAGGGGATCGATGATGACCGTGATCTCGCTCGACGGATCGAGCTTTACAATCTCGGCAAAGAGTTCCTCCGCAGACCGGCGAACCGCCGATTCGACGGGAACGGGCACCGGCGGCGTAGCGGACGCGGCAGGAAAACCCGGCAACCCACGCGAAGGCTCCGGCGGCAGCACTTGAGCTTCTGCCCACGACACAGAAAATACGAGTAAAAACAAGAGCAGGGATCGCCGCATTCGAGTTCCTTTCCAGTTATCCGATTACGACGCTCATAAGACGCGCGCACAACGAGATCTGTGCTCGCGAGCACAGGCTTCTATAGGATTTGTCAGGGGTCGCAACGCGGAGGCGCTGGCAGGCTGCCGCGGCAGCCTCGTCGGCGCTGGCGGATGCGGTTGATGGCAAGCTGCCACGCGTCACATGGAGTTCGGCCCGCTGCTCGCGTAACCTTGTCCCCGATGCCGGGCGATTGTCACATTCTCGATCCATTGCGCTGCCGCAGAGCCGGTGGGGGCAACCGCATGGCCATACTGGATAAGGTCTTAGTGGCCTGCACCGAGGACTGGTTCACGCTCTCACACTTCAAACCATTGCTGCGCCGATTGACGCGGGTCGCGCACGAGGTCGTCGTCGTGACGCGGTCATCCGGCCGCATGCACGAGATCGCGCAACTCGGGTGCCGGACTATCGATCTCGACTTCAATCGGTCGTCCATGAATCCACTGCGCGAGGCTCGAACTGTCCGTAAGCTCCGTGCGATCCTTGCCTCCGAAGCTCCGGATGTCATGCATTTGATCGCGATGAAACCAATCGTGCTGGGAGGATTGGCAACACTCTTCCGGCCGCCACGCCATACGATCGTACACATGACGGGGCTCGGCTTTCTCGCAATCTCGGATTCGGCCAAGGCACGGGGCGCAAGGCAGGCAGCGCTTGGCGTCATGCGCAGTGTCATGCGCCGCCCCGGTAGCTGGCTGCTCGTGGAGAACCCTGAAGACTTAGCCTTCCTCGAGGCCGGTGGCGTAGCCGCGGGCTCACGCGTCACGATGCTCGGTGGCGCTGGCATAGATCCGGACACTTTCGCGGCGCAACCGGTATCGACAAAAGCCCGACCAGTCGCGGCGTACGTCGCCCGAATGATCAGGCCGAAAGGCGTGGATGTGCTCATGGCAGCGGCGGACATTCTCAAAGCTCGCGACGTGCCTCTCACGATCGAGTTGCATGGCGACACGGACGACGGCAATCCAGAGGCGATCGCGTCCACATCCCTTCGCGCATGGGCCAACGGCGACGATCGCCGCTACATGGGGTTCACGCGGGACGTCGCGGCCGTCTGGAAGAAAGCCGATATTTTCGTCCTTCCAGCGCGGAGTCGTGAGGGCATGCCTCGGGCTTTGCTGGAAGCGGCTGCATCAGCGCGCTCGGTAATTGTCACCGACGTACCAGGATGCCGGCATTTCGTGCGTGACGAGATCGAAGGCCTCGTCGTGCCGCCGGGGGACGCGCAGGCCTTGGCCGAAGCGCTGACGCGACTGGCCGGAGACCATGCGCTCAGGGCACGACTCGGCGCGACCGCACGTGCAAAGGTTCTGGCGGGCTACACCGAGCGACATGTCGAGGACGACATCGAGAAGGCCTACCGAAGCATGCTCGCCGGCCGGTCGTCGAATAGAACCGTTTGAGAGCGTTGCCGACTTGACACGAGGCCCGCGCCCTCACACCTCGTCCCGCTCGCCAGCGGGACGCCGGCGTACTTTCTCGTGTCGGGCCTGCTTGTCCAATCGGTCGGAAAGCTCGTCGACCTGGCGCTGAGCCGCACCGAAAGCATCGCGCAAAGCGAGCATGACGTCGGTGTGTGCATGGGCGGCCTCGGGCTCATGTTTCACGACGATCGACTTGTGACCGGGAATGCCGATATCGATGCGCACGTGGAAGAATTTTGGCAACGGCGTCCGGCGCTGCGGCGCTTCGATGACGACTCTGGCGTGCGTGATCCGCTCGAAATGGGCTTCGATACGCTTGAACTTCTCCAATATCCGCGCCTCGACGGCCTCGCTTCGCTCGATGCCGTGGAAGCTGATCTCGAGCGGTGCTTGCATGGACCGGATCCTTCCTCTGGTCGTTCACCTTGATAGCAGAACCTTGGCGTGTTCGCGTCCGCGGTCAAGATGTTCGGGCGAACGCCGATTGGCAGGAACCATGGAGCTATGCGACGATCGCAGCCGGTCGCGGCGAGAAGGAGACTAGGCATGACGAGCGCAGGACGCCAGCGCGCCATCGTAATTGGTGCCGGCATCGTCGGCGTATGCAGCGCGATTGAGCTCCAACGCCGCGGATGGGCCGTGACCATCGTCGACCGGTTGGCGCCCGGCGAAGGCTGCTCGTTCGGAAATGCAGGGATTTTGGCTGCGCAGGCCGTCGTTCCCGTCGCTATGCCCGGCATCCAGAGCGAGGCGGCGAGCATGTTGCTCGATCCTGAAAGCCCGTTGGTGGTCAGGTGGGGCTCATTACCGTGGACGGCGCGATGGCTCTGGAAATTCCGTCAGGCCGCCAACTTGCCACGCGTGACGGCCACCGCCGATGCAATGAAGGCGCTGTACGGGACATCGGTCGAGTTGCATGAGGCACTATCAAGGCAGGCTGGAGTACCCGATCTCGTTCGACCCACCCGCTACCTATATATTGCCCGCGATCCGGCCAAGCTCGACGTCGAGAACGGCTTGTCATGGCGCCTGAGGCGAGAGAGAGGCGCTGAGATCGAAGTCCTGGACGGGGAGGCTTTGCACGAGGCCGAGCCTGAGTTGTCTCGGGAATACAAGCGGGGGGTCAGGCTTGGGCCGATCGGCTACACGCTGAGCCCCTTCCGCCTCACTCAAGCGTATGCGGCTATGTTCCAGCGAGACGGCGGCCGGATCGTTCGCGCCGAGGTGCGCGCCCTGCGACCCGCAGGGGCGGTCACCGGACTTGAGACGTCGGCTGGTCAGATGGCGGCAGAGACGATCATCATCGCGGCCGGATCCTGGTCCCTCGACCTCGCCCGACCTCTCGGCCTGAAGCTGCCGTTGATTGCTGAGCGCGGCTACCACGTGACCTACACTGACCCAGGCATTTCCCTGAATCACGTTCTGAGCGAAGCGGAGCGTCATTTTGCGGTCACCTCGATGGAGATGGGACTACGTGTTGCAGGCACGGAGGAACTGGGTCGGGCCGACGATCCTCCCGCTTGGCGGCGCGCCGAAGTACTGGAGAGACAAGCCCGCGCGATGTTCCCCCGCGCAAACCTGAGCAACGGCAGTCGCTGGATGGGTCCCCGCCCTGGCACCCCCGATAGCCTTCCTGCGATCGGTCCCCTGCCGGGACACCCGAATATTCTCATCGCTGCCGGTCACGGACACTTGGGATTGACTGGCGGCCCCAACACGGGCCGCATCGTTGCCTCGATGGCATCCGGCGAGCGGCTCAATCTCGATCTGAAGCCCTATGCTCCCGATCGGTTCGGACCGGCCCCAAGCAAAGACGTGGCTGTCGCATTGATGCCAGCGAAATCGGCCTGAGGTGATGTCGACGATGTTTCCTGGCACTCGTAACTTGACAGTGCCAACGTCAACGCATACCTGCTCTGCGGTAACAACATGCTACCGCAGTCGATGCGCGCCCCCGGCGAGCCGGTCCGGCCAAGGGAGGTCGCGCCGGAACTGTCCGATCGGGGAGGGTTTCCATGCAGGTACTGGTCGAAGCCGACCGGCTGAGAAAAACGTTCGGGCACATCGTTGCCGTGGACGAGATCTCTCTGAAAGTTGCAAAGGGCGAGGTCCTCGGTTTTCTCGGGCCCAACGGCGCTGGCAAATCGACGACGATGAAAATGCTGACGGGCTTTCTCGAGCCCGATGCTGGCACGGCCAGAATTTGCGGCATCTCCGTCTCTGAACGACCGAAGGAGGCGAAGGCGCTGATCGGCTACCTGCCCGAAGGCGCGCCGGCCTACGGCGATATGACAGCGGGCGCATTCCTGAGGTTCATCGCCGAGATCCGCGGCTTTGATGGATCCGAAAAGGCCAAACGGGTTGCGGCCGCCGTTGAGCGGACCGGTCTCGAGCGTGTGGTCGAGCAGCCGATCGAGACGCTCTCCAAAGGCTTCAAGCGTCGCGTCGGTCTCGCCCAGGCCATTCTCCACGACCCTGCTGTGTTGATCATGGATGAGCCGACTGACGGGCTCGATCCCAATCAGAAACATCACGTGCGATCGCTCATAGCTGAGATGGCCAAGGACAAGGCGATCATCGTCTCGACGCACATTCTCGAAGAGGTCGAGGCGGTTTGCACGCGTGCCGTCGTGATCGATCGGGGTCGCATCGTCGCCGACGGAACCGCCGAGGAGTTGCAGCGCCGGATGCCGTATCACAACGCGGTCGCGATAAAGGTCGACGCAGCTCACGTCGATGCGGTCGCGAGTGCCCTCGGAAGTCTCTCGGGCGTGCAGCAGGTCGAACGCGGAGCCATTCAGAACGGACATGCCCAGCTCCGCGCTATTCCCAAAGGCGGTTCTATGATCGCCCCGGAGGTTGCGGCGATACTTTCGGAGCGGTCGCTGCCGGTCGCCGAGCTTTATGTCGAGCGCGGTCGGCTCGACGAAGTATTCCGCAAGATCACGAGCGAGGAGGGCCTGCGCCACCATGCGTAATGTCTTGATCATCGCCAAGCGCGAACTCAATGCCTATTTCGGCACCGGTCTCGCCTATGTCTTCGCTGTTATCTTCGTCGCCCTTACAGGAGCCTTTGCGTTCTTCATCGGGAACTTTTTCGAGCGCGGGCAAGCTGACCTGCAGGCATTCTTTCAGTACCATCCCTGGCTCTACTTGCTGCTCGTGCCAGCCGTCGCGATGCGGTTGTGGGCCGAGGAGCGCAAGAGTGGGACCATCGAGCTTTTGATGACGCTGCCGGTGACGACCGGAGAGGCGATCCTTGGGAAGTTCGTCGCCGCATGGGCCTTCATCGGTTTCGCCCTGCTGCTGACGGTGCCGATGTGGATTACGGTCAACTACTTGGGTGAACCCGACAACGGCGTGATCCTGACGAGCTATATCGGCAGCTTCCTGATGGCCGGCGCATTCCTCGCCATCGGGTCTTGCATCTCGGCACTGACGAAGAACCAGGTCATCGCCTTCATCGTCGCCGCGACCCTTTGCTTCCTTCTGGTCATGAGCGGTAGCGATCTCGTGCTGAATTTCTTCAGGGGCTGGGCACCGCGAGTGCTAGTCGATGCCATCTCGAGCCTGAGCTTCCTGACGCACTTCGACCAGATCATTCGAGGCGTGATCTCGCTCTCGAGCCTGTTCTTCTATCTGTCACTCATCGCCTTCTTCCTGTTCGCGAACGCGATCATCATCGAGCAGCGCAAGGCCGCCTGAGAGGACACCACCGATCATGACGGACAAGACGACTTCCGCCGCACCCAGCGGTTCGCCGCGCAACAAGGGCTCCTTCAAGAGTGCCGCAGTCGCGCAATCTCAGCGGGCAATGGGCTGGGCTCTGCTGGCACCTGGCGAGGCCGTGCAATGGGCGTCCGGCCTCAGCCGTACGACTTTGGCTTGGGCCAGCCTAGCGCTAGGCGCCGTACTACTTCTATCGCTTAATCTTGCCGCCTCGCTCTCCGTGCGGAACGTCAAGGCCGACCTTACCGAGGATCGGCTCTACACGATCTCCGACGGCACTCGAAAGCTGATGTCACGTCTTCAGGAACCCGTGAACATCCGCGTCTACTACTCGCGGCGTCTGGGCGAAGTTGCGCCGTTGTTCGCACGCCATTTCGATCGGCTGAAGGGCCTGCTGGAGCAGTACGGGGATCTCTCGGGCGGCAAGCTGCAAGTCACGTATCTCGATCCCGAGCCCTTCTCGGATGCGGAGGATCGGGCAGCCGCAGCTGGGCTCAAGGGTCAGCGCCTGAATCAGGACGGCGAAACCGGCTATTTCGGTCTCGTGGCGTCGAACCTGACGGACAACGATTCTGTCGTGCCGTTCTTCTCGCCAGACCGCGAACGGTTCCTCGAATACGATCTGACCAAGCTCATCAATGGGCTAGCCAACCCCAAGAAGAAGGTGGTGGGCCTTCTGTCCGGTATCCAACTGGACGGCGGGATGGACCCGATGAACCCGCGCGCGCAACCGCAGCCTGCGTGGATGATCATGGAGCAGATCCGCGACTTCTTCGAGGTGCGCACCCTAGAGCTGAACGTCAAGGAGATCCCGAAGGACATCGATGTCCTGATGCTCGTGCAGCCGACCGTTCTGACCAAGGACGCAGCCTATGCCATCGATCAGTACGCCCTTTCCGGCGGACGGATACTCGCATTCGTCGATCCCGTGACGGATTCGGCGCAGTCGGGGCCGCCGGGTCTGGGAGGCCTGCCGGTCAGCTCTGATCTGCGCAACATTATGAAGCAGTGGGGATTGACCATCGAGACCGACAAGGTGGTCGGCGATCCGACCATTGCGCGACGCGTCCAATTCGGCGGCGGTCCCGGCGGCCAGCCCGTCGTGACCGACTATCTGGCTTGGTTGCAGATCGAGAAGGACCTGATCAATGACAAGGATCCGCTCGCTGCATCGATCCGGCGCCTGAACCTCTCGACGGCCGGAGCCCTGACGAAGGTTGAGGGTGCGACAACCATTGTCCAGCCGCTGATCCAGACGTCTGCCAAGAGCGGCCTGATCGAAGCCGATAAGGTCAAGATGCGCCCCGATCCTCTGGTCATTCTTCGAGGCTTCAAGTCCGGCGGCACATCGTTGATGTTGGCGGCCCGCATCGGCGGAGAGGCGAAGACGGCCTATCCAGGCGGTCGCCCCAAAGACGAGGAAAAAAAGGACGAGAAGGGCGAGCCGGACAAATCCAAGGCAGAACCGGCAAAGGCTGACGCGGCACCAGATGCCACAAAGGCTGAGCCGAAGTCGGGCGACGCCAAAGATGGGGCAGGGCAGCCGGACAAGTCCCATATCGCCGCCGGCAGGGTCAACATCGTCGTGGTTGCCGACGCCGATATGCTTGCCGACCACTTCTGGGTCGAGGTGCGGGACTTCCTCGGTCAGAAAATGGCGGTTCCACAGGCAGACAACGCCGGCTTCGTCGTCAACGCGCTAGAGAACTTGTCCGGAGGCGAAGCGCTGGCCGACTTGCGCGGGCGCGGCGTTGTCGAGCGGCCGTTCGAGCGGGTGACGGCCATCCGCCGGGCCGCGGAACAGCAGTTCCGGCAAAAGGAGGAGGGTCTCGTCGCCAAGCTCCAGGACCTGCAGCAGAAGTTGGCCAGAGTCGAGACGAAGGGCGGCGAGGGTGGAGCGCAACAGGTCATCCTGTCCGATGCCGAGAAGGCGGAAATCGAGAAGTTTCGCGGGGAGATGCTGACTGTCAGGCGGGAGTTGCGTGACGTCAAATCGGCCCTCAGACGCGACATCGACCGCCTCGACGGATGGCTCAAATTCTTCAATATCGCCGCGGTACCGCTGCTGATCGGACTCGGCGGCCTGGGGCTCGGGCTCATGCGCCGTCGCAACCGTAACGGCGCTTGATGGTACGGCGAGAGGGGAGAGAGTCGTGATCAAACCGCATCAATTCATCGGTCTCGCCGCCGCAACGGCAGTCTCTTTGCTGCTGGCATTGGGGCTCTATGCGAGTTCCAACCGCTGGTCGGCCGGCAAAGTGGAGGGCGAGGCGTTCGTACCGGAGCTGACTAAACGGATCAACTCGGTCGGTGCGATCGAAGTAACGCAAGGTGGGAGCACCTTGACGATCGCGAGGGACGGGAGCGCGTGGAAGGTTCGCGAGCGATCGGGCTTTCCGGCCAACGCCGAGCAGGCCCGAACTCTTCTGGTCGCGCTCGCTCAGGCTCAGCTTGTCGAGCCACGCACCTCGATCAAAGAGAAGCTCGGCCTCCTCGAACTCGAGGAGCCGACCGGAAAGGATGCCAAGTCGCGCAGGGTACGCATTCTGGATACGTCAGGCAGCGTGATTTCCGACGTAGTGATTGGCAAGACACGGTTCGACGCTTTTGGGTCCGGCAAGGGTGGCATTTATGTTCGCCGCTCCGCTGAAGCACAGAGCTGGCTCGCGACCGGTGACCCCAAGGTGACTGCCGAGATCAAAGACTGGATCGACACCAAGGTGTTCACTGGCGAGACCGCCAAGATCGTCAAAGTGAAGATCGAGACCCCAGGCGAAGGCGAACTGGTGATCGAGAAGGCACCGCCACCGGAAGCCAAGGCAGAGGACGCCAAAGGCCCACCGAAGCCCCCCACCGCCGCGGCCAAGGAGAGCAAGTATCGACTGGCGAGCACGCCTGACGGGAAGCAGCTGAAACAAGATGCCAAGCTCGACGATATCGTCGATGCGTTCGGGTCGATCAACCTTGACGACGTCCGAAAGTTGGAAGCCCCTCCAGCGGCAGACAAGACGCAGGTAGTCACACTGGAGAGCGAAGGCGCCCCAACCGTCACGTTCCGGCTCAGGAAGGACGGCGAGGCGCAGTGGATCTCGCTGATCGCAGCCGGCGAAGGCGATGCCAAGAAGATGGCTGACGAGATCAACGCCAAGGCGCAAGGATGGGAATTCAAGATTCCCAACTGGAAGGCCGAGCTGATTGGAAAGCGCCCGGCAGATATCTTCGAAGCTAAGGGGTCTTAACAAAACAAGAGGTTGCCGATACGTCGCTGGTCCAACTCGACGCGACGCATCGGCAACCTCGTACTACGTCGTCGGCGCGCGACGCTTATTTGCGGAACATGCCGCCGCCGTCCATGTCGATCATCGCTCCGGACAGGTATTCAACCTGAGGGGCGCAGCACATGACGGCCAGAGAGGCGACTTCCTCGGGCTTCTTGATCCGGCTAAACGGAAGATCACCCAGCGTTTCTTCCCAGCGGCTCTCATCGCCGAATGTAGATTTCGCGCGTTGACGCGAGATTGTCATGATCCGGTCGGTGAGGGTGGCCGCGGGATTGATGCCGAACACGCGGACCCCGAAATCGACCGAGCGCGATCCGATCGCCTTGGTGAAGGCGTTGAGCCCTGCGTTTCCGGTGGAGCCCGCCACATAATCCCAGCGCGGGGCCGGGCCAGCCATTCCGATGATGTTGCAGATGATGCCGCTCTTCCTCGGCTTCATGGCCGCAAGCGCCAGCTTCGTCATATGGATGTAGCCGAACACCTTGAGCTGCCAGCTTTCGATCCAACGCTCCATGGTGAGATCCTCGATGCTACCTCCGGGGATGGCGCCAGCATTGTTGACGAGGATGTCGATATCGGCGAAGCGCTTGATGGTGTCTTCGCGGGCGGGACCCTGCGCAAGGTCGGCGGCATGCGTCTCGACCTGGACCTGATGGCGCGAGCGGATCTCATCGGCCGTCTTCTTCAGCGCGTCGGCAGTTCGCGAGACGAGGATGATGTTAGCGCCTTCGGCAGCGAAGGCGTGGCCGCACGACGCGCCGATGCCCTTCGAGCCGCCGGTGATCAATACCTTCTTGCCTTTGAGACCGAGATCCATGGGTCATCTCTCCTGATCGAGTATGCGTTGGGACAGTTTGTTTGGGGTAAGCTTGGGCTCGCATGATGGCACCACGCCACAGCTGTGGCGAGGGGCACGCAATTCACAGCCGCTCGCTCATCCTTCAAGATTACCGCGTTTCAGCCGCAAGAAGCATTGCCCTGCGTAGGATGATCTTGTGGTCGAAAGCCAGGTCAAGGCGCTGCCAACGGGTAACCCACTCGACGGCCGCGGCATCGTCGCCGGCCGTAGCCTTTGCCGACCGCACCCGAGAAAGGAAAGATACGGCAACGGTATGGCCTCTCGGGTCCCGCGACGGATCCGAGAAAACTCCGACGAGGGTCAACTTGCCAAGCCTGACGCTGGTCTCTTCCAGCAGTTCACGGCGGCAGGCGTTCTCGACCGTCTCGCCAATCTCGACAAAACCTCCAGGCAGGGCGTAGTGGCCCTTGTAAGGCTCGTGGCCACGACGGATCAGCAGCACACGATCGTGCGGATCGAGTACGACGCAGTCGACGGCGAGCAGCGGTGTGACAGGTCTCGGCATGCCCCGTGACTACACTACTCGGCCCGAGGAGAATAGCCGGGCGTGCCGACGATGCAGCACCCTTTCCCCGACAACGGAAACCTGCAACCCTGAGCTGATAGACCCTGACGGAGGATACCCATGGCCAAGATGAAGGCTGGCGACGCCATCTCGCACATCCTGAAAAAGGAAGGCGTGGAATATGTGATTGGCTACCCGGTCAATCACATCCTCGAACTCGTCGCGAAGATCGACGTTCGCCCGATCATCGTGCGCCAGGAACGGATCGGCTTGCACATGGCCGACGCCGTAAGCCGAGTGACGTCCGGCAAGAAGATCGGTGTTTTCGCCATGCAGCACGGGCCTGGCACCGAGAACGCCTACGGAGGCGTGGCGCAGGCCTACTCGGAATCGATCCCGATCCTCGTCATGCCGATGGGCTATGCACGTCGCATCGCCTGGGTTGAGCGCAATTACAATGCCTCGGTCTCGATGCGCTCGATTACCAAGTCGGCCGAGCCGATCACCAGCGCGGCAGAAATTCCGAACATCATGCGGCGCGCCTTCCAGCAGTTGCGCTCAGGGCGCGGCGGACCCGTTCTGGTCGAGATCCCGACCGATGTGTTCAACGAGGAGGTCGACCCCGACACCTACGTCTCGCCTGCACCGATCCGGACAGGAACGGATCTTTCAGCCGTAGCCGAAGCGGCCAAGCGGCTCGTCGCAGCGAAACGACCGGTGATCTATGCGGGACAAGGCGTTCACTGGGCCGAGGCATGGGCCGAGCTGAAGGAACTGGCCGAACTCCTCGCGATTCCCGTGACGACGAGCCTTGAGGGAAAGAGCGCCTTCCCTGAGACGCATCCGTTGTCCCTCGGCTCGGGCGGTCTGGCCATTCCACAATCCGTGCGCACGTTCCTCGATAAGTCCGACCTCATTTTCGGCATCGGCTGCTCGTTCAGCGAGACCAATTTCGGCGTGAAGATGCCCAACGGCCATAAGAACATCATTCAGGCTACGCTCGATCCGGCGGACATTAACAAGGATGTGCCCGTTTCCCTCGGAATAGTCGGCGATGCTAAGATCGTTCTGCAGGCGATGCTGGCCGAGGTGAAGAGGCTCCACGGCGACAGACCGAAGGATGCCAAGACCGTCGCGGCTGAAATCAAAGAGGTCTACGAGCCATGGCTCGCCAAATGGCTGCCGAAGCTGACCTCTAACGACGCACCGCTCAACCCATATCGCGTGCTGTGGGACCTGCAGCATACGGTCGACATCGCCAATACGATCATCACGCATGATGCCGGCAGTCCGCGGGATCAGCTTTCTCCCTTCTGGAAGCCCGTGACACCTCTCTCATACATCGGCTGGGGAAAGACGACGCAACTCGGTGCCGGCCTCGGGTTCGCCATGGGCGCCAAGCTCGCAAAGCCCGACAAGCTGTGCATCAACGTCTGGGGCGATGCTGCGATCGGTTTCACAGGTATGGATTTCGAAACGGCGGTTCGCGAGCGCATCCCGATCCTTTCGATCTTGCTGAATAATTTTTCTATGGCGATCGAACTCAAGGTGATGCCGGTTTCCACCGAGAAGTATCGTTCCACCGACATTTCCGGTGACTACGCCGCAATGGCACGCGCTTTCGGCGGCTACGGCGAGCGCATTGAGAAGCCAGGAGATATCGTGGCAGCGATCAAACGCGGCATCGCAGCGACCGAGAAAGGCCAGCCGGCGCTGCTCGAGTTCATTACGTCGAAAGAGACCGAAGTCAGCCGGATCGGCTGATTTAGATGGGGCGAGCACGAATTAATTCGGGTTCGCCCCTCGTCGTCTCCATCCTAATAGCGCGGTAGTCATTGGAACTAAACAACTGGTTATAATCAGACCACAAACGGAACCACGACTCAGGCAAAAGCGATTCTCTAAGCTCGCATTTTATCAGCCGCTTTAACTAACAGTTAGCTATCAGATTGCGTGTGGTCATGCGTTGGAGAATTATCGGGCAGCCGTCAACGAATTCGTAACCGGAGCTCGCCATGCGCTTCACCTCGAAGGCCATGCTTGCCGCCTCTGCTTTGCTGTGGTCGATCCCGACCGCCTCGGCGCTCAAATGGAATTGCGCCGTGCCGGAAATCGACGGCCCGGCTGGCGTATCCGTCATCGCCGTACTGGTCTCAGTCGGCCTGATGGCCTACGAGCGCTACAAGGCCTGAACGCTACACCACGCGTGTTCCGCCGTTGTCGTCTCCGACGAGGCTCAGGGTCGTTAGGCCACTGGCTCCGCCTCATCGCGTTCAGTCAGCAGCCGAGTTCGGCGGGCTGTGGGTCTTGATCATGTTCACCCGTGCGATCGGCAAAGTCGGAGGAGGCGGACTGGTCGGGTTCCGCACGCTGGCCTGGCTCGTTCTCGGCATCAGCGAGATGCTGATCATCAGCCTTCTTTTCGACTTTACTCCAGGTGGAGCACCTCATCACAACCCGGTTTACTACGTGACGCGAGCCGCGCGTTGGGTTGCGATAGCCATTCCAATGCTCATCTTGATCACTTGGGCAGAGCGGCAAGCCCTGGTCGCAACATGGGCAGCGCTAGAGAAGCGCGAACTTCTCGGGCACGCACTGCTGCTCAATCTGGTGATTTTCGCGATCACCGCCGTTGCCTGTTCTGCATTCACGGCTCATGCAGCGACGTCTCCAACGCCGCCATGGCACTTGCTCGCCTTGCTAGGTGCTCTCGTCACGGCAATGGCAGCATCCCTGTTGAGCATCATCGTTCCGCTACGCGGCCTCGCCACAGCAGTGTGGACATGGCGTCGACAAGTACTGCTGGCCGGAGGAGCTTCATTCGTAGTGGTGCTGCTTGCCGACGCGGCTCTCGGCCTCTGGGAGGTCATGGCCGAAGCGACGCTTCTGCTCGCCGCATCGATCCTCAGTCTCTATGAGACCAATGTGCTGGTCGATCACGTCGAGCGCGGCATTCGCGTCGGCGACTTCGGCGTGCTCATCTGGGATTCGTGCTCTGGGCTCGAGGGCCTAGCACTCGTCGCAGGCTTCGTAACGGTCTACTTGTGGACGTTTCGAAGCGAGCTGAGCTTCCCCAAAGCTCTATTGCTTTATCCAATCGGCCTCGCAGTAAGCTGGCTGTTGAATGGCGTCCGCATCGCGGCACTTGTCTCTATCGGCGCGCATGTCTCGCCGGATATGGCCGTCAAGGGCTTTCATTCGCAAGCCGGCTGGATCGCGTTCTTGCTGGTCGCCTTGAGCTTGATGCTTCTGTCACGGCGATTGGGTATCCTGACGGTTGTGCCCGCGGCCCCGGCCGCCACGCCTCATGCGAACGCGACCTCCGTGCGCTATGGCACGACCGTCAGTCATCTTCTGCCATTCGTGGCTTTGATGATTGGCTCGATCGCCATGTCGGCCGCGGCCCCTCACGATCGACCAGTATATGTGCTGAAGGCCATTCTGGTCGTGACGGCGCTTTGGATCTGCCGCCGCACCTACGAGAAATGGCACGCAGCGCTACCGGCAATGTCCATCTCGGCAGGCCTGCTCGTCGGCATAGCCTGGATTGCCACCAGCCCAACCGACGAAACCGGTCATGACCTCGGACAATGGCTCTCGGAGATCGGGCCGTGGTTGGCCGTGGGCTGGCTGACAGTTCGCGGGATTGGCACCATCATCCTCGTGCCGATCGCCGAGGAACTTGCCTTTCGCAGTTTTCTATACCGGCGCTTGATCAACCGCGACTTCCATCTTGTCGGCCTTACAGCGTTCTCCTGGTTAGCTCTCGTCGTCAGCTCACTGCTGTTTGGCGTGCTGCACGATCGCTGGCTGGCGGGGACACTAGCTGGTGCGGTCTTCGCTGTCGTCATGCTGCGAAGCGGCCGCTTGGGCGATGCCATTGTCGCCCACGCCAGTGCCAACGCCCTGATCTTTGTGTGGGCGCTGGCTTTCCGACAGTGGTCTCTGCTCTAGCCGTTTACTTGAGAGGCTCGTAACGCGGCTCGTGGCCGCCGATCTTCATACTCAGACCGACACGAGCTGTGAGAACTTCGTCGTCCCATTTTGCGTGGGCTTCGCAAGGAACGCCGCCGCATCCTGTAACGACGTAAGTGCGGCTCTCGTCGCCGAGATCGGCCCAGAGCACCTCGGCGCGCAGCGTCCAGCGATCATGGCGCAGGAACTCGACACCGCCGCCGACCACCCAGCCGGTGGCCCAATCGCTATCCGACTGCTCGAACAAGCCACCCGGCGCATTGGGTGCCACGAGGTGATGCGTACGATCGGCCCAAGCGATGCCCGCTGTTGCGTAGATCATCATCGTATCATGGACGGCGATTCCGAGCCTGCCCCGTAAAGTGCCCAGCGTATCGACCGTTGTCGTGTAGGAGGTCTGATCGGGCTGTGTTGCTCGCGTTTCAAGATCGAGGTAGCTGAGATCGCCCTCGATACCGACCACAACACGCCCACATTGCATATTGTAGCCGACATGCCCGCCAACAATGACACCGCCATCATCGCTTGAGAGGCTTGGCTCGTCACGTGGATGCTGGCCCGAATCCAATCCCGCATAACCGACACTGGCGCCGATATAGACGCCATTGAATGCGCCCGAATGACAACGGTCGGCCAATGCTGCGCTCGACCAGAGTAGCGACACCACCGCGGCCGCAACGACGCCGGTTTCCTTCATCATTTGCCCATTCTCCCCCTTAGAGATTGTTGGCCGCACTGTGGAGGCGGCAGACAAACCTTTGTCGATTCATCGGCGCGGTCGACAGCGCACCTTCCGAAGACTGCACGCTCCGGCTGCGCAACAATACATCGGTGAATGGTTCGCTGATTCGCGCCCATCAAACCAGCAAGAAGGGAAATTTGAACGAAAGCCACCCACCATATGTGGTGGGTTCAGCCACACGTGGAGTACGGATGATGACGCAAGTGGGCAAGCCTCTGCGTCCCTCAGATACGCTTTGCCGTCTCGAGGACCTCCGCGAACGTCTCTAGCGCATTGGCAGCGAACGCGCGCATATTGACGGCACGATCTCCGTGCCCGGTCTCGAGCGTGAGCACGCGCTCTACAGGCCCAGCAACGGCAATGCAGGTATGGCCCGCAGCGTCGCCGTATCGATTTCCGGATGGACCGGCTGCGCCGGTTTCCGACAGCCCCCAGGTGGCACCATGCCGGTGACGTGTCGTCCGAGCCAGCAGCGCCGCGTAAGGTTCGCTCGATGAGCGCAGACCCTGCATTTCAGCGTCAGTGATACCAACCAGGGCACTACGCGCTTGGCGTGTGTAGACGACCGCACCTCCGAGAAAATAGGCCGAAGCGCCCGGGACTGCGAGCAGCGCCGCGGCTATCAGCCCGCCGGCCGAGGACTCGGCAATCGCCACTGTCTCGCCCCGTGCCTTGAGCTTACGAGCGACGTCTTCGGCGAGGGGTATGAGAGTTTGCATGAGGCCTCCGCATGACGATTTGGAAGTTCGTAGCAGCGAGTGTGGCTCGGATCGACGCGTGAGAAAAGCCTGCGTTAAATGAGCAAGCGCCCGGCCTCGATTGGCAGATGCGATTGTGTCGCCTACATGCACTGAAGACGAGGACGTGTGAGTAACTCCACTTGGCGACGATCCGAATCCAGACACCGTTTGAAAGCTGGCTCCGCCCCGATGCGGCCGGCCTGTGTTGCGTGCCAGGCGGCTTTCACATCGATCCAGCCCGCCCCGTCGAACGCGCGGTCGTCACGCACGGGCATTCAGATCATGCGCGTCCGGGCCACAACGCTGTTCTCGCTACGCCCGAGACCCTAGCGATCATGCAAACGCGACTGGGGGATGGCGCCGGGCGAAACCGACAAGCCCTGCTCTACGGTGCTCCGCTGACGATTGGCGACGTCACAGTAACACTGCGGCCCGCAGGGCACATTCTTGGCAGCGCGCAAATCGTGATCGACTATCGCGGGCAGCGGGCCGTCGTCACGGGCGACTACAAGCGGCGGACCGATCCGACATGCGCTCCGTTTGAACTGGTCACTTGCGACTTGCTCGTAACGGAGGCGACCTTTGGACTGCCGGTGTTCCGGCACGAGCCCGACACGCGCGAGATTGCACGGCTGCTCGCATCGTTGGCGGCGTTTCCGGAGCGCACGCATCAGGTCGGCGTCTACGGGCTCGGCAAATGCCAGCGCTTGATCGCACTCCTGCGGCGGGCCGGTTACGACCGGACGATCTGGCTGCATGGGGCCATGGTTCAGCTTTGCGCCCTTTATGAGAACCTCGGCGTTCGCCTTGGCGACGTCCGACCGGTCTCGGCAGCGTCCACCAGCCTGGCAGGCGAGCTCGTGCTTTCGCCCCCGTCGGCGCTCGGAGACCGCTGGTCACGACGGCTGGCCGACCCCGTCACTGCTTTCGCGTCCGGGTGGATGCGAGTCCGCGGGCGTGCCCGTCAGAGGGGCGTTGAGTTACCACTGATCATCTCCGACCATGTCGATTGGCCGGAGATCATTCAAACCATCGACGAGACGGCTGCAGGTGAGATCTGGGTTACCCATGGTCGCGAGGAGGCCGTTGTCTACCAGGCGCGGAAGATGGGCCGCCGGGCCCGCGCCCTGGCCCTGATCGGGCGCGAGGACGAGGCGGAATGAAAGCCTTCGCCGAGTTGCTGGACCGCCTCGTGTACACGCCGCAACGCAACGCCAAGCTCAAGCTGCTCAAGGACTATTTTCAAACGACAGTCGATCCGGATCGAGGTTATGCGCTTGCCGCGCTGACAGACAGCTTGGCAGTGCGGCTGCCTGTCCGACGCACGATTATGCAACTCATGGAGCAGCGTTTCGATACCGAGCTGTTCCGCATGTCACGGGACTATGTCGGAGACACGGCCGAGACCGTCGCGCTGGTGTGGCCCGAGCGCTTCGATGCTGCTTCGCGGCCGGCGCTCAGGTTGGGGGAGGTCGCAGAGCAAATACGGATGATGGACCGGGCGCGGCTTCCCGAGCAGCTCGAAGATTGGCTTGACCGACTTGATGCGACCGAGCGTTGGGCGCTCCTCAAGCTGTTGACAGGCGCGCTCCGGGTCGGTGTGTCCGCCCGGCTCGCAAAGACCGCTGTCGCTGAACTTGGTGGACGCCCGGTGAACGAAGTCGAGGAGGTCTGGCATGGGCTGTCGATGCCGTACGAGACCTTATTCGCGTGGCTGGAGGGCACCTCACCCAAACCGGACTCGGCGGGCGCCCCTGTTTTCCGGCCGCCGATGCTCGCTCAGCCGATCGAGGATTCCGACTGGGCCTCGCTCGACCTTGCCGACTTCGCAATTGAGTGGAAATGGGATGGCATTCGCGTCCAGATCGCGGCGGCGCGCGGCGAAGCCCGTCTTTATTCCCGCACGGGCGACGACATCGGCATGGCGTTCCCCGATGTACTGGTGCATGCGCGTTTCGACGCTGTGTTGGACGGCGAGTTGCTGGTTGTTCGCGATGGCGCGGTCGCTCCATTCAATGACCTCCAGCAGCGGCTCAATCGTCGCCAGGTGACGAAGCGGATGATGGCCGACTTCCCGGCACATATTCGCCTCTACGACGCGCTGCTGATGGACGGTGAAGATCTGAGGGAACTTCCCTTCGCTGAGCGACGACGACGGCTCGAGGCGTGGCACGCCGAAAAACGGCCCGCAATGACGGACCTATCGGAACAGCTCCATGTCGCAAGCAAGCTCGACCTTGATGCGCTGTGGGCAGGAGCACGCTCAGAGGAGATCGAAGGGCTGATGCTGAAACGACTGGCGAGCCCATACCTCGCCGGCCGCCCCAAGGGCCACTGGTTCAAGTGGAAGCGCGCTCCACTCTCAGTCGATTGCGTGCTCATGTATGCCCAGCGCGGCTCAGGTCGGCGCTCGTCCTATTATTCCGACTATACGTTCGGACTTTGGACCGAGACGGACGGGCGCAACGAGTTAGTACCTGTCGGCAAAGCCTACTCGGGCTACAGCGACGCCGAGCTGATCGAACTCGACCGCTGGATACGGGGGCACACCACGGAACGGTTCGGTCCAGTTCGGGCGGTCGAGCCCGGACTGGTGCTCGAAGTACTTTTCGACGATGTACAGCGGTCCAGTAGGCACAAATCTGGCGTTGCCATGCGATTTCCGCGAATCGCGCGTATCCGCTGGGACAAGCTGGCAGGCGATGCGGATCGCTTGGAGCGGCTCATAACGCTTATCAAGTCTCCGCTCTAGGATCGTGATTTGACTGTGCAATTGCGAACGAAAAACTCACAACGCGATTGACGAAAGCGTTAAGTTGCGCGAAATCAATTACTTGACATTGAGAGCGAGTGCAGCATGACTGCCTCGAAGAGGAGCATTGCCCCCTCCGTGGGAGCGGTCGGGTCCGGACGATATTTCCAGTAGGAGTAAGCCGATGACAGAGCACAAGCGCCCTAGCGCGCCAGAGGCCTTCCCCTTTCCCTGGATGAGTACTCTGCAGGGACCGAGCATCTGGACGACCGTCGGTAACACCGCACGCGCTGCCGAACCGTTGGCGCGCAGTGCAGCGCGGGCACAGCTGGAGTTGTCGAGCCTCGTTGGGACGAGGGTCAAGGCTTGGTCCGAAATCCCGTCCACACTGGCGCAATGCCGAACCCCGTTTGATCTCCTTCAGGCGCAAGTCGCATTCTGGCAGGAAGCTGGCCGCGACTACACTGAGACAACCCAGCGAGTCATGTCGGCCTGGAGCGGCCTCGTTACCAGCGCAACGGACGCAGCGAGCGCTGACGCGGTCGGGCCACGGGATTACATCACGTTCCCGGACCCGGAGCCCAGCCACGAGGCCGAAGATCGGCGACATCCGGGGCAGTCTCGCCGCGCGGCTTGAACAAGAGTCCCATCCGCGGGAGCGGAGCAACAGGCATTAGTTGCTCCGCCCACGAACGGTTGGAGCTATACGGTTGGCCGTGCGTCGCAAGTCGTTGGCTTATCGGCTTCCCACATGCGGCCATTCCACATGTTTGCGAGAGTGGGCGGAGTGTCCTCACTGCCCGACGAGCTGTCGAACTCATAGAGTTCGTAGCAGTTGGAGCTGATCCGGGTGACGCGGAAGCAGCCGCCGACGCCGGGCGGTGGATAGGAGAAGCAGAACTCTCGGCTCCTGATCCACCATGTCCCTTTCCAACGGTTCATGCCTTCGCGATAATCCGTTGTACCATCGACATGAATGAATTCGTTCCATGGCCGTTGCGATGGATACAGGCCGGCTAACGGCTTGCCGGCGAAGCTAGACCTGATCTCTTCACCCGAGAGCCACACGAGACCCGATCGATCCTCCTCGCTTAGCGCAGGCGATACCGCGAGCAATGTAAGCAGCACGGAGATGCCGGGCAACGCGCGCATGAGACCTCTCTTTGCTGCACCTGATCTGCCGCAAAGGCGACCAGCCAACGTCCGCTCGCCTGCGCCCAGATTTTTGGCACACGTCATCGCACTGTGGCCTGCGTGAACGCCTCCGTGTAATCGATGAGCCGGTCCAGTTCTGCCCCGGCCGCCGCCACGTCGCCACCAGCGATAGCGCGCGCCTGCGCCGCATGCAAACGGGCGCAGAGCGGGAGATCGGCCGCTTGCCGATAGTGCTGGAACCAGAACCGCCGCGACTGACCATTGATAAGACGCATGGCACCGGCCGCATACTCGTTGTGCGCCGCTGACATGACGAGGAGATTCATCGCCCGGTCGAGGCGCATGAAGGCACGGTCGTCAGACGTTTCTGCCGCACGCTCCATACCGTTCGCTATCTCGCGAAGTGCATCGCGCTGCTCTTGCGCAGCACGCACTGCTGCGGTCCGGGAGAGCAGGCGTTCCAGTTCACGCCGCACTTCGAGAACGAGCATCTGCTGTGAGGCATCCGTCTCAGTGACGCGAATTCCCTTCCTGGGCAGGATGGCAACCAGGCCCTCGCGAGCAAGACGCTGAAGAGCCTCGCGCACAGGCGTTCTGCCGAGACCGATCTCATGGCACAAGGCCTGCTCGGACACGTCGGATCCTGGCGCCATCTCGAGCGTGACGATGCGTTCCTCTAAGGCAGCGTAGGCTTCGTCGGTCAGGGACGCACACGGTTTCAGCGCGCTCATCGGACGTATTTCGTGCGGCATGTCTTGCATTCGGATCCTGCCTAAAGGTGCCGACCGACGATCTCGGCCGTATCTCTGGACCGCACGACGGGTACGATCTCGAAGTCGGCAAGGTCGCCCCAGCTCAACACCCACTCCTGCAGCAGTCGAGGATCGTCACAGTCCATGATCTGGAAGCAGCGTGCAAAGTTTGCCTCAATCCAGCTGTCGACATAAGTAAGCCCCACTGGCGTCATGCGACCACGCTCTCGAAAGCGCGCATACACCGCTTTCGCGTCGCGATCACGGAAGTGCTCGATGACCATGAACAGCATGCGTGCCGAACCTTCTGAATTATCCGCATGTCGTGGAGCAACTTGAGAGTGTGAGCCTTGCTGATATATCTGAGCCGCGACCGGAGCAAGCCAATCAATCTGGCGCCGCAGAGGGGGAGACGGAATGCGCATCGCGACACCTGATTGGACGGTGCTCGCGCTATTCATCGCAATCGTCCTGTCCGTAGCAGTCTACGGCCTTGCACTCTCGGCCCACTTTCCCGCGGAGCATCGGCGGGCATCGCTCTCCGGACCTGCTGGCAGCTTGATACTGTGGGGCACCATGGCCGCATCCGGCCTCGCTGCTGCGGCAGCCATACGGCTCGGTTGGTCGTTCTTGCCTGTCTACGCCACCGTGATCGCCGGTGGTCTCGCCATTCTCGCGGCGCCCCTCATTCTCAAACCGCTACCCGACCATCTCATCGACGAGCGAGGCGGCCTTCTGCTCTTTGCAGCCTTGGCCGCCACATTCGCCGGCATCTCGGCCACGATCTGAGATCGATGATCAGGCGTGACGACGCGCGGACAGCTCCATTAGCCAGACGTGCTGTTGATCCATCTCGGGAACGTCAACGCCGCGTGCAGCCGAGACTGCGGCGATCGCCTCCGGCGCGGATTGACCATGAAGGATCAGGACCGAAGCCACGAACAGCGGTGACCGGCCGAGCCCTGCATAGCAGTGCGCACCTACTCCGCGCCCGGCCCGCAATTGCCGTGCAACGATGTCTACCGCCTGCTCGACGAGTTGGAACGATGTTGGAATGCCGTGATCCGTGATGGGAACTGAAAGAAAGTCGATCCCAGCACGCTCACAGCTCAGGGCGGCCTCTCCGAGGCCGACCGTATCAGCTTCGGCGGGCTCGAGCATGCTCACCAGCATGTCGATTCCCGCCGCTTTCAGCGCGGTGAAATGGTTGCTGCGCCTCGGACGCGACAACACGGCGAGACGCCCCGGCACTGGCGCGCTGACCCAAAAAATCCGCGGATCGGTCATGCCGGGCCCCATTGGCGATCAGGCGCCTTGCACCTTTATTCCGCTGCCTTCAGATCCACGTACTTTCGGGCCGGTGGCCAGCTCTTCGGACCGATACGCCGATGCTGCGGCGCCATTTTGGGCTCGACGCCGAGGGCCCACGCAGCGTGCCAGCCCCAGCGCAGATCGTCCATGAAGCCCCGGGCAAGGGCGACCATATCCGCCTCGCCATTGGCGACGATGGCCTCCGCATGCGCTGGCTCGGTGATGAGACCGACGGCCATGACCGGCATGCCTGTGGCCTTCTTGATCGCGGCAGCGAACGGCACCTGATAGCCGGCCTTGAGCTCGATCTTCTGCTTCGGGGAATTACCGCCGGAAGAGACATCCATGAAGTCGCAACCGAGCTTCTTCAGGGCATGCGCGAAGGCGATCGAGTCTTCGAGCGTGATTCCGCCGTCAACCCATTCGACTGCCGAAATCCTGATGCCGAGCGGCTTCGACGCAGGGAACGCTGCACGCATGGCAGAGAAGATTTCCAGCGGGAGACGAATTCGGTTCTCCAGGCTGCCGCCATACTGGTCGTTTCGCTTGTTGGAGAGCGGCGAGAGAAACTGATTGAGCAGATACCCGTGCGCGGCGTGGATTTCGATCAAGTCGAAGCCGGCGCGGTCGGCACGGACCGTGGCCTGGACGAAAGCCTCTTTCAGCTTGGCGATTTCATCCGTGGTCATGCCGTGGGGCGTGTGCCAGCCGTCGTCGTACGGCATGTCGGAAGCCGATTTCGTTTGCCACGCTCCATCTTTCAAGGATGCGCCGCCGTCCCAGGGCTTCTGCACCGAGGCCTTGCGACCGGCATGGCCGAGCTGAATACCGACCGCCGCCGTTCCCCAGCGCTTACAGGTGTTCACCACCCGCCTCATCGCCGCCTCGTGGGCGTCCGTGGATAGGGCCGGGCAGCCGTGGCTGATGCGACCTTCCGGCTCGACGCCAGTAGCCTCCGCGATGACGAGACCCGCGCCCGAGTTGCAGAGCGAGCCGAGGTGCTGCGTGTGCCAGTCGGTCATCTCCCCATTTTCGGCCGAGTACTGGCACATCGGCGCGACGACGATGCGGTTCCAGAGCTCGAGATCGCGAAGTTTGATGGGCGAAAACAGCTGGCTTGTCGGCATTTGGATTTCCTCATGCGTGCACAGGACCGGCTTGGGTCCCAATAGCGTCGGCATCTGATTAGCGGGTGGGATGGTGCGGCGGCAAGGAAAACGGCGCAAAGCGCCTCCGGCGCGCCGCATGCTCCGCCGCCCGCAGCCTCTGTTCGCCTGACGGTCCGGCATGGGTGGACACGCCACGGCTTTTCGCGTAAATGGCTCACTGTCGTAGAGCCGGAGCCAATTGTCCGGCGCGAGGGCAGTGATCCGTGGTAGCTCAGCGGTAGAGCAGCCGGCTGTTAACCGGCTGGTCGTAGGTTCGAATCCTACCCACGGAGCCA
>JALHMC010000016.1 GCA_022844225.1 Hyphomicrobiaceae bacterium | reverse complement strand
CCGACCTCTCCGAATGCGGGTCGTGGGGATGCCGTAAAGGTGTCGCCTGGGGAGGAGAATTGGTCCCGGTGGGCCATCCGGACTTCAAATCCGGAGAGGGTCGCAAGACGGCTCTTGGTAGGTTCGACTCCTGCCTCCTCCGCCACGCCAGCCCCAAAACGCAAGCGTTTTCAGCCGTTCGTGACAAGTCGCGCGCGCCGGTCCCTGTTCGCGTCCCCTTTTCGATCGGGGCTCGGTTCGGGGTCGTCATTGGCGCCCGCGACCAGGCGGTCGAAGGCCGCGAGGTCGATCAAGCGCCGTCCGAGGACCTTCGACGACGGCACCAGCCGGTGCCGGATCAGCCGGTTGATGGTCGAGCGCGACATGCCGTACCGCTCTGCCGCCTCGCCGACCGAGATCGTCTTGCGCTCGATCATGGGGCCTCCTCTCGCTTGTTGAGCGACTCGACGATGGCATCGAGGCTGCCGACCTCGTTGCCATCGACATAATAGCCGCGCTTCCGCTGCACCTTGGAGCGCGGGCCACGCGGTCCGACGTCGGTGATCGCGACGCCTGGGAACGCCGGCGACCGTCGCACGTGCATCCAATGGTCGGACGCGTCGAGGAACATCACCCGCCACGGCCCCGCCTTGAGGGCGTCGATCGTCACCACCTTGGGCAGTGTCGCGGTGCTCATTTGCCGAGTTCCCTTCGGATGACCGCCAGCAGGTCCTCCTTGATGATGCCGGCCCAGGTAGAGGCCGCGGCGTCGGCATTGAGCAGCATGGCGGGATTGAGAACCGCGTGCTGCTTCCACGAGCCGCCGAACTGCAGGTGGACGAACGCCCCTCCCCTGCCCGCCCAGCCGATCTTGTTCGGCACCGCTTCGTTCGACGGCCCGGCACCGGCTGCGTAACGCTCGAGCCCGGTGACGGCAGCGTCTGCCAGCCGCTGCCGGCGCTCGGCCTCGATGGCACTGATGTTCTTCGTCTCGAGCAGCGTGGCATTCTGCCGGCGCACCCAGGCCGCGTGATCGCGGCACTGGGCTATGACGTCGGCGATCTCCGGTTCGCCGGCTCCGGTCCTGGCGCTCATGCCCGTACCCTCGATCGGCGCGCCGTCGACGGCGCGGGCGCCTCGGGCTCGCTCGACTGCTCGGCCGCCGCCATCTTGCCGCGCGAGCGGGCGGGCTTCTCCGGCTTCATCGGAACGTCGAGCACGTAGGCCGGGTGTCGCAGCTGCGGTGGCAGCCAGCCGCATGCCGCCGCCTGCTCGGCCGCCCACTGGGCGAGGTCGGCTTTTTTCAGTGTCTCGATCGAATTGCCGCTCAGCAGCGCGGACTTGTAGCCAGCGTCGTGCATCTCCTCGAGCGCGGCAATGGCGGTGTCCTTTCTCGACCGCCCGAAATAGTCCGCCGGATTGAACGCCGCCCGCATGGCCCGGAGATAGTCGGCACTGGGCAAGGCCGCGATCAGGTGGTCGTCGTGATCCGGCCGGCGCGTTCCTGGCTTCACCGTCAGCTGCAGAGACCCGGCCACGATGCCGGCGAGCTCGGCGAGCAGCGCGGGGCCGTTGGAGTTTAGGCGAGCCTTCAACTGCTGCGCAAACGTGCCGCCGCTGCCGGTATAGGTCGGCTGATGCGCGTCCTGGCTGACGAAGAGCTTCGCGGGCGTGCCGTAGCGTGGCCCGCCGAGGGCCGCGACCGCGACCGCCAGCGTCAGATCGGGATAGCGACCTAGCGCTTCGGCCGCGGCGGCCGTCTGCGCCTTGGTGATGTCCTCGAGCAGAACTTGGCTGACGGCGAACGGATCGGCCGCGGCCGGCCCGGTGTCAGCCTCGGACGCCGGCGCCGGGAGATCGCCGCCACGATCGTCCTCGTCGAATTCGTCGGCCTGCTCGTCTTGCCGGCGCTCGACGTAATCGCGTCGCAGCAGTCCCGCCTCGATGTGCACCTTGCCGTCCATGCCGATCGAGACGAGGCAGCCCGACCGCGCCCTCTGCTCGGCTGAGAACTCAGCTTCGGGAATGCTGTTGCCGTCGTAATCCTCGCCCAGGACGTGTTGGCAGTCCCAGTTGTTGAACCCGCACACTTCCTCGATCTCGGCCCAAGACCAGCCGCCGGCTTTGAGGCGATCGCAGTGGGCCTGCAGCTTGTCGCGCGCGAGGCGCTTAGCGAGGGGAACGTCGGCGACATACCGGGCCTCGTCGAAGAGGTCATCGTCAATCCGGCCGCCGGCCGCGAGATAGGCCGCCTCGCCTATGAACGCGATCTCGTCCGACTGGTCGACGCGCTCGCGCACCACCGACAGCTCGTTGCGAACGAGCCAGCCGTCGATCTGGCGCCCCCTGCCCAGCCGCTCGAGCGCGGCGGCCTGCTTCTCGGGGCTCGGCTCGATGGCAAAGGCGCGCGCCGCGTCGTCGTTCATGCGGCCCTTGCGCCAGGCCTCGCGCACTTCCGGCGCCAGCCGGCCGAGGGCGAGGTGCTGTTTGACGGTCCGTTCGGCGATGCCGAAGCGGGCCGCGATCCCGGCCGGCGTGACGCCGCCCTCGGCAATGCGCGCGAACACCTCGTGCTGGTCGACCGGGTGCATCGGCAGGCGCACCACGTTGGCCATCAGCGAGGTCTCGAGCGCCTCGGCGTCGTCCTCGTCGCGGACCAGCACCGGCACCGGCGTGTCGCGCTTGAGCTGCTTCTGGCGGATCAGCAGGGCGAGGGCCTGGTACCGCCTCCGGCCGTCGATGATCTCATAGCGTTGCGGACCCTTGGCCGAAGCCCCGGTGTCGGCCGGACGCACGGCCAGCGGCTGGATCAGCCCCTTGGCGGCGATCGAGGCGGCGAGCTCGTCGATGGCGTCCTTCTTGCCGGTGGTCCGCGCGTTGATCTCGTCGCTGGCGACGAGCTGGGCAAAGGTGATGGTCTGGATAGCGCTCATGCGTCCTCGTGCTCCCGTGCGAAGAGATCGTCCTGTGATGGTGGCGTGATCGCCGGTGCCGGCCCAAGGATCGACACCTCGGCGTCGGGCCAGACCTCGAGCAGGGCCTTGACCGCCGGATGGGCGAGCAGAGCCTGCTTCTCGTCCTCGGTCGGGATCGGCGGTGCGCCGGGCGGCGAGGCCAACAGGAAATGTGACAAGGCCCGTCGGCCTGCCGCGTGGTGGGAGATGAAGCGCAGCGTGCGCTCGGCGTCGCGCAGCGTCTCGATCTTTCGGTCGGCGGTGTCGGGCTTGATGCGACCACGGGTGATCCAGTCGGGATAGAGGCGCTCGCGCTGGCGCACCTCTCGGCCGACCTCGTCGGCCTGTTCGGCGACGGTGCTCATGGCGTCTTCCCCGGTGCTGGCGATAACACGATCGGCGGGGGCATCCACCAGCGCGGACGGCCCCAGGTGTTGAGCAGCATGGTCTCACGCGCGTTGGCGCCAACCCATTCGCCGCGCTTGGTGTCGAAGTAGGCGCTGGACGCGACGCCCTGGCAGACGATCACGATCTGGTCGCGCGGCGCGGTATCGATCGGCTGGCAGTCGATCATGTGCCGACCCCCGGGAACCGCATGACGTGGGCCGACTTGGCGGCACGCAGGCCGGCGTTGAGGCCGACGTCGATCGGCAGGCCAGAGGCGACGCTGCTGACGACCGCCGGCCAGTAGTCCGGTTCATAGCCGTCAACGATGATCTGGGCGGCGGCGCGCTTGAGAATGTCGAGCGCCTCGCCGGGGGCGACATCGCCGAGAAGGCCGAGAATGGCCTTTTCGGCGTCATGCATGCGGTTGGCGGTGGCGTCAGGCTGGGTCATGGCTGCTCTCGGTTAAGGCAAGGGGTGGCACCGGCGGCCAGCGGCCGTGCTCGATCAAGGTGCGCTGGGCCATGTCGGCCGATTGCGCGGCGTGGGCGCGCCCGGTGCGGCGGTAGTGGGTCAGCCACGCGGCATACTCGGGCGTGCCCCACGGGATGCGGACCAGGTCGAGGCCCGGATGCACGTCGATCTCGGGGCTTTCGGGTGGCCACTGGGAAGCCTGCACCAGTGGCAGCTTCGAGACCTGCAGCGCCGCAATCTGGCGGTAGCTCTCCCCGTTCGCCAGCCGCCAGCCGAGCCACGCGTGCCAACGCGGATCGCCTGCCGGGATGACGAACTGTCGTGGCGCTTCCGGTGCCGACGAAGCACCCGCGCTCGGCGTTGGCGCTTCGGGTGCCGACACAGCACCCGCTCTCTGCGTTGGCGCTTCAGGTGCCGATAAGGCACCCGCGCCCGGCACGATGCCTCTGAACGACAGCACGTGGCCGCGACCGGCGGTGTGCTCGTCGACCTGCAGCAGACCGGCCGCCTCGGCCTTGCGCACGTGCGTTTTGACGGAGGTGCGCGAGAGGTTTGCCTCGCGCATGAGCGTCTCGATCCGGACCTTGACGATCTCGAGGTCGCCGAGGTTCTGGGCGATCGTGTAACAGACGAGTTTCGTCGACGCGGCGACGTCGGCCACCTGGATCGCCGACCGCCAGGCGTCGGCATTGGGTGCCGGGGTTCCCCTCATGGGTTCCCCCCGATGGTCGCGAGGAAGGCGATCGCGATCAGTGCGGCGGCCATCTGGGCGCCGATGGCGAGGAACGCGGCGCCGGCGTGGTGGCGCTTGAGCGCGGGGCGCTTCATGCCGAGACCGCCCGTATGTTGCTGGCGGTCCAGGCGAGCCATGCCGTATCGATCTCGTTTCGGCTCTGGTTGATCAGGGCCGAGGCGATGCGGGCATAGAGCCAGTGCGTCTTCGGCATGAAGACGAGGTGCCCGCCCCGCGGGCTCGGTTCGCCGAGCCGATCGCACATGATGCCGGCGAGACGCCAGTCGTTGCCGTCGTCCTCGACGCCGATCAAGGCGACGCCGTCGATCGTGGCCACCGCGACGCCGCCGACCTCGATCTGGTAGCTGAATGGAAATTGCATGTGATCCGCCCCCGTCGGATGAAAAGGGCGAGCTGCGCTACCCCGCGAACAAGACCCGCCCCGCCAGCGTGTCACGTTGTGTCAGGCTGGTTTGCAGAGAATGATCGATTATTTTTGATTGGTCAACGATTCATCGAAAATATTTGATTCATCGCGCTGTCGGTTTGGCAGTTTCAAGTTGTGTGTATTGTGCGGGACTCGGTAAGGTGATTTTAGGACTTTGGGGCGAACATCGGCAGAAGCAAATGAGGGGCCGCGCGGCTGCGCGACCCCTCCAGTTTGCAACCGCGGCGGCGATGCCGCGGCAAGGACCGAGCGTCAGATCTCGATCACGTTTGCGCGGGCGGAGCTTTGCACCAGGCGGATTGCGGCGAGGCAATCCGACCTGTTCTTGTAGCCCTCACCGCTGTCGGCGATCTTGCGGGCATTACTCGTCATAAGGAACCACCGCCATTCGCCGGTTCGGTCTTTGTAGATGTAGTACGTCACTTGGGTCTCCCAATGGGACGGCTTTCGCCGTCCGTTAAACGCGACGCCAACCCACCCACAGGAACGCACACGATCGAGGCGCTCATGAAAGCCGATACCGAGAAATTCGGAACGCACGTGCTCGAGTACAGCTACGACGGCGCCGACTGGATCGTCGAGATCAAGGCGCGCAACGCGGACGACGCCGAAGCCCGTATCGCTCGTCTCGCCCATGCTAGATATCTAGGAGAGAGGCTGGGCACGGCTCCGACCGTTCTGGGACCCGGCGTGGCGATCATAACTTGGGCACGCAATCTTCTCGCCACATTGCTACCACGATTCGGTTAGGAAGGATTCGATTGGGCGGATACTTGACGTCGTGTCATCCAGAATGACAAGTCAGCGCGCGCCGCGGCGAACCCAGGCCACAGGCGCCGACCAGGATAGCGCCACGTCCTCAATGTCGTCGACCAGCGGGTTGTAGCTCTTCAAGTTGAAGCGTCCAGGTCGGGTCCCGCGCTTCAGGATCTTGACGAAGTGCCGATTGTCCGCGGTCCGCACCACGCAATCGAGCCCGATGCAGTTGTCGGCGTTCGGCCCGAACTGCCGGTAACAGATCAGAAAATCGCCATTGCGGTACACCGGGGACATGCTGTCACCGCGCACCTCGATGCCGATGGTGTCGTGTGCGCCAAGATCGAACTCGATCTTGTCCTCGGGGCCGGTGGCGTGGTCGATCGGCGTCCAGCCTTCGCCCGCCGAGACGAAACCGACGATGGGAATCGAGTTCGTCTGGCGGAATTCTCCTTCGAGCAGCTGCGCCGGGGAGACGCCCAATGCTGCGCAGATCGCAAGAAAATTGTCGATCGAGGGACTAGCCCCCTTTGACACGATGCTGTGCACGGTCGACGGGCTGAGGTTCGCTTTCAAAGATAGCGCCTTCATCGTGAGACCAGGGGTCTCATCAATAAGCCGTTTCAGGTGCGCTCGCCAGCTTTCGGACATGCTGGACGGCATAGCCTGCTACTGAGTCGCGCGACAGGGCTGCAAAGATCGTCGCTTGATTGATCAAAAATAATCGATCATAGTCCCGCCCCATGAGCAAATCACCCGACACGATTCCGCTGCTCGCCGAGATCGAGGCATTCCTCGAGGAGACCGGCATGGCAGCGACCACGTTCGGCCAGCTAGCTATTCGCGACTGGCAGCTCGTTCGGCGCCTTCGCAGCGGCGGCGACGTGACGACCCGCAAGGCCGAGGTGATCCGTGCCTTCATAGCGAGTCCTGAGGCTCGCAAGATCATCCCCAGGGAGCGCGCAGCATGACCGAAGCGCCGAGCTTCAACCACATTGGCGCGGTCGATGATCGCGTCCGCGTCCTCGAGCGGCGTGTGAGCCTACTCGAAGCGCGCTGCGACGAAACGCCAAAATCCTTATATGTCGGCGAGATCGGCATGGAGATCTTCACGCCGGGCGCAGAGACCTCAAGTTCCTTTCCCGCTCGGCCACCTTGGTCATCAATTCTTCGGTCATCGCGATGCTGGCTGCATTCACTCTTTGCATCGAAGCGATCACGCCAGGATCGCCGCTGATGGGTCCATACGCCTTCCGACTCTGTTCGATCAGTTGCTCCCTGAACTTGGCCGCCTGGCCTGGGGACAGATCGGCAAGGCTGCTAGCCAGCATAACTTCGAGAACGAACTCGTGCGTCGAGAGCCGCGCGAACACCTCTTCAAGGTTTCTGAGGATTGCTTCGTCAGTCATCGTTTTCGCTCCGGGTTGGTTGGCTTGACACCGCGAACCTAGAGCGAGTCGCAGTGCCGCCGGGGCGCCGTTCCCCGGCGGCACTGCCGAAGGGACTTCGACCGCGGCGCTGGGCGCCAGCTGGTCGACCGAGTGTGAGTAGCCGGGACCGCGTCTGCGCAGGGGCAACGGCAGCAGCCCAGCAGACCAAGGCGCGATCGGTAAGGACGCGTACAAGCAACGACCGGCGGGCAATCGCGCCTGCTGCCAGTGTGTAGCTTTCGAGTTCGTCATCGACCCGGCGCTCTGGGCCACCTGAAGCGCCGGGCCGAACCGCACCATAGGAGACGACGCATGCTCGCTGGCGAGCTGACACCCGGATGGATGCGCGAGCGGCGCTACCTTCGGAAGACCCGACTTCCACCCCAGCGACCCGCGCAAGCTGCCGCCGACTTCGTCGAATTCATGCAGGAGTTCGGGCGGACCGGCGACGTGCCGTGGTCCGACTGGACGGAGAGGGGCGCCAAGCGCCTCGGCGTGTGGTCCTGGTATCTCACCTATTGCGACTGTGCCGCCGGGTGCCACCCGGTGCCTGACAATCTGTTCGCCAAGGCGCTGGGCGAGATCGCCCCGTGGCGGCAGGTGTCCGACTATTCGTCCGGCAAGCGCCGGCGCCTGACCGTCTATTCGATCCCCGAGCCGCGCGAGGCCGGCGACGGCGCTCTGCCAGTGCCCGAGGCCGAGCCGCTTCGTATGGCGGCCTAAAACGCAGGACGCCTGCGAGCGGCTAACTCGCAGGCGTCGAGAGTTGTTTGAGAGTTGCACGGGCGCTGGTGGGCGCTCGCATTGTCCGAGCGGGGGCTCGGTGCTGCATTTTGTATGTCGTCGCTGCTCCGATCGCAAGCCCTTGCCCGTCGATGTCAACAAGGGCGGCGACGTTGAGCTACGCAGCAGTATTCTGGGCGATGGACCAGACCCCGAGGAACAGCACCGACAAGGCCGTGCTGGTCGCTCTGGCTCATTCCGTGAACAAGGAAGCGGGCAACTATTGCTTCCCAGGCCAGGACGTGATCGCGCGTCTGGCGTGCTGCTCGGCCGACAGTGTGCAACGGTCGATCAAACGCCTCGCCGAGGATGGCTATATCAAGGTTCGCAAGAGGAAGGGGCTCAACAACGAGCACCTCGCGGCCTGCTATTATCTCGACTTCCACGTCGAGACCAAGGCCCCGGACGGTCGGCGAACGACCCACACCGCAGATTGCGGCATGGGCGAGCCGGACGGCCTTTTTTCCGAACACGGCATTGAGCAAAATCAAGCACTTGGAGACCGTGAACAGGACGCGAACACGAGCCATGCCGCAGATTGCGGTATGGACCCTGAAAGCCATGCCGCAAGCCATGCCGCAAGCCATGCCGCAAGCCATGCCGCAGATTGCGGCCCTAACACTAGAGAACATCTAGAACAGTTAGGAACACACACTAAGGCGCGTGTGTGTGCGAGTGCGCGATCCCTTCTCGACGAGCTGCGCGACGAAGGCCGGCACTTGCACGTCGTCGAGAGCCTGATCGCGAGGCTCTGGGGTGCGCTGCGCTTCGACACCCGGGACGATCCCGGGGCTTTGCTGCGAGCCATCCGCGACCAGCTCGCCGACATGCCCGACGGGGCGCTCGTCGAGGCAGCCGACGTGCTGCTGCGCGAGCGCTCGGTGTGGCCGAGTGCAGCGGTTGCCTACAAGGCCGCTCAGGCGGTCCAGGCCCGGCACATGGTCAAGATCGTGCCCGGCACCACGGCGTGGTCGGCGTGGGTCGCTCACTGGCACGCCGCCGGCAAGAAGTTCCTCGCCCAGACCTACGCGGCGCAGGGCTATGCCCTCGTTCCCCGCGAGTTCCCGCCCGTCACAGCCAAGCCCGAGGCCGCCTCATGATCCGCACCGTCTCGCGCTGCGCGCACTGCCAGTCGCTGGTCGTCGAAGGCGTCCGGCTCGATCCGGTGCGCCGCGAGATCATCGTCGGCGACGCCAAGGCAACGCTGCGGCCGTCCGAGGTGGCCATCCTCCAGCGACTGATCGAGGCTTCCGGAACCGCGGTTCACGACGAACGCCTGATGATCGCGGTATGGGGCCGCAAACCGGACGGGGGACCAGACTCGGCCAAGAACGGCATCAAGGTCGGCATCTGCCGGTTGCGCGGCAAGCTGCGTCTGATCAGAGCACCGCTGTCGATCCGCGCGGTGCATGGCTTTGGCTACGCGCTCGAGCCGGCGCACCCGAAGGCCGACACCCGCGTGCTCCGCCGCAGCGAACTGACGGAAGCCCGGACGGCCGCCGCCCTCGACGAGGTGCCGGCATGACGAGGTTCATTCCGAGCCGAGCCTGGAAAGCCAAGGGCCCGCGGCTTCCGAAGACCGTGATCGCGGCCAAGGCCCGCAATTCGAAGAAGGTGCGCGTCGTGAAGCCGGCTGCGGCCGGGAAAGGTTATAAGCGTTGATCGAGGACAAGCGGATAACGAAGGTCAAGGTCGAGGGCGCCCGCGTCGAGATCTCGGGCAAGTCGACCTGGGGCATCGCCAACGAGCGCGAGTGGCACACCCGCGTGACCGAGGAACCTGACCCGGCGTTCCCGGCGGCGCTGCAGGCCCTGGTGCCCGAAATCCGCGAACTGCTCGAGCTGCCGGCCGACTATGCAAAGGACGCGATGAAGGTGATCTCGGTCTCGTTCTCGTGGTCAGCGTCCGTCAAGGTGCGCGGCGCCTCGATCTGCGTCCGGGCCGACCTCGAGTGCGCCAACTCGCCCCTGATCTTCAACACGCCGCACCTGCCCTATGACCAGTATTCCGAGAGCGGTACACAGCCGGTGATGCCGGAAGAGCTGATCAAGCTCCTCGACGAGGTCGAGCACCAGGCCGAGCGCTACCTTGGCGGCGCGCGCGCACAAGAGGACCTGTTCGGGCAGAGCCGGTTCGACGGCAAGGCGGCCGCGGCGGGTGAAAGGCTGGAAACACCCCTATGATCGACGACCTGCCGACAGCTCTGATTGCCAAGCTCGAGCGGTTCACCGGCGAGGGTGTCGGCGCGATGCGCGCCACGGTCTACGACGTCCTGCAGGACCTGGGCCTCGACGTCGCCGGCCTGGTCGCGGCCGAGCGTTCGGTGATCCACGAGGACGCCAAGGCGACGGCCGCCCAGCGAGAGGCCCAGCGCCGGTTACTCGAAGAGCGGGTCGCCTCGGGCCGCCTGACAGCGAGCCAGGCGCGCAAGGCGCAAGCACAGATCGCCCACCTCGACGTCGCCGAGAAGGCCGCCCGGCGCGAGGCGAGCCGCATCCTGAACCGGGCGACGGTGGCACCCTCACGGCAGCTGGTGCCGTCGGCGCCGACACCGGAACGGGTTCGGCGCTGGGGCGAGGACGTGGTCCGCGTCGATCGCGACAAGGATGGCGCGCCGCTCTCCGGCCCGCGCTTCGAGCTGCGCTGGGCGATCGACCGTATGTCGGTCTCGCTCTCGGCCGAGGAATACACCGCCGCCACCCGGCTCCGCGAGACCTACGCCCGCCGGCTGGCGACACCGAAGACCGTCGACCTCAACGGCAGCGGCGGCGGGTCGCCGGGCTCGCGCCTGCCAGTCAGCGAGGCGCAGATCGCCGCCGGCCGCGAGTGGAACGCCATCTGGCACCGGATGCCACCGGCCATCCGGCTGATCGTTCTCAACTTCGTCTGCGAAGAGGCACCCAAGGGCCACGACGCGCCGATGACGGCCGTCGAGTTCGGCCGGCTCTATGGCGGGCTCAGGGACGTCGAGGGCGCCCGTGGGGTCACCCGGGGGTCCGTCAAGACGGCCTGCGCGGTGATCGCGGGGCTGTTCCATGACTACGACGCGTGGCGTTCCGAGCAGGCCAGGGCGCAACGGCGCCAGATCAAGGGGGCGTGATGCAGCAGGGTGAGACGTTCGCGGTCGACGGCCGCAAGCTGGCGGTGAATGCGCTGGAAGCCGAGCACGGCATCGTCGACGTCGTCGAGGTGACTTACGACCGAGCGGTCATGATCGTCACCAAGTGGCGGGACGGTATGACCATCGTCGGCACGTTCTGCGGCGGCGGCAGCCCCGAGGTCGCCCGGGCCAAGGCCCGGCAACGGGCGATGCAAAACGGCTTGCGGCTTCGCACGCGCTGGGCGCTGGCGAGCGATGCGGCGGAATGAGACCGGCCCCGATGCTGTTCGACGGGCCAGCACTGCGCAACGACTGGCCGTGGGGCGACCGCCGCCCGTCGAGCTACGGGCTGATCATGGCCGATCCGCCGTGGCGGTTCAGGCTCTACTCGGATCGCGGCGAGGAGAAATCAGCGCAAGCGCAATATCGGACTATGAGCATCGAGGAGATCGCGGCCCTTCCCGTGGCGGAGCTGGCAGCACCGGATTGCCTGCTCTGGCTCTGGGCGACGGCACCTATGATCGACCAGCAGATCGGCATTGCGGCACGGTGGGGCTTCACGTTCAAGACGACTGGCGTCTGGCTCAAAACGACGGTCAACGGCCACTTGGCGTTCGGCACGGGCTACCTGCTGCGCAACTGTCACGAACCGTTCATCATTGCCACCCGCGGCAGGCCGGGCACGACCCGATCGGTCCGGAGCGCGATCACGGCACCGGTGCGAGAGCATTCCCGGAAACCGGAGGCCGCCTTTCGAGCGGCCGAAAGCCTTGTGCCACACGTGCCCAGGCTCGATCTGTTCAGCCGCGAAAGCCGGCCCGGGTGGGATGCTTGGGGCGACGAGTCCGGGAAATTCGACGGCGCCACGGCCGGTCCGGCTATTCCGGGAACGCTTGAATCCGGGCCTCTGGCGGCGATTTCCCGGAATTAGGGCATTACCCGTCTTTCGATCGATTTCCCGGAAAAACGGGTAATCCAGTTCGAATCAGCAAGTTGGCGCTGGGCGTTGGCTCCGGAAGCAAGCCCTGGGAAATAGGAGGACGGGTGCACCGGTTATTTACTGCCCGCACTGTGCCTCGAGTAGCCGAGCGGAATTTAACCGCTCGGCCAAGGTTCTGAGGGTTATTCACGCACTAGAATCGGCCATGCCTTCAAGCCATAGCTGCTGGCATAGATCCGAGATCCGGTCTTTGGGTCGACCCGCCAAGGCCTGAAAACGTAACGATAACCTGGCGGGGCGGGATCGAAGGGCTTTTTCAAAGTGGTTACTCCTAGCCCAGGTTCGGCCTTGACACGAAGCCCCACTTCCGCCACCGAGTTCTTTGCGAAGGTCCCTCGGCGCAGTCGGGGTGCTCGTACAGGCATCAGCGCTGGCGGGCTTCTGATCCAGCGAGATGGGTAGAAGGGCCCGACTGCTGTCGGGCCCTTTCTCGTTTTAGCTTGGCTTGAGGCCCTTCTTCCGGAGATAGATGAGGCGCTTTGAAGCCGCATCTGTCGAGACACCGTGCCGACGTGCGATGCTGGCAGCGGTGTCAGCCCCGTCGATGAAATCTCGTGGCATTAGCAGTTCGGCTGCAAACTGGTTTGCTTGTGGCTCCGCCAGTTCGTAGGGGCCATGCTGTGCACTTAATTGCACGCGCGCCATCGGCACGTTCGTGTGCATTACCCAATGTCCGAGTTCATGCGCCGCGGTAAACCGCCCGCGACCATTTCCGGCCCACGCTGCCGCATTTACATCCTCACGAAGCATGATGAACTTTCCGGTGGGGTCTGTCAGGCCCTCGGCCTCACGCATCTCTCCTCGTGACCCTACGAGGAAATGCAGCCAGTGCAGCTTGTGGTCGAGCACCAGCTCGATAAGTTCCATTATTGGGAAGTCCGGTACTTCGGCGAGGCCGAAGCGTTGTCGCAATGACACCGTAACCGCCGCGATATCGTCCCACGATCTCGGCGGCACGACGAACTTAGTCATCCCGATCCCCCTTGTTCAGAATAGAGTTGATCTCTTCCAGATCGTCGTCGGAGAGCTGGTTGATCTTTCGGGCGAATAAGGCTGCCGCGTCTCTCCCCAGCGGGCTCCGAGGCTCGACGCTGAACGACGAACGAGAACGATCTGCTGACGTTCTTACTCTTCGCGCCGCGGCCTCCGGAAGATCGTATGCGCGAATAACGCTTTCTTCGAAACCCTTCGGGACCGGCTTCGACCCCACCTCTATCGCCGAGAGAAACGAGGCTGATACCTTCAACTTGGCGCCCATATCTACGAGACGTTCCTCTCGATCAATTCTGAGCTTCCGCAGCTCCTTCCCAAGGTCTGTCAACATCTCCTGCCTCCATGCGCTGCTCGCGCCGGGACATGAGCTAAGACGATTCGGGGTCTCGATCAACCTATCCAGTTCAACCGTTCCCCCGATGTTGTGCAAGCGCTTGAAGTTGCTCTCGCGTCGCCAGGCACCCTGACCGCGTGTCGGATGCTACCCCGGGGGTGTGAGGCCCAATGTGCAAACGGCGGGATGGCCTCAAATTGGCGCTGGGCGCATAAAAAAGAGCCCGGACCGGGGTTCCCCCGTCCGGGTTTGTCGCGTCGCGGTGTCCGAGATCAGGCCCGGAGGCGCTTCGCGTAGTCGTAGGCCGTCGACTTCGGCAGGTTGAGAGCCGACTGGATCTCGGATCCACTCGGCGCCCGCCCGTTGCGAGCCTCAAAGCGCTCGGCGAACGAGATCACGTTGGCGTCGAGCTTGCGGCCGCGGCGGCCGTTGCCCTTGGGCGGCACCGGGCTGTGCGAGGGGGCCGACGCCTGGGCCGGGGCGGCGGCTGGCACCGGCTGGCGGGCCATGAACAGGCCGGCGAGGCCATACTCGAGGGCGAACACGCCGACCATCTCGAGGAAGAACGCCACGAGAACCTTGTCGAGCCGGCTCATCACGAACTCGACCCGCTTGGCGCTGAAGCCGAGCAGCCCGGCGAACTCGGCAAAGCCACGGGCCTGGACCGGCACCGGCTTCTCGCCGCCGGCTGCCGCGATTCGGGCAACCGCCTGGCTGCGCAGTATCTCGGCCGCCGCCAGGTCGCGCTGCAGGCGCTCTTTGGCCAGCGCGCGGCCGTTCAGCTCGCGCAGGTCGAGCGCGGGCTTGCAGCCGACGTCTGAGCCGTTCTTCGAGATCTCGGTCGCGGCGCATTGCTGCGTTCGGCGCCAGACGGCGACCGGCACCTTGCCCTCGCCCCTGCCGACGACGGAGTCGAGCCGGCCCTTTACTTCGACCGAGGACGGCACGCCAGCGTAAGGAACGAGCTCGCGGCGCAGGTTGTCGATCTGGGCGTCGACGCGGCCCTTCTCGGCCTGCAGGTCGGCCAGCGCCCGGTTGGCGTTGACGGCGGCGCTCTCGGCCTGGGCGGCGGCGCCGTGCTGGCCGCCGACACTGGTGTAGACGACGAGGACGGTGCCGACGACGAGCGTGGCGTAGAAGATCGCCCCGTAGCCATACTTGCCTTGCGCCGTCATGAGCTTGGCCAGGATGCCGACGCCGACGGTGCAGAACAGGAAGCCGAGGGTGGTCGTCTCGGCGAGGCCGAAAGTGCCGCCGGCGACGGCCTTGCCGACCAGGTTGGCGGCGGTGATCAGGACGGCGGCGGTGCCGACCGCGAGGGCGAGGACTTGCACGCCCCTTCGTTCGTGGTAGTGGGACATTGGGATCGCTCCTGGGCATTCAGGGGTGGTTCAAGGGCCGGGACGGCGTTGCTGCGCCGTCTCGGTCCGATCATATTAGGACCATTGGTCCTATTCACCAACGACAAACCATGCCGCCGTCGATCACGTTTTCGTGATTACTAGGGCCAAGGGTCCTATGTTATGCGGTCCGCATGGGACCAAATGTCAATTCAGCCGCGCGCTATCGTGACAAGGTTTGCCGCCTCGGCGTGACCGATGCTCGTTTCGCCAGGATCTGCCGCGTCGATGGCCGCACGGTGCGGCGTTGGGCGAGCGGCGAGCGTGAGTTCGGCGGCCCGGCCGAGGCCTTGATTGATCTGCTGATCGAGCGGCCAGAGCTGCTGCAGCTTCTGCCGGATTAGAGGAACGGACCATGATCGCCACCGGCTGCACCTGCTGCAAGGGCAAGGGCCAGGTGCTCTCGATCGAGGGACAGCCGAGGCCGTGCTCGCGATGCCGGGTCGAGGCGTTCGAGCTGTGGTGCCGCATGCGGCGTGATGGGTTCGTGATCAAGCCAATCACGCCGGCGGCCCCGAATTCGGCCCGAAAGGAGTGATTGATTAACCGGATCGGCGGCATGTAGTTTGACGCTTGCTGCCCTGGGAGAAGGCCATGACCGAGCACCGCCCGTTCAAGACGAAGGTTGTCGTCAGGTTCGTCCGCCGCGATGACGGCGGGCTGCAGGCGTTCTGCGACGAGATCAAGGGGTTTTACCTGTCCGGCGGCGATGCCCGAGCCGTTATGCGGGACGTCATCCCGGCCATGGAAACGCTGGTTCGCCACAACCTAGACATTGCCGTGAAAGTCTCGCCTCTTGGCTATGGTCTCTTCCAGCTGACCGAGCAGAGCGGCCCTCATTCGGATGGCGTGCAAACCGATCCGCAGTACACCCGGGAGTACGTCGTCGAACCCTTGGCCGCTTGATGGCGGCACTCAGGCTTCTCCGCCGCGACGAGTGGGAGCAGAGCTTGCGGGCGCTCAACTGCAGCCACTTCGATGAACCCAAAACCGGCCTCGAAACGGGCTCCTACTGGCAGACCGAGCATGGCCGGCTGTTCGTCGTGCCTCACGATGCCGAGGGCAGAATGCGGCCGGACGCCCTGCAGGTGGTCTATGGGGAGATCGCTCGCTTGCGGCCTCTCGACATCTACGACTGACGCGACGAACGCCACGAAACGTCGATCTTTCGCCATCGTTAGGCCGTTGCCTAATCGCCTCGGATCGTGCTCGCCCACAGAAATGGGCGCCGGAACCCATAGCCGAACTCATTCGATCAAGGGTAGGCTCTGCTCTGAGACCATGGAGGACGGAAGATGCGAATCAAAGTCACGACCGCCGTAACGGGGAGTCGAAGCCCGGCGAACCATCCGAATGAGGTCGTTGTCTTGATCAACACACGTGAAGGTCAGGAGCAACTCGTTGTACATCAACGGTCCATCTCCGACGGCAGCATCGAGATCGGCTATCCCATCTCTGAAGAAGGTCACTTCTACCTGATTGAGCTGCCCCGAGAGACCGCGGGAGGATTATGGCGGGTTTGGGTCGATCAGAACGAGTTGATCTCCACGCCGAAGGTGAAGCGCCGGGCATGATCCTCACCGACAGAGAGATACAGATTGCGCTCGAGCACGGGTCGATAGTCATCGATCCGCCTCCCAGTATGCAGGCATACAGCTCCACGAGCGTCGACCTCACTCTCGACCCGTCGGTGAGTGAGTTCAAGGACCCGGTGTCTGGGGTCGAGGTAACCATCGATCCCGGAGCCTCCGGCTTCAAGCATGAGGCAGTGCTCGCTGGTCTCCTCCAGGAAAGAACTCTTGGAGCCGACGGATACGTTCTGCTGCCAGGCCGCTTAGTCCTGGGCTGGTCCCGAGAGTTCGTGACGCTCGAGCTGCATGCGCGATTGGCAGCTCGAGTAGAGGGGAAGAGCTCGCTTGCGCGCCTTGGCCTCGCGGTACATGTCACCGCGCCTACCATACACGCAGGCTTTTCTGGCCAGATCCGCCTTGAGATCGTCAACCATGGCGTTCTGCCCATTCGGATGCGGCCCGACATGCGGATCTGCCAGCTGATCTTCGAGCAGACACTCGGGGTGCCGACCCAGGGCTATGAGGGACGTTTCGCAGGGCAACGCGCACTAGAGAAAAAGGGATAGGGCGGCGCACGTAACGGCCAAACGGGACCTGGGATGGAGTCGGTCACCACAACAAAAGCCCTCGACAAGACGGGCGAATCACCCCCCTAAATTTGCCATCGTGCCGGACTATCGATGGCACCCGAGCCCGCCCGGTCAAACCGATGGCGGGCTTTGTGTTTCAGCACCCCGCAACCCGCACCACCGAGGCAACCCCGCCGATGGCTCGAGGCGCCCGCCTGTTCAGGCCCGGCCACATGCCGCCCCGCTCGGCTGTGGTTCAGGTCAAGCAGGCGGTCGACCTCGAGCGTCGGGGTACGTCGGCCAGCCGAGGCTATGGCCATCGATGGCAGAAGGCGCGGACCGGCTACCTGCTCAAGCACCCGCTGTGCATCTGCTGCCTCGCCAACGGCCGCGTCACGCCCGCACAGATGGTCGACCACGTTGTGCCGCACGAAGGCGACATGACGATCTTCTGGCGGTCCGAGGACTGGCAGGCGCTGTGCAACGACTGCAACCAGCGGATCAAGCAGCCGATCGAGCTTCGGTTCAAGGCAGGTCGCGCAACGGTGGCCGAGTTGCGGCTCGACCGGCGCATGAGCTGGGCCTTCGCGACAACCGGCTGAAGGTTAATAGAAGCGCCGTTCACGTTAAGGACTGAGGGGTGGGGGGCGGGTCCGATCGCTGGGCCCACCTGCGCCAGACCGCCGCTCGCCCACGCAAAAAACGCGCGCAAGTTCCACGAAACTTTTTTCGGCCAGGTCGAAGGCCCCGAGGCGACACCCGTGAAACCAGGTCCTCAGCGTAAGCCGGCGGCCAAGGCGAAGGCCCAGGGCAACCCCGGAAAGCGCCCGATTCGCACGCAAAAAGGCGGCGCGCCGAGCGATTCCAGCGTTCCCGACTGGCTCGACGACGCCGGCCGCGCGATCTGGTCGCTCTACCTGCCGAAGCTGACGCTGCTGCGCTACTTCCGCGACACCGACCGGCTCTCGTTCGCCCGCTACTGCGACCACACCGCCCGCTGGCTGCGGCTGCGCGGCAAGGTCGACAAGAAGGGCGAGAGCTACTGGACCAAATCGAAGCACGGCAAGATGCTGCGCCGGAATCCAGACTTCCAGGCCATGCTCGCCCTCGAGGACCGCATGCGCCAGCTTGAGGACCGCTTCGGTCTGGCGCCCGCGTCCCGCGAAGCCATCCTCGCCCGCCTCAACGAGCCGACAACCCCGCCGCTCGTCGTCAAACAGCCCGGCGACCAGTCGCCCGGCATGCCGGCCTCGCCGCTCGGCATGCTCTCGCCGGCCGCGCTGGCCCGTCCCCCGTCAACGCACTGAGGTCTGAGCCATGAGCCGCACCATCGTCGACCCGGTGCCAGCCGGCGCCGCTTACAGCTTCGGGGTCTGAACCATTGCGCTGCATCCTCGCGCGGGTCGTCTGGCTCGCGGCATTCCTCGTCGCCATGACGTCGTCGCCGCGCGTTGACGTGTCGTGGGCGGCCGGCCTCGACCTCTCCAACGAGGCCGACGTTCGGCGCGCTGTGGCGGCCTACGCCGACCAGGAGGGGCGCGAGCACCCGTCCGGCTATTGGTTCTCCGAAGAGGCCGCCACCCGCGCGATCCTGTTCTATCCGACCTGGTGCAAACTGACGAAGGGTGCGCTCGCCGGCCGGCCTTTCGTGCTGCAGCCCTGGCAGGCGTTCGAGATCGTCGCCCCGGTGTTCGGCTGGCGTTGCGACGACGGCACCCGGCGCTACCGCCGCGCTTCGGTCTGGCTCCCTCGGAAAAATGGCAAGACCGAGTTGATGGCCGGAACTGCCCTGCAGCACCTGCTCGCCGACGGCGAGATCGGTGGCGAGGGCTACTGCGTCGCCACGAAAGAGGACCAGGCGCGCGAGGTGTTCGAGGCGGCACGCCGCATGGTGCTGCTCTCCGACGAACTCAAATCGCAGGTGCAGCCGTTCAAGGACTCGCTCTGGTGCGACGCCTACTTCGCGGCGTTCAAGCTGCTCGGCGGCCGCGCCGAGGGCACGCACGGCAAGGGCCCGTCGTTCCGCATCGCCGACGAGCTGCACGAGTTCAAGGACGACCGCCTGCTGCAGTTCCTCGACCAGGGCATGGGCGCGCGCCTGCAGCCGATGTCGTGGGACATCTCGACGGCCGGCCTGCAACAGGGCTACGGCTGGGAACTCTGGAACACGTGTAGGCAACTCGCCGACGGCATCATCCACGACGAGCGGGCGCTGGTGGTGATCTACGCCGCCGGCGAGACCGACGATCCCTACGATCCCGCGACCTGGGCCAAGGCCAACCCCAACCTCGGCGTCTCGATCCCGGTCATCAACATGCGCGACGCCGCCAACATGGCGCGGCGGAACACGCGCAAAGAGAACGATTTCAAGCGCTACAACCTCAACCTCTGGGTCGGCCAGGTTCTCCGCTGGCTCAAGATGGAGCGATGGGCGGCCTGCTCGGCGCATCGGCGCGCCGACGGCTGGCGCGACGACGAGGCGGCCCTGATCGGCCGGCAGTGCTACATCGGCGTCGACCTCGCCTCGACCAAGGATCTGTGCGCCGAGATCTTGGTGTTCCCGCCGGCGGGCGGTGACGGCTGGCGGGTGCTCTGCCGGTTCTGGCTGCCGTCGGCCGACCTCGAGGAGCGCATCCGCACCGAGCGGGTGCCCTACGATCTGTGGCGGGACGCCGGCGCGGTCATCATCTCCGAAGGCGACGTCGCCGACCACGACGCGATCAAGGCGCAGCTGCTGCGCGACATCGAGCGCTTCGAGGTGAAGAACATCGGGTTCGACCCCTGGAACGCCCACAAATTGATGACCGAACTGAACGAGATCTATCCAGATCTCGCGGTGCGCGTGTCGCAGAACATGGCGACCATGAGCGGCCCCTCGAAGCTGCTCGAGCGCCTGGTGCTCAAGGCCGAGCTCGACCACGGCAACCACCCGGTGCTGCGTTGGATGGCCGACAACGTCGCGACGATCACCGACACCAACGGCAACATCAAGCCGGCGAAGAACAAGTCGACGCAGAAGATCGACGGCATCGTCGCCCTGATCATCGCCCTGGCGCTGACCGAAATCGCACCCGAGGCGCAGACGCCCTCGGGCTTCGTCACGTCCATGTGAAAGGCTCGCCGACATGGCATCTTCCCACGTCACGCTGCGCGTCGGCGTCCGAGTCGCTTGGTGGCTGTGGTACGTCGCGGCCCTCTTGGGCGCCGTGCGCTGGCTGTTCGGCAAGCGTCCGTCGATCGAGCGGGCCGCGTCGGCACTCGCCGCTCGCGCGATCTGCCTCGAGGAGATCGCCTGATGCGGCTCTTCTCGCGCATCTTCGGCGCCAGCGAGCCGTCGGCCCCGTCGAACCGCAATCCGGGCGACGACTACTGGTTTGGACCGGTGTCGCCCGACGGCCAGGTGATCGTCAACGCGTCGACCGTATCGACGATCCCCGAGGTCTACGACTGCCTGCAGGTCATCTCGCAGACGCTGGCCTCGCTGCCGCTCATCACATACCGCAAGGAAAAGAACGGCGGAAAGACGCGCCAGGACGAGCACCCGATCGCCGACTTGTTGCACCACCGGCCGAACCCCGAGACCACGGCGTTCGAGTTCCGGCACCAGATGACCTGGGATCTGCTGCTGCACCGCAACGCCTTCGCCGAGATCCGCGAAGGCCGCCGCGGCGTCATCGACCAGCTCGTCCGGATCGATCCCGAGACCGTGTGGATCGTCAAGCTCGACGGCGACAACGGCGCCGGCGCCTACGTCTACGAGATCCGCGACGGCGCGCGGCGCCGCCGGCTCGATCGCGAGGAGGTGTTCCACCTGCGCGCGCCGCCGGTGACCAGCGACAACATTCTAGGGCGCAGCCTGATCGCCGACGGCAACCGCACCTTCGCCCGCGCGCTGGCGCTGCAGGACTATGCGACTCGGTTCTTCGAGAACGACGCCACCCCCGGCGGCGTCGTCGAGATCCCGGGCAAGTTCGCGACCGTCGAGCAGGCGCACGAGTACAAGCGCAAATGGCAGGCCGAGTTCTCGGGGAAGAACCGGCACAAGGTCGGCATGCTCGACGGCGGCTCGAAGTTCGTGAAGCTCGACGTCCAGAACGACAAGGCCCAGTTCATCGAGACCTATCGCGAGGTCGCGCTGCAGTGCCTGCGCTTCTGGCGCATGCCCCCGCACAAGGTCGGGATCCTCGACAAGGCCACGTTCTCGAACATCGAGCAGCAGAGCCTCGAGTTCGTCACGGACACCCTGATGCCGTGGCTGGTCGCCTGGGAACAGGGCATTCGCCGCGACCTGATCGTGCGCGACGACGTGTTCTTCGCCGAGCACAACGTCGCCGGCCTGCTCCGCGGCGACATCAAGGCCCGCTACGAGGCCTATCGCATCGGCCGCGAGTGGGGCTGGCTCTCGGCCGACGACGTGCGCGAGCGCGAGAACATGAACCCGCTCGGAGCCGGTGTAGGCGACGTCTACCTGCAGCCCCTGAACATGGCACCGGCTGGCAGCGAACCGGCACAGCGTGCCGCCTACGCCGCCACCATCGAGCGAGAACTCGCTCTCTTCGCCACCCACCGCAAACTGATCGAGGCCCGCTCCGATGCGCTACGCTAGGATTCTCGCCGCCGTCGCCGGCACGCCCTGGGCGATCGAGCCCGTCAAGGGCCGCGCCATCATCGAGTTCCTGAGCTTCGCCGCCGCCGGCGGCCGTCGCACGCCCGGCGAGATCGCCGAGATCACCGGCCGGCCGCTGTCGGCGATCGACGCCAACCTCGGCACGATCACCGCCCTGTCACCTGGTGCGGCTCGGCGCGAAAACCGCGAGGATGCTGTTGCCGCCGAGCAGCGCGCCATCGAGGACCGCGGCGGCGTCGCGATCGTCGGTCTCAAGGGCGTGATCTCGCCCAGGCTTTCCGACGAGATGGATCTCTCCGGTGGTGGCGGCACCTCGGCCGAGGGCTTCGCCAAGCGCCTCGAGGGCGCGCTCAACGACCCCCGCGTCGGCGGCGTCATCGTCGACGTCGACAGTCCCGGCGGCAACGTGCTCGGCATCAAGGAAGCGACCGACGCGCTCTACCGGGCCCGGTCCGGCGACAAGCCGGTGGTCGCGGTGGCGAGCCCGTTTGCGGCCTCGGCCGCCTACTGGATCGCGGCCAGCGCCGCCGAGCTCGTTGTCACGCCGTCGGGCGAGGTCGGCTCGATTGGCGTCTACACCTGGCACGAGGACCTCTCGCAAGCCCTCGAGACGGCCGGCGTCAAGATCAGCCTCGTGACCTCCGACGTCTCGCCGCACAAGGCCGAGACGCATCCGGCGTTCGCCCTTTCCGACGAAGCCCGCGGCGACCTTCAAGAGGGCGTCAACCGCTACGGCCGCTCGTTCGCCGAGGCCGTCGCCCGCGGCCGCGGCGTTGCCGTCGACGACGTTGTCGCCCGCTTCGGCGGCGGTCGCATGCTCGGCGCCGAGGAAGCCTTGAAGCGCGGCATGGTCGATCGCATCGCCACGCTCGACGACGAGATCCGCCGCATGAGCGCGGCGCTCACGAAACCCGCCAAGGCCAAGCGTGGGGCGATGGCCTCCGCGCGCCGACGTGCGGCGCTCTGGTAAGGCGTCCAACCCCTCTCGAGGAACTGACCTATGGCAGACATCACCCTTCAGACGATCTCGGTGGCGGGCCTGGTCCCGTCGATGGGCAACGCCGCGGCGAGCGACAAAGTCGTCGTCGACGCCGGCGACCGCGTCTTCGTCACAGTGACCAACGGCGGCGGCTCGTCGATCGACGTCACCATTCCGAAGGTCACGGCGGCGGTGCAGGTCCCCGGCGTCGGCGCGGTGGCGGTGCCCGACATCGAGGTCGCGGTCGCCGCCGGAGCGACCCGTCATATCGGCCCGATTCCCTCGGCCTATGTCGGCACCGACGGCCGCGCCTCGGTGAACTACTCGTCGACGACCAGCGTGACCCGCACCGCGCTGCGCCTGCCGCCTCCGGCTTGATCGCCTCGTCGCTCCGCGCTCTCGAGTTGGCGGCCGCCGTCCTCGCCGGGACGACGCGGGGGCCCGCTGATGCTCGTCCCGGCTCACCCTGAAAGGCAAGTCACCATGAACCTCAAAGCCATGAAGACCCGCGAGGCCGAGCTGAAGGCCGAAGGCCGCGCGCTGATGGATGCGGCCGACGCCGCCGGCCGCGACCTGACCGCCGAGGAAGAGGCGCGCTTCACCGCCATCGACGGCGAACTCGAGGACCTCGCCGGCAAGATCTCGGCCGCCGAGCGCGCCGCCGATCGCCGGCGCCGCATGGACGGCTCGTCGGTGATTTCGAGCACCGGCCGCGTCGAGGTCGGCGCTGATCGCGCCACGCTCGACCCGCGCGCCGGGTTCCGCTCGCTCGCCGACTTCGCCCAGGCTGTCCAGCGCGCGCATCCCCAGACCCCGAACGCGACCGTCGATGCCCGCCTCGCCACGATGTACCAGGCGAGCCCCACCGGCTTCATGCGCGAGGGCGGCTCGAACGACGGCTACATGGTCCCGGCCGAGTTCCGCAACCGCATCTGGGAACTCGTTCTCGGCGGCGACAACCTGCTCTCCGAGATCGACAGCGAGCCCACCACATCGAACCAGGTCAACGACCTCTCCGACGAGTGGACGCCCTGGGGCGGCACCGGGATCCAGGCCTACTGGCGCAGCGAAGCCCAGCAGATGACGGCGACGCGACCGAACGTGTCGCCGCGCTCGGTGGCGCTCAACGAGCTCTATGCGTTCGTGCTCGCCAGCGACGAGCTGCTCGAGGACGCGCCGCGCCTCAACGCCCGGCTCGAGACCAAGGCGGCCGCGGCGATCGGCTGGAAGCTCGACGATGCCATCCAGTACGGCAACGGCGTCGGCAAGCCCCTCGGCTGGATGAACGCGGCCTCGCTGGTCACGGTCCCGAAGGAGACCGGCCAGACGGCCGCGACGCTGGTCGCCAAGAACGTCGCCAAGATGTTCTCGCGCCTGCTGGGTGACAGCGTCGGCCGCGCCCACTGGCGGGTCAACTCCGACGTGCTGCCGGACCTGATGACGCTGGTCATCGGCGACAAGCCGATCTGGACGCCGCCGAACGGCTTCGTCGGCGCGCCCGGCGGCCTGCTGCTGGGTCGTCCGGTGCGGTTTTCCGAGCACTGCAAGACGCTCGGCGCTCTCGGCGACATCGTGCTCGCCGACCCCAAGGGCTACTACGGCCTGACCAAGGAAGGCGGCGTCAAGTTCGCCTCGTCGATCCATCTTTACTTCGACTACGGCCTGCAGGCCTTCCGCTGGACCATCCGGTTCGGCGGCCAGCCGCATCTGAAGGCTGCCGTGTCGCCCGCCAACGGGTCGGCCACCAAGGGTCACTTCGTCACCCTCGCCGCCCGCGCCTGAGCCCAGGCGTGAGCGATCCCGGTGGCCGCTAGTCGGCCGCCGGTCTCTGCCACCCGCTGCCACCCGAACCCGGAGACCTCTTCATGAACCAGAACATCCGACCCTCCGACCGCGCCGCGGTCGTGGCGGTCCTGAACCCGATCTCGCAGGCGGCCGCCACGGTCACCACCGGCTGGATCAACATGGCGACCTTCGCCTCGATCATGGCCATCCTTCAGGCCGGCGCGCTCGGCGCCTCGGCCACCGTCGATGCCAAACTGCAGCAGGCGACCGACGGCGCTGGCACCGGCGTCAAGGACATCACCGGCAAGGCGATCGTCCAGCTGACGAAGGCCGGCACCGACGACGACAAGCAGGTCGTCATCAACTGCCGCGCCGACGACCTCGACATCGCCAACAACTTCACCCACGTCCGCCTGTCGGTGACGGTCGCCACCGCGGCCTGCCTGATCGGCGCCGTGGTGCTCGGCTTCGATCCTCGCTACGGCGCGGCGTCCGACAATGACGCGGCCACCGTCGACGAGATCGTCGGCTAACCCGCACTCACCGACGAGGCACGCGCGCCGCCATGGATCTGACCCTGATCACCGCCCCGGCCGAAGCGCCGGTTACGATCGCCGAGGCGAAGGCGCACTTGCGCTATCTCGCCGGCGATCAGGATTCGTTGATCGAGGCGCTGATCCTGGCGGCGACCGCGCACTTCGACGGGCGCGCCGGCATTCTCGGCCGCGCGCTCGTCACCCAGACCTGGGAGCTGAAGGTCGACCGATTCCCCCGCGCGCCGGCCGGCCTGCTCGAGCTGCCGCTGCCGCCGCTGCAGTCGGTGACCTCGATCAAGTATCTCGACGACACCGGCACCGAGGCGGCGCTGGCGCCCGAGACCTACGTCGTCGAGGCCGGTCACTACCTCGGGCGCATCCGCCCCGCCTACGGCCTGACCTGGCCGAACGCGCGGGACGAGACCGGCGCGGTCCGTGTCCGCTTCGTCACCGGCTACGGCGCTGCTGCGGCCGTCCCGCGCCCGATCGCGCACGCCATCCTGCTGCTGGTCGCGCACTGGTGGATCAACCGTGAGGCGACCGGCGACGCCAAGGGCCCGCACGCCTTTGCCGTCGACGCGCTGACCTTCCCCTATCGGGTGCTCGCCGCATGAAATCTCTCGGCCAGCCTGGCGGCCGGCGCGTCACGCCCGGCGACCTCACCGCGCTGGTGGTGTTCGAGGCCGAGACGCGCACCGCCGACAGCTACGGCGGCGCCACCCAATTCTGGGGCGAGGCCTTTCGCGCCTATGCCGCCGTCGAGCCGCTGTTCGTCGGCGAGCGCGAGCACACCGGCGCGGTCCGCAATGTCGTCCAGTACCGCTTCACGATCTACCGCACGGCGGCGATCGACGAGCAGATGCGCATCCGCTGGGACGGGCGCACCCACAACATCAAGGGCTTCCGCCTCGGCGGGCCGCAGGAGCTGTTCATGGACGTCATCACCGAAACCGGGCTCGGCGACTGATGGCCTCGCATCTCAAAACAAACGGCCGGTTCCGGGCGGCACTGCGCAATCTGCCGGAGGCCTCGCGCGCCGAAATTGCGAAGGGCCTCGACCGCACCGCGCTCTCGATGCAGCGCTCGGCCGTCGCGCGGGCACCGGTCGACACCGGCCGGCTGCGCAAGGCACTGGCGTCGAAGGTCGCCATCGGCAAGCGGCGCAAGGGTCTCGAGGTCGAGTTCGGTCTGCGCACCAAGGCGCTGCGCCGCAAGGCGTTCTATGCAGCGTTTGTCGAATGGGGCCGCCGCGGCTACAGCGCCGGCGCCATCCGCCTGAGTGGCGTCGGGCGCGAAGCGCTCGGCCGCTATCGCAAGGTTTCCGTCCGGGTGGCGCCGCAGCCGCCGCGGCCGTTCTTCGTCCCGGCCGTCGAGGCCAACATCGGGCTCTGGCGCCGCGAGATGCGCGCCGCCTTGAAGCGCGCGCTGGCGAGGGTTTCCCGTGTCTGACACCAAGCTGGCGCTGCTGAAGGCGCTCTCGCTGACGCTCGCGGGCATGTCGGCGCCGTCGGCCGACACCGGCGCCGCCGCGGTTCTGATCAGCCTGGTCGACCATCCGGCAGACAACGCGCTCTGGCCGGTCGTCGTGCTCGAGAGCCACGAGGTCACGCCGCGCGACGCCTTCGAGGACGGGGCCACCGAAAACGAGCACACGCTCGAACTCGAGGTCTGGTCGCGCTACCGCGGCAGCCGCCAGGTGCTCGCCATCCTGGGCGTCATGTACGACCGCCTGCACAACGCCGCGCTCGTGCTCGAGAGCGGTCAATCCCTGTCGTGCCGCGTCTCCCGGCAACTCACCACCCGCGAGCCCGACGGTACGACGTACCAGGGCAGCATGACGCTCACCATCATCACCGCCGACGAGGAGATCTGACATGGCACTGGCTGGCACGAAGACGCAGGGGATCACGGTCTGGATCGGGACCAAGGCCGCGGACGGCTCGGCCGATACCTACACCCAGATCAAGCGCTGCAAGGTGCTGGGCGAGCTCGGCCCCGAGGCCGCGATCATCGACGCCACGGCGCTCGAGGACTCGGCCAAGGAAAAGCTCAAAGGCATCCCCGATTCCGGCGACATCGAAGTCGGCGGCAACCGGGTCTACACCGACACCGGCCAGAACGCGCTCCGCGTGGCCGCGGCCGACACCGACGACACGCCCTACAATTTCCGCATTCACACCCCCGGCGCCGGCGCCGGCGGCAGCACGGTGCGCCAGTCGTTCAAGGCGCTGGCCAGCAAGTTCCGCGACAAGCCGGGCCAGGTCGACGGCCTGGTCGAGTTCTCGGCCATGTTGGCGATCACCGGCGTCATCACCGAGACCACGTTCTGATGACGTCCGCGCACGACACCCGGCTCGAGGTCGGCGGCGATCTCTACTGGATCCGCCGCGACTTCGATCTGATGCGGCGGATCGAACAGGCGTTCGGTCCGCTCGCCGAACTCGACCGCAAGCTGCGCACCTATGCGCTCACGGCCGAACAGATCGTCGACCTGTTGCGGGTCGCGCTCAAGGCCCAGGACTCTCGGCCACCCGACGACGACATCCGCGAGCACGTGCTCGACGTCGGCGTGCCGGAGGCCTGCGACCAGTTGGCGTTGCTCGTCATGCACCTCTTCTCGGGCAACAAGCACGCCGTCGCCTGGCTCGAGGCCGAGGCCCGGAAGGCCGCCGGAGGCGACGACGACCCGCCGGACCCTCCGACAGCCGCCTCGTCCCCTTCGGTCGATACCTCGAGGCGGCCTCGCACATCGGCTGGACGCCGTCGGAGTTCTGGCGCGCCAGCTACTTCGACCTGACCACCGCGCTCTGGGCTCGCCGACAGGCCGTCGCCGGCGACAAGCCCAAGCGCGAACTGAAGCCGCTCGAGGTCGTCACCCTCCTGCGCAACCGCGCCGCCGCCGATCGGCGAGCCCGATCTGAGGAGATCCACTAGCGATGCCGACCGTCGAGGAAATGCGCGTCGTCATGGACGCCGAGACGGCCCGCTTGCACCGCAAGCTGTCCGAGGCCGACCGGCGGATGGCGCAGTTCCAGCGTGACACCCAGAACCGCCTCAAGGCGTTCGACGGGTATTTCAGGTCGGTCGGCGGTGGCATCGCCGCCCTAGGCGCCGGCGTCGGCACCGCCCAAATCGTCGAGTACGCCAACGCCTGGACCCGGGTCGAGCGCTCGCTGCGCGCCAGCGAGGACATCTTCGGCATGCGGCTCCACTCGTCGGAGGAGCTGCTGGCGCTTGCCAACGATGCCCGCGTCGATCTCGAGTCCTATACGAAAATGTACCAGCGGACCGCCGCCGCGGTGCGGGACTACGGCATGGGCGCCAACGAGGCCGCCAAGGTCACGTCGGCGCTGTCGATGGCCCTGAAGCTCGGCGGCACGACGGCGGCCGAGCAGTCCTCGGTCCTCGTTCAGTTCAGCCAGGCGCTCAACAAGGGCAAACTCGACGGCGACGAGTTCCGCACCGTGATGGAGGCGGCCCCCGTCGTCGTCGAGCTGCTGTCGAGCCGCCTGAAGATCTCGAAGGGCGAGATCATCTCGTGGGCGAGAGAGGGCAAACTCGGCGTCAAGGATCTCGTGGGCGCGCTGGTCGACGGAGGCGGCAAGATCGAGCGGATCTTCCGCAACGCTCCGGCGACCGTCGAGGAAGCGTTCATCGTGCTGCGCAACTCGGTCACCGGCTACGTCGGCCGCCTGGACAAGGCGACCGGCGCCAGTCAGACCTTCATCTCGATCCTCGCCGGCGTCTCGAACAACATCGAGACCATCGGCAACACCGCGCTCGTCGCCAGCGCCGCCCTGTTGACGGCCTTCGCGCCACGGGTGATCGCCGGCGTCGCCGGCCTCGGCGCGGCCGCCACCGTGGCCATGGGGCCGCTCGGCTGGATCGCGGCGCTCGCCGGCGGCGGCGCCGCGGCGATGGCGCTCTACGGCGACACGATCTCGGCCTCGGCTGACCACATGATCACGCTGAAGGACACCGCCAGCGCCACCGCCACCGTACTCGGCCGCGAGCTGTCGACGCTGTTCTCGACACTCGGCGCAGAAGCCTGGGCGATGGTCCAGGACTTGACCGGTGCCATGGATGGCGTCGAACTCAACTGGCAGACCGTGATTACCGGCGTGCGCCGGTTCGCGATCAACTACATTGGCGTCATGATCTCGACCGCCCGTACCATCGAGGTGATCTGGAACAACCTCGGCAACGCCATCCGCGAGAAGGTCTACGACTGGACCGCGGCCGTCGTCGAGCTGGTCGAGAAAATGGTGCGGGGCATCGCCTCGGCGGTCAACTACATCCCTGGCGTCAAGATCGACATCGATAAGCTGATCGAGTTCTCCAGCCCGCCGAACCCGTGGGCCGGCGCCGGCACCAAGATGCGCGAGGACGCTGCGGCGGCCGGCGAGAGCACCGGCAAGGCCTGGGCCGACGCCCTCGAGAAGAAGATCATCGACGAGGCCGAAGAGATCGCCCGGGCCCGGCGCTGGGCCGAGGATGCGCTCGACGACGAGCGCAACCGTGACATCGAGATCAAACGCAACAAGCCTCCGGTTGATCCGGAGCTGATCAAGAAGATGAAACAGGCCGACCAGGAGCTGAACGACCTCTATCGCAAGTCGCTGGAAGCCGCCGGCCGCTACACCGACGCGGTCGTGGCCGAGTACGTCAAGGATCTCGAGAAATACCGCGAGATGCTGACCAACAAGCTGATCACGCAGGAGCAGTTCGAGCTTGCCCGCACGCGCCTCGCGGCGACCGCCGCCAAGCAGATGCTCGAGGCGACCGAAAAGGAATACAAGCGCCTGCGCGAGGTCACCGACATCTTCGCGTCCGGCATGGAGGACGCGTTCTCGAAGTTCACCGAGTCCGGCAAGCTCGACTTCAAGGAGATGACCCGCTCGATCCTCGCCGACATGGCCAAGCTGATTTTCCGCAAGTCGGTAATCGAGACCCTGTTCGGCGCGTCCGGGCAGGGCTTCGGCCTGCTCGGCTCGGCCCTCGGTCAGGCCGTCCCGGGCCTCGGCAGCTCGGGCGGCATCGGCTCCTGGACGACGACGACGTCGCTGCCGGGCTTTGCCAACGGCGGCCGGCCGACCGGGCCGTCGTGGGTCGGCGAGCGCGGTCGCGAGCTGTTCATCCCCGACGTGCCGGGGACCATCGTGCCGAACCACAAACTCGGCACCGGCACCGGTCCGATCATCGTCAACTTCGCGCTCGACGCCCGTGGCGCCACCCGCGACACGCTGCCGGCGCTCGAGCGCCAGGTCGCCGAGCTGAAACGCAACCTGCCGCGCATCATCACCGAGACCGTCTCCGAAGCGCGCGACCGGGCTTTCATTCGATGACGATCACCTTCCCGCGCGACATGCCCTCGACACGGTTCCGGCCGGGCTCGCGGCTCTGGCTCGAGCGCCAGGTCACCATGGCGCCGACCCGCGGCGGCCTCGTCCAGGTCGCCGAGATCGGCTCGCCGCTGTGGCGGGTGCGGTATGAGACCGTGCCGATGAAAGAGGAAACCGGCGCCGCCTGGGAAGCCTGGCGGGATTCGCTGCGCGCCGGCGCCCGCACGTTCCGCGCCGTGCATCCGTTCCGGCGCACCGCGCTCGCCTATCCCGACGGTTACGGGGGCCTCACCAAGCACGCCGGCGGCAGCTTCACCGGCGACGCCGTGCTGCAGGCGGTGGCGGTCGCCCTCGACACCGTCACGCTCTCGGGCTTGCCGACCGCGTTCGTCATGAAACCGGGCGACCTCCTGTCCTTCGTGCCGGCCGGCAGTAAGCAGGCCATGCACCGGGTGGTTGAGGGTGGCACAGCCTCGGCCGGCGTGCTGACAGTGGCCATCGAGCCGACCATCAAGCCCGGCTTCACGCTGTCGGCCGCCGTCGCGCTGGGCTCGCCCTGGTTCAAGGCCGTGCTCGACGCCTCCAGCTTCCAGGTCGACTGGCAGTACGGCCGCAAGTGCACCGTCTCCCTAGACGCCTGGCAGACGCTGGCATGAAGGCCCTCGACAGCCCGACGCTGGCGGCCCTCGAGGCCGGTAAGTATGCCGTCCGCGCGCTGGCGCTGTTTGATCTCCCGAGCGGCCGCTTCGGCATGTTCGACGACGAATTCAACCTGGCCTGGGGTGGTGACACCTATGTCGGCGCCGCCGGCCGGTTCACCATGCAGATCCCGCCGGGCGCCGCCGATCTCTCGATCCGCGGCCTCACCATCACCATCTCGGCGCTCGACAGCGCGGCGCTCGCCTGGGTGAATTCGCAAGAGTACGCGCAGCGCCCGATGTTCGCGGCCCTGGCGTTCATCGCCACCGACACGCCGCACGTCGTCGCGGTCAAGACGTGGTTCGTCGGGTTCATCGATACCGTCACCTGGCAGGAACGCGTCGACGGCGAGGCGCGCCTGATCGTGCGCTGCGAAAGCGCCTCGCGCGAACTCGACCGATCCGGCGCCAGGACCCGCTCCGACGCCGACCAGCGGGCCCTCGATGCCAACGACGGGTTCTTCAAGCACACGCTCGGTACCATCGCGACCGAGGTCGAGTGGGGTGCCAACGACCCGCAGGCCGTCGCAGCCAAGCGCAAATGGTGGCAGATCTTCTGATGCAGCGACTTCGCGGATGGGAACAACGGCTGGCGACGCTGCTGTCGAACGAGCAGGCGGCGGCGTTCTCGTGGGGTGACCACGACTGCGCCACGCTGGCGTTTTCTGCGATCCGCGCCGTCACCGGCGAGGATCTCGGTCGTGATGTTCCACGTTGGTTCTCGCGCCGAACCGCATTCCGGTCCATGCGCCATGCCGGGGCCGCATCGGCCACCGAGTTCTTCGCCAGGCGTCTGCCCGAGATCGCCGTCGCAGAGGCTGGCCGCGGCGACCTCGTGGTGCCGGTCGGCAAGCTCGATGCGCTGGCGTGTCCGGCCGTGCTCGCCGGCGCCGTCGCCATGAGCCGCAACGAGACCGGGTGGGTGGTGATGCCGCGTTCGCTGGCCGCTCGCGCCTTCAGGGTCGGATAGCCGATGCCGTTTCTTGCTCCGCTGATCGGCGCCGCTATCGGCGGCATCGCCGCCTCGACCATCGGCACGGCCGTGATCGGTGCGGCGCTGTCGGTGGCGATGGGGGCGATCAGCCGGCGCCTGGCGCCGAAGGCCGATGCCGACGCCGGCGTGCCGCGCGGCGCCCACTTGCAGCTTGCGGCCGACAGCCAGATGCCGCGCGTCCTGCTCTTCGGCGAGGCGGCCGTCGCCGGCAGCCTCGTCTATCACAACGTCTACAATACGACGAAGAACCTCGAGATGGTGATCGCGCTCGCCGACCACGAGTGCGAGGCGATGACCGGCCTGTGGATCGACGGCAAGCCGGCGACGTGGGATTCCGGCACCGGGCTCGTCACCGAATTCCCGGGCATGCGCGTGCGCTTCTACTCGGGCGCCTGGTCGCAGACCGCCGACGCCGACTTGGTCGCCAACTCGGGCGGCCGGTGGACCAGCGACGACCGCGGCCGTGGCATCGCCTATGCCGCGATCGACATGGCCTACGATGCCGAACTCTACAAAGGCCGCCAGCCGTCGTTCCTGTTCAAGATCAAGGGCGCCAAGCTCTACGACTGGCGCAAGGACAGCACCGCCGGCGGCAGCGGCGCGCATCGCTGGGCCACGCCCTCGACCTACGAGTGGACCGAGAACCCGGTCGTCGTCTGGTACAACTACCGCCGCGGGATCTTCACCAACGGCGTCCGCGTCGCCGGCATGGCGACCGCCGCCGACGCCATGCCGCTCGACGCGGCAACGGCTGGCGCCAACGCCTGCGACGAGCTCGTCGACCTGGCAGCGGGTGGCACCGAGAAGCGCTACCGGATCTCGGCGGCCGTCGTCACCGCGCAGGTGCATCGAGAAGTGATCCGCGACATCGTCGCCACCACGGCCGGCGAGGAGATCGACACCGGCGGCGAGCTGCGGTTCGCCCCCGGCATCGCTCAGGCGGCCGTGATGGCGCTCACCGACGACGACATGATGCGCGACGCCGACATCGAGTGGTCCGGCAAGCAGTCCCGCCGCGACCTGCTGAATGCGGCGTTCGGCTCGTGGCGCGATCCTGCGCAGCGCTACGATTCGGTGTCGGTGGTGCCGCGCACGTCGTCGGCCGACGAAACCGTAGATGGGGCGCGCCTCGAGCAGCGCTACGACCTCGACATGGTGACGACCGGCACCCAGGCGCAGCGCGTGCTCGAGATCCTGCGCCGCCGGGCTCGTCGCCAGGGCACCGTCAAGACGACCTTCCGGGCCAAGACGTGCGTGCTCGAGGCGGGTGACTGGATCACCTGGACTAGTGCCCGCTTCGGCTGGGAGCTCAAGGAGTTCGAGGTCGTCTCGGCGTCACCGGCGCATGACCTGACGACCGAGCTGGTGCTTCGCGAGATCGATGTCGACGTCTACGCCTGGGACCCGGCCACCGACGAACTCGACCCAGGCGAGACGGCTGACCTTCCGGCGGGCGGAGGTGGCCTGACGTCGATCGCAGGCCTTACGGTGAGCAACATTCTGGTGACCTCGACCGCGTCGGCTGCCGAGCGGCCGGGGCTTCGGCTCGAATGGACGCCGATCACGGACCCGTCCGTCGTCGAGATCGAGATCGAAACCCGTCGACTAGGCGACACCGCGGCGCTGAACAGCCGCAAGGCTTACGACGCCGGCGCTGGTCAATCATCCTGGGTCGATGGCATCCAGGGCGGCACCACGTACGAGGTTAGGGCGCGACCGGTGACGCTCCCGAAGCGCTCCGTCTCATGGTCGGCGTGGATCTCGCCAGAGGTCGCCACGGCCGCCCAGAAGGTCGATGTCGGGGTGCTCATTCCCGAGCCCGAGAGCGTCGGGCCGGACGAGCTCGACGCGCAGACGCTGTTCGAGCTGCGCCTGGCGACCGCGATCGCTGAGCTCCAGGGATCGGCAGCCGAGAAGATCAGCGAGGCCTACACCTGGGCGCAGCAGGCCGGCGAGGAGGCACTCCGCGCCCTGCTCAATGCCCAGGACGTCAAGGCGCAGGTGCGGGTCGAGACGATCGAGCGATCGACGGAGACGACGGCGCTGGCCGCGCAGATCACCTCGGCGACCACGGCGATCGCGGGTAACACGGCATCGATCACCGAGCTGCTCGAGTCGGTCGACGGTATCTCGGCGCGCTGGGGTGTTGCGATCAACATCAACGGCCAGGTCGTCGGTCTCGTGCAGCTCGACGGCGATGCCACCGAGTCGACCTTCCAGGTTCTGGCGGACAAGTTCATCGTCGCCAAGCCGGACGGAACCGGCGGCACGCCTGTCTTCATCGTCGGCAACATTGCCGGCGCCCCGGCCGTCGGCATCAACGGCAACCTCGTGATCGACGGAACGATACTAGCTCGGCATATTGCTGTGACGTCTCTCTCGGCGATCGTCGCCAACATCGGCACGATCACCGCTGGGCGTCTGCAGAACGCCGGCAACACGACGTACTTCGATCTCAATACCGGTGAATTCCAGATCACGGCGGCGAGCTGATGGTCGCGCGCTTCAAGCTCGATCCCTCGGTCGGCCAGTTCGGGCTCTACACGGTTCCATCGGTGGGCTCTACCGACGACAGCCCGCTGACCGACCCGCTCAACAATCTCGACCGGGTGATCATGCACCCCCAACTGCGCTACCCTGGCGTGGTGGCGACGCTGACTGGCTCCCTGAGCCTGCCGGCTGCGTCGACCCCTGCGCCGGGCTTTCATACCGAGCGGCGTACGCACACGCTGGGCGCTCATGGCCAGACGGGCCGGCCGATGATCATCGGGCGCCTGCTCGCCATCGGCGTGGGCGGCGCGTCGGTACCGTGGTGCGGAACGGTGTGCGTCCAATGCCCGTTCGTGACCTACGCGACGATCGGGTCCCGCCAACGATTCCGGGTCAGCCGTTGGGTGGCTCTCGGCGTTCAGAGCGGCAACGTCGTTGCCTACGAGACGCTGGTCGGCAACGCATCTCTAGGTCCGGGTGCGATCACGATCGACTACGAGATCCTGATTCTAGACCGGGACCTATCGGCGACGCTAGTGACGTCGGGTCCGACGCGGATGCGAGCGACAGGCGGCGCCGTGCTGTTCGAGGGGCCGAACGGGACGATCAATAGCGAGACCCGCTACCTCAAGGAGGGCACTGGGGCCCCGTCGCCGTTCGCGCTCTCCGGCGGCCGGACGACGACGCTCAACTTCAATGACGTCGTGACCGGAAATACTGTCAACCAGACCACGTTCAAGCATTCGTTCGGGTCTGGCGTCTGGGAGTTCAACGTCGACGACGTTCTTCTCACTAGCACTGTCGTCAGCTCGCCGGCGGCCGCGGTCAATCCACTGATCAAGACGGTCGCGATCTGATGCCCGGCGTGTTCCGGTTTGTACCGTCGCCGGTTTCTGGTCCGCCCTACTTCGAACTGGTCGGGTCTGACGGCAATACCCGGTGGTCATCGAAGGACAAGGTGTTTCGCGTCACCGACGTGCTGCAGGGATCGATTGCGTTCTCGCAACGCTCGACCCCGCTCGACGCCGTCGCCTCGACGACCATCGGCGCCTGCAACGCCAACGCCGACACTGTGCTCGGCTACATGAAGCTCGCCTCGATCACGTTGCAGCCGGCCCAGCTGTCGCCGTTCCCGGCGGTCGGCGACTGGTACTACGTCAGCGGGACCTATCTCGGCGCCGCCGGCTATGGCTCCGACAGCCTGTGCGCCTACACGTTCCTGGCGTCGGGCGGTGTCGTCTCGATCGAAGAGCAGCTGGCGATCTACGAGATCCAGAACGACGTCGGCCAGACCTTCCCCTATCCGGCATTCACGCTCGACTACGAGCTGTGGGTCGGCACCTTCATCTGAACATGCGGAGCACCACCTGATGGGCTGGTACAGGCAAGGCACGGTCTCGGTCACCAATGGCGAGACCGAGGTCACCGGCGCGCTGACCGGCTGGACCAGCCAAGCAAAGGCCGAGGACCGGATCACGTTCGACGGCGGGGCGAAGTGGTACGAGATCGCCAGCGTCGAGAGCAACACCGGCCTCACCTTGGCGACGGCTTTTGCTGAGACCACCGTCAGCGGCGGCGACTACGCCATCGACCGATCCGGCCGCGGTTGGAGCATCACCTCCGATCTCGCGGCTCGGATCGCGGCGCTGCTCGCGATGTTCCCGGTCCTGGGTGGCGTCACCGACGCCCTCAAGTACTTCCGCGCCAACTCGGCCGGCACGGCGTTCGAGTTCACCGCGGATGCCGCCGCCACGATCGAGGTCGGCACCGTCACGACGAGCGCCCCCGGCAGTGACGCCGAGGTCACGAACGTCGGCGACGAGTCGGCCGCTGTGCTCGACTTCGTGCTGCCACGCGGCGCCACGGGACCTACCGGTGCGACTGGGGCCACGGGGGCCACCGGCGCCGCCGGCCCGACCGGGCCCGTGGGCCTCAACTGGCAGGGCGCATGGCTTACCGCCACGGGGTACGTCGAGACGCACGGCGTCAGCAATGGCGGCGCGAGCTACATCTGCACCGCGAATCACACCTCGGATGGCATTACCGAGCCCGGTGTGGGTGCGTCCTGGGCAACGGTGTGGGATCTGGTTGCTGCCAAAGGGACTGATGGGGGTGGGGCAGCAACCGGGGCCAATTCCGACATCACGTCGCTGAATGCACTGGCGAGCATCAACAGCGGGGCGATCGCAGGGCACCGGAACCGCTTGCTCAACGGGTGCATGCGGATCAACCAGCGGGGCGCAGCGAGCAACGCCGACGACACTTACGCCTTCGATCGCTGGAACATCCTCACCCAGACCGGCACCGTCGCGGCCAGCGCCCAAACGCTGATCGAGAATGGCTGGACACACGCGATGCGGATCACCCAATCTCAGGCGAGTGCGCAGCGGTTCGGTGTTTCTCAGATTATCGAGGCCGTCAATTGCCGGGACCTTCGCGGTCAGCCAGTCTCGCTCTCGGCGCGAGTGAGGATGTCCGCGTCAACAACGCTGCGCTTTGCCATCCTCGAATGGACCGGCACTGCCGACGCGGTCACCTCTGACGTCGTCAACAGCTGGACCAACGGCACGTTCACCGCCGGCCAGTTCTTCACCTCCACCACGCTCACCGTCACCGCAACGGGATCGGCGGCGCTGACCGCCAACACGGCAGCTACCGTCTCGTTGTCGGCGACGCTTGGATCCTCGGCAACGAACGTGATCGTGATCTTCTGGACGGATTCGGCCCAGGCCCAGAACGTCACGCTCGACGTCGGCAAGGTTCAGCTCGAGCCGGGATCGGTCGCGACGCTCTTCGAGGCCCGAAGCTACGCCGCCGAGTTCGCGCTCTGCCAGCGCTACTATCAGATCATGAAGGTGTCTCTGCAATCTCCCTCCATTGGCGACTTTCTGTATGGCTACACTTTCCCGCAGCCGATGCGGGCGACACCAACGGCGACTGTTGCCACTGGCGAGGAAGGGTCGATTGGGTCCGCTAGTGTTACTAGCAGCTTTGGTGGAGGCGACAGCCGTGGTGGCTACTTCCAGATCAACGCCAGCGTCGCGAGCGGTTTCGTGATCGGGCGTCTCGTTCGGCTAGCAGCGGAGCTTTAGGGCATGTATCGGACACATCCACACGGCATCGAGCGGATCGCCGACGGGGCCATTATTCCCACCGATGTTGGCAACGGGGACTATCAAGAATTCCTCTCATGGCAGTACCAGGGCAACTCGGTCGCTCAACTGGTGGACTCACCGGAAGCCGTTGCAGCACGCATCCGTGCCGCTAAGGGGCGGGTGGTATCCTTCGCCGATGCCCTCTCCGAGCAGATCACGGGGCCCGTCCCGGCTTCTGAAAAGCTCGGCTGGGACAAGAAGGAGCAGGCGGCCCGCGCGCACTTGGCAGGCACTGCGACAGGCGCCCATACGGCCATGCTGAAGGGCGAGCTCGACGCTGCCGGCGGCCTCGACACGGGTCTGGACGACCTGGCCGAGAAGATCATCGCCAAGGCCGACTTCTACGCCGTCGCCGTCGCCAGGATCGCCGGCATTCGCCGCCGGACGATGGCGGCCCTCGATGCGCTGGGCAACAGTCCGACGCAGGCCGAGATCGACGCGACACTCGCCGCAGCCAAGGCCGACGCCGAGGCCGCCTTCGCGGCGCTGATGGCGGAATAAATCTAACCAAGCGACCCGCCACCACCGACGCCCGCGCTCGCGGGCGTTTCTGTTTGCACCGACGGAGACCCGACATGGGCATCACCGCACTGATCTCGACGATCCTCGGATTCCTCGGGGGCGTGATCCCCGACATCATGCGCGAGATCCGCGACACCCGGGCCCAGGCCCGCGAGATCGCGTTCTTGAAGGCCCAGCACGACATGCAGCTCGAGCGCATGAAGGTCGACGCCGGCGCCAAGTTGCGCGAGGCCGAGACCGGTCTGGTCGCCGAGGAGGTGCGCGCCATGCGCGAGCACCTGACCGCAATCATCGAGGCCCAGGCCAAGCCGACCGGAATCCCATGGATCGACGGCCTTAATGCGGTGCTGCGCCCGATGGCGACGATCCTGATCCTGATCCTGTTCCTGGCCACGGCCGGGGCCTTCGTCGCCGGCGTGCTCGCCGACTATCGCGCCGGCACGATCGACGCCCAGGTCGCGACGACGACGATCTGGGGCAGCATGGTCGGCCTTGCGATAGAGGGGGTATTGGGCTTTTTATTCGGTGTACGGAGTGCCCGCAAGATGCCGACGAGCGCAGTGTGAAGGCGCTCGCCCGCGAGGCCCTCGCGCTCATCGAGCAGTTCGAGGGGTTTCACCGTCGCCTGCCCGACGGGCGGGCGGCACCCTATTTATGTCCCGCGAAAGTCTGGACCGTGGGAATCGGATCGACGTTCTACGAAGACCGATCCCCAGTCCGGGGTTCCGACCCGCCCATCACGCGTGATCGCGCCTATGAATTGCTCGCCTTCGAGTTGCGCGAGTGCGAGGCCGCGGTCGATCGCCTGACCACCCGCCGGCTCGACCCTCTGAGCCGCGGGGCCCTCGTCTCGTTTGTCTACAACTGCGGCGCCGGGGCCTATCGCGGCTCCGGGCTCCGGCGTGCCGTCAACGCGGGTGACGACACCCGCGCGGCGGCCGAGTTCAAAAAGTGGCGCCTCGGCGGCGGCGTGGTTCTCAAAGGTCTCGAGCGGCGGCGGATGGCCGAAGCCGCGCTCTATCTGAGGGGAGTTCGCAATGCGACTGTGGCACGCAGTTCTTCTGTTCCTGACGATCACGGGTGGCGCACTGTTGTCGTTCCAAGCCTTGCTGCCGCCGGACAAGTCGCAGGGCAACGCGGTGGTCGTGTCGGCGCTCCCGCCTGAGCCTATTCCAGCGCCCGTCCGCGAGCCGGACTCGCCGCCGGTGCCACCCTGGGGCGAAGAGTTTGCGCCAGCGGCCGACAACGCGGACCGGCTCGAGGCGTTCGCGCCACCGGCCGAACTCGTCCAGCCGGAACCGCCTGTCCCACTTATCGAAACCGAGCCGAGCGGACCACCTCCGCCACCCCGCCCGGAAACTCGTCCACCGTCGCGACCCCGCCCAGTGCCAGCCAGTGCCCCCGCGGTCGAGGTGCCGCTCCCGATCCCGGCGATCGCGCGCCCGCCCGTTGACGACCGGTGGCAGACGATCCTGGCGCGGTTGCGTACCGACACCGACTGGCGCTCGCTGGTGTTCAGGGGGCAGTGATGCACGCCGCGATCGATCCCGCGCCTGACCAGAGGCCATCGCATGCACGGTCCCGCCCCGCACTCCCCGTTCAACGGGCATACGTTCGAGATAGCGAAGGCGCTGGGCGAACTCGGGGCCGAGAGCCGACGACACACCGAGATCCTGCTCGGCCTGCAGGACCGCCTCCTGCAGCTTCCCGAGCGGATCGCAGCGGCGATGCCGGAAGCGCCCGCGCCGACGCCGGCGCCTACCCCGCGACCTGGTCTGGTGGCACGCCTGGGCTCGCTCCGCGACTGGGTGGTGCTGGCGGTGGCAGTGGCGGGTCTGACCGCAGCGATTGTCGGCCGCCTGCCGTGGGCCGATCTCTCGGCCCTGTTGGAGCGGCTGCCGAAGTGATCGACGCCGTGTGCCGCTGGTGGGACGGGCTCTCCGTCGCCCTGCGCCTGGCAGTGGTCTGCGGCGCCTCGGCCTTCGCTATCACGTTCGCCTGACCGAAGTTCCTCCCGAAGCGCCGACCTCTCTTGGCGCTTGACCTCCTCGGGCCCTCGCGGGTCCGGGGCTTTTTTGCATCTGATCGGACCATCTTGCTGCCAAAATCTCAGACCACTGCAAACGGGTTCAACCTCTAAAAGAAGGCGCGGCTAATGGCCTACTTTGTACACTTTCCAGGACCCAATGACGTGTGGGTCAATCTCGACAACGTGCTAACGATAATCCCTCAGCCCGGAGACCAGGTCCGGATGACAATGAGAGACAGTGTCAGCTTCAACGTGGCAGTGACGCCGGATGAACTGAAAAAGCTTCTGCAGCTCGCGTCCAAACGTGCGTAGCTCGGTGGCTTTGGCCCAAGATCAACCTAGCCGGACGATCTTGGCGGCCGCCTCGGCATCGAGGAAAGCTGCCCAGGCGTCCATAAGCCGGCGGCGCTTTTCAAGCGCATCCTGCCGGCGATAGGCGAGTTCGGTCGCGTCGCCGACCCGGTGCGCCAGGGCCGCCTCGATCACCTCGCGGCTCATGTTGGTCCGGTCGCCCGCCCAGTCTCGGAACGTCGACCGGAACCCGTGCACCGTGATTCCTGGCGCCAGATGCTTCAACGTCTCCGCCATCGCCATGTTCGAGAGCGGGCGGCCGGTGCGTCCGCCCGGGAACACGTAGGGCGAGCCCATCTGGCGCATCCCGGCGGCGATCGCCATGCACCGCCGACACAGCGGCACCCGGTGCTCGCGCCCGGCTTTCATCCTGCTGGCTGGCACCGTCCACACCCGGGCCTCGAAGTCGATCTCGGCCCAGGTCGCGCCGATCGTCTCGCCGGTACGGGCCGCGGTGAGGATGGTCCATTCGAGCGCCGCGGCCGAGATCGAGCGCAGCGCCCGGAGACGGATCAGGAGCGCCGGCGCCTCGGGCCAGGGCAGCGCCGCGTGATGCGTGCGACCCGGCCTGGACCGGGGCAACAGGTGATCCAGGTGGCCGCGCCAGCGGGCCGGGTTCTCCCCGCTGCGATCGCCTGCGGCCTTGGCAGCGTCGAGCACCCGCTCGATGCGCCCGCGCAGCCTGGAGGCGGTCTCGGGCGTTGCAAGCCAGATCGGGCGCAGCACCATGAGCACGGCCTCGGTGTCGACCTTGTCGACGGGCAGCCGGCCGATCGCCGCCGCCTGCTCGAGCAGCGTGGTACGCCACTGAGCGACGTGCTTCGGATTGCGCCAGCCGGGGGCATGAGCCGCGATATAGGCCTCGGCGGCCTCCCGGAACGTCACCGCCTGGCGCTGGGCGGTCGGACGGACCTCGATCGGGTCGATACCCTCTCGGGTCGCGCGACGGGCGTCCTCGGCCAATTCCCGGGCCCTGGCGAGCGAGACGTCGCGGGCGGGCCCGAGGCCCATGTCGCGGGTCCGCTTGTTGCGGGTGTAGCGATAGAGCCAGCGTCGGTTTCCGGCCTGGTCGACGAGCAGATAGAGGCCGCCCCCGTCGGCGTAGCGGCCGGGGACCGTCACCGTCTGGACGAAGCGAGCCGACAGTCGAGAGCGTGCGCGCGGCATTGATCGCGTCCCTGTTTGCGTCCACATTCGGCGGCCGGATTAGGGCACCCGACATGACACAAGCTGACACACTGGACCGGGTCAAATCCCCTGAATTCGGGGGCTTATGACACACGGTCGCACGCCCTGGCACACGACTTCGGCGGTTGCCTCCTCCGCCACGAACTCCTGAGGGGTGCTATCTCGCGGCATGGTGTCTTTCGGGAGAACAAGCCGTGCTGGCCCTACGCCTTGCCGCCCGTGAGCTGCGCGGCTCGGTCGGCGGCATTATCTTTGTCCTGCTGGGCATCGCGTTCGGCACGGCGGCAATCGCAGCGATCGGGCTGTTGTCCGCGGCGGTTCTCGACGGGATGCGCGATGGCGCCCGCGCGAGCATCGGCGGCGACATCTCGCTTCGGCTCTTCCATCGTCCTCCCACGCCGGAGCAACTGGCCACCTTCGAGAGTGCGGGAACCACCAGCCTGACAGCCGAGCTGCGTACGCTCGCGCGGCGCGACGGCCGATCGGCGCTGGTGGAGTTGAAAGTGATCGACGACGCCTACCCGCTTTACGGCGCATTTCGGCTGGCCCCGTCCCTGGCGCCTGCGAACGCGCTCGCGCGGCGGGACGGCGTTTGGGGCGCGGCCGTCGCAGCTTCGCTGCTGGCGGAGTTGGACGCCAAGATCGGCGACACCGTGACTTTGGGTGACCACCGGTTCGAGCTGCGCGCGCTGATCGCAGAGGAGCCGGACCGCGCATTGCGGGCCTTCACGCTCGGGCCCCGGATGATCGTGGCCCTGCCCGCGCTCGCCGGCAGCGACCTCATGGCGCCGGGTGCCCAGGTGTACTGGTACAGCCGGATCCGTCTCCGCGAGGGCGTCGATGCGGATGCCTGGATCTCGGCGTTCGAACGCGCGGCGCCCCATTCCGGCTTCCGCATTGTCGATGCCAGCAAGGGCGTGCCGGGGGCGGAGCGGACGCTGGCGCTGGTCTCCTCGCTGTTGAGCTTCGTCGCCATGGGCATTCTGCTGGTCGGCTGCGTCGGGGTGGCGAACGGCGTGTCCGCGTGGCTCGATCGCAAGCGGAACACCATCGCCATCCTGAAGAGCCTCGGCGCGCGGCCGGCGTTGATTCTGCACCTCTACCTCGCTCAGGTGGCAAGCGCGGCGGTTGCGGGCGTCGCCCTCGGGCTCATCGGGGGGATTGCGGCTTTCGCCATTGTTGTGCCGATGCTCGGCGAATGGTTGCCCGTTGCGTACAGGCTCCGCGCTGGGCCGCTGCTGGCGGCGGCCGGGTTTGGCTTCCTCGCGACGCTGCTGTTCTCGCTCTGGCCGCTGGCGCGCGCCGAGGTGCAGCGACCCCAGGCGCTGTTTCGTCACGAACTGACACGGGAACCCGCACGGCCGCGAGCAAGCCGGCTCGCTGCAATGGCGGCGCTCGCTGCGGCGATCGCGGCACTTCTCGTCGGGTCCTCGCCGCTTCCGGTCGTCGCCGCCCTGTTCGCTGCGGCGGCCGCCCTGGCGGTGGCCACGTTTCTGGTGCTCGGCCGCCTCGTGGCGATCGCTGCCAGGGTAACCGGGCGCCTGTCAGCGTTGCAGAGGCACCCCCTGCTCCGTTTGGCTTTGGCGAACATGGATCGGCGGGGGGCGCCCACAGCGCCGCTGGTCATGGCTGTTGGCCTCTGCCTCACGCTCGTCGTCGCCGTCGAATCCGTGCGCCAGAACGCCGACCGCCACCTCGTCAGCACTTTGTCTGCGTCGGCACCAGGGTTGGTGGTGCTCAACATCGTCCCCGGAGAGGGCGGGCGTCTCGATGCCGTCATGGCGGGCTCACCGCACGTCCAGCGCTGGGAGCGCGCGCCCTTTCTCCATGCGCGCATAACAGGTATCCGCGATCGTGCCGTGGCAGATCTGCGCCTCCCGGCCGACGTGGCGTTCGTCGTGCGCGGCGACCGCGGGATTTCGTGGCGGGCCGACCCGCCTGCGAAAGCGCTCGTCGCCGGAGAATGGTGGCCGCAGGACTACGTGGGCCCTTCACTGGTCTCGCTCGACGCGTGGGCGGCAAGCCGACTCGGCGTCGGCATCGGCGATACACTGACCTTCGACGTGCTGGGCAAGCCGCTAGGGGCCAAGATCTCCAATCTCCGTCGGGTCGACCGCGCCGGGCTCGATCTCGACTTTCCGGTTCTGCTCTCCCCGCTCGCCGAGCCTCCGCCGCATCGTGAGATCGCGGCGGTCTGGACCGCCGCCTCCGCCGGATCGGAGGCCGCGCGCAATTTGCGTGCTGAATTGGCTCGCGCCTTTCCCGAGGCACCGGCAGTCCTGGTCGCCGAGGTCATGGCGTTCCTCGAAATGGCGGTCGACGGCGTCGGGCGAACTCTCTTGGCACTATCAGCGGCGACGGGCGTTGCCGCTTTCCTCGTGCTGATCGGGGCCGTCGCGGCCAGTCTTCGCCGGCGGTTCCGCGAGGCGATCCTGCTCAAGGTCCTGGGTGCCACGCGCAGACAGGTGCTGGTGACCACGGCGATCGAACTCGCACTCACCGGCCTCGTGGCGGCGCTGGTCGCCCTCGTCCTCGGAAATCTGGCGGCGTGGGTCGCAATTGCGAGCCTCATCGAATTTCAGCCGGTGCTCGCGGCGGTCTTCCCTTGGCTGGCCGCGGCAATCGCGCTTCCCGCGGCCACCGGGCTCGTCGCCGCCTGCTGGGCTCTGTCGCAACCCGCGCGGGAGGTGCTGCGGCAGGAGTGAGGGGCGGGAAGCGCCCAGACGCCAAGATGCCCTTGCGACGACCTGCTACGACCGGAGGTCGGTTTTACGCGAGCTTCCCCTTTTTGCCCCAACGCACGTACATGTCGTGGAGTGCGACGATATCCTGGCCGCGATAACCTTCCGAAAGCGCGATCGCCATCAGGTTGCGCACCGTCGCCGTGGCGGGCGTCGGCATGCCGAGTGAGCGCGCGAAGTCCATGGCCAGTGCCAAGTCCTTTTCACCGAGTTCCATCTTGAATCCAGGACGGTAATCGCCCTTGATCGCGTTCGGAAACCGCTTCTGGAAATGGAACGACCGTCCGCCCGCCTCGGACAGCACGTCGAAAAGTTTCTCCGGCTCGACGCCGGCCGCCGTGCCCATGGCAAAGGCTTCGGCTGCGATGAGCACGTTGCCCATCGACATCATGTTGTTGACGAGCTTGACGGCCTTGGCCGTGCCGACCGGGCCTGTATGCTTCCAGGTCGAACCCAACAGCCTGAGGACAGGCTCGGCGCGCTTCATGGCCGCCTCGTCACCGCCGCAGATCAGCACCATGGTGCCGTTGGCTGCCTCGTTGGGGCCGCCGGAGACAGGACAGTCGATCACATCGATGCCTTTGGCTGCCGCAGCCGCGCCGACGTCGCGCATGGTCGTCGGGTCGATGGTGGAAAGCTCGAGGACGAGCGTCCCCTTCGCCGTCACCTCGACGAGACCGCCGGGCTCGAGCCACGCTGCCCGAACCGCGGCCGGATCGGGCAGACTGGTCAGCACGATGCCCCGGCCCTTGACTGCCTCTGCAGTGCTGTCAGCCATGACGAAGCCATCGTTGCGCAACGCTTGCCGGGCCTGCGTGTTGAGGTCGTAACCGACAACATCGAGACCGTTGTCCTTCAGGCGGCGCGCCATGCCGGAGCCCATCTGGCCCATGCCGATGACGGCGATCTTCTCGGTCATTTCTTGTCCGTTTGGTTTGGTTTCGAGTTCCTGAGACGCTCGCGGGCGTATGCTCCGACAACTGCAATCTGCCGCGATGTCGGACGGCCCCGAGGGGAGCCCACGCGCGCAATTAATCTACATCTGCCCGAACATAGGTTGGCCCGGGTGCGGCAAGTCGGCGACCAGAACATTGTTTGAAAGGGAATTGGTGATGAAGAGCTGTTGATTGCCCGGCCCGCCATAGGCCATGTTGGTCGTGAGCTTGCCGCCATCGCACGCCGTCACGCGATAGAGGGGCAATCCATCCGCAGACCACACCCAGACCGCCGCGCCGCCCGCGTGCGCCATCAGCACGTTGCCCTTGGTGTCGACGGCCATGCCGTCCGGTCCCCAACCGCCGACGAGCTGGCAGAACAGACCGACGCGATGCACGCTGCCGTCGGGCCGGATCGGCACACGCCAGGCGGCATTGGCCCGCGTTACAGCCAAGTAGAGCATGCTTTCCTGCGGGTCCATGACGAGGCCGTTCGGGCTTGGCACGTTAGCGACGAGACAATCGAGCTTACCCTTTGTGGAATAGCGGAAGACGCGGCCCGTGGGATCGTGGAATCCCGTCTCGCCCTGGTCGGTGAAGTAGAGATCGCCATTCGACGCGAAGAAGAGGTCGTTGGTTCCCTTGTAGCCTGGCAACTTCTCCGGCCCGAGGAAGCTCTCGACCTTGCCGTTGACCGGATCCACGATGACGACCCCGTTTCGCCGATCGGTCACGAAGATCCGGCCATCCTTATGGATCTTGAGGCCGTTCGGATTTCCGTCGTACTTGGCCACAACCGACCAGTCCTTGCTCGGCGTCAGCTTCAGAATGCGGCCGTGAGCGATGTCGACCATAATCAGATTGCCATCACGATCGAACGACGGACCTTCGAGGAATGACCCGACTTTCTGGCCGTGAAAGATGTCTCGTGTGAAGGCCGACTGCTCCTCGATCAGCAGCTCTTTCGGCACCGCGGCGAAGACCTTGGTCTCGATCACTTTCGGCTCTGGCACCATCGGCTCTGCTCCTCGCTGGGTGCCTTCCGGAGACGGGCACCATTCGAGGCAATGATTGGCATCCGACTCGTGAGCGTCAAGCGCGCCGCTTGACAACGGCGCCCACCGCTTCACGCTTAAGCCAATTGCGGAGAGCGGCAGGAGCCACCATGGCAATGCAGAGCGACATCGACGCCTCGAGCGGGAAGCACCTAGCGGGCAAGTATTCGATCGTCGGCGTGGGCGAGACGACATACACGCGCGGCGGCGGTCGAACGACGCGAGCCATGGCAACCACGGCCATTGCCAACGCCATGGCCGATGCGGGCCTCAACGCTGACGACGTCGACGGCATGCTGTCCTATTCGGGCGGCGACTCGACACCGTCCACCTTCGTTGCCGGCGACCTCGGCATCCGCCTCAACTTCTACATGGACGTGTTCGGCGGCGGCTCCTCGACCGAGGCGCTGATCGGCATCGCCATGGGCGTGATCGAGGCCGGGATGTGCAAGACCGTCGCGATCTTCCGGTCGATGAACGGCTACAGCCAGGTGCGCATCGGCGGCACGGGTGCGCGGTCGGCTGCACCCGTGAAAGGCGACGAGATCCACAACCGCGCCTACGGCTGGCAGAGCGCGGGTCAGATGTTCGCCCCCACGTTCATGCGCCACATGTACGACTACGGCACCACGCCGGAGCAGGTGGCGATGGTCAAAGTCGTGCACTCGGAGCACGCCTCGAACAACCCGAAGGCCTACTACAAGAAGCGCTACACCGTGGACGAGGTTCTCTCCTCGCGCATCATCTGCAAGCCGCTGCATCTCCTCGACTGCTGCGTCGAGACCGACAACGGCACCTGCATCATCGTGACGACGACAGAGCGGGCGCGCGATCTCGCCAAGCGACCGGCAATCATCCGGTCGGTGGTTGGTCGCTGCTCGAAGCCGCGCATCGACATGCACTACCAGCACGGTCCGATCTCGACAGTGGCCGGGCACTACGCCAAGAACATCCTGTTTCCCAACGCTGGCCTCGGACCGGAGGACGTCGACGTCACCGCCGCCTACGACGCCTTCACCTTCACCTCGATGTTGCAGCTCGAGGACTACGGCTTCTGCAAGAAGGGCGAGGGCGGCCATTACGTCTCGTCCGGGATCACGCGGCTCGGCGGCAAACGCCCGAACAACACGTCCGGCGGCCATCTTTGCGAAGGCTATACGCACGGCATGAACATGGTCATCGAGAACGTCCGCCAGCTGCGCGGCGAGATCGACGACAGTTGCCCGATCGGCCCGGACGGCAAGCGCCAGCATACCTACGACTACCGCGAAGGCGGCTGCCGGCAGGTCAAAGATGTGGAGGTCACGTGCAATATGGGCTGGGCCAATCCCGGCACGGGCTCGGCAATGATCATGGTCAAGGGGTGAGCGTCATGACGGGACTGACCGGCAATCACATGGGCATGAACCTCACCGTCGACGATCTCGACATCGAGAACGTCGCGTTCTTCGGCTACTGCGCCAAGGGCGACCTCCGCCTCCAGAAGTGCAAGGAGAACGGCCTTGTCCGCTATCCGCCGACGACGCGGTGCCCCTTCTCGGGATCAGCGAACTACGACTGGGTCTCGATAGAGCCCAAGGGCACCGTTTACTCCTACAACGAGGTGCACCACGCCATTCAGCCGGCCTTCAAAGGCAAGACGCCCTACATGCTGCTGCTCGTCGAGCTCGACACGCAGAAGGGCCAGCCGACCGAACACGATGGCTTGCGCGTCGCCGGCAATCTCGTGACGCCCGACGGCGAGATGGCACCACCCGAAATGGTCGCAAAGGTCGGCATCGGCAGCCGTATGCGCATGGTGTTCAAGCAGGTGGGCGAAGGCTTTGCGCTACCGATGTGGACCATCGACGAGACGGCGAAACAGCCCGAGAAGCCGTGGCGGTACGCGGGAGAGTAAGGATTGCCTTAGGTTTGGGGCCACCGGCCGCGGTGTCGAGGCTGCAGTATGGCACCAAGCCTGGCGCGATCAGACGGCCTCGCTTGACGCGAGCACGGAGCATGCCCGCGCTGACGAGTTACACGGGATCCGGTGCTGCGTTTGAGCCTGCGGCAAGTAACATATCGGGGCGCTCCTGCACCGTCAGGAACGACCCGTTCGCGAACGTGATGCGGGTGTGGTTCGTGCGCCCTTGTCCAACGAGCCAATCGAGAGCCGCAACTTGGGCCAGATTGATCCAGACGGTTTCGCCCCTGTCGAGACGCGTCGCCTTCAGCCAACTGCTGTTCATGGGTCGTCTCCTGGAGCGCCGGACGCCGGCTCCAACGAATGCAGCACGATGCGCCAGGGGGGAACCTCACACGTCGGCCTCAAGACTTCGATAACTCCTGGACGGAGATCGGGCCTAAGTCGACGGTCAAACACGGGACGTGACGGTCCGAGGCGACGATCTGGTTGACGTCAAGCCCTCTGCCTGCTGCGATCAAGTAAACCACCGCGGGAGTCATCGATGAGCAAGTCCCAACGCCAAGTTCACTTCGTCGCCTTCCTGCAAGCCCAGAACTGCACCACGCTGCCGGCCTCTTGGCGGCATCCGGAGGCGCGCACGGACAGCTTCAGCCCCGAGTACTACCAGCACATTGCCCGCGTGCTCGAGGCCGGCAAGTTCGATTGCGGCTTCTTTGACGACCGACTGGCAATGCCCGACATGTATCAGGGCGACCATGCGCATACGGTCGAGAACGGCATCCGCTGTGTGAAGATGGACGCCGTTACGTGCCTGATGACCATGGCTGCGGCCACCACGCGTCTGGGTCTGGGTGCCACCTACTCGACGACCTACTTCGATCCCTTCCACGTTGCCCGCGTGTTCCAGACCGTCGATCTGATGACCAAGGGCCGCGCGGCCTGGAACTGCGTCACCTCCGTCAACGACAACGAGGCGCGCAACATGGGCCGTGGCGAGGAGGCCATGGAACACGACACCCGCTACGACCGCGCCGACGAATTCATGGAGATCGTGCTCGGCCATTGGGATTCGTGGGACGACGATGCGGTCGCCGTCGACAAGAAGAACAATCTGTTCGCCCACCCCTCGAAAGTTCGCCGCATCGACTACAAGGGCAAGTTCCTCTCGAGCCGTGGGCCGTTCACAGTCCCGCGCAGCCCCCAAGGCCACCCGGTTGTCATGCAAGCCGGTATGAGCGGACGCGGACGCCGGTTCGCTGCACGCTGGGGTGAGCTCTTGTTCGTCGCGCATCATGATCTCGCGCACGCCAAGGCTGCCTACGACAAGGCCAAGGCTGATCTGATCGCGGTGGGACGTGATCCGGCTTCGCAGAAGATCTGCACGCTCTTCTATCCCGTCGCGGCAGCCACCAAAATGGAGGCCGAGGACAAGCAGGCCGCCTACGACAAGCTGCCGAACGATATCGACCAGCTCTCGCTCCTCTCCGAAGCGCTCAACTACGACTTCGCCAAGAAAGGCCTCGACGAGGAGTTCTCGGACGAGGAGCTGCGGTCGATCAACGGCATGCAGTCGATGCGGGACCGCGTGCTCGAGTCTGGCAAGAAGAACCCCACCGTTCGCGATTTCATGCAGATCACCGGCCGTGGCCTCTTGCGCAACGCTTGGGTGGGCGGACCGAAGGAGATCGCCGACATGATCGAGCACTGGTGGTCGACGCCAGCCTGCGACGGCTTTGTCGTCGGTCCGACTCATCAGCCCGGCGGTTTCGAGGATTTCGTGAAGCACGTCGTGCCCGAGTTGCAGCGGCGCGGCATCTACCGCAAGGACTACACGGGTGCCACGCTTCGCGAGCACCTGGGGCTCGCACGCCCCGACATCGGCTACTTGCGCGGACAGGGCCGAAAGGCCGCCGAATAGCACGCCCAAGCAGCACGCTTCCGTCGTCGGCGCAACCGACGACGGTTCTTTCGCGACTGCCGTATGCCTGAGCACCTCGGGTGCTAGACGAGAGGAACGTAGATGAGCACTCCCCAGGATCGGCCCGCTGTGACCACGGTCCGGCTGCAGAACATCGCCCAGTCGTATGGGCAGTCGGCCGCCTTGATGGCCGCTGTCGAGCTCGGCGTGTTCACGGCGATCGCCAAGGGCGCAGGGACATTCGACGAAATCGCGAGGGCCGTCGGCATACTTCCCACGAATGCTGAGCGCCTCGTGGTGCTGCTGTGCGCGGCAGGTCTCGTCGAGAAGGACGGTGACAAACTGAAGAACGCGGGCGACGTGCAGCGCTTTCTGGTCGAGGGGGAGCCCGGCTACATGGGGCCTTGGATCACCTTCACCAAGCCGCAATGGAACGAATGGGGGCGGCTCGCCGACCACCTGCGCGTGCCGAGGCTGAAGACCATGGGCTCGATCGGCGACTTCACGGTCGACAAGGCGCGTCAGTATCACATGGCGACCTATTCGATCGGCATGGGTGCGGGGCGCCGCTTCGTGCGTCAGGTCGATCTTTCGAAGAAGACGCGCATCATGGATATCGGCGGTGGCTCGGGCGCCTACTGCATCCAGGCGGCCAAGCAGCATCCCCATATTCGCGGCGTGGTGCTCGATCTGCCGCCCGTCGTGGTCGTGACCCGCGAGTTCCTGGCCGAAAACGGTGTGGCGGACCGGATCACGGCCGAGCCATGCAACTTCGTCACCGATCCCTTCCCGACCGACTGCGATGTGGCGATCATTGCCTCGAACCTGCCGATGTACTCTCGCGAGGTCATCGCATCGGTGATCAGGAAGACGCATGCCGCGCTGCTGCCGGGTGGCCAGATGCATCTGATCGGCGAGACCACCAACGACGAGCGAACCGGCCCTTGGGGCCCCGCCTACTGGGGGCTTGGGCAGGCGATTTCGGAGTCGGAAGGCGTGGCCCACTCGGAAGCCGACGTGCTCGGCTATTTCGCCGCGGCCGGTTTCCGCGAGGTGAAGGTCGAGGAGTTCATTCCCGGCTCCCTCAGCCGTATCGTCGGCACCAAAGCATAGGCCACACGCGATGTTCCATACTCCGGTCTGCGATCTGCTCGGCATTCGGGTCCCGATCCTGCAAGGTGCCATGCAGGGGGGCGGCGGCGTGGACCTCGTCGCGGCCGTCTCGAACGCCGGCGGCCTCGGCGTGCTGCCGACGTTCGGCGGTCCGGACAAGAAGCTGCGCGAGGACATCGCCGCAGTCCGGGAACGCACGCGGCGGCCGTTCGGCGTCAACATCATGCCGATGGGACGCGGAATCACCGAACGTTGTGTTGCGACTTGCATCGAGCTTGGCGTCCCCGTCGTCACCACAGGCCGCGCCGACCCGGGCGAGGAGGCCGTCTCAAAGCTCAAGAAGGCGGGCATCAAGGTCGTCTCGGTGATCCCGACGGTGGAGCACGCTCGGCGGATGGAGAGGGAAGGCGTCGATGCGGTCGTTGCGTCGGGCACCGAAGCCGGCGGCCATGTCGGCACGGTCGCGACGATGCCGCTGGTGCCCATGGTCGTCGATGCTGTGAAGATCCCCGTTCTGGCGGCGGGCGGGATCGGTGACGGGCGCGGGTTTCTGGCCGCGTTCGCGCTGGGCGCCCAAGGCATCCAGATGGGCACGCGGTTCATGGCGACGGCTGAATCCGATCTCAACGCGTGGGGTCGCCAGCGCCTCCTCGAGATGCGCGAGACCGACACCCTCGTCACCCGCGCCATGACCGGCGCCACGGTGCGCTGCATCCGCACGCCCGAGATTGCAGCCTATGAGGATGCGCTGGCGCGAAACGCTCCAGAGGGCGAAGTGACCGAGCTGATGCGAGCCGTCAGGGCTTCGCGAAACGAGGAGAAGGCCCTCCGCCGGCAATCGGCCGCCGGCCAGGTGGCCGGCATGATCCGCGACGTGCCGACGGTTTCAGAGCTGATCGACGGTATACTGGCCGAAGCCACACGACTGGCCGAGCGGATGCCGGGTATGGCGCGCACCTAACGCTTGCGTGACACTATCGCGCAGGAAAGCGAACGATCAACCCTTCGGCCGGACCATCGGAAACGACCTGCGTGGCATGGCCTTTCCCGCTCGTATTCAAATCGAGCACCCTGTCGCCCGGTTTCATGATCAGCTCATCGCCAGCGCTGCCGATGAATTTGAATGAGCCCGACAAGCAGACCACGAGGCAGTCGAACGGCGTCGGATGCGGCTCCCCGTACCAGTTGGGCGGGAGTCGGAAGAACATATACTCGGCCGCGGGCTCGGCTTTCGCAGTGAAGATAGGGGCGGCCGGCGGCGCATGGTCATGCATTTCCATGGCGATCTCGCAGCTGTCGAACCGGCTCTCCCCATCGGCATCCGTAAACATGCGCGGCACTACGATAGAACTGCTCATAAGGCCTCCGGCCGAAGTTGGCTCCGTCTCCCAACGTGTTTCGATCATGGCTCGAGAATGCCCTCGAGCTTGGCGCTTCACCAGAGCACGAGGCGGACTTGCCTTGCCCGTTAACGGTGGCTCTAATCGATAACCAGCCAACGCGCCTTCGCATCCCAGGAGCCCGCCCATGCCAAAAGACATGCCCGCCATCAGTCTCGTTGCCGTGCCGGGGCGGCGGAGGGCAACGATCGAGGCAGCCCAGCGTATCGAGGCCGCGGGCTTCACAAGCATCTGGTCGCCATCAATGTTCTCGAACATGGCGCTCTGCGAAGCCTTGGCTCTGACGACGAAAAACATCCACTTCGCGACGTCGATCGCACCCATCTATTCGCGGACCGTCGGCGACTTTGCCCAGAGCGCGGCTTTCATCCACGAGGTGTCCGGTGGGCGGTTTCGCCTCGGTGTCGGCGTCAGCCATGCGCCGCACCACATCCGGATGGGCGTGACGCCGGGTAAACCTCTGTCCGATATGCGGAGCTTCGTTGAGCGGTTTCGCGCCAGCGAGGGTCTAGGCCCATTGCCGCCGGTGGTGCTGGCCGCGCTGCGCACGAAGATGGTTCAACTCGCAGGCGAGATCGGTGACGGCATCGTTTTCGCCAATGGTGCGCGCTCCCACATGAAGGTGAGCCTCGCGGCGTTGCCAGATGCCAAACGCAACGATCCAGCGTTCTCCATCGCCAATATGATTCCGACGTGCATCTCCGACGACATCGAGGCGGCCAAAGCCGTCAATCGCAAGACGCTGACGTCCTACGGTCTCCTGCCCAATTACCGGAACTACTGGAAAGAGGCCGGCTACGTCGAGGAAATGGAGGCGATCGAGACGGCTATCGCCGAAGGTCGCCGGGAGGACGTCCCGAAGTGCTTCTCCGACCGATGGCTCGAGGACACGACGCTGTTCGGGCCGAAGTCGAAAGTCCTCGACGGTGTCGCAGCGTGGAAAGCCGCCGGAATACGCACGCCCATCATCGTACCGTCGTCCGCGGCGGGCAATCAGATGAAAGCGATCGAGGAAATCATCGCCGCGTTCTCTTGAGGCACAACGAAACGGCGGCGAGCCGGGCTCGCCGCCGCCGACTGTTCACGACATGCAAGCTCAGTGGCGCGTCGACGGTTGCCACGCGGCCAGCGTGTCGGCGATCGAGGATCCATTGCTGCCGAGGTGCTGCAGGGCCTCGCGGGGCGTAGCGGGTACTGCGGCGAGTGTTTGTGTACCCAGCGCATCGGATGCGGTCACGACAACCGCAGCGAGTGCGGCGTTGCGATAGATCGACTGCCCGCGTTGCCACAAGCTGCCAAAGGCCAAGCGAGCCACGCGTGCGGCTTTCGCGTCATTGGGCAGGAACGAAGCAAACGCGTCCCGTTTGGTGGGGTCGCGTCGCATGCAGTCGCCATACCAGACCGACCGGTCTCCGACGATGAGTTCTTCGTGCCCATCGAGTACGCGCGGGTTGGTCGTCAACCGGATTTCGTGGACGAATTTGGCACTGAAAGAAAGGCTCCAGGTCTCGTCCTCGGCCGCGGTCGCACCACCGGCAAGGACGATCGCCGCGCCGATGCGCCGCTTGGCCAACTCGTCCGACAAGGCCAGCAGTGCGGCGACGACCGGGCTCGATGGCGAGCGGGCCAGCAGCGCAATTGCATCAACCCGACCGTGCAAGGTCTCATCAAGGGCCTCTGTAATGAAGGCTTTGATCGAACTCTCGCGCTCCTCTTGCGTCTCGAATGGTTTGAAGGGAGGGGATTTGGCGCGCATGTGGTGGTCCCTCGTGGTGCGGATCGGCTCTCCGCACTCTCATTGTTGCCTCCAGCATTTGGCGGCAGACGCGTTAATTTAGTGCTTAAGTCCGGGCCGATCCGGAACAGTCGAGGCGTGACGGTACGAGTTGTATTTCAGGATAGCGGCATGACCCTCAGGCTTCGCGCGTGGCAGGCCCGAAGCGCAGCGCAATCGCGGTAGGATCGTCCTGCCGTTCCACGGAGATATTGGGGTCTCCCGATGCGCCGTAGGCGACGGCCGATAATGCCTTTTCCAGTTCGATGAGGTCACGTCCCGGGTGCAGGGCGTCGGTCGACGGGGCGCGCGCCAGCAGGGAAGCCGGGATCCGGGCCTCGCTGACCGGCAGGGTGTAGGTGACGCTTTCCCGCGTCGCTGCGATGATGACGGTGGGCTCGGAAATGCGGGGAGTCGGCGACGAAGGTTCGGCCCAGTGCGCGGATTCGATGGTTTGGGGCATCGCACCTCCCGTTTGTGACCGTGCAAGTGCCCCTGAGACCGGCGCGAGCGGCTGCTCGATGTAGGAGGGATCCATCTGCCGTGGTGCGTTCGGTGATGTCGGGCCTGGGCGGGCGATGGCGGGATGGAGGATCACGTTCTCCGGCGGTGCCGCTTCATAGCCCTGCGTCTCGAGGCCATCGTCCGAGCCGATTGGGCGGCCCGAAGAGAGCTTGGCGAAGGGCGAGGTATTGCTGTTCGCCGGACGGCGGTTCGGAGACGGCCCATCGCCGCTTGCTGCGCCCACGCGAGGCTGAAATGGCGCCCGACCCTCGGGATCGAGATTGGGGTAGCCTGCGCCTTCAGAGGTGCGACCACCGCTGGGGCGTCCGGCAGGCCTGTCGTACCGTGAGGCATCGGCGGCCTCGGCGGTGCGGCGATAAGGCGAGACCGGAAGATCGGGCCCGTTCTGGCGGAACATGTCCTCCTCGAACCGCTGGCGACGCTGCGTGGCTTCGACGCGGCGCGCGGCGCCCATGACCGCTCCAAGGATAATGTCGGACCAGGCGCCGTCTCTGAACCGATAGACCCGGAACGCCCCCGCATTCGCGAACTTGCTGCCTTGGCGATGCAAGCGCTTCTGGATGGTCGACGTCGTGAGCAGCGGGCTCATGACGCGGGTGAAGATCTTTTCTTTCTCGAAGCTCGCGAAGAGATTGGCGAGAAGATGCGCCTCCTGCAGCAGGGTTTCTGCTTCCGGGACGCCATAACTCTGCATCTGTCGTGGATTACGAGGGTTCGGCCGGTAGGGCGTGTTGAGCGGCACCGCTGCGTAGTAGTCGCCGTGATAATCGAAGACGACGTGACGGAAGACCTCGAAATTCTCCCGGATCTCACTGTCGCGATGGATCTCGTTGAATCGGGACAGGATCTGGATGACGGGACCGCGCTCGGCGGCGCGCATCTTCGGCACAAGACGGTCCAGGCCGCTGACCGGGCGCTTGATGGAGACGAGCAGCAGGCAAAGGTCAACGAACAGCGCGACGGCAAGGGGAATGTAGTCGCGCTTCGACAGGCCGGCTTCGCCAGCCATGGCGCTGAGGCGGGCCTGGGTCGCGCCCGTCGCCTCCACCGACTGGACCGCTCTCTTCTGAAGCTCGCGCAATTCCTCGGCGCTCGGCGGCATCTTCAGAGTCAGCGCACCGAACAGGCTCGCTGAAAGGCGCCGGAACGCCTCTATGACGGCCTCCGAGCCCTCGACGGCGGCAATCTTCGGCTTGTCGAGAACCGGCAGCTCGTCAATGGCGCGAACTACGCCGCGCAAGGCAGTTGTCAGCTGCGCGTCGGGGCACTGGAACGTGCCGCCTCGCGTGTCGGGGAACGAAACCCTGTCGGCGCGCTCGGCCAGATCGGCGCGCATCTGCCGCAGCTGCGGATCGGATCGGAAGGCATTGAACCCGGTCACGGTCATGTCGAGCTTGCGATTGAGACCCCGCATGTAATCGTTACGGGTGCCGCTCGCGGCATCGATCGTGGAACGATCTGCTGACGTGACCTTCAAGAGGTCTCCGTTGAGGCCCCCGAGTTCGCCCTTGATCGCACCGACGCGGCTGCGCACGAAATCCGCAGCGAATTTGAAGCGGCCCGCATCGTCGTCCCGGAGTTGCCGCCGAGGGCCATCGCCGGGGCGGGAGTTGGGACAGGACGTGCCGCTCTGGCGCTCCAACGCGGCCTTCTGGGCGGACAGCGTTGTCAGATTGTCGAGCGTTGACTGCAGTTGCTCGAGGCGCGTGACGCTCGCATGAAGCGAGTTCTGCACCTGTCCCACGGCCGACTCCGCGGATCGCGACGCCTCCCCCTTGCTCTCGAGCACCTTCCAGTAGAAACCGAAACCAAAGCCGACCGAGATGAGCGTGAGGAAGACGTAGCCGAAGATGTAGAGCAGGCGCGTTGTCCACCCGATTTCCGAGAAGATCTGATCGAGCAGCCAGACCACCATGACCATCAACATGGCGACCGAGAAGGCGATGATGGCCTTGTGGACCAACGTGAGGTCGCCGACGTTGACCTCGATCAGTTCGAGCATGCCCACGAACGTCGCGACCCACGACAAGCCGCCCAATCCAATGAGCAACAGCAAGCGCTTCCAGTCGCGCTGGCGGGTCGGCTGCGGATCTTCGGCCGACTGATCCCAGCTCAGACCGACGCCCCCTGCCCCACCGCGCGTCCGCTCAGATCCGTGGCTCGACGTCATGGCGCCCATCCCTCACCGCATCTGAAGCCGATCGGTCGGGAGACACTCGGGCTGGCACTGAGGACAACGCCTCGGACGCACGTACCCGCACTGACCCCGCCGAGCAGCGACGCGGGTCGGTCGACCCCTACGTCTCTGCGGGAGTTCATCGTTAGCGCGCGACCTGGGCACCAGTACGGCCGGGGCATGACGGGGATCGCGCATCAGCCCGGATGCAGCCATGGCTGGGCCACATTCGGGCAGCGGGGCCACGAAGGGATGAGGGGCTCGGATCGCCTAGCCCCTCCGATCCGGCAACTCGTTACCGCGTCACAATAATACAACAATCAGCGTCGGAACATGGCTGAATACGGATCATAATTTGCACCCTCCGCGCCCAGCCACTAAGCCTCGAAAGGCGGGGGATGCATCCGTTGCGGCCTCGGCCGCGCGGCGCGCATGCGGGGTTGCGCAGTGTCCCCCGTACGTCCGCTCACGTTGCTTAAGCGCGCTCAGCACCATAGTAGAGGGTGACCACGTGTTGCGCCTCGGCGAAGAACAGCCAGCGCTCAGCAAGAACGCCGACGGCGGCACCGAGCGTTGCGGCCAAAGCGGCGAACGTCGCAGGGACGGGTGGCAGCGAGGCCGCTAGAAGCAGCAATAGCGCCGGAGCGATGAAACCGGCGCCGAGCGCCATCATGCGGAGCGTGCTTGCATGCTTGCGGGCCACCGCATAACCCATCTCACGCATGACGAAATTGGGCTGGGTGTGTGGGGGCTCGAGCGGGCGCACCCGGCCGATCGATCCTAGTCCCGTTGCGCTCTCGACAGTCCATGATCTTGGGGCCGCATCGATGCGCCTCCAGTACAGCCATTTGGCAAGCCCAGCGGCGATCAGCAGGACGGCCGCCAGGATTGCCATCACGTGCCAAGACGTCGCGAAGCCTGCCTGCAGAAGCGCCAGCAGAACCGCCCCCGTGGCCAGCGACAGCAGCAGATAGACGGGCGCCACCAGAGGCTCGGACCAGGCGCGAATGGTCGGTAGCGACTGATAGATCATCCCGGTCGCCCAAACGGTCGCCACAGCTCCCGCAGCCGCCAAAAGAGCCAGAAGGGCGGGCAGGATCCACCAGGCGGCCGGCCAAAGCCATTGGACCAGCAGCCAGAGACCGGCGGGGACATATGTCGCGAGCGCCAGAACGCCCTCACGCGAAAGCCACGACGTCTGCCACTGAGTGAGGGCTCTCCAGGCTCGCTCCGGGCGACCCAGATGAAGGGTCGACGCCAGAAGCCCGGTCGTCACGAGCGCCAAGGCCAGCACGAGAGCTGTCGCGGCGAGGTTTCCGGTCGGCAGAGTCCCGCCCAGGACGACGGAGAACGCCAGCCACACGAGCAGCCCATAACCGGCTCCAGATGCGGTCGTGAAGAGAATGACGGAGTAAGCGGGGTTCATCGCAGGGTTTCCATGCTTACGCCGACAGGACTCGATCCACCCAGGCGAAAAGGCGCTCGGCAGGTGAGCCATCGGTCGCCGGGATCGTTTCGGCTGGTGTGGTCCCCCCGACTAGCGCGTCCGCTTTCCGTGGCCGTGGCGGCAAGTATTTGTTGGTCGGCTTGTAACCCATCTCGGGCAACAGATCGTAGCCACCGCGCATCGCGACCAGCTTCGAGACGGCGCTCTCCTTGTCACCGAGATCGCCAAAGTGGCGGGCGCCGGTCGGACAGGCTTTGACGCAAGCCGGCTGGCGATCCTCTGGGCTGAGCGTCTCGTTGTAGATCCGGTCGACGCAGAGCGTGCACTTCTTCATGATGCCGTCAGTGTAGTCGTACTCGCGCGCACCGTAAGGGCAGGCCCACGAGCAGAGCTTGCAGCCGATGCAGGTGTCGGGATTGACGAGCACGATGCCGTCCTCGCCTCTCTTATAGGAGGCGCCGGTCGGGCAGACCGTGACGCAGGCCGGCGTCTCGCAGTGCAGGCACGACCGTGGGAAATGGACGGTGCGGCCCTTGGCCCCTTCGCCGGCCTCGTAGCTGTGCACGCGGTTGAGCCAGGCACCGTGTGGATCGGCACCATAAGGCTGCTCGTCGGAGAGCGGCGCCGAGTAGCCGCCGTTGTTCCATTCCTTGCAGCTCGTGACACAGGCCTGACAACCGACGCAGGTGTCGAGGTCGATGACGAGGCCGAGCTTTTTCTCGGTGGCGAGAGGGAGAGCAGTCATCGGCCGCCCCTCCCGACGCCTTTCGGTGGTGTCAGTGGCTCGAAGCGGGGGCTGGTTCCGGCGGGCTCGGCTTCGGCCTTCTCGATGCGGACGCGGAGGTCGTACCAAGCGGCCTGACCCGTGATGGGATCGGCGTTCGAGAACCGGTAGCCGCCCTCCCGCTCGGGCAACAGCTCGCCGATCAGGTGGTTAAGAAGAAAGCCGCGCGTCGCCTCTGGGGCCTCCTTGTCGAGCCCCCATGTTCCCGACCGCTTGCCGATCGCGTTCCAGGTCCACACGGTCTCGGCATTGACGCCTTCCATCAGCTTGACCTGCGCCTTGACGCGCCCCTGATGGCTGGTGATCCAAACCCAGTCGTCGTCGGCAATCTTGAGCTCGGCGGCCTTGCCGCGAGACACATAGAGCCGGTTGGCCGCCGTGATCTGCCGCAGCCAAGCGTTCTGCGAACCCCACGAGTGGTACATGTGCATCGGACGTTGAGTGATCGCGTGCATTGGAAATTGATTGAGGTCGATGGCCTTCTCCTCGAAGGGCTCATACCAGAAGGGGAGTGGATCGAAGTAGGTCTTGATGCGGTCGCGGTGCGTTTCGGGAGGCGTCACCGCGCTGTGGCCCTCAGCCGCCAACCGGAAGCGCTGAAGCGGCTCGCAGTAGAGTTGCATCACCAGCCGGTCGGTGCTTTCGAGGAAACCCTTCGCGTGCGCCCATTCCATGTACGAGCGATTGGCGAACTTCATGTAGCGTTGGTCGGGCGCCAATTCGTGATGATGGAAGCCACCGTTGGCGATGTAGCGCTCGAGCTGCTTCGGGTTCGGCTCGCCCTTGCCGAAAGCCTCACCGTCCTTGCCGCGCCAACCGGCGAGCGGCCCCACGCCCGGGCCCCGCTCGTGATTGACGATGTAGTCCGGATAGCCACCGGGGAACTTGCGGCTGCCATCGGGCTTGGTGAAGGCTTGTAGCCCGACGCGCCAGCCGAGATCGATGAGCACGTCCTGGAAGCCGCGCACGTCGCGATCGGGCTGGACCACCGGATGGCGGATCGCATCGGCGGGGCCATCGGCGTCGGAGATCGGACGGTCGAGCAGCGAAATGCAGTCCCAGCGCTCGAGGTAGGTGGTGTCGGGCAGGATCAGGTCGGCGTAGGGCACCATCTCCGAGAAGTAGGCGTCGGAATAGATGATGCGCGGGATCTTGTACTCGCCGGTCGCCTCGTCCTTGGCCGTCAGATGCTCGATCACTGCCGGCACGTTCATCGACGAGTTCCAGCTCATGTTCGCCATGTACATGAACAGCGTGTCGACGGGGTAGGGATCGCCCTTTGCTGCATTGGTGATGACCATGTGCATCAGGCCATGCGCGGCGATCGGCGCATCCCATGAAAACGCCTTGTCGATCCGGCTGGGTGTGCCATCCGGCTCGACGAGCAGGTCGTCCGGGCCGGTGACGAACCCCAGCTGAGGACCGGGAAGCGGTGTCCCTGGCTTTACATCTGCGGCCTTGCCGCGCGGCTTGATGCGGGGCGGAATCGACTTCGGATAGGGCGGCTTGACGCGGAAGGAGCCCGGCGTCTCGATAGCGCCGAGCAACATCTGCAGGATGTGCAGCATCCGGCAGGTCTGGAAACCGTTGGCGTGAGCCGAGATACCACGCATGGCGTGGAACGCCACCGGACGGCCGACGAGCTTGTCGTGCCGCTTGCCGTGCCAGTCGGTCCAGGGCTGATCGAGCACCACTGGTTGATCGAAAGCCGCACGGGCGAGCTCTGCCGCGATGCGCCGAATCTGGTCGGCCGCAATACCGGTTCGCTCGGCTGCGGCCTCGGGCGCATGCTCGGGGGCCATGAACCGGCGCACCAGCAGCTCGAACGCGGGGCGAGCCTTGCGGCCATCGGCTAGTATCACCTCGCCCTGCAACACGGGCGAGAGATCCGGCGCATCAATCCCGACGAAGGCTCCCGTGCGACGATCCTTGATCAGCACTTCGCCCTTCTCGCCGCGAGCCAGAAGCCCATGATCGGCGCTGCCGGGGCTATCGATCACGAGCGCCGCGGCGTTCGTGTAGCGCACGAGATAGTCGAGATCGATCTTCTGGGCGGTCAGCAACTCGTGGATGAGGGCGCCGACCAAAAGACCATCTGTGCCAGGGCGGATGCCCACCCACTCGTCGGCGATGGCGCCGTAGCCCGTGCGCACCGGGTTGACCACCACCACCTTGGCGCCACGCGCCTTGAGCTTGCCGAGCCCGATCTTAATCGGGTTCGAGGCGTGGTCCTCGGCCACTCCGAACATAATGAAATACTTGGCGTGCTCCCAATCGGGCTCGCCGAACTCCCAGAACGATCCGCCGAACGAATAGAGGCCCGCCGCCGCCATGTTGACCGAGCAGAAGCCACCGTGCGCGGCGAAGTTCGGAGTCCCGAACTGCATCGCCCACCAGCCGGTCAGCGACTGTGATTGGTCGCGGCCGGTGAAGAACGCGAGCTTTTTCGGGTCGGTGGCGCGGATACGCGAGAGCCAGCCCGTTGCAATGCCGAGCGCCTCCTCCCAGCCGATCTCCTTGTACTCGCCCGACCCGCGCGGTCCGACGCGCAGCAGAGGCGCACGCAAACGCGAGGGTGCGTAGTGCTGCATGATGCCGGCGGCACCCTTGCCGCAGATCACGCCGCGATTGACCGGGTGGTCGCGGTTGCCCTCAATGTAGCGAACGCGGCCGTCCTTCAGGTGCACCTTGATGCCGCAACGGCACGCGCACATGTAGCACGTCGTCGTCTTGACCGCGTCACCGACCGGCACCGACAACGGCACATCGGGTTCCGCTAGCGGGGATCGGGCCTCGCCCGCAATAGTGATCTTCTGCTGCACGATCGCTCTCAAGGTTGCAGGTGCGCCCGACCTCGCCGGGGTGCGGTGCGGGTTGACCGCCGGCCGCTGTTCCCCGAATAGTTCCGAGCACGGCGAGCGTTTGTCAACGAGCGGTCGCTTGAGCCGCGGCTCGTCGCGAGCAGATACGCGATATCGGTACCTGGGGCGCCGGTCAACCGGCGGTCCTGGCGAGGACGCCTGCAAGGACCCAACGGATGACCCGTCACCTGCGGCCCGCGATGCGATCGGCACTTCTGGCCGGGCTGTTGGTCGCCGTGGCCTTCGCTGGATTGAGCGCCCCGCGCGCGGCTGAGCCCGATGCCATCGACCGAGGCCTCGAGGCATTTCGGGCGATGCTCAAGGCCGACGCCTGGTCCAACCCGGCGATGCTCGACGCGGATCGCGGACAAGCCATTTGGTACGAGCGGCGCGGACCTCGGAAGATCTCGCTCGAGCCGTGCGATCTCGGCAAGGGGCCAGGGAAAGTCGACGGTGCCTTTGCGGGATTGCCACGCTATTTTCAAGATGCTGGCCGCGTGATGGATCTGGAGACGCGCCTGCTCTGGTGCATGGAGAAAATTCAGGGCATCGATCCGAGGAGTATGATCGAAAAGCTGCATCCGGCTGCCAACGAGCCGGTCAAGGATCTCGGCGCCGTCGCGACCTGGATAGCGTCACGGTCTCATGGGCTCGTGTTCGCTGGTCCCGTCTCGCATCCCCGCGAGAAGGCCACGCTCCGGTTGGGAAAGGCTCTCTTTCATCGACGCATGGGCCCATTCGACTTCTCGTGCGCCAGCTGCCACGCGAGCGCCGATAAGCGCATCCGCCGTCAGGGGCTGGCCGAGCTGGTCAATCCCGAGGAAGCGCGCCGTACCGTGGGCGAGTGGCCGGCATACCGGGTTTCGGCAGCGCACGTCATGACGCTCCAGCACCGGCTGTACGACTGCTTCTGGCAGATGCGGCTGCCGGAGTTGCAGTTCGGCTCCGAGGCAAGCGTTGCCCTCATCGCCTATCTGGTGCACCAGGCCGAAGGCGGCACGATCGCGGCACCGGGCCTGAAACGATGAGGGGTGCGCCATGAGGAGCGTCCTGATCTTGGCGCTGATAGCTCAGATGTCAGTCGCGAGCCTCCTGCGAGCAGAGGAGAGCCGTGGGGTGAATGAACAGCAGATGGCCCGTGTTCTACGACAGGCATTTCCCTCCGCGCCGCCCGAATGGCGTTCGAGACTGGTGCCCGACGCGACGATGGCGACCTGCGTTCTTTGGGACAACCAGCCGCCCAAAGACGTGGCCGATGCGATCAAGAAGCGCGAGGCCTCCAGGATCCGCCATCCGGCCGACGGCAATTTCATGGGAGACTGGCGGCGCGGTGAGGTGCTGGCCCAATCGGGCTACGGGCTGCGTTTCACCGACAACGACATCAAGCGGCCCAACGGCGGAAATTGCTATGCCTGTCACGAACTCTCCCCCGACGAGGTGAGCTTCGGCACGCTGGGCGTCAGTCTCAAGGGCTATGGTCGAACCCACAAATTCGACCCCCAATATGCTCGCGTCGTCTATGAGAAGATCTACAACAGCCAAGCCGTGGTTACATGCTCGACGATGCCGAGATTTGGTGCAAATGGAATACTCTCAATCGATCAGATCAAGGATCTCGTCGCTTTGCTGATGGATCCGGACAGTCCCGTCAATAAATCAGCAAATGCCGCGCCTCACGGAGAGGCCGAGAATAAAGCGAGCCCCCGCGGCGCCGACGCAAAGAAGCCTTGACGTGGGGAGGCGCCAACCGTGATGCGCCTCGGGGAAGTGACCCGCTGATTTCGACGGCATCGGAGCAGGGACGAAAACCAAGATGCTGACGCGCCGCGAATTCGTGTCCGTCGCTGCGGCGACCATGGCCTCGATCGGCTATGGCGACGGCGGCTCCAAAGCCGTGGCCCAGCAAAGGCTCGATCTCGACAGGCTGCTACGCTTCGAGCCGCTCGGCCAAGTCACCCTTCTCCACATGACTGACTGCCACGCGCAGCTTGCGCCACTTTATTACCGGGAGGCATCGGTCAACCTCGGCGTCGGCGATATGGCGGGACTGCCGCCGCATCTTACCGGCGCGGAGGCAATCAAGGCATTCGGCATTACGCCTGGCTCACCCGAAGCCTACGCCCTTGCTTCGGAGGATTTCGAGGCGCTGGCCCGGACCTACGGCCGCGTTGGCGGGATGGACCGCATGGCCACTGTCGTCAACGCAATCCGCGCCGTGCGGGGACCGGATCGGTGCTTGCTGCTCGACGGCGGCGATGCATTGCAAGGCTCTTACGGCGCGCTCAAGTCCGGCGGTGGGGACATGATTCGCGTCCTTGATGCGCTGCGCGTGGAGGCGACCACTGGGCACTGGGAGTTCACGCTCGGCTCGGACCGTGTGCAGCAGCTTTACGGGAACAAGGACCGGCCCGGCCTCTCAAAGACCGCGTTCCTTGCCGCCAACGTGCGAGACATCGAGTTCGAGGAGCCTGTCTTCAAAGGCTGGCAGATGTTCGAGAAGGGCGGCTTGCTTGTCGCCGTGATTGGTCAGTCGTTCCCGTATACAGCCATCGCCCACCCCCGCCGGATGGTACCGAAATGGTGGTTCGGCATCCGCGAGACGGCAATCTGGCGCCTGGTTACTCATGTGCGAAAGGCAGGTGCCGATCTTGTGGTTCTCCTGTCCCACAACGGCTTCGATGTCGACCGCAAGCTGGCAGGTCGCGTCGCGGGGATCGACGTGATTTTGTCCGGCCACACCCATGACGCGCTTCCGCAGCCAACGCTCGTCGGACGCACACTGGTGGTCGCCTCGGGCTCGCACGGAAAATTCCTTTCACGCCTCGACCTGGATGTGCGGGCCGGTGAGATGGTGGGCTGGCGCTATGCACTCATTCCGATTCTCGCGGATGCGATCCCACCCGAGGCCGGACTGAAAAGCTTGATCGAGGAGATCCGAGCACCCGATGCTGATTTCCTCGCGACCGAACTGGCACGCACGGAGACGACCCTCTGGCGACGGGGCAATTTCGGAGGCACTCTCGATCACTTGATTTGCGATGCGCTCATATCCGAGCGAGATGCGGAGATCTCGTTCTCCCCGGGCTTTCGCTGGGGCGGATCGCTACTGCCCGGACAGGCGATCACGTGGGACGACATCTATAATGCGACTGCGATCACATATCCGGCGGCTTATCGCACGACGATCCGGGGGGCGTTCCTCAGAACGATCCTGGAGGACGTAGCGGATAATCTGTTCAACCCGGACCCGTATTATCAGCAGGGCGGCGATATGGTCCGGGTCGGCGGCTTGAGCTTCGTCATACGGCCCGACGCTGACATGGGCGAGCGCATCTCCGATCTCACATTGAGCCGTACCGGCCAACCGATCGACCCTGACAAAGGCTATGTGGTTACGGGGTGGGGATCGTTGAACGAAGGTGTTGACGGTCCGCCGGTTTGGGATGTGCTGGCGCAACATCTGCGGAAACAAAAGATCGTCAAGGGCGTGGCGCGCCACTCAGTAACTGTCAAGCGCGGTTGAAGCGCTGCCTAGGACACGGTTGGCTTGGCACCGACGTCCACCAGGACGACCTCGGGTGGCACGCCGAACCGAACGGGCAGAATAGAGCACCCGAGACCGCCGGATATGATCAAGTGGCGGTCACGTTCCACGACATGGCCGTAGGCGTAACGATTTCCGAATTTGCTGGGAACGACCGGGGAGAAGCCGGCGAGCCGCACCTGACCCCCATGCGTGTGGCCGGAAAGCGTCAGCGCGACGCGATCGGGCACCTCGGGGAAGATGTCGGGCTCGTGTGCCAATAGTACGATCGGTGCGTCATCGGTGACTTTTGCAAGGGTTCCAGCAAGGTCGTCTACCCCACGGAACTGCCTCCATTTGCCTTTGCGGCCTGACATGATGGCGATCTGATCGCCCAGACCCGCGATCCAGAACGCGCGGTCCTCTTTCACAAGGCGAACGGCGTGGTTCTCGTAGACGGGGATGCCGACGCGCTCGAGTTCGATTCGGCCAATGACGGGGCCGTGTCCGCGGCGCTGAGCGTCCGTGTCGTCCCACCAGTCGTGATTTCCAAGCACGGCGTGCACCCCGAGCGGCGCGTTGAGTTTGGCCAGCAAACCTGCCCACTCGCGCGGTGGAACGCTGCGTGTCTGCCAGCGGTGCCCTGCGGCGAAGTCGCCGAGTAGCACGATGACGTCGGCGCCAAGTGCGTTAGTGCGGTCGACAATTTCGGAAATGCGCTCGGGGGGCATGTAGGGCTCGCCCGCATGCAGGTCGGCCACGACCGCCAAACGCAAGTGAAGGTTCGCCGGCCAGCGGGTCGGCGACAGCTGGTATCGGCGGACCTCCAGGCGGAATCGCGGCTCGATTCCGAACGCATAGGCTCCCAGGCTCACTCCGGTGAGGCCGAGTGCGGCGATGCTCTTCAGAATGGCTCGTCGTGTGAGCATGGTTGGTCTGGCCTTCGAAAGGTCAGGCGGGGTCTCGTGCCACGTCCAACATGGACAGACCTGATACCTGCCGGTATCACGGACCCCTTAAAAGACTTCCACCCGAGGCTCCCAATGCAAGTCGACGAGGCAACCGTCAAGCGGATCGCGCGATTGGCGCGTATAAAGATCACAGAGGACGAGGCCAAGGGTCTCGAAGCCGAAATCTCGGGGATCCTGAATTGGGTCGAGCAACTCGACGAGGTCGATGTCGGGGGCGTTGAGCCGATGACCCGCGTCGTTCCGATCAAGTTGAAGATGCGGGACGACGTCGTCACAGATGGAGAGATCGCGGACGACGTGACGAGGAATGCACCTCTCTCGGACGAACACTTCTACGTCGTGCCCAAAGTGGTGGAGTGAGTCCACAACGTCGTAACCTTCGGCGCGTTTGTCGGCGAGCACAGAACCGAATTCGCCCTCTCGGTGCCTTCTGTATCGCCCCGCCGGCCGATTGATCGAGAACGAAAAGTCCGACAACATGACCGACCTGACGAAGCTGACTCTCGCCGACGCCCGTGACGGGCTGCTGGCCAAGAAATTCTCAGCTGTCGAGCTGACCCAGGCGTTTCTCGCCGCGATCGAGGCTGCCAACCCTCACCTCAATGCGTTCGTGCTACCCACGCCGGATCATGCCTTGGCGCAGGCGCGCGAAAGCGACGCTCGCCTTGCCAGCGGCACGGCCCGGCCCCTCGAAGGCCTACCGCTCGGTCACAAGGACCTGTTCTGCACAAAGGGGATCAGGACCACGGCCTGCTCACGCATCCTCGACGAGTTCACACCCACCTACGAATCGACGGTTGGCCAGAACCTTTGGGATGCCGGAGCGGTCATGCTCGGCAAGCTCAACAACGACGAGTTCGCGATGGGTTCGTCGAACGAGACGAGTTGCTTCGGGCCTGTGGTCTCACCATGGAGAAGGATGCGTAACGGCCATCGCGACAATGCCAAGCTCGTGCCTGGGGGCTCGTCGGGCGGCTCGTCCGCAGCCGTCTCGGCGAACCTCTGCCTCGCGGCCACGGCCACGGACACGGGCGGCTCGATCCGCCAGCCCGCGGCCATCACCGGTACGGTTGGCATCAAGCCGACCTATGGCCGATGCTCCCGTTGGGGGATCGTCGCGTTCGCCTCGTCGCTGGATCAGGCGGGACCGATCGCAAAGACGGTGCGCGACGCGGCGATCCTGCTGGGGCAGATGGCCAGCCATGATCCGAAGGATTCGACCAGCGTCGACGCAGCCGTGCCGGATTACTCGGCCGCCGTCGGCCAGAGCGTGAAAGGACTCCGCGTCGGCATCCCCAAGGAATATCGGGTCGACGGGATGTCAGCCGAGGCCGACCAACTCTGGGCACGGGGCATCGAATGGCTGAAGGCCGCCGGCGCCACCATCCATGACATATCGCTGCCGCATACCAAATATGCGCTTCCCGCCTACTACATCGTGGCACCGGCCGAGTGTTCGTCGAATCTCGCGCGTTACGACGGCGTTCGCTACGGCCTGAGAATGCCGGGCAAGGACTTGATCGAAACGTACGAGAACACGCGGGCTGCCGGCTTCGGCAAAGAGGTGCGCCGCCGCGTTCTGATCGGGACCTACGTACTGTCGGCCGGTTACTACGATGCCTACTATCTCAAGGCCCAGAAAGTGCGCACGCTCATCAAGAGAGACTTCGATGAAGCGTGGAAGACGGTGGACGTGGTTCTGACACCGACGACGCCATCGCCCGCGTTTGCACAGGGCGAGAAATCCGGCGATCCGGTCGCGATGTACCTCGAGGACATCTTTACGGTGACGGCGAACATGGCGGGCTTGCCCGGGATCTCGGTTCCGGCCGGCCTTTCGAGCGAGGGCACTCCACTGGGCCTTCAGCTCATTGCGAAGCCGTTCGATGAGGCGACCTTGTTTCGGGCCGGACAGGTGATCGAGGATGCGGCAGGACGGTTCCCGTTGCCCGAGCGCTGGTGGGCGTGAGTTCGGCTCTGTTCGCACACGCGATACGCACAAGCGGATCTGTCGGCGGCAACAATGCAACTTGCGCCGAATGGCGTTGGACTCGATAGTGACGGCTTGCGGAGGGCACACAACTCCGCGAGATTGCAATGAGATCCGGAGCTTCTAGGGGGGTGCGCCGGTCCGCAGATTGGGGCTCGGTCATGTTGCGCCGGCGGATCAGAAGCGCGCTCTACATCGACTTCGAAAATGTTCCCTTACCTCCCGACGCCATTGCCAACTGGCTCGCTTGGCTTGAGGACGGTGTTTTCGATTCGCCGAGCCGCAAGCGGCGCTTCCTGCAAAAGCGCGTTTACTGGAACAGCCACGCCGAGCGGAACCGCGCCATCTTCGAGCGTCATGGATTTGCGCCCATCCTGATCGGCAAGTACTCCGGTCTCAAAAATGGCGCGGACATCCGTATGGCCATGGATGTGATCGAGACGACGTACACGCGATCCGAGATCGATGAATTCATCCTGCTGACTGGAGATTCGGATTTCGTTCCGGTCCTCGAACGCCTCCGCCTGAAGGCAAAGCGCTCGGCCATCGTCGCGACGGAACACCGACCGAATATCCACACAACGTATCACCGGCGAGCGGACATCCTCATTCCGTCGAGACGCCTGACGGAGGCCGCGCAGTATCACCGCCCGAGCGTGAGCCTGTTTGCACGGATCTTTGCCAGAACGCATGTCAAGGCGGCCGCATCGCCGACTGTACCTCGCGCGAGCTCCGAGGGAACGGTCGCAATGGCGGCCCGATCGGTAGCTCGCCGGCCTAATGTCGGGGCGGGAACTGACGAGAAGGCGGCCGATGCTACGCCTGTTCTCGAAGCTGCGGCAAAGCAGGTGCTGCAGTTGCTGGTCCGGCAACCGCGGAATTATGTAGCGCAGAAACGCGTGGTGGCTGAGTTGGAGCAAGTCGAAGGCTTCAAGCGACAGGGGCCAACGGCGTTCTTCGGAACAGGCAGCTACAAGAGCCTGATCAGGGAGCTGACAAAGATCGAACCCAAGATCACGGTTGTTGAGCAACCGGGCGGCGGTACCGGTATCGTCTTCATCCCGCAGAACGGTGAAGCACCCTCCGCCGCTGGGCTATCCAGCTCGGTGGCACCTCGGGAGTCGATTATGAGGCTGCCGATGCCAGCAAGAGAGACGGAGCCGAAACCTGGAGACGTGGTCGCCGACGGGTCGGCCTGTTCCGAACCCAACATGCAACCGGCTGAAACCGATGCATCGGAACCGATCAAGGCATCCCAGCGCGAGATTGTGGCGTCGCAAGGAGTTTGACTCTCGGCGGACAAGTGCGCCAGAGCGTCTGAAAATGCATCCGGCGCGTACGGGATGCCCGACGCGCCGAATGTGGTCCTGAAGGCCGCCCTAAGATCCTAATCAAAGGTTCCGGATCGAAGATGAGACCCGAGCACGATCGCTTAAGGCCGTGCCGATCTGATCAGCGTGAGTAGAACTCGACCACAAGATTCGGCTCCATGTGCACCGGATAGGGTACATCCGCCAGGGCGGGCACCCGCACGAGCTTGGCACTCATTTTCGTGTGCTCGGCATCGATGTAGTCGGGTACGTCGCGCTCCGGGCTCTTGGAGGCTTCGATCACCAGTGGCAACTGGCGAGACGATTCCTTGACCTCGATGACGTCGCCCGGACGACACCGGTAGCTCGGGATGTCGACCTTGCTGCCGTTCACCGTGATGTGGCCGTGACTGACGAATTGCCGTGCGGCGAAAACCGTCGGAACGAACTTCGCGCGGTAGACCACCGCGTCGAGTCGGCGCTCCAGGAGGCCGATCAGATGCTCGGACGTCGAGCCCTTGAGTCGCGCGGCTTCCTTATAGACGCGGTTGAATTGCCGCTCGGTGATGTTGCCGTAGTAGCCTTTGAGCTTCTGCTTGGCCTTGAGCTGCTGGCCGAAATCCGACACTTTGCCGGCCCGGCGCTCGCCGTGCTGGCCGGGGCGCGAGGCCCTGCGATTGAGTGGGCTCTTCGAGCGGCCCCAGATGTTTTCACCGAGGCGGCGGTCGATCTTATGCTTGGCGCGAATGCGCTTTGTCATCTCAAGCTCCGTCTTTCGCTATGCACGGGATCATGCGCCCTCTCCTTTGGAGGCGCTCACCGGAAAGTTCCGGTTGCAGCGCCACCCGACAGATCGACGACTTATGGTCGACCACAAAGGCGCAAAAACAAGGCGGGCCCCGAAAGGCCCGCTGGTGGGTTTGTTAGCTGCTGGCCCGTCTGCCGTCAAGGTCGATGCGAGCGCGATGGATCGACCCCGGTCACTTCTTCTGAGCGGCCGGTGCTTCAGCCTTTTTCGGCGGCAGGGACGCCTTGGCGGCCTCGACCTGTTGCGCGACCAGTTCCTTGACTTTCTTGCGTTTCTCGTCGTTGCAGGTTTCTTTGGAGGGCGTGATGGGCTCCAGGGACACGACCTGCTCACCGTCCTTCTCGGTCACCTTCAGCTTGCCGGCAGCCATGTGGATGGTCATGCGGTGCAATGTGGTGATGAACAGGAGCTGCTGCTCACTCCAGCCGTGTTTCGCCCGCTGGATGCGCATCATCGCATCGTAGTTGACGGTCTGCTCCTCCCACATCTCGCACAGCTGTGCCTGTGCCGAGGTGTAGCCGACCTTGATCACTTCCCTGCCGACGTCGATGGGAACGAGTGTTTCCTTCTTCTTGTTCTTCTTGTCGACCTCGATGACCTTGCCCTCGGGTGTCGTGAATTTCGCGGGCAGAATCAGCCAAGCGTAGTCCATCAGGACCTTGACGGACCGCTCGCTCAGCTCCTTGGAGGCCGCCGTGCCCGTCCCGACCCCAGCACAGGCGAGCACCGCGACGGTCGCCGCCACAACCCCAGTCCGCCACATTCTTCCCATCTCTGTGCCCCTCGCCCTTTGCTCTTGCGGCAACAGCCTTCGCCGACCCCAGGTCGCCTGGCCGAGCCTGCCGTTCGAGACGATCTCCACCGCCTCTTCGCCGCGTTCCGCCCCCCGGTGCCGCGACGGGCGAGGGGTCGGCTCGAAAGTAGGCAAGTTTATGGCCGCTTTCGGCCTGTTCCCTTCCCATTTGCCAACGCAACCACAATGCCGCGGAGGGTCCGCACTTCCTGCTCCGTGGCTCCCATCCTGGTGAACATCGTCCGCAAATTGCGGATCATGGTTTGGCGGCGATGGGCAGGATTGAAAAATCCCAGACGATCCAGCTCTTGTTCGATATGCCCGAAGAAGCCTTCCATCTCCTCTTTGGTGGCAGGACGGGTGTCGCCCAGGTCCATTCCGGCGCCTTGGGGCGTCTCGTAGGTCGTCACGCGTCCGAGCGTCGCAGAGCCGGAGGACCGCATCCATTCGTAGCCCAGGATCAACACCGACTGCGCAAGGTTGAGCGAAGCGAATCGGGAATTGACAGGAATCATCACGAGTGCGTCGGCGTTCGCCACCTCGTCGGTTTCGAGCCCGTTCCTTTCGCGCCCGAAGAGGATGCCGCAGCGCTCTCCCCGGGCCATCCGAGTGCGGATCTCGGCAATCGCCTCGATCGGAGTGAGCACCGGCTTGCGGAGGTCGCGCTGGCGAGCGGTCGTCGCGGCGACCCAGTTGAGGTCGCCTATGGCCGAGGACAGCGTGTCGAATTGGCGCCCGTCATCGATGACATAGTTGGCACCCGAGGCGGCGATGCGCGCCTTCTCGTTCGGCCAGCCGTCCCGCGGCGCGATAAGGCGTAGCTCGTCCAGTCCGAAGTTGGCCATGGCGCGGGCGACCATGCCGATGTTGTCCGCAAGCTGCGGCTCCATCAGAATGATGGAGGGCGTTTCACCCGAGCCGGCGAAGGCTTCCCCGCGGATATGGGCGCGACGGATCCCGTGCCGCAACTTTCGCAGAACACGGCGCGCCCAGAACCAGTAGTTCTCCCCAGACCAAGTCTTCTCCAGCGCGGCGAGCGCCGGCGTCCTGATCGTGGCCGTACCTTGGCCGACGAGCCGGACCTGGCCGTCGCCGACCACAACCTCGGCATGGGAGCGGATGAAGTCGTCCAGGGTATGGAGACCCTGCGCCTCGGTCCGCCGCTTGCAGCCCGGGCAGGTTGCGTCATCGGCCTCGCATCTCAGCTCGGCACAATAGGTCAGAACGCGTTCGAGCGACGTGCGGTCGAGGCTCGGTACAGCAAGCTGAGCGAGCCCCTCGTCAACCGAACGCTCGTGGCAGGCATGCACGACGTTCGCAACGGCCAGCGCGGTTCCGGCGATGCCCGGGCACCGTCCAGCGGGGCTCGCTTGGATTTCTATGCTGGGTTCCCCTTCACTCGCCGGCATGCAATGCGCTCCCTTCGACCTCGTGCCACATGGCGGCTGAACCTGGGCCCCCAGCCTTGCGTGCCCTATACGCCTGCCATGAGGCGTATTCCCTAACCAATGTGCAACCCGCCCCCTCTATGTTGGGCAGAAAGGTCTTGGTAGCCCTGCCTGGGGCCGCCTCGCGGGGTTGTGGGACGCTCATGCACGGTGGATTGGCTCATTCGCAAGAGGCACCCGAACGCTCGTCGTCGGCGCTGAGTTCGAATTTGGTACGACGCCTACCCTACTATGCCCTCGGACTACTTGCCTTCTATGTGATCCACACGATCAGCCTGATCGGAAAATCCGAAGGGTGGTTGCTCGACGGTGCTGGACGGTACTGGCTCAACGACTTCTCAGGCGTTTGGACGGCGGGCGACGTCACTAATCGCGGTTTCCCCGAGTGGGCCTATGATATCGCTAAGCTCTGCCGGGAGCAGATTGCGTTGCGGGGGGCGCCGTCGGAGGGGTGCTATCCCTGGCCCTACCCTCCTCATGTCCTGCCGCTGGCAGCCGCATTGGCAAACCTTCCCCTCATCGCGGCAATGTTGGTCTGGCTCGGGCTCACGGCAAGCTGTTTCAGCGCGGTCGCCCGTCTGATCACCGGATCGTGGCACGGGGTCGTCCTGATGCTGGCCGGGCCAGCGACGCTGAATATCCTCTACACGGGGCAGAACGGTTTCTTGAGCGCCGCGCTGGTCGGAGCCGGATTAATGCTCCTTCCCAATCGCCCGGTTCTTGCCGGGGTTGCGTTTGGAATGCTCGCCTACAAGCCCCATCTCGGCCTGCTGATTCCGCTGGCACTCCTGGCGGCGGGGCAGTGGCGGACGCTCGTGGCCGCCAGTCTCACGGTTGCCTCGGTCGTTGTCGCTTCGATGGCGACCCAGGGCCTGGAGATTTGGCACCTCTTTGTTCTGCAGCTGGGCAACGTCGCCTCGGTGATGCAATCTCATTTCGATCCGTCGAAGCTCCGCAGTATCTTTGGCATGCTGCAGACGATTGGCCTTTCCGCCGGCCCGGCGTTGGCGATCCACACCGTGCTCGCCGTCGTGGTCGCTGGGCTCGTGATGCTGGCATGGCGCAGCCGGATGGCCGGCGATCTCAAAGCGGCCGTGCTCGCCGCTGCGATACCGATGGCCAGCCCGTACGTGTTCGCCTACGACCTTGCGATCCTGTGCATCGCGCAGGCCTTCTTCGTTCGCCATGCTCTCGCTCGGGGGCGGCTCGCCACGCGGGAGTTCGGTGGGCTCGCGGTAGTGAACATCTTGCAACCCGCGAGCGGCGGTCTTGCTGGGCTCTTGCTCATCGGGCTCATCCTGCGCTGTGCTGGCGATTATCGGTCATCTGCGCGGCCGGGGAGCCCTTTGCACCACCCTGAGCCCCCTGCGCTGCCCGGGAACGACGCGTCGTCTATCCGACAACCGTGAGGCCTGAGACGAGGCGCCTCTTCATTTTCCGACCGGAAGCAAGTAGCAAGGTGCGGACGCAGGCGTCGCGAAGGTTCGGCTTGCGTTCCGGACAGGAACAGCAGGTTTTGCCCAAATCGCCCGGAGACGAACTCTGCAACCAGGTCTGGCGGGCAGCTGCTGCTCGGCCCACATCGACGGAGCCAATCCATGAGTGTAAAGATCGCCCCGTCCATCCTCTCGGCTGATTTCGCGCGCCTCGGCGAGGAGGTGCGCGCCATCGATGCAGCGGGTTGCGACTGGGTGCACGTGGACGTCATGGATGGGCATTTCGTGCCGAACATTACGATCGGCCCGATGGTCGTTGCTGCATTGCGGCCGCACACGACAAAGACGCTCGACGTCCATCTGATGGTCGCGCCTGTGGATTCCTACATCGAGGCATTTGCCAAGGCCGGCTCCGACATCATTACGGTACACGCCGAGGCCGGCGCTCATTTGGACCGCACTCTGCAGATGATCAAGAACCTCGGCAAGAAAGCCGGCGTGTCGCTCAATCCGTCGACGCCGCCGGAGACGATTGCCTACGTGCTCGATCGGTTGGACCTGATCCTGGTGATGTCGGTCAATCCGGGTTTTGGCGGTCAAGCGTTCATCCCGGCCATGGTGCCGAAGATCGCTCGGCTCAAGGAGATGATCAAAGGACGAGCGATCCATATCGAGGTGGACGGCGGGGTGAATGCAGAGACGGCGGCGCTTTGTGCCAAGGCTGGCGCCGACGTGCTTGTCGCGGGCAACGCCGTCTTTGCCGGGGGGCGCTATGCCGAGAACATCGCCGCAATCCGAGCCGCGGCCGATGGGGCGAACCGTTGACGCAGCGAAGGTAATGCTGTCTCACGTCTTGTCGGGGTTCCACGGCACGATGGCGACACGGGCACCCCGCAGGCCCGCAAACGACTGCTCGCGGCAGCTCAACACGATCACTTGATGCGCCTCCGCAGCCGCTTCGAGGGCACGGTGCATCGCCCCGATGCGGCGGTCGTCCGAGTAGACCAGAACGTCATCGAGGACCAACGGGACGCCCATACCCTGGTCGGCGAGGAGGCGCGCGAAGGCAAGGCGCGTCAAGACGGCGATTTGCTCGCGCGTGCCGTCGCTGAGGTGGTCGAAGGCCTCCTCGCGTTCGTTGCGAACGAGCCCGGTCACGGTGTACTTGTCGCCGAGCGCGACCGAAGCGGTAGGGAAGACTAGGTCGACGTAAGGCGCCAGCCGAGAAAGTACCGGTGCGAGGTAGCTGTCGCGCAGACGCTCTTCCTCCGACCCAAGCTCCGCATCGAGCAATCGGAGAGCCTCAACTTCCTCGGCGAGATCCGCCTTTCGCGCCAACGCTCGCTCCGCGTCGCTCTCGAGCGCCGCAAGCCGGGTCGCAACGTCCTCGCGCCGTGCCGCCTCGAGAGCCCCTTCGATACGGGCACGCTCGGCGGCGAGCGCGGCCTCTTCCTGCTCGGCGCGATGCAGGTCTCGGCGCGCGTCCGCCAGTTCCGCCTCGAGCCGTGCGAGGGCATCAGCGCTGGGCGCGCATTTGGTCCAGGCCGCCTCAATGCGCAATGCCTCGTCCAAGGCAAGACTTGCGGCTTGGGCTGCGGCCTCGGCTTCCGCGCGTAGACGGTCTCGCTCTGGCGGCGGCGGCAAGACAGCCTCGACTTGGGCTCGACGCCTGTCGCGCTCCTCGCCACGTGACGACTGAACGGCCACTTCGCGACGTAAGGTTTCGCATGCCGCGGTGCGTTCGCGCGCGGTTGCATCGGCTCGTTCCAGGATGCCACGCAGGGAGACGACGGCGTCGGCGAGACATTTCGAGTCGGGGCCTCCATCGTCGATCCGCAGGGTTTCGACTTGGGTGGCCGCCGCGGACAGTTCGTCCTTGAGCCGCTGCATGCCGGCCGGAGCCGCCCCCGTCAGCGCGGCCCGTGCCGCGACGATCTCCCCGGCCGTCTCGCGCGCGATGGTGTGCCGCCGCTCAAGATCCGCCAGATCCACAGAACCCGTCTCGAGGAAGATGCGGCCGAGCGCCGCCTCCGCGTCAGCACGTCGCGCAAGGAGTTGCTCGCGATCTCGCGAAACGCCAGGCTCGACCGTGATCTGGCCGAGGCCAGGAACCTGCAAGACGACGCGCCCGATCGCCAACTGTCGCTCGCCATCGGCAAGAGGGCGGCCGTCGATGACGATGCGCGGCACGGCAGCGGATTCGTAGTCGACCGTGACGGCCGATGACGAGGCTTCGAGGCGCGCTCCGGCCTCGGCGACATCCGAGGACAGCCGCCTCGCTTCGCGTACCAGCGCGTCGTCGAGCGGAAGGCCATTCATGTGGCCTTCGAGGACGTCGATCTGTGTGCTTGCAGCTCGGGCCTTTGTCGCGCGCTCGGCAAGATCGCGGTAGCGCGCCAAGCTCGCAGCTTGCTCCAGAGCTACCTCGGCGGCTGCAAGTGCGGCTCGCGACTGAGCAGCCGCCTTTGCCGCGTCTTGACTGCCGATCTCGGCCGCCTCGAGACGTTGAGCGAGATCGCGGGCGAGCGTGGCGTCGGAGCAGGCACGGACCTCGATAGCGGCCAGCTCGTCGAGTCCGTCGACCAGAGTCCGCGTGGCGGCCGTGGCGGCACTGTGCCGGACCCGTGCTTCGGCGAGTGCAACCCGGGCTCCGTCGCGGGCAGTGACGTCCTCCTTGCCCTGCTTCCATCGGGCTTCGGTCTCACCGACGCGGCGCAGTCGCTCCGCTCGCGCATTAGGGTCGGTCAAGCTGGCAGAGGCTTCTCCCAGACCCGCCAAACGATCGAGGTGACCCTCGATCTCGCGATAGGCCTGACGGCACTTGGCCAGCTCTGCAGCGGCCGAGTCCGCCTCGCGGATCACGTCACGATAGCGTCCCGTAGGCTGCCCGCGACCCGGTGTGAGCAGATCGCCCAGCGCGGCCTGAACCCGGGCCCGGATCCGCCGACCGGCCTCCCCGCCGGCCGCCGACGTCACTTCCCGCACCAGCGCTGCCCGAAGCGTGTTTTCTCCGGCCTCGTCCGGCGCGGGTGCCGCGAGCAGTGCCCCTTGCCCTAGCCATAGGAGGGGAAAGCGCCCGATGCCTGACCTCAAGTCCAGCAGTTGCTCGAGTTTGGCCTCGGCATCACTCCCGCGCATGAGAGCGCCGGTCGACAGCGAGATCACCTCGGCCATCCGCTCGGTGAGGAAGCGCTTGCGCACACGCCAGCGCTGCCCCCCCGTCTCCAGCTCCACCTCGATCAGTGGCGAGCCCCCTCGATAGGGTTTCAACTCCCCGATCTCCGCCTTGGTCGAGCGGTGGCTGGTCAGGAGCGCGAGCCGCAGCGCCTTCAGCAGAGTCGACTTGCCTGCCTCATTCGGACCAATGAGAAGATCCAGGCCGCCACTGAGGCCCTCGAGGGCCACCGGCTCGACGAAGCGGCCGCATTCGGCAACCCGCAAGGCCCGTATCTTCATGCACTACTCTCGCTGAACTTCGCCGGCGCTCATTGCGAGCAGGACTTGCAGGGCGCGAGGCGCCACACGCTGACTTGCGGGATCGCCCGCCTGACTGCGCTCCACCAGCCGGCGGGCGACGTTCGCCAGCATCGGATCCGCGATCCGCGCGATGTCAGTGGCTCCTGCGCGCAACACCAAGCGGCTCCGATCGATGGATGTCGCTACGGGAAGCGCGGCCAGTCTGGCAATGCGCTCGTCGAGTTCGACTGCGTCCGCGGCGGCGATCGTTCCTTCGAGGCGCAGAGACAGGATCAGGCGTCGTCCCTCCTCGCCGAGCGCGTCGATCTCGTCCGCGAGCGGCTCGAAATCAGCGAGCCGCGACAGCACGAGCCGCCGCTCGCGCCAGCGGAAGGCTGCCGTCGCAACGGCCGATACCACAGGTGGCGCCCCGGCTGCGGCAATCCGGACGACGAGCGCCTGACCGGGACCATTGTCCATGAAACTGTCCGGCTCCGGCGTGCCGGAGTACCAGACCCCGGGGGCGACCTCCTTCACACCGTGCCAGTCACCGAGGGCCAGGTAGTCGAGACTGGCGCTCAGACGGCGCGTGGCGTCGATGGGTACCGCGGCCTCACCGAGGCTGCCGAATCCCCGCACCGAACCGTGCGCGATACCGATGCGAACCGTCCCGTCGGCGATGCTCGCCCCGTCCATCCATAGCGTCGGATCACTGCGCAT
>JALHMC010000015.1 GCA_022844225.1 Hyphomicrobiaceae bacterium | reverse complement strand
GGCGCTCTTGCCGCTCAGGACCGCGCCGGGGTGTCTCCGCCGCCGTCCGCAGCACCGATTTGCAAGGCGTGCGCCCGTAGCTCAGCTGGATAGAGCACCAGACTACGAATCTGGGGGTCGGAGGTTCGAATCCTTCCGGGCGCGCCAGACATATCAACGGGTTAGCGGATATTACAGCGTAATCAGATAATTACTGTGGACGCACCGTGGACGCAAATTGAAGATGCGCGTCGCCGCTCTTGGGCCCCGATGGGCATCGGCGCCTTTTGATAATTTCGTTATTTTTCTTTACTCGCGCGAGAGAAACATGCGACACCCCGCTTATGCTACCGGGATGCACGGCCATGACAAATCGCGAGAGGGGCCGAGACCAGTATTCGACGGATGCCCCTCCTGACGACTTTTCCGCGCGGGACACAGAGACCGACGCAAAGCCTGATACGCTTTTGCCGGTGGCGAAGCCGCGGTTCTCCGGTAGGTATCGCGACCGGATCAACGCTCGACCGCCCCGTGCGAAATTTGCCGGGCTAGTAGCAGATCATGCTTCAGGCCCTAGCTCCGAACCGAACAACGGACCCCGGCCGAGCGCGAGGGAAAGCACCCAGGAAGCCGCAGGGAAGAGTGAAGCAGATAGGCACGCTGCGCTCGATGAAGCGGTCGCAGCGTTGGCAAAAGCTTTCAATAACGTAGCAAAAATCAAGCAGCTACCTGAAAGCAAACACAGCGATTTTCTTATGCGGTTCGTGTCCGTGATGCTGGAGAATCTCGGCAAGGGGCCACCGCCACGAGGCTCAGGAGAATTGCCTACCACTGCCCCCGAGGCCTGGGCTAATCGCGACCGCAGGGTCAAAACCAATCCCGCTCAGTTCGTTCGTCGGGTCTACGAACTCTGGCTGGGCAATGGCCTTAAACGCGGCCATCTCCGCGACCTGGACCCCCAGTTATATCAAGCCTTCGCAAACTGGGTCTCCCGGCATCCGGAAGACGACATTCCGGAACTTGCTCGTCAGTATGAAGAGGTCGACACCATCCTCGCTGAGTTGTCGGTGCTCTACGAGCCCGACCAGCTTCGTCGGCTCGGGATGGCACTTCATTCCCGTCTAAAGAGGAACAATAACGTCTAGGCAGGAATAATATCAAAATTACGACTAGACGTATTTATCATCTCATGTTATGACAATTCACACGAGGCGATTTCGTCTCGCGTGCTGCGTATTCCCGCAAAATTAGACGTCTTCACTTGGACCCCTTTGGCCCATGGAGCCCCCGCATGCATATTCCCCGTCACGAACCACAAGACCGCTCCGCTCCGCAACGTGAGTTCGACATCGTGCTCGCCCATTTGCGCTTCCTGACCATGATCGAGGTGTGCGCCCTCACGACCTACACGCCGACGCACATCTACCGGCTTGAACGGCAAGGCAAGTTTCCGCGCCGGCGGCGGATTGGACCTAACAGGATCGGGTTCCTCCTTCACGAGGTCGAGAAGTGGATGTCCGACCGGCCCGTGGCCGATCTTTCCGATGACGAAGAGTAGTGGGCGATGCAGCACCCTCCGCGGGTCAGCATCGCGTTTGAGCAGGAGCGTGCGCGGGCAGGCAACAGATTGTTCTCTGCATCCAACCGTGATCCGCTCCTGCTGAATAATGATTTGCCTTATGAGCATGCCGCCCGCCTGCTCAGGCACCTCATAGAAAACGGCCTTGAGCACGGTCCGAACTACAATGGATCGATCATCCTGATTGCTCGGGCCTTATCAGTCGGGGGCGCTCGCTTCGCAACCCGTGCGCATGTGGCCGAGTATCTGTTTTATCGTCTTCGGGGCATACCGCGAGCGGCGTGCCGCACGGACCAGCTTCTTTCCAACACGATCGCGACCTTCTACGCCAGCTGGGTAGCTGCGCCGTCAGTACGACGCGAATGGTGCCATAGCAGCAACAAGTGAGTTTTTGGGTGGGAGAATCGCGCCGCGGCCAAATAGAGGGATTCCAGCCAAAGTTAAAGTGAGTTTTTGGGTCGACCTCAATTCGCAAGATTGTTGCTGCCGAGATTGAGTTCGTCCGTTGACGGCCTCACTTCTGCTTCGGCATGCTGGGCCGGTGAATCGCGTGACTATCCTCCTGCCTGAGTTCGATGAACCAGCCCCAATTAAGCGCACCGGCCAGCTGCTCGCGGTCGATGTGAAGACGTCAGGCCAATTCCTCGATCCCGATCATATGGGAAAGATTATCAAGCCTCGCGAGCTGGTCGATATCGTCGAGCTGACCCCTCTCAGCCGCAGCGAAACCATTCTCTACAATCAGCTACTCGGGCATGCCTGGAACACGATCCGCGAGGGCGGGGTCCATAAAATCCTAAAGGCCAGCCTGCGCGGCAGTCATGCGGGCAACGACCGGCTTGATGAAGCGTTCGACACACTTATGGGCGCATGGGCAAAAATTCGGGCCCGCGATCCCGACACTGGCGAGATGGCCACCTTCCGTGTCCACCTGCTCGGTACCAACAAAACCGAGGACCGAAAGGACGGGTATTTCTACTACACGTTTCCACCGGACCTGCTCGTGATCATCGCCCAAAGCAACGCCTGGGCTACGCTCCGGTCCCATATTATGTATGCGCTCCGCTCCAAGTACTCGATCCGTCTTTACGAGATGATCGAACGCCGTATCGGTCTGATCAAGCAGAGCGAGGAGTTCGCCGTTGACGCAATGCGGTCCATGCTCGGCGTCCCCGAGGGCAAGCTCGAACGCTATGCCGACTTCAATAAATACTGCCTGAAGCCTGCGATCGATGAGGTCAACCAGTTGTGCGACTTCACCGTCGATGTGATGCCGGTCAAGAAGGGCCGCAGCATCGAGAAGCTGTTCATGACGTGGGTGAAGAAATCTCCCGATGCGTTATGCCGTGCTTACGACGAGCGTGAGAAGAGCCGCGTTGGCCGTCGCGCCCGCCGAGCAGGCGCCGCGGACATGATCAGTTTCGATATTCCAGAATGAGCCACCCAAAAACTCACCTTGAGCTTCCCTGCCCCATCGCGCGACCCACTCTCTCACCGCAAGCCACCCGGTTGCTCACCTGAGGCCATCCAATTCCTCACGCGAATCCACCCAGAAACTCACCTATCCCACCCTTTTCCTCACTTTTGGTAACGCAAGCCTCTGACACTAAGAGCAAATCCGGCGCCTGAATCAGAATATTGAATCTTAGAACTTAGAAGCGAGCTGGAAACTATCCGCGGCGCCTTTCTCAATGCCGCTGCGCGGCGGGTGATGCCTTGATAGCTCGACCGTCACCCACGCTTCGCTAAACGGTAAGACCGCTTGCTTGGCGTGATGGGAATGTAGAGCAGCCCGTGACAACCTCTTAGAGCGGTCAGGCTTTAAGACTCACTCTTCGTGAAAAGCTCAGCCCGGTTTCAGCACCCGTACGACGACGCCATAGAACAAAGCTTCCTTGGATCGGAATGGCGGCAAGACCAACTCGTTATCGCGGCATGGGTCCCAGTCCCTTAGCAGCAGTCAAAGTCAGAACAGGGTTGGCTGCCTATTGCCAAGCAGTGAGCGTCGCGACCGGCTGCTTGGCGCTTGCGCCGCCATCGTCCAAGACCCGTTGTCCTCATAGGTGCTCAACAACGCCTTGGTGTCCGCGAGGCTTGCATCGGTTTCTCCGAGCCATGTGGCCCACGATTCACGAGGGAGGATCGCGGGCATGCGGTCGGTGATGCGCGAGATGAGTTTGTTGGCGGGCGTGGTCACCTGGATGAAGGTTTCCAGAACCTCGGACCCGTTATTCCACTTCTCGCAGATGACCGCGATGGCGATCGGTTGGCCATCCTGCGGTGTGATTACCCACTGCCTGGTCTTGCCGTTCGGCAGTTCCTCGCCCTCGTTGAACGTGTCGACCATCAGGATGCCGCGTGCGTGCGCGAAGGCGTCTGCAAACGTGGGCCGGTTGTCGATCGTCTCGGATCGGGCATGCATGTGCTTGGGACGCGTCGGCGCGGGGTCGTCGCGCCCTGCAAATCCCCATCGCATGGCAACAAGTTCGCGCGCGGCCGTGGCGCCGAGCCGCATGATGTTCGCGAAACGCATGGGCGTGGAGACGACAGCCTCGTCTGCCGGATTCTTCATGATGAGCGGCTGCGAGAAGGCGTGTACCTCCTGCCATGACGACATCTGGGTGAACTTCCCGCACATCAGCGCACCTCCTGCCTCTGCCCGATCTTTATATAGGCACTTAAGCTTGCCGTGGCACCCACCGACGACGCAATACAAAGAATGAGTCCTTGGATCTGAATGGCGGCAAGACCGACTGGTTATCGCGGAACCATTCTTTAGAACCATCAACCCGTTCGATAGCGGGACCATCGTGGCGGTGCAGCTTTCCGTCGCGGAACCATTCTTCAGAACCGTCAGGCCATTCGATAGCGGGCCCATCTTCGCGGTGGAGCTTGTCGTCGCGGTACCAATGTTTTGAACCGTCAGCACCTTCGATAGCGGGTCCATCCTCACGGTGGAGCTTGCCGTCGCAATACCATTCTTTAGAACCGTCAACCCGTTCGATAGCCGGTCCATCCTCGCGATGGAGCTTGCCATTGCGGAACCATACCTTACCGCCGTCAGCCCTTTCCATGGCGGGGCCATCCTCCCGATGGAGTTTGCCATCGCGGTACCATACCTTACCGCCGTCAGCCCTTTCGATAGTGCCGGTATGCCGTTCATTTTCCCGGCCCGATTTTAATCGGATCGCCAGACCGCCTCGAATGCGTGCGAACAACTCCTTGATCAAAAAACCTCTCTGGTCAGAATTTGGATGTGTCTCAGCCCGGCTGAAATGCCTTGCGTCGGTGGATCACGTGAAGCGATCGCCTATCCCGAAACGAAAGCGGCGTTGGGATCTGCTGCACGCCTTCCCGGTACCAATACTTCTCGCCGTCCGCCCATTCGATGGCGGGCCCGCCATCGCGGTGGCGTTTGTTGTCGCGGTACCATTCCTTACCGCCGTCCGCCAATTCGATAGCGGGACCATCCTCACGGTGGCGTTTGCCGTCACGGTACCAATGCTGTTCGCCGTTATTATCCCATTCAACGGCGGGACCATCTTCACGATGGAGTCTACCATCGCGGAACCATATCTTATGGCCGTCCACCCATTCGATAGCAGGACCGTTCTCGCGATGGAGTTTGCCTTCGCGATACCAATACTGATTGCCGTTCTGACATTTGATAGCCGGGCCATCGTCGCGATGAAGTTTGCCTTCGCGATACCAATACTGATTGCCGTTCTGGCATTCGATAGCCGGGCCATCCGCTCGATGAAGCTTGCCGCCACGGACGTAGCGGGTACTCATGCCGGCAGATATCTCGATAAACTGGTGTTCCGTGGCGGGGCTCGCCGCATGACAACCAAGTACTCTGGAAAACAAATCGCGTATCAAAAAACCTCTCTAGTCCGAATTATGGAATGAGTTATAGCTCCGTGTACGGATCTATTGCAAGTTTTATGTATGTTGCTTTGAACCCACCAAAAACCATGAGCTGCGCCGCGATGAGGATTTCCGCCATCCATCGCCATCGGGCCTAGCCGCCCCTTCCCCGGCTTCAAGGCCGAGACGAGCGACCGCATACGCGGTCGGCCTTGCAGCCGTGGGCCCTTGGCCGTCTCGATCGGCCCGCGACGGACGGCTCCGAAAACCATGAGCGCGATTTACGCCTGCTTGGCGACACCACCGAGTGATCGCTTGCAGACCTGGTGAACTCTCCAAGTCACCAGACCACCAAGTGGTGACATGGTGATATCGGCAGCTGGTCGGCTGGCAACGTCGCTACCCCGCCAGCTAGTGTTCTCCTGCTTCCCGGAAGCGGCAGTGCTCTCAGGCTCCCGGCCTGGATCGCCGCTTAGCAAACCATCAGATGGTGACTTGGTGTTCTGGAGGCTTGGACTCCTGCCGGAGCAACCAGCCCCGCATGTGGTGGCTTGGTGGACTGAACGAATCTGGCACCATCGAACAAGCAGGCCCGATCAAAGGCCGATGTGTCGAACCGTTCTGTGCGTGGAGTTTTGTATGATCATCAGTTTTGCGTCTTCGAAAGGCGGGGTCGGTAAGTCCACCACATGCGCCGCCATCGCATCCGAGCTGGCCCTGCAGGGCAGCCGCGTCCTGCTTATCGATCTCGATCAGAACAAGACCCTTGAGCGATGGGCGCGCAAGGCGCCGCTCGACGGGCTCACTGTTGTCGCCATCGAGTCGAAGGCGTTCGGGGAGTTCTATCGCAAGCAGGCCATGAGCGGCGAATTCGATCACATCTGCATCGACCTGCCAGGCACGCGCGAAACCACGATGTTCAAGGTGCTGGCCAGATCGGACCTGGTCGTGATCCCGGCACAGGCCTCCGAGCCGGATTTGCGCGAGGCACTGGTAGTCGTCAGCGATATTCGCGACGTGCGCGAGGAGACGGGGAGGCCGATCCCGTACCGGCTGCTGCTGACCAAGGTGTTCCCCTTACGCTCGCGCGTCACCGACTTCGCCTACGAGGAACTGGAGCGCCATGGGCTACCGCTGTTCCGCACCGCGCTCGTCGAGCGCTCGGCCTATAAGGAGATGTTCCTCAACGGCCAGCCGCCAACACTGACCGAGCGCGAAAAAGGGGCAGGGGCCGAAGTGCGGGCGTTGCTCGCTGAGATTACTGCCATCGTTGCAACGGACGCCGACGAACTGCGCAAGGCAGGCTGACATGAATAATAGCCGCAAACCGTTTCTCGCCCTTGATGCCGATATCGACAGCCGCCTTGAACGACTGGCCGAAGAGAAGGGCGTCGCCACCATGGTCAAACCGTCCGACCAGGCGGGCGAGGGGGGCAGGGTCGCTCTTAAGGCCGAGCCGAAGGTCGATCCGGAATCCATTCCGACACCGCGCGCCCACATGAAGAACTTCAGCATCGAAATCCCGGACTATGTCTGGAGGGAGCTGAAGCTGAGAGCTTTCCATCGCGGCACCACCATCAAGCACGTCATCATGACTTCGCTGAAGGCGGAAGGGTTCGAGATTCGCAACGCCGACATGATCGAGGACGGACGCCGGGACCGGGTCAGCAATGAGTGAACCGATCGCCGAACAGTGGGAGCTCTTTCGCAAGAATGGCCTGGGCATCTTCGAGCCCGTACAGACCTATGAATGCCTTGCGGATGCGGCGCGCGCCGTCATCGATATGGAATTAGCGCATAGGAAGACTTTGACGCTGCATACGACAGTCAGCCTGGGCGAGGGCGGTCAGGTTGACCTAGCCATCGAGTATCAAGGCAAACACGCAGCTTATCTGATCAGAGCCTGCTAGGCCCCCAGATGGTGTCCTGGAGTCTTGGTGGTTTGCACCCGGCTAAGACGATGGCGGAGGGCGCGGTTGAATAGCCCTTCGGCTTGCCGGCCACACGCCGCATTTCAACTTACGGCCACTGCAGAAAATGGCCTCGTGACCAGGCGCGCAAATAGCGGCGGGCTTCGTTGTTTCCAGACAGATGCTGATCGATCCTCTGAAGCATCTCCCGATAGTCTTCGGTTCGATCGCGCAGCACTGCCGTTAAGACATGAGAGATGACGGCAAAATCATCGAGGCTGAAGGAATCCATTTTCCAGAGCAGCTGAATGAACTCGGCGACAACGCTGCAGTGTGAAGCAGGATCGCAGGCGGGACCGCCGAGAACTTTGGCCGCCAAGGTGAGACGTTTGCCAACGCGGGGCTCATCGTTTTCCATGTCGAGCATGCGGGCCGCAAGCAGCCCGGCAGCGTCTATACCGATGGATCGCTGCCCGATGTCGATGAGATCGGTAATTGCCTTCGCATATGCGGTCGGAGAGAGGATACCGCGTTCTCGCGCGATCATGAGCACCGGCTGAAGCGAGGTCGAGCGGACGCCAAGTGCGTAACCCACCTGGCGGGTGAACAAATCGTCTGCCAGCAGCAACCGCGACGACCCGCTCGCAGCAAACACGTCGTCGAAAAAGCGAGCGCCGGGAACGACCGCCAGACGCCGCATCGCCAAAGGCGGATCGGTCTTCGGTATTGCCGGTATCACTTCGGCATTCTGTGCAAGCCAATCACGATCGCCTTCAACGACGAGCCTCGTCTTCGCCATCTGCTCTGGAGAATATTCGATCATCTGCATCTGGCCGTTGCGCATGGCCATGCTGCCTTTGGGCTCGCCGCCCGCAACGTCGAGCGACTGCACACGCGCATGATAAATGTCGGCAGTTGCCTGCGTGATGCCGATAGGTCCGCACACAGCCTTCACTGCCTCTTCGAGGCCGAGCCGCCGGATGCAGTGATAGGTGGCCGCATCGACGATGCAGCCGGCAGCCTTGTGAGCCTTTACATGCGCGGCCGTTCCGTCCCGCTCCTCCCTCGAACCGATGGATACCCGGTAGGTACTTCCGAGCTCAGCAAGCCCGAGCATCGTATCGATCGGGTCGACGCCGCAGAGATGCGCCAGCATCGCGAGGGAAATCTTGCCGTCTTCATATTGTTTGGTCTGGGCCTGGATATGCTCCGATCGTTCCCGAAGCATCTTCTCGATGGCGCTGATATCGAAATTTTCGGCCGTACCGACATTGACCTGCCTGAAACCTTTCGCCGTAGGGAAGCGGTCGTTGAACCGACCGATCGCCAGGTGGAAAGCATCCAGGAATTTGTGTTTGGCGACGGTAACGATCGCGGTGCTGCCGTCGCTAGGCCACGCGAACGTGTCGTCTGCCTTCAGGCCCTGAAGGAGCTTTGCAATATCGTGGTCAGGCGCCAGGGCGTCAGGTAGCACCCGGCGCACGTCGGGATCGCTTTCCAGCACATACCGGCGCGCCTCACCGGTCGCCAGGCGGATCTCGAAGGCGTGATCCGGCCCAATGACCGGATCGAGGATATGATCGCGATCGGTAGGCTCGCCCGTGAGCATCGTACCCATGAACGTCATCCAGGCGCCCGGATCGTCCCGGTTCAGCGCGAACATTCGGTATGCGAGAGCGCGTGCGCGTTCGGGCTGGCCGTAGGATGTCAGGGCTGAGACCAGGCGCCGTTTATCGGCTAGCGTACCGTCTGCGGTAGTCTCGACCGGTGCCTTGAGGATGTTCCTGACACGATCTTCGGCGTTCATGCGGATCAGCGCATCGATGTTCCAAAGCAGCAGATCGAGACGTAGCGGGGATTCCGCACTCAACCGCGCCACAAACGGTTCGGCTGATTTGGCGTCGCCAATGTTCCAGTGATACGTAGCGGCCATCCTTGCATAGGTGGGAAGATCGAGAAGGGCAGGGGGCAAGGCTGCGAGAACTGCGCGCGATCTGGCAAACAGCTGGGCCCCAATGCTGGCTCCAAGGTATGTGCGAAGGCTTACGCTGTCACGACTGGGATCGACGCGGCCGTGCAGCAGGTTCGATGCCGTTTCATCGGCATTGTGCCGTTCCAGGAACTGGGCCAGTTGCACCCGGTCAGCAAAGCTGAGTGCTGCCTCGTGAGACGGCAACTGACTGACAATCTCTGCAATCGCGGGCTGAAGACCATCCTCCGCGTCGTCGTCTTCCTCGCCCCGTGCCGGGACCTCGATCAAGCCTTCCTCGGCTGCCCGCGCGCGCAAAATTGCGATCGTCGGGAATGGCGCTCCCTGCGCTTCGAGCTCCTTCAGCACGTCAGCGACGGCAGACTTATCTTTCTCCGCGAGTGCGATTTCACCCTGCACTTCGGGAATAATGACCCGCATATGCTTCGGCAATTGATCGGGTTTCAGTCGCCCGAGCGCTGTACGGGCTCTCGCCGGTTCCTTCGCCGCCGTTAGCTGCGCGAGGAACAGGGTGCCTTCGGGATCGTCGACCGATTCCAGGAGGTCTGCTGCCTTCCGGTCTTCGTCCGCATGCAGGTAGAGCAGTGCGCGCGCTCTCACCAAGCCCGCGTCTTGGCCGACCTTTGCCAGCGTTTCGTCGAGGACACGCGCAGCACCCTCGTCATCTCCTATGAAGCGGAGAGCCCCAGCGGCATTGTTCGCGAGCGGGCAGGCCTCTTCGCTGCGAACATCCTCCATGTCCATCTCGCGGCGCCAAAGGTCACGAAGTTTGGCTGCGCTCTTTCCAACCGCTTCCAGTACGGCAGAATCGATCTGCTTTCCGAACATGACTTCGCGATCGGCCAGAGCAGGCTCCAGCACTGCTTCCGCGCCAAAGCGGACAAGGTGACGATCGTTCGGATATTTGGCAGCGGCGTTCTTGGCAACGTCGAACCACGAGAGGTCGTCCCGAGCGCGCAAGAATACGATTGCAGCGGTCAATACCTCGGCCGCCTCGTGCGATGCCTGCGGCACGAGCGCGAACGGATCGTTCAGCGCGGAATCGTTTCGATGCGACTGGATAACAAGGCTCGCGGCTCCGGCATGATCCGGTTGCTTCTCAAGGACGGCCAGGCCGCGAGCTCGTGCGCCTTCAATGTCGCCGCCCACCAACTCCGCGTAGGCGAGGTTGATCACCGCCTTCGGATCGTCCGGACGAAGCGCGAGCGCCTGACGAAAATAGTCTAGCGCTTCATCATTGCGGCCAGCGTTGAAGTGGATCGCTCCGATATTGGCGATCACCCTGTATTTGGCATATGGCGGAAGCGTTTCGCGTTCGATTTCCTTGAAGGATTCGAGGGCGGTCTTGGTCTTACCTTTCGCGATAAGCTTCCTGATTTCTGAAAGTCTGCCGTGCAGACCCGCCGGTTCCTGCTTCACCTCTGGCGCCAGATCGGCTTCGTATTCCTCAGTCACTGCCGATGCAGAGCGCGAGAGTTTTTCGCTCATCTCGCGGATAAGCGTCATCTGTTCGTCGAGTTTTGCCGAGACGTTGGCTGAGCTTTCCCTGACGACTGCAATGACCGGCGCATCGTTGGCAGCCATTGCAGGCCAGAATGCCCGCAGCGCCCGGGGATGCTGCGCGATGTCGTGCTGCAGGTCGGGCCATGACATCACGGTGACACGGCAGTTCCATCCGGAAGCCTTAAGTTCTTCGGTCAGTTTGGCGGCCGCCAACTGGAGCGACTTATCGCGTTCTGCGGTCGTTGCGAATATCAGTTCCGTTAGTGCGGGCTTGATGGCGCGCGCCTCTTCGGCGTCGCTGCGCATCTTGTCTTCGGTCAGTGGCTTCTTGATACGACGGCACTGGATATCAACCGGACGAGAGGTATCGGCGTTGCGGTAACCCAGAAGATCGATTCCGTGCTGCGTCTGTCCTTCGCGCCCAAATTCCTGAACGCTCTCGTCGCCGAGCACGCAGCGGAACAGGACGACACTGGACCGTTGGAAGTCCTGCCAGTTGAGAGGTTTGGGGATTTCGACGGCACTGATGTCCGGCACAACGCACTTTCCTTGCAATGGGTTTGGAAATCGTATCCCGATTCGCAGGACAGATTGGCCGCATCGGCGAAAGCCGACCGGGCTCTCGTGAACGGAACCCCGGAAAATGCGGGTTTCCGCCGTTCGGCTTCGATCCCTTGCGGGTAGCTTCGGTGTCGAACGAAGTTGTTTCCAGAACTCTTGCTGCTATGCAGCGTGACTTCATCTTTAAGCAGACGATGATTGTTCCCACATTCTGAAAGGGAAATGATCATGGCTACAAACTCATTGAAGTACACAACGCATGAAGGCGTCACGCGCACGGTACCGATCGACACCGTTCGCCTCATCCGTCCTATGTCCGCAGAGGACAAGGCGAAGGCCAAGGACAGCCTGAAAGAAAGCAAGGGCATCGAGATCGATCCCGAGCGCATTAACATTCGCATCGAGTTTGCCGATAAGACCTCCAAGCTTGGCCGCGAAACCCTTGATGCCTTTAAGGAGCAGGGTGTCGGGCTCGTCAATCTCGGTGGCGAGCGGTTCGCGCCGGCCGTCAACATCACCGCCGCCGAAGCTTTCACCAAGGAAGACGCTGAACGTCTGAAGGGTGAGGACTACACGCTGGCGCAGACATTCCGCGCCAAGGTCGAGACGAGGGCAGGGGCTATCCTCTCATCCGCGACGCCCGCTCAAGTGATGGACCGCAGGGCGAAGGCTTTGGAGCTTGATCTAGCATCGTCTTCGAAGGCAGCGCCGAAAGCTAAGCCAGCCTGAGGACACAATGCTGGGGATGAAACTGAAAAAGGGAGTAGCTCACTTTTATGCTAGCTGGTAATCGTGCTCCATAAAGTGAGTAGCTCCTTTTTCTGGTCCAAAACCCCATGCTTGATACACCCTCCATGAAGCCGGAAGAACGCGTACGCCAAGCTGTCATCGCGAGGCTGCTTAAGCTCGGCTGGCGTGAAAACCAGCTGCGATGGAAGCCGGAATGGCCTGTCCCAGACACCCCTCACGATCTGACCAAGCGTGAACGCGGCCAGAAATACGATACCTGCGGTTCAGCTGACCTTGTCGCTTTTGCTGACGCGAGCGGTGAATGGTATGCGCTCAGCGTAATATTTGAGTTCAAGGCGCCAGATATCACCAAGGGTCGCGCTCAGCTCATGCGATATCTGAGCAACGAGCCAATGGCCAAGCTCGGCTATTGGACGAACGGAGAGCAGAGCCTTGCTGTCTACAAGCGCCACGGCGCTGATTGGGTGTTCGTCGAGAACCCTGGCTTGCCAAGCCCAACGGATGACCTCACCCAACCTCCGAAGGCTCCTCCGTCGTGGAAATCGCTTCGAATTCCTACTGAAGTTGAGCTGACTGGCGCACTCAAACGGCTCGTCGCAACCGTGGTGGTGTCGGACCCGAACGTTACCAGGCGAGAGGATCAGCTTCGCGAGCTGCTTCATGTCCTGCTTGTCAAACTGGAAAGCGATGCCATCGCCAGCCGCTCTGCCAATCAGGCCAAGCCCGTCGCGTTCAGAATCTACGGAAATAGCGATAATAAAATTGAAGTGACCGCAACGCGCCTGCGCGACATGTTCAAAGACTACTTTGAAAAGCAACGCACTCGAATTTTCCTAGCCTCGGATCAGGAACGTCTGTTCCTCAGCGACGAAACCATCTTCGCGGTCGTAGCGGAGCTTGCACCGTTGCGCATACTTGGCGACCACGTCGATTTGCTCGCCAAAGCCTTTCAGATTTTTCGAACAAGCGCTCTCAAGAGTGGGGAGGGGCAATACCTGACACCGCTCAGAATTGTGCGGCCGGCACTGATGGCCATGGAGATAACATCCGAAGACAAGGTCATCGATCCTGCATGCGGCACCGGAGCATTTCTGATCGAGGCTCTCCGTCAGGTCGCCGATAAGGAATTCCCGGACGATTCTGAGGTCTGGAACAGGGTCAAGTGGGCCAACGATAACCTGTACGGCATCGATAAGGACGATATTGGTGTCAAGCTCACGCGTGCGATCATGGTGGCCATGCAGGACGGCTCTACCCATGTCCTGCTTGGTGACGCCATCCGTAGCGATCAGTGGGCCGCCAAGTATCCGCAGCTCAGTCACGAACTTACGACGCTAGACGCTCCGCTCGGGTATGCGCAGTTCACCGTCGTGATTACCAATCCGCCTTTCGGAGAGAATCTAAAGGTCAAAGCTGCTGACTGCCGTGCAGCGAAGTACACAATCTCTACTGCCGCAGCGATGAAAGGTCCTACGGATTTTTCGGATCTAGAGATTGGCCTCGTCTACCTCGAACTCGCACACCGCTTGCTTCGTGTCGGCGGACGTGTCGGCATTGTTTTGCCAGAGACGTACTTCTTCAGCTTCTCTTACCGATGGCTGGCCGAGTGGCTCCAGCCCCGCTATGCGCTTAGGGGAATGCTGAACATCCCGATGGAAGCGTTCGAAGAATTCTGCCGCGCAAAGACGAACTTCTACATATTTGAGAAGATCGGCGAGGAGTCGTCAGCCGAGGCCAAACAGCCATCGAAGAAAACGGGTCGGACAAAGAAAGGCAGAAGCTGATGATTGCCAAGCCGTCCTGGTTTTCCGAAGAAACAATCATGGTATCGACCGCACCGACATGCGGGCTCTCGAAAGGCGGCCGGCTTCTGCCGATCATTGATCCCGCCACTGGCAAGCGCAAACAGGTCAAGGACCCTGAAACTCAGGGATTGGTAGACGCCGTCAACGACCAGCTTCTTGAGGATGCCAAGGCTCTAGCTAAGGGGAAGCGGACTGACACTCTCACCTTCTTACCCAAAGCGGATGTCAATATACGGTGTGCTGTTCCAGTCTATTACGACCGGCGTTACGGCAAGCAGTTCCGCGCAGCAATGGCAACCAAGGAGTTCAAGGGCTTTACCTTCTCGACGCTCGGCGAGCTGTGCGACGAAGGTTTGATCACCATTCGCGGAGGTCACGGCTCGCCATCGCAAGACCAACGCATAGGTGAAGTGCCTTACATCAAGGTTTCTGATTTGCGCGCGGGGCTCGTCAACATCAATCCGACGAACAGAGTGCCTCGCTCAGTCGCTAAGTATTTTTGGAAAGGCGAAAGCTCGGGGCTTCGCGCGTTTGACTTGCTCTGCCCCGAGCGCACATCAAAGAACATTGGCGATTTTTGTATTCTCTTGCCTGGGCAAGAGCAGGTCGTCACGACCAAGGAAGTCATCATCATCCGACCGGGTGTGACGGCTCATTTTGATCCGTTCTATCTACTGTGGGCTCTGACCTTAAAGGTCGTTCGCGACCAGTGGCGTCGCGTCGTTTTCATGCAAACCAACCGAGAGGATGTGGGGAAACGATACTTGGAGATCGAAATTCCGATCCCGCCGAACGCTAAGAGGGCAAAAGAGGTATCGCAGGCGTTCCGGCAATATTATCAGACCATCGCAGGCGCGCGCGCCGACCTGATCACTTACCTCAACAAAAATACCGAGCACCATTTCTTCGTCTCTGGCGCTGAGGAAATTCTTGGCGAGGTAGACGATCCTGAAGACGGCCGCTGACGCCATGACGCTGATCACGAGCGCGCAACCAGCCACGTGGCAGGATCTTGAAGAAGTTGTTGCCGCGATCCTTGAGGAATGCGGCATGACGGTTCTGCGTCAAGCTTCGCTGACCCTGCCGAGAGGCTCTGTCGATGTTGATGTCCTCGCTCACGACACAATCGACGGCATCAGGCACACAATAATTTGCGAGTGCAAGAATTGGGCGGCAGCAATACCGAAAGCTGTAGTTCATTCATTTCGGACCGTCATTCTCGAAACGGGTGCGCATCGAGGATACATCATATCCAAGGCGGGTTTTCAGAGCGGGGCCAAGGAAGCCGCTCAGGCTACGAACATCGACCTTGCAACCTTCGAAGAGTTTCAACATGCCTATTTTGCAAAATGGATACGGAAACGGATTTGGTCACTCGAAGAGGCGATAGGAAATATCAACACATACTACGAGCCTCTCGGCCGACCGGGCTACAGTCAGCTGAACGACGAGCGCGAGAGGGCCGCGTATGATGCTGTCTATAATAAGTACCTCTTTTGCGGTCTCATGCTGGTTCCGTTCTCTCCATACATTCGCATGGTCAACGATACGCCTTATCCAGTTTTGCCGTTCGATGTGTCTAAGATGGAGGAACACGGCATTCAGTTGCCTACCGACATCCGATCGGCCACGGGATATCGCGAGCTTCTAAGTCTCCTGGAGGGGTATGCAAGCGTTGGCCTTAAGGAGCTGCGAGCGGTCAATCCAATAACGCGGGGTAAGGCTTCTGAAGAAATCGAGCGCGAAGACTAATTCTCAGAATCCCTGCATCATGAAATCAATCGCATCGACGACGACGTGATGCTGGTCCGCGACGGTACCCACGCTCGTCTTCAGATTGGCTGCCGACACACCGGATATATCAGGTGTCATCAGCCGGTACTCCGAGCCGTTGAGCCTGATCAATGGAACGAGACGCGGCATTGCCTGCGACCCAGCCTGTTCTGCCGGTAGAAGCGGCACAACCACACGGCTGTCGAGACGAGACAGGAGATCGGCCTGAACGTCGACGACCAGAAGACCGGCGCCGCTTAATTCATAGACGTCGAACCGGGCCATCTAGCCCTGTAGCCATGAAGGGGTGAGAAGCATGCCCGATGCCGCGATGCGCTCATTGTAGGCCTGGATGGCATCTGCGCTCTCTGTCAGCCATGCTTGTTCCTTGGCGCGCTTAACAGCGGCTTTCATGCCGTCTTCGGCAGCCTGGGAGGCATTGAGTTCGAGCGTCCTAACTTCTTCAAGCAGGTCAGCGCGCACCGTCACGGTGACGGGCCGTTTTCTTGTTTCAGGCTCTGAATTCGTTTCAACTCGCATACATACAATGTATCATTATTCCGTCTACATATCAAATATGCTTTTTGCTCTGTAAAATTATGCCCTTATGGGCAATCAGGAACTCGCTTCGTGACCAATATCGGACTGAAAGAGGGGCAGGGCAAAGCCCCACCCCTCTTCACATTACCCGCTGCCGTGCTTTACTTTGAACGCGCGTGCCGAATGGCCTTGGCAATTGCCTGCGTGTCATTCCGTCCGTTGTCCCACCCGGTCCGTCCGTCGCTCAACACCACCTCGGCTCTGCGATTGCCGGCGAATGTTGAGTAGGGAGACAGATTCTCTTTGTAGGTGGTCGTGTGTACGACGTGGGCATTGGAGTCATTACGCTTTGACATCGAGCTTTCCTTTCTCTGTTGCGCCCCCGTGATCGAATTTTTCCCTACGAAATTTATGCTGTCCATGAGCGATGTAGCGCTGAACGCTCGCATAAAGCGAACGTACTCAACGATATCGAACACTCTGTTCGATGTGGATCATCGTGGGTAAGCTGCGCAAGACCGCCAATTCCGAGCTTGATCATGCCCAGCAAAAAAAACGCCTCGCGTCGCTTAACGACGCCGACGACACCAAGGACGCCCAAGACAGTGGACGACTGGCGTAAGGTTGCGCTTCACATCGAACACTATCGGAGGAGAAAGAATTGGTCCTTCGCGGAGGTCCGGCGGTCACTGTTCGACGAGCGTTTGGCCCCATCGCAAATATCTTTGCTTTTAAGCCAGCCGGAGAGACTGGCGCGGTCTTACGAGAACACCAAGCAGCTCTTTTTAGCGGCGCTTCAATTGGTCTACAGCGAGCCATGCATAGATTGCAGCTTCTACGATCAGTTCGAGGCGGGACTTACCCGTTCTTCCAACCGCCACGCATTTCGGGAGTTCGAAGGCGATTACGTGCTCTATCGCTTTGCTGACGACGCCGAAGAAATCATCAAATACCAAGCCACGATGTACGCTTGCTCCGAGTGCAGTCGTCCGCGCATGCGTTGGCTAGCGAAAGGTGATCCCAGACACCAAGAGCGACATGGCCATGTGTTCGTGCTGCATAATCGCTTTTATATCCTTGGCGTGAGCGTTGACCGTCTACTCCTGCTCAATCTGTCGCGGCCTTCAACAAATTTGCAGGCTTTGACAGGCATGATGCTCAACAAGCCGAAGGACGATGATTTTCCCATCGCGATGAAGGTAGTGATGTGGAGCGCGGACGCGGGCAACCATGAGGATGAACAAATACTGCCCATGCTTCAAAACGAATCTCCGAGCAGGAACATCCTCAAAGGATGGAAACGAATAACACGTCGGGCTAGCTGAAGAAGCCACCACGGCTTAAGCTAATTTCCATAAGATACATTATCACTCTTATGGAAACTGTCCCGGGATGTGAGTGCTGTGAACTCTCACCCTATGTGTCCTATTTCAATCACAATATTTGTCCAAATTTGATCACGATATTTGGCGGACGCTCACCACGCTATTTGGCGCAAAACTCACCAGTTTATTTGGCGCGTCATCGAACTTGCTCACACTGCCACACCTTACGGCCGATTTTTTTGAACAGTGATACACTCATTGCGCCGCGCTCATTTCGTGCCCTGGAGCCTGGTTTGCTCAAAGCCTCAATCACAGCATCTCTGTCGGCTTCGTAGATGTGAGTCGCGTCAAAATCTTTATCGAGCAGCACCAGAAGCACAGCGTCGAATTCCTTGGTGATATCGATCGAGCCGAGACGCTGGCTCGGTTTGCACCCTGGCAACACACATCGACCCTTGATTTGGAATGTCCTTCTGGTGGTCTCATCGGTGGCGTCGTAACCCGCATGGCGCGCGGGTGCGAGCTTGATGCGAAGATGCTTTGCAGCTTCGTACTCTGCCACTTCACCGGTTATGCCCAGCGGCTTACCCGTGAGTTCGCGATACTCTTGCGCGAGCCGTTTCGCCTGTCGCAACACATCCATTATGCGATCTTCGTCGGACACGGGCGCCCCCTCAAGGTGAGCATTTAACCTAGGCAGAGCAGTTGCTCCAAGCGAGTGTCCCGGTCACTCTTTGCACCGTTTCTCCGTTGCGGCTTCCTTCGATGATGTCGCGACCTTGGCCGGGTGCGCCTCGCCGTCAATGCCCTGCCCGCTCCATTCGGCCCCCGACGCAAAGCTGGGGCCTCCCGTGTTGGGCATGACCGCTTCAGCTATGCCCCCGTCCCTCCTTTTCGCGTCTCTCAGGAGAAACCGCTAACAAAAGGAGATCACTCATGACTGACACCACCACTATCGCCTTGAACAAACTAACGCCCTGGAAGGGCAATGTCCGCAAAACCGGGGCCGCAGACGGCATCGACGAACTTGCAGCATCGATCGTCGCGCACGGCCAATTGCAGGCCCTCGTGATCCGCGAAGGCAAACGCGGGAAATACGAGATCATCGCCGGACGCAGACGCTTCCTCGCACTCTCCCAACTTGCCAAGCAGGGTCTGATCGAAGCCGACCATCCGGTGAATTGCACTCTGGCATCCAATGATGCCGATCCATCGGAGCTGAGCCTGGCTGAGAACGTCATCAGGGTATCCATGCACCCGGCGGACCAGTTCGAAGCTTTCAGCAAGCTCATCCATGACGGTTCCAGCACCGCAGACGTGGCAGCACGCTTCGGGGTCGCCGAAAAGCTGATTGCTCAACGCATGAAGCTTGGACGCCTCAGCCCTGTGATCCTCGATGCCTATCGCCAAGGCGAGATCGATCTCGATATCGCTCAGGCTTTTGCCATCTCGGACGATCAGGCTGCACAACAGCGTGTCTTCGCTGAAACCCCGTCGTGGCATCTCAGTGCTCATGCAGTGCGTCGCGCTCTCACCGAGGGTGAAGTCCGTGCGACTGACAAGCGTGTGCGTTTCCTCGGTCTGCCAGCCTATGAAGCGGCCGGGGGCGATGTGCGCCGCGATCTCTTCCGAGATGACAGCGATGCCTTCGTGCAGGATTCCGTTCTTCTTGATCGACTGGTCGCCGAGAAACTGAAACCTTTGGCAGCGGAAATTGCGGCCGAAGGCTGGCTCTGGACCGAGATTGCAGTCCAGCTGGGCCATGACGTTCTATCCAAGTTTGGTCGCGAATACCCCGACTGCGTGCCTCTCACCGAAGAACGTCAGGCAGAGTTCGATCGCCTGAGCTCCGAGTACGACGAGCTCATCGACAGCGACGATGACGGCAGTGCCGACCGTCTCGAAGTTATCGAGAAGCGAATCGATGAACTGAACGCCCTTGGTCAGTACTGGACGGATTGCACACGATCAATCGCAGGAGCTGTCATCTCATTGAATCACGATGGCTCCGTATCGGTTGACCGTGGTCTGGTCAGGCCGGAGGATGTTCTATCGGACGATATATCCGACGAACCCAATACGGGCTCGTTAAAGACTGCCGAGGGGTTATCTCCGCGGCTGATCGAGGATCTGACCGCCCAGAAAACCGCTGCAATCGGTGCGGAGCTCATGCGCCGACCTGACATCGCGATTGTGTCTGTCGTACACTGCCTTGCACTCGATGTCCTCTATCCCGGTTCCGGCACGGAGAGCTGCCTTCAGCTGTCCGTCCGTTCGGCACACGCCCGGAGCGTCATTGCCAAGCCCGAACTCTGCAAGGCTCTGACCGTCATAGCGCAGGAGAAGGCATGCTTCGGTGATCGCATTCCCGGTAATCCGGAAGCGTTGTGGAACTGGTTGCTGGCGCTCTCTCGTGATGAGCTTCTGGACCTGCTGGCATATATCGCGGGTACCGCAATCGATGCCATTCAGCGCAAAGGCGTTCGTGATGACAGCCGGATAGCGCACGCGAACGTTCTTGCCGATGCGTTGCAGCTGGACATGACAGCATGGTTTAGCCCGACTGCCGAAGGCTATTTCAGCCGGGTCAATCGATCGCAGATTCTTGCCGCCATCGACGAAGTCAACGGCTCGCATGCGCCTGCTCTTGAAAAGCTAAAGAAGTCCGAGCTTGCCGATCGTGCCGAGCAACTTCTGGAAAACAAGGCGTGGTTGCCAGAACCTCTGCGTATGGCTGCCAACGACAATGGCGGCGACACGCAAGTTAACGCCGCCGAATAGGCGGCTTTCGCCGGCTGCGGGTGACCGCAGCCGGCATCCATGTGGCCGAGGAATTCTTGACGAGACTTCGGGATAGCCTTTTAATTGTCATGCACCCCCGAAGAGGTGCCGGCCTCGACCGAGATAACCGGTAGTGCAACAATCCATAAGCCGAAGATAAGTTGCGCAGACCTAGCGGCTGATTTCGAAGAGGAACCACGCACGGCGTTCCGCCTCGTCCGTCCAGGTATCGATCAGGCCGGACGTCGCATTATCCTTCGCCCCGTCGGCAACTTCCTTGGCGCGGCGAAGCGACTCCACCATATGGAGATTGTCGGCGCGGAGCTCACCCAGCATGTCCTGCGGCGTCACGAACTCAGCATCATTATCCTTGATGGTCTGGTGGCGCGCGATATCGCCGATTGATCGAATGGTTGTGTGGCCCGTCTTTCGGGCGCGCTCGGCAATCGCATCGGTGGCAGCAAGGATCTCTGCAGCCTGCTCATCGAGGAGCAGGTGATAATCCCTGAAGTAGGGTCCGGAGACGTGCCAGTGGAAATTTTTTGTCTTTATGTAGATCGCATAGCTGTTTGACAGGATGATCTTGAGAGCGTCAGCGACCGTCATCGCCGCACAGTCGTTGAGATCAGAAGGTGTCGGAACGGTTGCCGTGCTAGTCTTCGTCATCGCCTAGACTCTCTCATCATGGCTCACACGGGAGCCAGCACCGATTCCCCACGGATGGCGACGTGTAGAATTGAATTCATCGCCAGACGAAGTCCAATGACCAGCGACTATAGTTTCGATACCTTGGCGCGACATGCGCAGTCGTAGAGGGCGGGCATTGCAGACTGAGCGGTTGGCCGTCAGGAGTCCGGTCGGAAATCCAGCACGAATGCCACAACCTTTTCCGCAGGCATCTCACACGGCTTGAGCGATGTTTTACCTGATGTAACGCGATACAAGTTGAAGCTGATAATGTCGGTCCCGGCCAACTCCCTGGCAAACAGACTGTTGCGACGTCCGTCCTCGGATCGCCTGACGATCAAGCCGAAACGCCGGCCGTCGTAAGAGCCTTGGCTGTATCCCTCCGGAAGCTTTGCTAAAGCTGCCTCGAACTCGGCATGCTCCATCATTCCACCAGTATTGACTCGACTGACGCGCAGCATGTTCGAGGCAGTCACGCGAAATAGCCTGCGCCGCTAGCCACCGTAGCGCTCGGTCTTGATAATGGAGGGGTCCAGGCCCGCCAGCAGCGCGCCATCGGTCGCAACGTTGACGAAACCGTTGGACCCGCAAACGAATACTTGCGTGGGCTTCCCGTGAAGCTGCGCTAGAATTTCTTTGACCATCACGCCGTCGATCCGTCGCGCATAGTCCGATGCACGTATCGGTTTCTCGCGCGTAATTGCCAGCGCCAACACGAACGCCGGATCGCTAATTTCGACGGAATGAAGCTCTTCCGAAAAGAGAACGTCCTCAGCGGTTCGTGCGGACAGGAGCAGCGCCGTCGGCACGACCTGGGACAGCGCGCGGCGCTGCCGGATCATTGCCATCAACGGCACGAGGCCGGAACCTGCTCCGATCAAGAGCACTGGTTCTATGGCAAGCTCAGGCCATAGGAAATGGCCGCCGAGCGGACCACGAAGCTCAATCTCGTCACCGATCACCGCGACATCGTGAAAGAACTGCGAAACTTCGCCGTCCGGCAGGCGCTCGATCGCGAGCTCGATGGTCGGGGAAGAGATTGCCCACGACGCGATCGAGTAACTGCGCATTGCGCTGTAGCCATCAGGCGCGGTCAGCCGGACATCGACGTGCTGACCCGCGACGTGCGCGAACGGTTTGCTCAACCGGAGGAAGAAGCTCTTGATACCTGGTGTTTGCTGGACGATTTCAGTGATCACGCATGACTGCCACGGCACGGTTTGCGCCAAGTTTTCAGTCATTGGTGTATCGTTGCTGGCGCCACGGATCGCCGTACATGTGATAGCCACGCAGCTCCCAAAAGCCGGCCTCGTCACGCGTGGTGAATTGCAGCGCATTCACCCATTTGGCGGATTTCCAGAAGTAGAGGTGCGGAACCAGAAGGCGCGCCGGCCCTCCATGATCGCGCGGAAGCGGTTTGCCCGCATAGTTGAGCGCGACCATCGCTTTCCCTGAGAGCAGATCCGCAAGCGGTACGTTTGTCGAATATCCATCGTAGCTGTGCGCCAGCACGAAATCGGTGGGCCGCTCAAGCCCGGCATCTGCAAGAATGTCTTCTACGAGTACACCCTCCCATGTGGTATCCAGCTTGGACCAGGACGTGACGCAGTGAATGTCTCGGGTCATTTTGGTCTTCGGTAGCGCGTTGAACGCGCTCCAATCCCAAACTTTGACGGGCTTCGGACCGATCTTGACGGTAAACGTCCAATCGGAGGGCTCCACGCTTGGTGTGGGCCCTGCTGACAGAACCGGAAAATTCTCCACCAGATGCTGCCCGGGCGGAATCCGATTTGACCCGTCGCCGCCAGAGCCGCGGCCCCTGAACCCTCTGGTGACCATGCCGTATCCCCTTGTTTGTCACGACAGACTGGAACCACTCTATAGGGTCGGGCCAGTATAATTTGCCAATACCCTTTCGCTATAGTTTGAATAGCTTCGCAGTCACTGGTTCATCGTAGGTTCGCAATATAGTCTCACGCAAGGAGCCGACTGCTGCCGATCTGGGAGTTCGTCCCAGCCGTACAGAGCTGGAGTCCCTACGTTAACGATGGCTCAGCCAGTTACCGGCATCGAGGACACGAGCGATTATCTTCAATCCCGTCCAACGACGAATATGCGTCGCAACCTGCGGGGCTGCTGCGCGTTTCCAAAGTCATAATTCATAGGAGAGGCACGAGATGGCTGCCCCCGCTATCCCGAATACTTCGATCTTGCGAAGCTGCCTGTATCCGCGGCTGATAGCGACGCGTGACAGAAGCTTGGAGTTGGTCAAGCCGCTGACAGCAGAAGATATGGTCGTTCAACCGACGGATGACGCCAGCCCGACCAAATGGCATCTGGCACATGTGACGTGGTTTTTTGAGACCTTCGTGCTTGCCAAGTTTCTGCCGGGTTACCGAATCTTCGACGAGACTTTCAATTTCTGCTTCAATTCTTACTACGAGAGCCAGGGGGCGCGTCAGCCGCGCGGCATGCGCGGGCTTCTCACGCGCCCGTCCGTCGACAGGGTCATGTCCTATCGTCAGCACGTCGATGAGGCATTAGGCCGTCTGGTCGACCTGCTTCCAGGCGATCAGCCCGAGGTCAATCGGTTGATTGAGATCGGCATCAATCACGAGGAGCAGCATCAAGAACTGCTGCTCATGGATCTCCTTGCTCTCTTTGCAGCGAACCCGCTTCGCCCCGCGTACATGCCTGGCAAGCCATCTCTTATCAGCGATGCGGCAGCAGCGCTCCTGCGATGGTCTGAATACAAGAGCGGATTGATCGAATTTGGACATGATGGCCGCGGCTATGCATGGGACAACGAGTACCCACGCCACCAAGCGTTCGTGCGGCCGTTCAAATTGGCGAACCGGCTCGTGACCAACGGCGAATGGATCTCGTTCATTCAGGATGGTGGATATCGCGACGCAAACCATTGGTTGGCCGATGGCTGGAACACGGTGCAACGTGAAGCTTGGAGGTGCCCGCTCTATTGGGAAGGCTACGGCGCTGACTGGAAGCTGATGACACTGGAGGGACTTCGCCCGCTCGAAATGGCCGCCCCCGTTTGCAACGTAAGCTACTTCGAGGCAGAGGCATTTGCTCGCTGGAGCGGACATCGGCTTCCGACCGAGTTCGAATGGGAATTGGCCGCGCGAGGATTGCCACCGCACGCTGTCACATTCACGCCGGAGCTGAAACCTGCTGCTTTGCAGGACAACGAACAGCTCCTGCAAATGTATGGTTCGGTTTGGCAATGGACCCAGAGTGCCTACGCTCCCTATCCAGGGTATACGCCGCCGCCTGGGGCAATCGGTGAGTACAATGGCAAGTTCATGGTCAGTCAGCAGGTGCTGCGAGGAGCCTCGTGCATCACGCCACCCGGCCACTCCCGTCCATCATATCGCAATTTCTTTTACCCTCAGCAGCGCTGGCAGTTCGCCGGTCTGCGTCTAGCGGCCGACATTTGATGCTTCAAACCTCACACGCGGTCGCAGCGGACAATGTCGTCGACGCAGAGTTTGTTAAAGCGGTTATTCATGGGCTGGCCCAGCCCCAGAAAACACTGCCGTGCCGATACTTCTACGACGCACGCGGCAGCGACATATTCGAGTTGATCACGGAACTGCCCGAATACTATCTCACGCGCAGCGAGGCCGCGCTATTGGAGGAGAATGCCTCCGCCATCATGGGACAACTGACGCCCGATCAGGTCATCGTCGAGCTTGGTGCCGGCTCCAGTCGCAAAATGGATACCCTCCTGCGACTGGCCCCAAACGGCGTCACGTTCGTTCCCATAGATGTGTCGCGCCATGCGCTGACGGAGGCCCGCACGCGGCTAGCTGCCAAATTCCCTGGGCTTGTAGTCAGACCGGTCGTTGACGATTTCTCAACACTCGACGCCTTCCCCGCAGACCTTCGGCACAGGAAGAAGCTTGGCTTCTTCCTTGGCTCGACGATCGGCAATCTTGATCCAAAACACGCGAGCGACATGTTGCGCAGTTGGCGCCGAACCCTGGGAGGCAATGCCGAACTGGTGATAGGCGTAGATCTGCTGAAGGACGAGACGACACTTGTCAGAGCTTACAACGACGCGGCCGGGATAACGGCCCAGTTCAATTTGAATATTCTGGCCAGGATCAATCGCGAAATCACCCCGGCGTTCCACTTACCCTCGTTCGAACATCGCGCCGTCTTCAACGCCGACAAGAGCCGGATCGAAATGCACCTTGTCAGCAAAGTATCGCAGGTCGTGCGGATATGCGGTCAAACTTTCAGTTTCACGGCTGGCGAGAGCATACATACGGAAAATTCATACAAGCATTCTTCATCGGCGTTCCGAACCATCGTTGAAGAGGCCGGCTGGCGGATCGGGCGAATGTGGACAGACGGATTGTTCAGCCTCTACCATCTCGCCTGATGGGGGCTTTCCAAGGGGTCTCAACGCCGGGAGATTTTCTGCCGGATCAAGAGGTCGGGAGAGAGACGCATTGCCGGTTTGGCGTGCTGTTGCGACGCGCGACCATTTACCGGGGTTCTGCATCGGGGTTGGAGGATCGATGAGCCTGGCTGAACGACAAGCGCCTGAGCTACGGGTGCAGAAATGGATTGGCGACGATGGCGCTAGCATCGCGCCGCTCAAGCTGTCGGATGTCGGGGCTGGTCCAAAGATCTTGTTCGCCTTCCAGCACTGGTGCCCTGGGTGCCACTTGCATGGGTTTCCGACGTTGCAACGATTGCATGCCGCGCTTGCACCGAGGGGTGTCGGCTTCGCTGTGATCCAGACCGTTTTCGAAGGGGCGCAAGAGAACACCTTCGAGCAGCTGCGCGTGAACCAGCTCCAGTATGAGCTTCCTGTCGCTTTCGGTCATGACGTGCCACCGGCCGGCGCGAAGTATCCTTCCTTCATGGAAGACTACCGCACCCGAGGAACGCCTTGGTTCACGGTTATCGACGCTGGCGGCCGCATCGTATTCTCGGACTTCCATCTCGACGCGGACCACCTCGTGAACGAACTGGGGCAAGCGTAACCAATGCGCCGTTGGCTCAGCGTCAAGCTGGTAGCTGGAACCCGATTTTCTTGAGTGCCTCGACGCACGCATCTTGATCCTGCTGGTACGTGCCTCCGGAGATGCCGATCCCACCGATCAACTTCCCGTCTTCCAGGATCGGATAGCCGCCGCCGACAGCGACCATACGGGGGCGATACGCTAGGGGCGCCACTTTTGGATCGTTGGTCACATAGTCATTCCAGACATGGGTCGGGAATCCAAACGAGGCCGAGCTCCAAGCCTTATCGACGGCAACATCAACGGTGAGAAACGGCGCGTCGTCGGTGCGCTGAAACGCGCGCAAGTTACCGGTAGCATCAACGATGGCGACGGCAGCCGGGATGCCGATTGCGCCGGCCGCGGTAATCGCCGCGTCGATGAGGGCGACTGCGGTTTGGCGGTTGATCGAGGCGGTGGCAATGGATTTGGTCATAGAATTTCCTTCGCCGGTGCGTGATCCGTCCGGCCGTCTTGGGGTTGGAAGAGATGCTTGGCGGTAGCGATCATCAGAAGCCTTCGAGGACGATCTTGCCTTTTGCTGCGCCACTTTCGCTCTGCGCATGGGCCGTCTTTAGATTGGCAGCATTGATTGGCGACAGTCGTTGGGTCAGCGTCGTGCGAATTTTGCCTTCGTCGACCAGCGCTGCCAGCGCATCGAGGATCTTGCCCTGCTCATTCATGTCGGGCGTGTTGTAGATCGACCGTGTGAACATCAGCTCGTGGTGGATCGACACCGCCTTGCGTTTGAACACCATGATATCGACTGTCTTTGGATCGTCGATCAGCGCGAAGCGTCCTTGCGGGGCGATCAGTTCGGCGATGTCGGCGACATGCTGTTCGGTATGCGTAGTCGAAAAGACGAAAGCAGGAGCGCCAATGCCGAGCTCGGCAATTTGTGCCGCAAGCGGACGTGAATGGTCGATGACGTGATGAGCGCCGAGCCCCTTCACCCACTCCTGCGTTTCCGGTCGAGAGGCGGTGGCGATGACGGTGAGGTCCGTGCGCTGTCGCGCGATCTGGATGGCAATCGACCCAACCCCGCCCGCGCCACCGATGATAACGATAGCCGGCGCCGCACCGGGCACCGGCTTCGCCACGTCCAAGCGGTCGAACATCGCCTCCCAGGCCGTCAACGCCGTCAGTGGCAGCGCCGCCGCTTCGGCCCAGGAGAGCGACGCGGGTCTGCGACCGACGATCCGGGCGTCGACGAGATGAAACTGCGCGTTGGTCCCGGGCCGTGTGATCGATCCGGCATAATAGACCTCGTCGCCTGACTTAAACTGCGTCACGTCGGGGCCGACCTCGCGAACGATCCCGGCGGCATCCCATCCCAGCACCTTCCAATCACCGTTGGCGGGCGGCGTGCTGTTGCGGACCTTGTAGTCGACCGGGTTGACTGAGACGGCCTTAATCTCGACCAGGATGTCGCATCCTGCAGCGACGGGCCGAGGCAGATCGATGTCGACCAGCGAGGCATCCTCGGCGATGGATCCCGGAACTTTGTAACCAACTGCCTTCATTGTGTCTCCAACTTGATGGATTGACGAGAAGCCGCCCTATGCCACGTCTTCGACTGTGAGATCCCGGCCTTTGAACCGCACGGTTTCTCCCGCTCGGGCGCCTTCGATCGCTTCGAAAATTGGTGCCATCGTCGAAATGCCCATGAGCTCACGCCCCTGACATTTGAACTTGCTCGTTGATACTGCGATCACGAAGTGGCGGCCGGACAGCTTGACGACAGCGCCTTCGGTGACGACTGACTTCGGTCCGAAGTCGATCGTCCTGAGCTTGTCGAGTTTATCGGCATAGTCGTGGAGTGTGTCATCAAGCGCTTCAGCGAAATCGCTCGCGACTTCGGCCTGAGCATGCTCGTCGTTCTCGATCGGTTCGGTCCGATCAAGCCGGGCGGTGGAGACATACTCCAGATAATTGTCGCGAGCGCTATCAAGGGCTGCGGTCTCCAGAGAAAACATAGTTTCCCGGATGTGGTCTTTATTCCATTCCATCATCACCTCGTTGGATCTCGATCATTAAAAGTTGCAGCAGGCTGGTCCGTGACCAGCCTTGTGGAAACCTCACAGGCTCGGCGATCCGGCTACTCATCGCTGATGACCCCTTCTCCCTGGTAGGGGAGCCTAATCAGCCGCGAATCTCGGATGATGCTTGTAACGAGCCACACATATGACTGCTCGACGGTATCGAAACCGAGGATGCTGAAGGCTCCGCCGAAGGGGCATGCCGGGAAGTCTGGAAAGCCCTCCCGCAGTACGTAACGCTCGGGGTCGCGGTGAAACTCGCTCTTGTAGACTTTGCGCAGTCCGTGCTTGCTCGGCACATCCTGGTCACCCGCTGGCGTGATTTCCCGATGCGCCATAAGCCGATCCGAAAGGTCCCGGTGACACATTTCGTCGAACACATCGAACGCGTCGATCAACAAGCCTTTATGTTCGGTCGCTGGATCGGTAATGGCGTAAATGTTGGAGGCGTCTTCAGCATCATCCCCGCTTTCAAGTCGCAACGCTGCGTCGACGCGAATGGCGCACGGATCGAGGGCCGATCCTAGTTCAAGATCGACGAGTTGACCGTCCTTGACGCGGTACTCCCGATCATAGCCCCTGGCGATGAACGACTGGACTGCTTCTAAAACGTCAGTCACTTGCGTAGTCATGGACGCACCTTCATCTCGAGTTGGATTGGACACGCTCGCGCAGAAGGGGCGCTGTGATCTGTCAGTTGCCGGCGAAGGACGTGATGCGCGCTAATCATAGCCACTTGGCCTTCTTGAAGCGCACGAACAAGTAAAGGCAGGCGATCAGTATCAGCCCGACAACGACGAAGTATCCGTAAGCCGTGTCTAGTTCCGGCATGTGCTTGAAGTTCATGCCGTAGATTCCAGCGATCGCCGTCGGGACTGCCAGTATTGCCGCCCAAGCAGCGAGCTGGCGGGTGATCACACCCGTCCTTTGAGCTTCCAGAAGGCTGCTGAATTCAAAGACCGTCGACAGGCCGAGAAGGAGACCGTTGACCATGGACTGCACGCGATCGACATGATCCGCGACGTCGTTGAAGTACGGTCTCATTTCAGCGCTGATGCAGGGAAAGTGGCCGCGAACGAGCTTTCGCACCAACTCGCCCATGGCCCCAAGTGTGCGCTGGAAGCGCGTAAGTTCGCCTCGCAGTCCGAAGATGCGGGCGACTTCCTCTCGTCCGAGAAAGTCATCTAACGACCGTTTCTCCATCGCCAGGACATCATCCTCGATCATCTCGAAGATGGGTAAATACTGGTCGACGATGCGGTGCAAGATTGCGTGCAGTACGTAGTCGACACCCTTTCCGAAGAGCGCCGGAGATGCTTCGAGTTGTGCCCGAAGGTTGCCCAGCGCGCCGCCATTGCCGTGCCGTACGGTGATGAGATGATTGTGACCGGTGAAGATCGCCATCTTGCCATAGCTGATCCGGTCGCCGACCAACTCGGCGGTCTGAGTGACGACATAAAGCTCATCGTTGTAGACTTCGAGCTTGGGCGGGCAGAGCGGGTGCATCGCGTTATCGACTGCCAACGGATGGAGATTATATGTCGCCTGGAGCGCGCTAAGTTCCTCGGCGGTGGGCGCGCAAAGCGCGATCCAGCAGAAACCCGAGCGACTCTTGTCCAGCTCGACGTGCTCATCAATCGCGATTTTCCGAACGCGCTTGCCGTCTTTGTAATAGTAGGCGGCGATGACGCTCATGCGGGCCTCGCAGGAATTCGCAGGCCACGTTGTACTGCTGGTCGGGCTAGCCCGCGTCCGAGCCATGCTTGGATGTTCGAATAGGTGCTGAAGCTAAGGACGTCGCCAGCAGCGTACGAATCAACCAACGCATTGACCCATCCGAGCGTCGCGATGTCCGCGATTGAATAATCGTCGACGATCCAGTCGCGGCCTTCGAGCTGGCGATCCAAAACGCCCAGCAGACGCTTGGACTCTTCGGCAAAGCGCTGAAGAGGCCGCTTGTCCTCGTAGTCCTTGCCGCCCCATCGCAGGAAGAAGCCAAGCTGACCGAAGATCGGCCCGATGGCTGACATCTGGAAGAACACCCAGCTCAGAGTTTCGTAACGTTTGGTGGGTGCGCTCGGCATGAGCTGGCCCGTCTTGTCGGCGAGGTAGATGAGGATCGCACCGGATTCCCATACGGCAATGGGCGTACCGTCAGGACCCACCGGATCGATGATCGCCGGTATGCGGCCGTTCGGATTTAACGACACGAACGCCGGGTCCTTTGACTCGTTGTTTGAGATATCGATCAGGTGGGGCTCGTACGCCAGGCCAGTCTCCTCCAGCATGATCGAGACCTTGACGCCATTGGGCGTGGGAGCTGCGTAAAGCTGCAGGCGATCGGGATGAGATGCCGGCCAGCGATGCGTAATCGGAAAGGAAGAGAGGTCTGGCATAGTTCAATATCCTGGCTGCGAAGCGGTCACGAAGATTGCGGACCCGACCCGCGCAGAGGCAACGGCCGTGAAGCCTGTTCCGCTGCAGTTCCGGCTGCGGGCTGCACATCGGCGTTCTGGCGCTTTGGTAGCACCCAGTCGGCACGGGGGAAGTGACAGGTGTAGCCGTTAGGCCGTTTCTCCAGATAATCCTGGTGTTCCGGCTCGGCCTCCCAGAACTCACCTACGGGCTCAACCTCGGTGACCACTTTGCCATTCCACAGCCCGGAGGCATCCACATCGGCGATCGTCTCCTCGGCGACGCGCTTCTGCTCCTCATCGACGTAATAGATGCCAGACCGGTAGGAGAGCCCCCGGTCATTTCCCTGGCGGTTCTTCGTCGTCGGATCGTGGATCTGGAAGAAGTATTCGAGGATGTTGCGGTAGCTCGTCACCGCCGGGTCGAACACGATCTCGATCCCTTCGGCATGCGTGCCGTGATTGCGATAAGTGGCGTTGGGAACGTCTCCGCCGGTGTACCCCACACGAGTAGAGATGATGCCGGGCCGCTTGCGGATTAGATCCTGCATGCCCCAGAAACAACCTCCTGCGAGAACAGCGCGCTCATGCATGTTAAGCCTCCTCTACCTGATCGAGATATTCGCCGTATCCCTCAGCCTCCATTTCGTCGCGTGGAATGAAGCGAAGGGACGCTGAGTTGATGCAGTAGCGCAGACCGCCGCGGTCGGATGGACCGTCCGGGAACACGTGGCCGAGATGGCTGTCGGCGTGTACCGACCTGACTTCCGTCCGGACCATGCCGTGCGCGTCGTCCCGCAGTTCATTCACGTTTGCCGCAACGATCGGCTTCGTGAAGCTGGGCCAGCCAGAACCGGAGTCGAACTTGTCCGTCGAGGCGAACAGCGGCTCCCCCGACACCACATCGACGTAAATGCCAGGCTCCTTGTTGTCGTTGAGCTCTCCTGTGAAGGGTCTTTCGGTTCCCGACTCCTGAGTTATCCGGCGTTGCTCGGGCGTCAGGCGGTCAACTGCCGTCTGGGTCTTTTCAAACTTCATAATAGTATCCAAACTCTGTGTTGCGGACGAAATCTGATGTCTTCTGATTTTAAACATCATGATGCTATCCAATACTTATCTAAAGGGCCAGACATACTGCCGGTTAGTTTTCATGTTATTACGCTAACTATTGCAATGCGCGTTAGATATATCCAATACGCTGTGCGTATAGTTTCCATAGCGCCTCCGCTCTTCACGTCGTCATTCAGTTCCACTCGTACCGTGCTGCCAGCTGCGCGATCTTCCGTATCTCAACCGTTGCCGTGGAGCCGGATACCGTCGCAATGACGACTTCGCGCTCTAATAAAAAGCCGTCGATCGGCCGAGTGACGAGGCCGTGCGCAGTGGCCGATCGTTCCGGAAGAATGCATATGGCGTGGCCGTCGGCGACGAACCGTTGCACCCAGTCCTCGCGATCTGATCGAAAGCGGGGCTTCATGAGCAAGTCCCGTCGGGCGAAGTGATCGAGGACCTGATCGCGAACCTCGCATCTCAGGCGATCAACGAAAGGAAACTTGAGCAGGTCTTCGCCGCGCACGATCTCGCTAGCCGCTAAACGATGGTTTGCAGAACAGCCGAGCACGAAGCGCTCCCGAAACAGACGACGCACATCCAGCTTGCGTTGCGGTCTTTTTTCACGCGGCAGGATGCACGCATGGTATTTTCCAGAAAGAACCTCCGATGTGTCCTCGTTCGACTGGAGCGAGTGCAGCTTGATTTCGATGGAAGGCATTTCCGCCAATGCGCTCTCGAAAAACGCCGCAAACTCTTTTGGTCCCACACTGGGCGCTACGGCGACATTCAGCACGCGGTGCCCGCCCCTCGCCCAGTTCTCAGAGTGATTGCGGACGCTCTTCAACGCGGCCATCACACGCTGAAACTCTGCCTCGACGTCGTGGCCCAGGCCAGTGAGGCGGCTGTTCTTCCCGTCGCGATAGATCAGTGGCCCGCCAAGCTCTTCTTCCAGGCGGCGGATCGCGCGGGTCAGACTTGGCTGTGACACACCGCTCAAGCGAGCAGCCGCTGTGAAATTCAGCGTGTCGGCCAAGTTGATGAAATAGCTGACTTGATTAAGTTCCATAGTCCTTTGGCCCATGCGCCTGACTGTTGTTTGTTCCGTGAGACCGCCTTCGGGAAGCAGGCCGCAGAAGTATATGCTTGGCGCATATAGTCATGGGTTTGCGACTTGTCTATATGCGTCACGCATATAAAATGATACAACGGTTACGACTACTGGTCGGCGGTGCGCTCAGCTCCGTCGAAGGTTCCGGCAGCGCAACCGCCACGCCGCGTGCTAGAGGGTCTGGACATGGCAGAAACAACATTCACGTTTGCTAGTGGGGCTGGCTCTCAGCTTTCCGGGAACCTCGAACCGCCAGAGGGGACGCCGCGGGGCTGGGCGATCTTCGCCCACTGCTTCACCTGCGGGAAAGACAGTCGCGCCGCCGTTTACATCTCGCGCGCGCTGTCGCGTGCAGGCATCGGGGTCTTGAGGTTCGATTTCGCCGGAACAGGGATCGGCGGCGGGACGGGGGAACCGGTCAGTTTCGCGTCGGACGTCGAGGACCTTCGTGCAGCCGCAAAGGCAATGGCGGCAGCGGGCATGTCACCCTCCCTCCTTGTCGGGCACAGCCTGGGTGGCACTGCTGCGATCATAGCCGCGACCGAGTTGCCTGACGTTGCGGCTGTGGCGACGATCGGTGCGCCCGCCGACCTTCAGCATATCCTGCGCGTTTTCCGGCCGAGCGATCTAGACACCATCGCAAGCGAGGGCGAGGCCTCGGTGGAGATCGCCGGCAGACCCTTCCTCATTCGCAACAGCTTCCTAGAGGCGATTGAGGGGATCGACGTCGAGAAGGCCATTGTCTCCCTGCGACGTCCGGTCCTAGTCATGCATTCTCCGCTGGATCAGGTGGTCGGCATTGACCACGCGTCGCGCATCTTCGTCGCGTCCAAGCATCCTAAAAGCTTCATCTCGCTCGACACAGCGGATCACCTTCTCACGGACGTTGCAGATGCGAACTACGCATCGGCTATGGTGGCGGCATGGGCAAGCCGTTTTCTCCCGCCGCTCAAGGAGGATCTTTCGCAGGTCGAGGTTGCCCAGGGCGTTGTCGCCACCGAAACGCTTGAGGGTTTGTTCCGGCTCAAGATCCGCAGCGGCGAGCACACTCTGTTCGCCGATGAGCCAGCATCGGTCGGTGGTCTCGGAACCGGGCTATCTCCTTACGAACTGGTATCTGCCGGCCTCGCAGCCTGCACGGTGATGACGATGCGTCTTTACGCGAACCGCAAGGGCTTTCCGCTCGAACGCGCGAGCACGACCGTTCAGCACGAGAAAGTGCCGGACATGATGCCGCCCGACCGATTCAACCGTACCATCGTCCTTGATGGGCCGCTGAGTGATGATCAGCGCGCTCGGATCCTCGCAATCGCTGATCGGTGTCCCGTGGATTTAAGTCTTATCCGGGGTTCAGACGTGCAGACCGAACTCTGCAGCGCCAGTCAGGCTCCGGTATCCACGAAGCTGGCTTGAGCAAGTCGGAGATGCCTGTTCACGATGGACAGGGCCGCAAGCGCGACGCGCCGCTTCAGGCGAGGAGCGGCGTCGTTCTGCTACCCGTCATCGTCATTCTCGCGGTCTACACCTCGCTCAAGCAATTCGGCATCGATGGGACAGTTCGTGCAGCCCTCGTAGCAGCACAGGCGGCAGATGCGGTATGATTGCTCGAGGCTTTCCAGGCGACTGCGCAGAACGCGTTCAGCGATGTCGCATAAGATTTTCAGCTCGCGTGGTTTAAGGATCGATAGCCCTTCGGCAATCACTTGATCGCGCGAGGCCAGGACCTTGTCGCTCGCGATCTTCCCGGCTCGGGTAAGATAGAGGGACCGCGTGCGCCCGTCTGTCGAATGCTCCCTACGCTCAATCAATCCTTCGGTCGCCAATCGATCCACCAGGCGTACGGCCCCCGCATGTGAAAGTCCCACTCCGACCGCAAGCATGCGGATCGAGAGCCCGGGCTTGTGTGCAAGCAGCGCCAGCGCCGAGGCGGCGGGTCCAGCTTCCGGCGCCCGCGATGAACTAGCGCGAACGATGTCGTCGCCAATCATGAGTGCGAACGCGCCAAAGATATTTCGATCTCGAGTTCCATCCATGGCCACATCTTTATGTGCGCCGAGCATAGACAGCAAGTTAAACCCTTTCCTCGCCCGAGGCGTCGTGAGCAAGCAATGCGCGAGCCAAAAGCCACTCGACATGTCTCGCTCATAAGTGTATGCGTGGCGCATATACTATAACGCCTGCCCGAAGAATGTAGACGTCCACGAGACCGCTGTTGAGGAATTAAAGATGAGCATTTTCGACCGTTACGACTTTCTTGTCCCAGAGCACAGCCGGAAGGATCTCGGCCTGCTCAGATGGGCTCTCGTGATCGTGTTTCTGTGGTTCGGCGCGATGAAGTTCACAGCGTACGAGGCCGCTGGTATCGCCCCGTTTATCGAACACAGCCCGATCATGAGTTGGTTGGGCATGTTCGGCACGCAGGGGCAAAGCTATTTCATTGGCGTTATCGAGCTGTCGACCGCTCTCGTTCTGATAGTTGGTTCATTTCGTCCGCTCTTCTCTGCGCTAGGCGCGCTGATGTCAGCAACGACGTACCTGATCACCCTGACATTTTTTCTTACCACCCCAGGTGTCGCGGAGCAGACTGCCGGCGGCTTTCCTGCGATTTCGGCGGCTCCCGGGCAGTTTCTATTGAAGGACGCAGTTCTTCTGGCGGCGTCCCTCGTGCTGCTGCGTGCTTCGGTCCGACACAGAGGCGCGCTTGTGCCATCGTGACTGTCGTCCTCTCGTGACGGCGGGTGCGGCAGTATTGTTACCCACTAAGGAAGTTCAGATCGGCCGCCAGACGCCCTGATGGGCGTCGAAGCGAGCAAAATTTCAATGGAGATTAACGTTATGACGAAGCGCGATGCCGTCTTCCCCGCAAACCGCCACGCCCTCTACGAGGCTCACGGCTATTCGGCCGCGATCCGCTCAGGCGACCTCATGTTCGTCTCCGGTCAGGTGGGAAGCCGTACCGACGGCTCCCCAGAACCGGATTTCACCGAACAGGTTCGACTGGCCTTCTCCAATCTGGAAGCAACGCTCGCGGCAGGGGGATGCACCTTCGACGATATCGTCGATGTGACAACGTTTCATACCGATCCCGAAAATCAGTTCGCGACGATCATGACTGTGAAGAGCGAAGTCTTCTCGCAGCCGCCTTACCCGAACTGGACAGCGATCGGCGTCAACTGGCTCGCCGGATTCGACTTCGAAATAAAGGTGATCGCGCGCATCCCGGCGAGAACCTGACGCCTGCGGCACTCTGCTGCCGTTATCTTGGTCTTGAAAGGCGGCGCCGGAATAACTTTTCACGCGCTGCAAATCCGAAGACGATTGTCATCGTCATCAGAAGGTAGGCGGCCATCCCGCCAGGTGAAAGAGTGGGAACCCCCGCGAGTATCAACTCATCATTCCCGCCGGGTATGAGCGCAATGCCGACACCCATCAATGTGCCGCCGACGACAGATCGCAGAATGCCATTGGCTGTCGGCAGTTGGAGCCGCAGATTCCCTTGGCGAACGGAGGCGGCAAGGGCGCCTGCGATCGAAGACATCACCGCTGTGAGCGCGACCTCGCCGACCGGCGACATTCGGAGAGGAAGCCCGCGTTGGATCAGCTCAGCGAAGGTCCAGCCCGGCGACAGTGCATACAGAAGTCCACCGGTGATGCCGAGCCCAATCATCGAAGCGCCGAACGACCAATCCGGTGTTGTTCGCAAGACGCCTTTTATGGAAACAAAGACGAGCGCTAGCACAAGCACGACAAGGAAGACTAGGAGAGTAACGACGCCTGTTACGCTTGGTCTGGAGATCAAGCTCGGCCATGTTGCATCGTTGCCGAACCTGCAATAGTCGGCAGCCAAGATACCAATCGCCAATCCCAAGGGCAGAGCTAGAAGTCGCATCTCCCCATCCCCAAGCCGCGCCAGCGATCCGAGCAGGCACGTATCATTGGTGAGTGCGCCAAGGCCGAAGGCGACAGCGCCGATGAGCAAGAGGAAATTGATGCTGGTCGAGGGTGCGAGTGTTGCGCCCAACGTTCCAGTCCAGACCATCGGGACCGCAACCAGGCCTGCCGCTGCCGACGCTGCGAGAAATCCGATGAACATTCTCGGCGGCCGTCGTCTGTGTAACTCGTGAGCGGCCACCACTAAACAGGTTCCGCCTTGGTTCGCGGCATAGCCAAACCAGAAGGCGAGTATACATTGAAGAGGTTCGTGCGGAAACGATCCCAAGATATCAAGCCTGCCTGATCATATCGTCAGCCTTTGGTGCGACGTCTCGGCGTGAGCTCCGGCTTCGCTTTTACTAGGGGAAAGCGAGATCCTGCCGTAGCCGCGCAAGACGGCAAATGCTGATCAGCCATCTTTGTCGAGGCCGTTTGCCGGAGCCGCTTTGACAGCACGCCTAGATTGCCGAGGTCATTGGGCGATCTACTTGTACTTGGCCGCGCTTATGAACTGGCTGAAGGCCTCGCACCACACAACCACCGTCGTGTACGCTGCAACGTCGATACCTGGCGGCACATCAATGATAAATCCATTGAATGTCTTCACGTCGCCGATACGCTGGGACTTGTCTTTGATCGCCAAAAACCCCTTCTTGGTGTCGACGAATTCAGGCGTAAGGTACAGCTTGTAGTCCGGTCCCGGTGCCAAATGGCCTTCGTGTGCAATCCTGTCGGGTAGTACGTGAACATCGCCTTCTCCCCAATGTATGAAATCGCTGCCTTTCAAGTTGCGCTCGAACCGGCCGGTATATTGTGCTGCTTTAGCCGTTGTTCGCAGCGCTTCGGTCTCCGGCCCTTTTGGAGCCGTCAGGATCGGAAGAGCATAAATGCCGATGAGGAAGCCGATTGCCAGCGTGGTGACGTGAGTGGCTGTGAGAGTAACGACGCGAAGCATGGAAAAACTCTCTAGCTGGGCTGCTTGCAATCAGCTCTAAACTGCAGCGTAGCGGTAAGTACCTTGCAAATCCGATTATTCTGCAGTTGGCGCATATCGTAAAGTTCAGGGCAGATCGGCCGGCACGCATTTATACCCGCGGCGGGACATTTTCGAACAGGGGTCCGAAGCCTTCGGCGACGGTGAGGTGCGAGAAGACTGCATCACGGAGCTTCGTGTAGGGCAATTCAGCAAGGATCGCCGTCTGGATCGCAGCCATCACCTCGCCGGCTTCAGAACCAATCATCGTAAATCCAAGGATGCGATCATCATCCGCGCTTACCACCACCTTCATGAAGCCCGTGCTTTCATCGGTGGCTTCCGTTCGTAGCACGTTACTCATCGGCAGCTTGGCGACGCGCACCGATATTCCCTTGCGCTGTGCCTCGCCCTCCGAAAGACCGACGCGGGCGAGCGGTGGATCGGTGAACATAACGTAGGGAACGAGACGGTTGTCTGTTCTGCGGCTGCCTCCAGCCATGTTGGTCTTGACGATCCTGAAATCATCTACCGAGACATGAGTGAACTGCGGGCTGCCGGCGCATTCCCCTATCGCCCAAGCACCTGAGGCTGTTGTTTCAAGACGTTCGTTGACGCGGACGAAACCGCGCGTATCCAGCTCGATCCCCGCCTTTTCCAAGCCAATCCCATCCGTGTTTGGGGTTCGACCAACCGCGACGAGCACATCGCTCCCTTCGATTTGCTGTTCCCCCGTGGCCGTGCGGACGATCAATGTGACTGCGTCACCGGAAAGCCCGACGACCTTCACAGGTTGAGCGGCAAGAATGACGTCAATGCCTTCGAGTTCGAGGACATTGCGAATCTCCTCAGCGACATCCGCATCCTCGCGCCCCATGAGTTGGCGGCCAGGTTCGATGATCGTTACGCGGCTACCAAAACGGCGGTAAGCCTGCGCCATTTCAATTCCCACATAACCGCCGCCCAGGACGATCAGATGGGAGGGAACATAGTCGAGCTCCAGCGCCTCAATGTGCGTCAGAGCGCGAGCGGCTTCCAAACCGGGTACATCGGGGGTCGTTGCTCGCGTTCCGACGTTAACGACGACCTCGGTGCCGGCGAGCAACCGAGTGCCACCACCGTTGTTCAAGGCTACTTCAATCGTCTTCGGGCCAACGAAACGACCGCTGCCCATGATGAGTTCAGCGCCGCTCTCCTTATATGCACCATGGTGAAAAGCGACCACTCGATCGATCATGCCCTGTTTGCGACTTCGCACTTTCCGTATGTCGATCTTGACTGCGTCGACAAGCGTTCCGAATTGGGCTGCGTTCTGCACCAAATGAGCGACGTGGGCACTCCAGAGTTCGTTCTTGGAGGGCAAGCAAGCGACTTCTGGGCATGAACCACCGATCCACCGGCGTTCTACAACAGCAACTTTTTTGCCGGAGTGACCGAGGTGCCAAGCGAGTAGCTTTCCGCCTTGGCCGCTCCCGAGGATGACAACATCGAACTGTTCAGTCTGCGACATGAGTATTCCCCGTTTTCCCCGATGCTTTCTAAAGCCCGGAGTCGCTGCATTGCGGTGGCCAATCCTGCAAGCACATGAGTACTGACCTTGCTGCGAGAGTGATATCCCATCGTCCGCTATATGATTCATACCCTGGACGTATGGGCGAGTTAGAGTGGCGGGCGATCCTGGAGGACTTTGTACAAGAGCTCGGAGAGCGGCAACGGCTTACGCAGGCTGCCAGCCTGCATGCCGTACTGAAGATGCGTAAGGGCTGGCGGCGGCAAGAATTCCGTAGACGTGATGCAAGATTTTGACGGGGCCGCCAAACGGCAGCTGCCGCCGGTTCTGGATGTCCGAGCCACTGTGTTCAGCTCCGTCACGCGCAACGCGTCCGCATTTCCCTCTACCACTTTCGATCCGCGTCTCGGCTGGCCCTAGCGGCACACAGCTTCATCTCTTCCATCGATCGAGCTGCGTTCACTTTCCGCACTCCCGCCAGTGACGGTCTTTTCATGATGCCGATGCTGCGCCGGCGCGCGCATGCTTCAAGGGCTCACGCCCTCGGCTTTCCGGCAGGCCGGGCCGCCTCGCCTCCCGGCTCGGTTCCGCATCCGCTCATCCGCCGTCGCCTTCGCCCGGCATCGAGACCGCCACTCAGGGCGGTCCGGGAAAAGCGAAGGGCCGATCTCATGCGAACTCATGCATCAACCGAAACACCGCGCCGCGACATCCATGCCGAAGTCACCGACAAGCTCGTCGCCGCAATCGAATCCGATCCGGGAAAGCCCACACTTCCGTGGCGCCGATCGCAGGGTCCGATGTTCATGCCGGTCAACGCGCTGACGGGCAAAGCCTACAACGGCATCAACGTCGTCAATCTGTGGGTCTCTGCCGAATGCCTTGGGTACAGCCAACCGGTCTGGGCCACTTACAAGCAATGGCTTGAGATGGATTGCCAGGTCCGCAAGGGCGAACGCTCATCGCTCGTCGTCTTCTACAAGCAGTACGAGATTGCTCCCGATCCTGAGTCCGCCGACGATGACGGGAAGCGCCGCGTTGCGCGCGCATCGTGGGTCTTCAACGCCGACCAGGTCGAAGGATATACCGCACCGGATGCAGCACCCTCTCTTGGTCCCGTCGAACGCATCGCTCGTGTTGACGGTTTCGTCAGCGGAACGGGCGCTGTCATCGCACATGGTGGCGAACGCGCTTTCTTTCGCCCCTCAACCGATAGCATCCACATGCCGAGCGAGGAGCTGTTCTGCGGCACCGAAACGATGACGCGGACCGAGGGGTACTACGCCGTTCTCATTCATGAGCTGACGCACTGGTCGGGTGCCAAGCACCGCCTCAACCGCGATTTCGGCAAGCGTTTCGGTGACAACGCCTACGCGGCTGAAGAGCTTGTGGCCGAGATCGGTTCAGCGATCCTTTGCGCGGAACTGGGCATCACGCAGGACGTCCGGGCCGATCATGCGCAGTACCTGGCGCAGTGGCTCAAGCTTCTCAAGTCGGATAGCCGGGCGATCTTCACCGCCGCTGCAAAGGCATCCGAGGCAGCAGCCTACCTCAGGGCTCTACAGCCACCAGGCTGATGCGCTCAGTGAATGTACGGATTTCCTAGTGTTAAGTGACTGAATATTCCCCGCGCCCAGCTTACGGCAAAGCCGCCGTATTCCTTCTCAAGCGCAGGAATGATGTCTTCGATGGCAACCGGCTTTTGGCAGTTGATGCCTATGGCGGCGATTTCTCTTGCTTCGGCGAGAGGCATGCGTGCGTCGGCGACCTCGTGAAGCAGCGTGTTGAGAGCCAGGGCAGCGTCGTCGAGGCTGGTAGTTGCGCCTGAGATAGCGGCTTCGGCAAAGATTACATCATGCAGAAGCGCGAGGTTCTGTCGTCTCATCGTCAAGCGAAGCTTGTCTGCCGCGTCGTCGCTTTCATCGGTCGCGATATAGATGCGCTCGACCCGTTTGCCTTCGCTGTTAAAGTAGTCGCAGAGCATGAAGTGTTGGTTCAAACTCACGCTCGACTACTGGAACTTGGTGATTTCGAGGGTGGCATAAACCTCCGTACCACCCAAGTTGGCTTCAATACCGAACCCGTTTGTTCCTTGTGTTACCTGACACCTGTGCTCGATCCGAATGACTTTTTGTGCCGCGATCGTGAAAGTTGTTATTACCCACGATTCCTGTTGCGTCAGCGGAGCCGTACTCGAACCGTACTCGCTCGTGCCATAGGCTATCGCCGTCCCATCGGTCACATTGAAAAGTCGGGCTTGGAAGCGGTTATTGCCCAAACCGGGCGAACGGGCACGGACAAGATATTTGCCGGCAGGCAACGTCACCTCATTGCTTGCTAGCGACCCTCCGGTGATGGAGTTCTCCCGTGCCGTATTGAGCGTTCGGGTCATCCATGAGCCGGCCGTGCATGTCCCTCCCGCCGTTCCGGATGCCTTTTCATCCGCCAATATCATCATCGGCGGTGCGGCGACGATGATGGTTGCCGAGATAGTTCCTGCGACTTCGAGCTTGGTATCCGGAGAGGCCGTCCCGATGCCGACGTTGCCTCCGGCTGCGATGGTCATCTGCCCGACGTTGCTCTCGCGGAATTCGATTATGCCACCAGTTGAACGGTTTATAAGGGTATTAGAGCCCTCACCGACCATAGAATAGTTTGCCGCTGTCACTGCCCCGGAAGTCTGCGAGAAGCCAAGTGCGCCGTAGAGCGTGTTACCGCTCAGCTGGCCCATATTAATATGCCCCGTACCTGCCTCTTTGATTGAAAGTTTGGCGCCCGGCGTCGTCGTCCCGATTCCGACGTTGCCCGCGTTGTAGTAGATCGCGCCAGCGGAACCATCGGACCACTGAGATGAACCGCTTCCCGCGGTCGCCTCTCCGAGTATAGCAATATCCACAAAGTCCGGATCGACGGCGGTGCCGCTGGTGTTCTGGAACTGAACAACAAAACTAGTCATCGTGCGGTTCGTCGTCTCGTTGAGGATGCGAGCATCACTCGAGGGATTCTCTGCGGTCGCCAGAACTACGTAATTCGTATTGGGCAAGGCTGTCGTAAATGTCAGCGTATAGCGCCCCGCGCTGTTGCGCGTGATGCCGGAGACGTTTGAGCTGTGAATTACTGCTGCCGTGGTGCCGTTAAATCGCGCATGGGCACGCGTGCCACCGCCGCCTCCACCTGCTCCTCCCCCATCTATCTGAGAGCCGCTGAAATAAGTTTGCGTTGCTACTCCGCCAATGGATGAGCCCGACGAGGTCGCGAAGGCTTCGACGTAATCGGTCGAGCCGTTCATGCTAATGATTGCGCTTACCTGAGGCGATTGATCTGCGAAGGTTTGGTTCGTCTGACGGCTGGCAGCGTAGAGCGCGCCATTTTTGTAGATGGCCGGGACACAGGCTCCGGGTTGCGCGCATTGCACGGAAGCGACGATGAGATAGTTGCCCGCGACCGTGGGGGTGAACTGGTCAGTCGCGAAGTTTGTGTTGGTGTCGATGACTTCCGTCGACCACGTCAGTTTGGTTGGCGTGTCAACAACGACGGTTTGCGCCGTTCCGTTCTTGTGGACGCTGAATGCCGGAGTCGCGGCAAGTGCCGATGCTGACATGAGCATCAAGCCAACCATCGCCAGCAAGGCCTTACGCAGCATCTCAGCTGGTATTCGCGACGGTATCATTGACCGGAGACGTCTGAGAAATTGGACCAGTCGATCGGGGTGTTGTCGTTCGGTGTCTTCGGATCGTTGGTCCGGAGCTCGATCACGCCGTTGACCGGCACGGCGTCGAGCTTGATGCGGAAGCCCTTGCCGTCTTTATGGGCCCATGCGGCTCCGCACGCGTTCCAGAATGTCTTCTCGCCGCTTTGGCGCGTCGTGTAGGCGATGTGGCTGGGCTTCTTGTTGGTGTCCTGAGATTGAGTTTCGGCAGTGGCAGTCGGCAATATTCCCCCTAGGTCGGCGTTCTATCAGTATACAGCATTAATCAGCCCACGGGAAATTTCAAGCGGCCAGTTCGGGGTCAGCAATCCGCCCGAAAACTGCTTGCGTGAGGCAGGGGAAGGCCGCCTCACGCAGTCATCAGTTAGAGCTTAGGGGCCTGCCCCGCCGTGCGGCTGCGCACGTCATTGACATAAGCGTCGATGAAGCCGCGATCCGCCGTGATGTTCTCCTTGCCGCGCGCATAGTCGAACAGCTGAAAGGAAATGTGGGACGCGTGGTCGTCGGATATACCGTGCGTAAAGGCGACTTCCAGAACCACATCGCAGTTGCCGGTCGGATTGATGCCTTCGATCCCGTTCAGATCCATGCCCATGCTGCCGTAGCATTCCTCGAGGACGTTGACCGGCGTGAAAGGCTTTCCATTGTTGGCAATGAACTTGAGCATCGTCGACTTCTCACTTTTATCGATCCGGGGCGTGGCCGCGAATTTTTGCGTGATGCTCTTGATCATCTCGCTGATGCGCACCTGATCGGTATGCTCGTAGTAAAAGATCCCGCGTGTGATGCTGATGACCTGATGGCCGGATGCAGGCGTGCTGAAACGCAACGTAAGCGTGTCATCGATGGTCTTTTGACCGGTTCCCTTGAGCTGCCGCTTGAGCTCAATGCGCTCCACATACGTGGCCTTGATGCCTTGCCCGCCGGGTACAGGAAGCATGATACTCATTTTGACTTCCTCTAGCGGCCCGCTGAGGTCCTGGCCCATCATTGCCGCGGTCGCTTTGTCGAGTGTCGGCTTCGCCGTGATGTCTTCGGCGAGGAGCGCGCCTAATCGAGGCCGCACGGTCTCGTAACTGTCACCGGGCGCGATGCCCAGCACCTCCCAAGTCACGCCGGGCGCGAGATTGGCGCCCTTCGGGATATTGGCGACCTGCTTCCACTGGATCTGCTCTTCAGCAACTGCGCTCGTGTTGAACAAGGCCGCGATGACTATCGCGGCGCCAATCCGGTCTCGCATCTTCCGGGCTCCCCCCTGTTCGGGATCAGACGACACTATGGAAAGGTCGTCACTTGTTTTGCAGGGGCGCGCATGAAACAGAATTGGGCACTCTGTTTACGTTGCTGGTTTTAAAGCAGAACTTCGAGCTATCCTGTTAAAGCGTCAAAGCAGAAACGGGAAAACAGCACTTTCGATCAACGTGGCAATTGGTGTGGGGCGGGAGGCAACAGAATGCCCAACACTGTCAAATGCACACACCCACTTTCCGACTCTGCAGTGACGCCTCCGACACGCACATGCAGGCACCACAACAGAGCATCCTCAGTCTTCACACCGCGACCGGCGCCCGGAAGTATCTGGACGCGGCCGAGCGTCGTCGGTTCATCAGCGCGGCCACGGCGGCGCCGATTGCGCTGAAGCTTCTCTGCCTGACCCTTGCGCACACTGGCTGCCGGGTCTCTGAAGCTTTGGCGCTGACACCGGATTCGTTGCGCCCGGCGGAGGGCGTGATTGCTTTCCGCAGCCTCAAGAAGAGATCGAAGTTCGTTGTCGTACGCGAAGTCCCGGTGCCTGATGCGGTGTTGTCCGATCTGGTCGTCCTGGCTGAAAAGTGCTCCAGCACAGAAGACCGGCTATGGCGTTGCGGCCGCGTTCGAGCCTGGCAGCTAGTGAAGGAGATGATGCGCACAGCCGGTATTCGCTCCGGCCCGCATGCGACGACAAAGGGTCTGCGACACGCATTCGGTCTGCACGCCGTTCGCTCCGGTGTGCCGTTGAACTTCGTACAGCGATGGCTGGGACACGCGAGCATGAGCACGACGGCAATCTACCTTCAGGCGGTTGGCCCTGATGAGCGGGAAATCGCCGCCCGGATGTGGGATGGAGCTCCGGCATGATTCCGAAGCCGCCAGGTCCGGCGCGCATTCAGCTTACGTTCCCAGTAATGGCTCTGGTATGTCATTGATGCGCGGTACGCCGCGGTCTTGTCGTCGTGGGTTTCCACGGTCAGCCCCGAAGAGAAGGTTGATGACACCCTGTCCTGCCTGCGCAGAAGTTTGTCGACCCTGGTCTGGATCGAAGTCCAGTAGCCCTGGCTGGAAATCGAGTCCCAGGAAGTCCGGTGCCAATACAATGCGCCTAGATATTCGGCCTCGCCCAGCTCGTCTGTGACAGCATCCAGCTCCGCTTGTCGTTCGGCGAATGCCTTGCTCAAGTTACGCAGCGGTTGGTGTACGTGAAATGCGCGCACTGCGGGACTCGGATAGAGCGTATCAATCCACGAGCGGATGGCCCACTTCGTGTGCCGGTCTCCAAGCGGGTCGATCCGCAAGGTCTGCGATTGGCTTGCCAGCTCATAGTGCGCAAGCGGAAACGTGTCTCGCGCATCCTGGTCGACGAAGAAATCGCGATCGACGCGGCGAAATTCAGCGTAGAGCTCCGCAATCTCTCGTATCCATTCGCCCTGGTGGCGTTCGAACTGGTCACCCGCATCGAGCGATGCCACGATCTTTGCAAACGTCGCCGGGAAGGCTGACGCTGCCAGCAGCGATAGTGCGCCTATCCCGATTTGTCGGCGCGTCAGCTCAGTCATTGGGCAGATACCTCAGGACGAGCTTGTTCAGCGATCTCTCGGAGATGGGGAATTTCATGAGCGGGTTTCCGGTGTCGTAGTTGAGCCAGATCATTCTCAGTCGTTCCGGTTTCCGGATGCTCCGCTCCGGCAGGTAAAGCCCTTGCGCGCGCTCCCATTTGCGAACGGCGCGCCGATACTTAAGGCGAAAGACCTTGATTCCCAGTCGTCTCGTCTGGTGGGCGCGGCGGATCAGCAGCCTGTCGGCCTCGTTCCAGGGTATCGCGCGCCAGATCATATGGTAGGTGAGTTGCTGCAGGCGCCAGTCTGCGTCGTGGAGAGCGAGATATATCTTCTGATGCTCACACAATGGATTTTGGTATCCGTTGAAGGTGACCCATGAGAAAGGAAGCCATGCACGCGCCGCGCGAAACAGCGCAGCTTCGAAAAGAACCTGCAGCCACGCAAGGTGAGGACTCAGGCCTTCAATAGGCTCCCATGGCCTGCTCGCGATCTCGCCCTTCGAGGGTGAGACCTGCTTAGACCAGGCGAGCAGGTCGCGTTCATAGCCAGTCCTAGGTCGCTTGAGCAGGTATCGAACATGCTCCGCCAAATCGAGCAGTTCCTCATAAGCGACAGTCCATGAATAGGTAGTTCCTATCCTGAATTCTCCATCGAGCCGCTCGAACTTGCGCGCGGCTTTGGACAGCGCCCGCGCCGCGTCCGCGGCTTTGGGGTTGCCCTTTGCAACCTCCATCAACGCCTTCCGCGGGAGCCACGGCGGAGACGTCGCCGGCCGCACGGTGTTGCCTAGCGCCGGATCAGCCATGGTCTCACCTCGTTCCAGTCTGTCGTCGATTTCTCTTTCGTGCCATTGATCCGAGGATTGGGATCGCTTCGCATCGTCCACCAGAATGGCGAGACGGTCAGGCCGAATGCCTTCGCTTCGCGCGCCGCGTCGTTGCACCAGGCATCGAACCGCGATTCCGAAAAGTCCAGATCGAAGGACGTGAAGTGCATGCTTTCGTAAAGCACGTAGTATTTGACGAGGACGTCGCGGGGCAGTTCGCTCGCGGCATCGAGAAGCCGTATCGAGGCGCGTGCCGCCGCGTTGCGTGCAGCCAGAAAGGCCGCCCCGCCTACCCGGCTTCGCACGACGTGCAAGTACCGCTGCGTCGTCTGTCGCCATGTGTCTGCCAAATCGACGAACCGGGCTTCGCCCGGCGCGGGCAATGAACGTAAAGTGCAGCAGCCGATGACGGCGCCTGCTCCGCAGGACGCCGTTTGAACGAAGGCCCGACGCGTCAGGGGCGTGATCATCCCACGTATTCCCCGGTCTCAGCGCCCTCTGCAATCCGCCACCGCGCGATGGCAAGGCAGGCATCTGTCAGCCGTTCCATCGATTGCCGCGTGATGGGATCGCGCTCGACCAGCGCCGTTATCTTGCTGTCGCTATACAGAACCTTCGTGTGAAGGCGGTCGCCCATGCGTCGGCCGATTTCCGGAAGGGATCGACGCGTCAGTCGCCGGGAAATATACATGGCGGCCTGTCGCGCCTTTACGACGTGACGCTCACGGCTTTCCGAAAGGACTGCGGCACGCGTCGTCCAATGGTACCGCGCGCAGACATCGATGATGTCGTTGAACATGCCTTTGTAGGACAGCGGCAAAGGCTGCGCCGCTGCCGGTGCTGCCGCAAACCTGAGCGAAACCGCTGTCGCGGCGGTGCACGCGACCACCGAGGCGGTGCTGCCCTTGAAGAGTTGCCTGCGACTGATCGTTGGGACGCCGCTATGGCCGGTTACGCTCGATGCTGTCATGTCAAGTCCTCCACATTATTAAGCCAGGCCTCGCAGTGTTTGCAGTTGAAGCTTCCGCACGGGCGCGCCCAGTCGCGGAAGCTGCGAACCTGGTGTTCCTCAAGCGAGCCACGAACAATGGAAACGTCGACCATGTCGTCGTTGCGAAACGCTTCGATCACGCGCCGCATGGCGGAGCGGTCGCCGCGCGTCGCCGGCATGGCGCTGCGCACGGCACTGCTTGCGTCAACCACGGCAGAGACCCGCAAATCGATGTCGGGGTCGCAAGCGCGTTGCGCGATACTGCAAATCCAGTCCGTTCGCGCCGCGAAGAATGTGTAAATGCGACCTTCGAACGGTTGGCTCATGTCCTCTATCGGCCGCCAGTACAGGATCGCTCGCCCACAGGAAGGCTCGACATACGTCCTCGCCTTCTGGACGAGCGCGTCGCGGTCCGGGGTGTCGTCTGTTATTGCTTTACGAACGGTGTCGGCTGCGCCGACAAGCCTATCGTATTGCCTCTGCCAATCCTGGAACTGCTCGATGCTGGCGAGGTCGGCATTATCGGCTTCCAGGAAGCGCGCATGAAACCTTTCGAGCCGCGCCATGTGGTTAGCCACGAATGAACTGGCGTCTGTTCCTGCAGTGGCCGGGCGCAGCCAGGTGATTCTCGGATCGAGCGTCAGCGACATTCCCGCAAGACCGATACCGCTGCCGATAAAATGTCGTCGTGAGAGTTGAGATGACATCCGCGTTTCTCCGCTGCATGCATCGTGCGGAAGCTAATCGTGCGCAGCGCAGTCGAAAAGCAATGACGTCGCGGTCGGAAGGCCGGATCACAAATTCGCCATGCTGAACCAGCCCGAATTTACTGGCGTTCCGATTGTTCGGCGGAAACCGGCGCTCCAAATCCTTGAGGAATCCGGCTCCACTTTCGAAGGCGCATGTTGCCCCTGCGCCGCGTGTCTCCTCGGTCCAGCACAGTGTGACTTCGCAGTCGATGGCGCGCCGTCAGCGCAGAACATTCGGTCTTTGCCGCACTCATGAAAACCGTTCTTCGCGATTGATCCCGGCGCGGTGCTCCGCCCGTCCTTCAAGGATGGGGCCTAACCGCATCCGGTCGCTATGGGTCAACGGGCTGCCCGCTCCATTCGCGCCCCGGGGGAGACCCGGGCGCTCCCGTGTTGCCCGTCTGACCCGCTCCGCGGACGCGGTTTGTTCGGTCCCATCAGGACGGGCGTTGTGCCCGCGCCTCGAAACCAAGAACGGAGTACATCATGACCGACAACCCACCGACCAAGCGTCCGACCCACAGCATCTATGTCATCCAGGGCGACGACGAAAAAGAGTACTGGACCAAGATCGGCGCCGCCTGGCAGCACAAGGACAAGCAGGGCTTCAGCCTCGTGTTCGATGCCTATCCCGCAGGTCAGGGCCGCGTCGCCATCCGCCTCAACACCGAGAAGGACGCCGAAGTCACCGGCACTGGGGGTCAGCAATGACCCCCTCCCCTTCCTCCCGCGCCACCGCCGACGACGATTACGAGGCACGCATCGAGCGCCAGATCTTCCGGGCCGATGACCTTTACGATCTCGACGGGGAAACCTTCTTCCGCAACCGCAATGGCTGCATCGAAACAGGAAGCTGGGAGGTCGCGTCATGACGTCCCGAGAACTGCGAGCCAAACTTACCGAAGCAATGAAGGTCATCGATCTCTTCGAAACGTCGATCCGCTACCGCGAAAGCCTCAACCGAGGCTTCTATGAAGACGACGCCGAGAAAGCCTTATTCGACTTCCGCAATCGCTATGGCTGCATCGAGACGTTTGGCGGGGAGGTTGTAGGATAGAGAACCGGCCTGCCGGCGCGCCATCACACGGCGCCGTAGCCGGCAGGCCGGTTCTTCCTACTCGACGGTCGCGTAGCCCCAGTTGGGCTTGTCGCCCATACGATCCTGCGGCAAGCGGGCCATAGCGGATTTCACCAACTGAAGGGCGCGCGTCAGCTGCACGGTCACCTCGTGTGCCTGCTGTTGTGAAAGTTCTTCGGCGATCGGAAATGAATGCCCTTCCGCGAAGTAGAGCCAGACTTCAAACTTTTTCGGGCGATGCTGCTCCGGTTTCAGGACTTCCGTTTGCTGCGCCTGGATCGTGGTACCCGCGTCATGGTATCCCACGACTGTTTCCCGATTGAACCAACCGCCTGGCATCACGACGCTGCCATCGCGATGGAAGGTAAGCTTGCGGTGCACCGTACAAAGCCGGTGACCGAATAGCAGAATGAGAACTTCCAGGGCTGCGAGGCCGATCGCAGCCTGTATCATCACCGCAGCTTCGCGCGGCTCGAACGACAGAAGGAAGATGATCGCGAACACGCTGCCTACGATCAGCATCTGCAGCTGCATCAGGAACTGGGAGTCTTCGGCGCGATCCTGCGACCACCGGACCGTCGCCGCGTGCAGCACCGACTCATCATCCTCAAGCACGAACGCATCAGTATAAAATCGGTACATCGTTCTGATCCTCCTTCTTTGTCAGTTCGGGATCTGTAGGCGCTGCATATAGATCGGCGGACGGCCCGGCACGAGGATCAGCTGTCTTCCTGACTCGCGCGAGAAGTGTCGCGTGATCTCGTTGGCATCGAGCAGGCGGACATTGCGGACGTGCTCACGCCGTCCACTGTCGCCCTGGCTCATCGCGCTTGCCGACACGCGGATGTCCTGTCGCTCCATCACCTGCGTCGACCCAAGCATCTTCGAAAGATGCTCGGTCGTCGTGATGTCCGCGTTGCCGAAGGCCTGCACGACCCCGGCGTTACCCATGAACGTTTCCCAGGATTTCGGGTAGTGCGTCTGAAGCTGTGTGAGGTCCTGAAGAACACTCCACAGCTTGACGCCAAACCCGGCCATGAGGCCGGCGGCGGTCTCGATCGATCGCATGTGGCCGAGCGCCGGAAACTCTTCGAGTACGAACCACACCGGCAGCTGCCCGCGCGGCACAGGTGCGCGCTCCATCGCGGCCAACGCCAGCTGGATCACCAGCCTCAGCCAGCGGTAATGCGTCCCCATGCGCATACCCGGCAGCACCAGGTACAAAGTGAGCTTGCCCGACCGAAGATCAGTCAGCCGGAAATCACTCGTCTCCGTCATACCGACAATGTCATCGAGCGGCGCCGTCTGCTCCTGCGCGGTCGAGAGAATGCTTTGCAATTCTCTCCCGCCCGCTTCGAGCTTGCCCAGCAGCGATGCGCCTATATTGGCCACCACGCCGTCATAGGCATTGGACTCTGTCATTGCCGAAAACAGTTCGCTGAGCTCCGGCGGCGTTGCGCAGAGGTACCTCCGGACCTCGCGCAACGTGACGTTCGCCTGCGTCGAGAGCAGATGCAGGACGATTCCCCGCAGCAGGTTCTTGGCGCTGTCCGTCCAGTGCGGGTCCTTGGCATTCGAAACGATGAGCGCGTCCGCTAGCTGCGCTGCGTCCGCTGCCACATGCTCGGGCCGCCCCTGCCCGAGCTCCGCGATTGGATTGTGCGAGGCCGTTTGCAGCCCCGTCACATTGAACGGGTCGAGGATCATCACCCGCTGGCCCATTCGGGCTCGTTGCGCTGCTGTCGCAAGCGCAAGCTCGCCTTTGGGATCGGGGACGACGATCGAGCCCGGATAGCGCAACAGGTTAGGGATCAGCACGGTCGACGACTTGCCAGCGCGGCTGCCCGCAACGGTCACCACGTGCCGGTCGTCATCGAACCCGATGATACGCTTCTCATGCGATCCAAGCAGCACCATGCCCGGCTTCCAATCCCAGCCCGCGCCGAGCGTCCATGGATGAGCCCATACAGCAGAGGGCGGGGATTCCAGTCGGCCGGGAACGCCGGAGCCGCGCGGCGGAAACTCTCCGTCGAGCATTCGCTTGTCTCCTTGAGATGAAACGGGCGAACGCAGCACGGCCCGGCAATTCGATAAAAGTATCAATCGCAAGTCAGGCTGTAAACGTTCGCCATGTTCAACGATGTGCAGTAGCGCCACGCGATGTATCGCGAAGTCTCGCTCAAATTATTCTTGCCGACGCCAGGCTACGCCGCGTTGTCGGCGTTGGATTTAGACCTGCTCGCGCCGTCGCGCATACGCACGCAGGCGCGCATTATCATAATCGTCGTTATTGGAAAAGTTTTGGCATGAGCCGTTATGACCTGCGGGGTATTGCCATGTTTCGCAATGATCGTATGAAAAATAAACAAATGGCTAAAACGAAAAACTTGGGAATAAATTACAAACCACGGGTGAAACGTTTGCGAATACGCAGCACCCTAAAGCGTGGGGTAGCGAGATGTGGATTTGCAATCGTTTGCATCGCTTACGCGGCAATCGTTTGCAAATCCCACTCGCCGGGGAGAGTGCTCCGCCACTCCCCCGGACCCCTCCGGTCAGGGCGCGGTTCCCGCGCCCCGAACCCAACCTTGATGAGGCCTGAAGGATGCCGAGGCATCGGACACACGCGACTGCTCCGCGCAGCAAGACCGTCACGATACGGCTCACGCCCGATGAGCATTTGCGCTGTACCATCGATGCCCGCCGCGCCGGTCTGAGCGTATCCGGTTTTTGTGAACGGCTGGTCTGCGATGGCAAGGTCGAAGCCACGCGCGGACCAGAGCCGATGGACCCGGCCCTGTTGCAGGAGCTGCGCCGCATCGGCAATAACGTCAATCAGGTTGCCCATGCCCTGAACAGCAATCTCCCGCCGGATGTGCAGTTCGCCTATCGCCAGGCGCGCGACCTGCTGCGTGTACTCGGCGAGCAGGTGTCTGCCACACCGCCACAGTTGCCCGATCCACAGAAGATGTTCGTGCAACAGATCGCCGAAGCCCTCAGCCCGAGGAACCCGTCCAATGATCCCTCGCCTGCACAAGCGCGGCACGTCTTTCAAAGGAGCGTGCAGGTACATCCTGCACGACGCGGGCAAGGACACGACTGACCGGGTGCTTTGGGCAGAGACGGCCAATCTCCTCTCCCGACCCGAAAACGCATGGTCGGAGATGTTCACCGTCGCCCGCGACCAGGCGTTGCTCAAGCAACAGTCCGGGCAGGACGCGCGCGGGCGCAAGAACACAAAGCCGGTCCTCCACTACACGCTGTCTTGGGCCGCGAGCGACAATCCAAGCCCTGAGCACATGCGGGAGACGGCCCTGTCGAGCCTGAAGGCTCTCAAGCTCGATGAGCATCAGGCGCTGATGGCAGCGCACAGCGACAAGGATCATTTGCATGTGCACATCATCGTCAACACCGTCCATCCCAATACCGGGATGACCGCCCCGCTGAAGTACACAAAGGAACATCTGTCCCGTTGGGCGGAGGCCTACGAAAAACAACACGGCATCCATATCGATCAGCGGATCAAGAACAACGAGGCACGCGACAACATTCAGATCGCAAAACGGTCCGCTGAGCTGCTGCGCGCTAGTCTCGACGAGATTCAAAATGCCCCGCCTTACGTCCCGGTGAAGCACAAATCCGCACAGCGCGAGGACTGGCTCGACCGCAAAGACATCATCGACCGAATGAAACAGCTGAGGAAGGAAATCGCGCCGCTCCTTCCAGGCAAGGCGACTGCAAATCTTGATGAGCTTTGGAAACGACAGGTTCAGGAGCGCGACAACCTCGACGTTTCAACGCATGCCACCGTGGACCATGCGAGAACAACCGTATCCGACCGCTACCGTCCGCTGTGGCGCGACCTCTATCGCGCCCACAATAAGGAGAAGAGATCGCTTGCGCAGGACGCCACGCATCCGTTCGAGCGGGCCGTGTTCGTCTTCAGGAACCGCGAGCGGTTGGGCGATGGCAAGCGCCTTACCTTAAGACAAATGGCGGGCCTCATCCTGAGGCCCGACAGGCTCATGAAACGGGTTGAAGCGGTCCACGACAAGGAGCGGCGCAACCTCGCGCGGTCGGAGAAGTCTGAGAAGAAGGTGATCTCTGAACGCATCTGGCAGCAGCACAAGCATCGGTTCGACACGCTTCGCGACAGACAGGCAGAAGAACGGAAGCTGGCAAGAAGCGAGCACGAATCCCAGTTGCGGTTTGTTGTGACATTCGATCTTGCCAGGGAAACACTGCTCGCGGAGCGCAAGCAGTCTCGCGCGTTGCCAGCTCCGCCTCAGCCCGATGTGCCGGCATCCGAGAAATTCAACGAAGCTGTCAACACCCGTTCGCCCGTCCAGATGTCTCGGGTTGCGGCGATCAAGACGCAGATGGAGGAATGGCGGCGGCAGAATCCCGGCTGGGATTTTGGCAACGAGATGTGATCGTCCGGTGCCTTGAGCGGTTTCAAACGTGATTATAAGTGGCAGGTACGATGCAGTACCCGATTATCTCAGGGTGCGGGTCGAGCTTACAATCATGGATATCGCTGTAGTTTTCAGTTACCCCATCCAGCGCCAAATAGCGCACAGCGAAGATGCACCAAGCTCCCGGATGTTTGCTTCGCGTTTCCATTGCGTGCGTCAGCGACGACACACTGCGCTTTGCGAACGACACTGAGGGTAGTCCGGCAGTTCCGTTGGGATCGGGGATCTTGAAGCCATCTTTCATGATGGCGTCGAAGTTAACGGCCGGGGTCGCATGAAACAGCACCAACGGATCGTCCTCCAGCACCGCCGGGAATACGCAGTAGCCGGTGTCCGCAGGCGCAACAGGAAAGGTGTATTCGGTTATCGCCATCTACGCTCGTTCTTGCATCGGTGCATCGCGCGAGGCCCAGTGCTCATTCTAAGGGCGCGCTGTGCATTTGATGACATGGCGTTCCCAGAGATTAAGCGCCTCGCGCATCTCATCTTCGTACTTGAACCGGTTGTAGACGCCTGCCACGCCCGCGAACGTTCCCGAGACGTGGTTGAGTACGCGCTCAACAACATGCGGCGCAACCCCAAGGCTGGCCATGCCGGTCGCTGCACTACGCCGGAGATCGTGCAGCGTCCAGTCGTGCAGGCCGGCGACGGCGTCGAGCTCGCGCTTGCCCTTCGAGTAACCGGCGTAAGGCTGGTCTGGTTTGCCGCGTGCCGGGAAAACATAAGGCGAATTCGATCTTGGAACGCGCGAGAGTATCTTGAGCGCAGCCGCCGACAACGGCACCGCATGGGATTTGCCGTTCTTCGTGCGCTCGCCCGGTATGGTCCAGATTGCGCGAGCTTCGTCGATCTCGTCCCATGCCATGGCAACGACTTCGCCCCGCCGTTGTGCCGTCAGCATCAACAGTTGAACGATCGGCCCGAAAGGAAGGCCGATATCGAGAGCGGCTGTCCAGACCAGTGCGAGTTCGCCGTCGCAGAGCACGCGGTCACGGCTGCCGGGCTTTCCCGGCGCCTTCATGCCGGTACACGGACTGATTTCCAGCATGCCCTGCTCGACCATCCAGTTGAACATCTTGCGGATGGCAGCAAAGGCGTGCCGGGCTGCTCCCTGCGCGCCGCGTTTGATGACGGGCTCAAGCGCCTCCGTCACATCCGACTTGGTGATGGCCTCAACCTTCCGGTTTTTCCAACCGGGAAGGAAGTAGACCTTGAGCAGGCGTTCGGTCTCAGCGGCCGTGCTGGATCGATTATGTCGCTGGCAATGGTTCGAGACAAAGGCATCGACCGCCCCGGCGAACGTCTCCGTTTTCGAGATGTGACCGCTCGGGTCCCGGCCGTCTTCAAGTTCAGAGAGCGCGGCGTAGGCTTTGCCTCGTGCCTTCTGGAGAGACGTGGTCGGGTATCGCCCGAGGTTGAGACGCCGGTTCTTCCCCTGATGGCGATAGGCCAGATAAAAGGACCGGACGCCGTTGGCCGTGACGCGCACGCCGAACCCCGGCAGTTTGCCGTCGGGATGCTGTGCGACGCCCGCCGCCGGTACGGGCAATTTGCGGATCAGAAGATCGTTGAGCATATGAGTCCGAGGGTCAGCCGTGGACGCAATATGGACGCAGAACAGGCGGTGTCACAGGGTGGCGCCATGTCTCCTTATAACGCTATAATTTGTTGATATTTAGGCGTTTTACTAGTTCTGATGTGCCGTCATGTTTGTCCATGTTACGGCACTTTTTCGGACTACGAATCTGGGGGTCAGAGGTTCGAATCCTTTCGGGCGCGCCAATAAATTCAAGCCTTTAGCGGTTTCTGGGTCTCATTTTAAAAACTCTCTGGGTCTCGTGTGGGTCTCAGAAATCGCATTCAGTTGCGTTATGGTGGGTTTACGCAGAGCACGTTGAAGAGAGAGCTTCTTCCAGAAGGAGTTCATCTTTTTCCGAGTGGATCAAAAAAATCATACTGGTCGGGGTGAGGGCCGTCGCTTTCCTTGCTGTCGGTGGACGGTTTCGAAGCCAGTTCAGCTTGAGCGCGGAAATACCCTTCGGCGAAGACTTCAAGCATGGCGCGAACACGCTCCGCCGGCAGACGTGGAATATCGGCGGCATCGATCACGCGCAGTGAACGTTTTTCACCGGGTTTAATGGCGCTGAGATCGATGATCTGAAAGCGCGCCGCTTCCAAGTCCGGGTCTTGCAGCAGGATTTCATAGACGAGTGTGACGAACAGCGCGAGACGCTCGTCGGCGAGCAGGTTGAGCAAGGATCAACGAGGCGGGGTCGAAGGTAAATTGGCTACGTCGCGAGGTTCAAAGCTCTCCGGTAGTGATAGCCAATTGCCGCTATTGGTCGTTTCAGAGCATTGCGCGCAGATGTTATGGCAGCGAGACTTCGGTAAGCGGACGTTGCGTTGGGACGGCGAAGCATTGGGCTAGGAGCACCATTTTCTTTCGCGCGTTGCGTTGGACGAATAGCGGACGCTAGCTGTCGGGCGCGATGGGCCAGTTTCTGCCATCGGCGTGCAAGGAGGTCGCGATTTGTGGGTTGGCAGCTGCCAGTAGAACAGCGAACCTTAAGATGATCGCGTCGATGTTCCGGTGGGTGTCATATTGCCCAGCAGCGCCAAGGCTGCGGGACGGCAACTGATGATAATACCATGCGCCGATTTCGAATCCGGCGATTTCCATTTTCTGCTACGGCGACATGGAAATGGCACGGAGAGGCGAGTCGTCCGATGCGCGCTTGGGTACGACCTATGCGGATACTTGTAGCAGTCGCAACGCCGTGACCTCCGTCGTGGTCGGCGGGATCACGCGGGCGACCTAATTCTGCACTTCGGCCTGTCCGCTACCGTAAAATGCGAATGGGCAACTTGACATACGTGACATCCTCGCGGCGTTCGCGTGCGTCGCGCTGGCGGCGGGCTTCGTGCCGAAATAGGCATGCTTATGCAGGTGACCCATAGAGCCAAACAGCCCAGATGCCGATCGCTAAAAAAGGCCCGAAGGGTAGGGCGGTTGATGAAGAAATGACGGTTCCGCGAGACTTCCACAGAAATACGAACGCGAGCGCTGTTCCGCAGGCCCACAACATCACGGCAGGCAGTCCCGCAATACCTGTCCAGGCGCCGGCCGCCGCGAACAGTTTGGCATCGCCAAGTCCCAGGCCGTGATGGTTGCGCCATCGAAAGTACAGTACTCGCGTAGCATATAGAATAACAAATCCAACTGCTGCCGCCATCGTTCGGGCAGACCAGTCATCCCAACCAAGCGTGTCTGAGATCACGATGCCAGCCACCACAAGCGGGATTGTCAAAACATCCGGCAAGCGGCACGATCGCATGTCAATCACGCTGAGCGCGATCAGTACTGACGCGATACCAGCGCTGACGAGCGCAGTGCTGGCAGTTGCAGAATGGCCCAAAACAACCTTCGGCAGCGCCATAGTCATGTAGACCAAGCCGAATCCGAACGCGGCTTGGTACGCTGGCCATGAAACAGTTAGAGAATTCTGCGGCAGCATTGGCACGGTACCGACTTTAGTTGGATTGGAGAGATGGTCTTGTGTCGAATGCAACCGGTCGACCGATCGGTCGCGACTTGCCGCCACGGATCGTTGTCGTCAAGGGCTGAACCTTGGCTTGAGGTGCACGATCGTCTATCTAGCCTGGAAGTGTTGTGCTTGTTCCGGGAGTTATCATGTCTGAAAAAGCTAGAGTGAAGCGTCGCAGTTCTGAGCAGCATGATCAAGGTTTCTCGCTGATCGAGCTGCTGGTCGTGATGGCGATCCTCACTTTGCTGGCAACCCTGGTCGGACCGCAGGCACTGAACTACTTCGGCCGGGCCAAAGGGCAGACCGCGCAGGTCCAGATCGGAAACATCTCAAACGCTCTCGAGCTGTATCGTTTGGATAACGGTGTCTACCCCCGGACGGAAGAGGGTCTGCAATCGTTGATCAAGGCACCTGCCAGCGCAAAGACCTGGAGTGGGCCCTATCTGGCAAAGGACACTGCCATTATCGATCCCTGGGGGAACGTCTATCAGTATCGCAGTCCCGGACAACACGGTCGATTTGATCTCTTTACACTTGGGCGTGACAATGCGGATGGAGGTGCTGACGAGGATCGGGACGTGAAGAGCTGGGAGTGAATGTTTCCAGCGTTCATGATCACAAGCGTGAAGCATCACCGCCAAAAAATCTCGAGGCCAGAGTGCGCGAGGAGTTCCGCTTTTCACAATTGAGATCGGTTTCGAAGCCGGCGCGAGCAAGCGCTTGAAGCTTCAAGAGAGACGACGTTTCATTCGGCGAAGTTGGACCTGGAGAATTACGTTTTTCTCCTTTGCAGACGAACTATCGAAGAAGTTTTTCAGCGCGGCGCGCTCGCCACACTCGACCTTGCGACGACTTGACCCAAATGATGTCGCACGCTTCGTTGGCCCCGTTTTCTATGGGGTTGGCAACCACTGTTGACCAGTAGGTCTTCCAGCGGGCTGTTGCGAGAGGGTGTCGAGGATGGCGGGCATTTTTGCACGCGCTGGATTCAGCGCGCTAGGACCATTTTTGTTTTTCGCAGCGGTATTGGGAAGTAGTGCGACAGCTGTCGCCCAGTCCAACCCCTATGCTCGTTTTGGCGGTACGGCAGATGCGAACGGTGCGCCAATACTGCCGCCATCGCAAATCGTTGGAGCGACGGCAGGCAACGCGGGCGTTGGGGCTTCAGGCAGCGCCAACTACACCGTCCCGATCACGGTGCCGGCCGGGACGACGGGTGTCCAGCCGAACTTGACGCTGCAGTTTGTTTGGCCGGGTGGCAACGGTGTCGTCGGGTACGGTGGTTCGATCGGCGGCATCAGCTCGATTTCGCGCTGTCCGCTCGATCTCTACAACGACGGGACGATCGATCCGGTCGACTACGATGCCAACGACCAATTCTGCCTCAACGGCCAGCGTCTGCTTGCGGTCAGCGGCACCTACGGTGCGAATGGCACAGAGTACCGGACGAAGATCGAGGAGTTCTCAAAGGTCGTGTCGTACGGCTCGGTCGGCGGGGGACCGCAGTCGTTTCGGGTCTGGCGCAAATCGGGCGAGATCCTGGAGTACGGCATGACGGCCGACTCGCGGGTCGAAGTTCTCGGCGGGACTGCGGTTCGCGTTTGGGCTCTGAACAAGCTGTCGGACCGGCTCGGAAACTATGTCCTCTACGTCTATAGCGAAAACACGACGACGGGAGAGCATGTGCTCGACCGTGTCGACTACACGGGCAACGACGGGCAAGGGCTGACGCCGTTCAACTCGGTCGACTTCGTGTATGAGCCGCGCGCAGCCGGTGCGGAGCGGCGCTATTTTCTCAATGGCCAAGTCTATCTTGAGACCCAGCGGCTAAAGAACGTTCGCGTTCTGGCGGACACGACGCTTGTTCGTGACTACAAGCTGACATACGCGGGCTCGCAGGTCACGAGCATCCTATAACTGGCACCGGCATTACGATCCCACCCTCGGCCGCTACACCCAGCCCGACCCGCTGGAGTTCGTCGATGGGCCGAGTGTGTTTGCTTATGCTAGAAATAGACCTCAGCAGTTGGTTGATCCAAGCGGGCGGAATACCATAACTGCTGGCGCAACGCTGGGCGCCTACGGTGGTCCAAGTGGCGTGGTGTTGGGAGCGGCGGCCGGAGCGGCTATCCTGCTTTACCAGTGCTTCAAGGAAAAGCCAGACGAAGAAGAGGATGAGGAGCGTGAGAAGCGCTGTAAGGCAGTAATTCGTGGCTGCAAACAGGGCTGCACGGACATAGTTGTCGATCGTCCGAACGATCTACCAGGTAGCGGCCGAAACCTTCAGCCTCGTTGGGTGCTTTGCGTGAAAAAGTGCGCTAAAGCCCAGCGTTGCTCTTACTGAGTGCAACAGAATGAAAAAGTCGACTGCTGAACTAATCATAGCTCAGTATGAGAAATACGGTGAGGTATTCAATCAAATCATTGAAATCAGCTACGACATAGACGATCCAGAAGTGCGAAAGGGAATTCGCCGAGCGGCTGCCGAAGCGCAAGCTGCGCTCTACGAGGGGCTCGTGCAAACAGTAGTCAAATTGTTTCCCGATCTCGATCCGCATAGCAGTGAAGATGACGGCTAAGTGGACGTCTCTGGCCTGATCGCCATCCGCGACAGCCTCGTGGCTCCGGCGGGCGTGACGCACTATGTCCACGACATCTTCGGGAATGTGATCGCCGAGACGGCCGGCGGCGGGGCGACCGGCGCCACCGGCACGGTGCGGGAATATATTTGGCTGTATGAGACGGAGATCGCGCCGACGATGGGCTCGCGGACCACGGTGGACCGTCCGCTGGCGGTGGTTGATGCGGTCAACACCGGCTCACCGGCGACGTGGTGGGTGCATGTGGACCATCTCAACCGCCCGGTGAAGATGACGAACAGCACCAAAGCCGCCGTGTGGACGGCCGTCTGGCAGCCCTGGGGTGCCGCGCAGTCGATCACGGGTTCGGCGACGCTGAACACCAGATTCCCGGGCCAGTGGTTCCAGGTCGAAGCGGGGTTGCACTATAACTGGCACCGGCATTACGATCCCACCCTCGGCCGCTACACCCAGCCCGACCCGCTCGGCTTCGTCGATGGGCCGAGTGTGTATGGGTATGTGAGGGGTGCGCCAGGGCAGTTTGTCGATCCGGAGGGGCTGTTTGTTATCAACCCGGTGACGGTTACAATTACTCGAGTTGTCGTCACTGCTGTAGCCAAAGAGATTCTTCGACAAATCATCACTAACAGCCAGCCATCCAGCAGTTCTCCGTCCAGCAGTTCTGATAGCAAGAAGAAGGGTGTCGAAGAGTGGAATAAAAAACCGCCTCCGGAACCCGGACGCTATTCTTGTCGATACGTCATGTACTTCAACGAGGACGACTGCGAGAAGGGTGCTTGTCCGCCTTTCGTCACGGGGCGCGGATGGAGCGCCACGTTACCTGGCGCAATGTCCCAAGCTCGGCAGGAAGCGCAGTCGAAAATTCCCCCAGGCTGCAAACATCAACATCATGGCCAGATGTGGTGCCGCTATGGCAGCAACCCTCCGTTCAATGTCCGTCAGTAGCTTCGATGTGGTAATCAATATGCTGAAAATTTCCGAAGTACTTTTCGATTTTCGGGATTATGCTCATCTGCCGGATGATTTTGAGGTGTCTATTGGCACTCGATCGGCAACTGGAGAAACACCGCTGCATTGGATGGCAACTCTTGGGGATGGTGCTGCAATTCAACTTCTGACTGAAGAGGGTGCCGATCTTAATGCTCAAGATGAGGACGGTAATTCGCCAATGCATGCCGCTGTGGTCTCTCGGCAAACTATAGCTGTTAAGCTGTTGATCGCTGCGGGTGCAAAAGTTGACCTTTCGAATAAAGCTGGCCTCACCCCAATTAATGTCGCGGAATTAGACGGGTTTCGACCGATTTTAGATGCTCTGGGGTGTCTTAGCTAATCGTCTGCAATCGCCTCTGCAGGCGGTCTCCGCGGGCGGGATCCCGCAGGCGACATACGTGTACGACGCCAACGAGCAGATCGCGATCCGCGACAGTCACTTTGTTGGCGCTTCGGATGCCCACTTAGCAACCGCGCTGGCTCCGGCCGGGGTCACGCACTATTTGCACGACATTTTCGGCAATGTGATTGCCGAAACGGCGGGTGGGGGGGCGACGGGCGCCACCGGCACGGTGCGGGAATACGTCTGGCTGTACGAGACTGAGATCGCGCCGACGTTTGCGTCGCGGACGACGGTGGACCGTCCGCTGGCTGTCGTGGATGCGGTCAACACCGCCTCACCGGCGACGTGGCCCGCGGGCGTAGGCCCGCATCCAACTAGACTGAGCGTCGATCATCTCAACCGCCCGGTGAAGATGACCAGCAGCACCAAGGCCGCTGTGTGGACTGCCGTCTGGCAGCCCTGGGGCGCGGCGCAGTCGATTACGGGTTCGGCGACGCTCAATGCGCGGTTCCCAGGACAGTGGTTCCAAGTCGAAGCGGGGTTGCACTATAACTGGCACCGGCATTACGATCCGAGCCTCGGCCGCTACACCCAACCCGACCCGCTCGGCTTCGTCGATGGGCCGAGTGTGTATGGGTATGTGAGGGGTGCTCCGCAGGTCTATGTCGATCCAGACGGGCGGTTTGTCTGGACGTTGCCTGGAATAAAGCTAGTCGCTCAGAACGTTGTGTGGCCTACAGTTAGGCCCTACGTTGTTCCGACCCTGACCACTTTAATCACCGCTCTAAAGAATGGCGGTGGTCGCGGTGGCGGGGGAAAGCCGCCTAGTGGGAGCGGTCGGGACTGCCCGGATGACGACGAATGTGACGAACAGGATCGTGAAGATCGCGCGTGCTGCATGAGCCAAATTATATTGCGTAAGCGCGCTCAATGCCACAATCAGGCTTCAGAGCGAACTCACGCCTGCAATAACAAACGATACATTCCGCCGCTTGGTTTTTGCGGGAGGTAAAGATTATGAGCCAGCAATTGATTGCCACGCGCCAGTTGGTGTTGCGTACGGTGAATGGCGAGAAGCTCTTGGAGGTAAGAATTTACAAGCCAGAGCGTGTTCAAAACGATTGGGCCGCTGTATTCGAGATCGATGGTTTGGGCCTAGATGGCAGCACCTACCGGCATCAGGGTATGCAGGTCGATTCTTTTGGGGCATTGGTTCAGGCCATCGATCTCCTGAATTCGAAAATTCGTTCACATTCATCGTTTGCTTCAATGCACTGGCTTGAAGCGGGCGATGAGTGCGGTTTGCGCCGACTGGGCGATCCATCTCTTGATTCCGCCCAAGGATAATGATGGATTTTTCCCAAAGTTAATCGGACCAGGAGTTGTGGCGTGCGACCTCATTTTCAATGGCTTCGACTGTGAATTCTAGGTCAGCGTCGATCACCCTCGGGACAAGCCCAAGGGCAAGCCTCAACCGCCCGGTGAAGATGACAAACAGCACCAAGGCCGCTGTGTGGACCGCTGTCTGGCAGCCCTGGGGCGCGGCGCAGTCGATTACGGGTTCGGCGACGCTCAATGCGCGGTTCCCAGGACAGTGGTTCCAAGTCGAAGCGGGGTTGCACTATAACTGGCACCGGCATTACGATCCGAGCCTCGGCCGCTACACCCAACCCGACCCGCTCGGCTTCGTCGATGGGCCGAGTGTGTATGGGTATGTGAGGGGTGCTCCGCAGGTCTATGTCGATCCAGACGGGCGGTTTGTCTGGACGTTGCCTGGAATAAAGCTAGTCGCTCAGAACGTTGTGTGGCCTACAGTTAGGCCCTACGTTGTTCCGACCCTGACCACTTTAATCACCGCTCTAAAGAATGGCGGTGGTCGCGGTGGCGGGGGAAAGCCGCCTAGTGGGAGCGGTCGGGACTGCCCGGATGACGACGAATGTGACGAACAGGATCGTGAAGATCGCGCGTGCTGCATGAGCCAAATTATATTGCGTAAGCGCGCTCAATGCCACAATCAGGCTTCAGAGCGAACTCACGCCTGCAATAACAAACGATACATTCCGCCGCTTGGTTTTTGCGGGAGGTAAAGATTATGAGCCAGCAATTGATTGCCACGCGCCAGTTGGTGTTGCGTACGGTGAATGGCGAGAAGCTCTTGGAGGTAAGAATTTACAAGCCAGAGCGTGTTCAAAACGATTGGGCCGCTGTATTCGAGATCGATGGTTTGGGCCTAGATGGCAGCACCTACCGGCATCAGGGTATGCAGGTCGATTCTTTTGGGGCATTGGTTCAGGCCATCGATCTCCTGAATTCGAAAATTCGTTCACATTCATCGTTTGCTTCAATGCACTGGCTTGAAGCGGGCGATGAGTGCGGTTTGCGCCGACTGGGCGATCCATCTCTTGATTCCGCCCAAGGATAATGATGGATTTTTCCCAAAGTTAATCGGACCAGGAGTTGTGGCGTGCGACCTCATTTTCAATGGCTTCGACTGTGAATTCTAGGTCAGCGTCGATCACCCTCGGGACAAGCCCAAGGGCAAGCCTCAACCGCCCGGTGAAGATGACAAACAGCACCAAGGCCGCTGTGTGGACCGCTGTCTGGCAGCCCTGGGGCGCGGCGCAGTCGATCACGGGTTCGGCGACGCTCAACGCGCGGTTCCCCGGGCAGTGGTTCCAGGTCGAAGCGGGGTTGCACTATAACTGGCACCGGCATTACGATCCGAGCCTCGGCCGCTACACCCAGCCCGACCCGCTCGGCTTCGTCGATGGGCCGAGTGTGTATGGGTATGCTAGAAATCGACCTCAGCAGTTGGTTGATCCAAGCGGGCGGAATACCATAACCGCTGGCGCCACGCTGGGCGGAACATACGGTGGTCCAAGTGGTGCGGTGTTGGGAGCGGCGGCCGGGGCGGCTATCCTGCTTTACCAGTGCTTCAAAGAGAAGCCCGGTGAAAATGAAGAAGAACGTTGCAAGCGCGAAATACAAATATGTAGGAGCGATTGCAGAGATCAATATGTAGACGATCCAGATAGCCTCCCTGGGACAGGCAACGATTGGCCCGGTAGACAACGCCGATGCATCCGAGAGTGCGCTGAAAAGTCAGGTTGCGACAAATACTTCTAGGAGTGTGAGGTGCCACAGAATTTGGATCTAGCTTCCGCTCGATGGTTCGTCGAGCAGATAATGATAGCAAACACTTATGTCAGCTCAATTGCGGACAGCGTGGAGAAATTGGAATCCCTCGACGAGCGCCGAATGCTACGTAGAGGACTGGCAGAGCTTATGGATCATCTTAACATGGAAGTTCTTCGCCCTGTGGTTCGCCAATATCCAGAACTCGACCCGGACCAGTAGGTAAGCAGCCCTGGGGCGCGGCGCAGTCGATCACGGGTTCGGCGACGCTCAACGCGCTCGTGCTGAAGACGCCGCCGAGATTGGCTTAGGTTGTGATTGGAGTGCAAGCGGGACGTACCCTCCATACTCGCGAGCATCCAGTTGTGAGACCGCTAAGGGTCACCTGGAGAAAGTCTCTTGCGCGCTTTGGAGCCCACTCCGCCACCCACAACAGACATTTGGAGCTTCGACACCGATCAATGTATCGATTGTAGGTTTGGCTTGGCAGACAAACCAGCAAAGGCAGGCAGTAGCGTTTGCTGCGCGAAGCCCCATGTCCGCTTGCGAAGGTTTTGCATGGGCCTGCTCGTGAGGCAACCAAAGAAGCAATACACAGCCTTGCTGAGCGTGGAGCCGATTAAATTCTAGTGTCCTCTACGGCACGCGCTGCCATTGCCAGTTGCGGTACGGGCTCGCCAAGAGATCTCCGAGCGCCGTCGACAAGCAGCCATGGCCGGTAGTGGTTGCCATCGGATGCATGCACGTACTGGATTCCGCCAATATCAGCGCCGGTGGCCGCATCGCATAGCATCCAAGCACATGCACCATCTCGTCGCATCTTCAGTCGTTTCTGCATGGACGTCCATGGTCTCCGTTGTGTGTCGTATACCGCTTCAGGCCGACCCGGATATACAAATGCGGACATCGAGACCTCACGCAAAATTCAGTTGCTTGATTCTTGTGAGGTGACGCGGAGCCGAGAATAGCAATCATCCACAGTGAGTCTTGAAGTCCATCAGACCGACACTCCGATTGGTCTAGAAATCTTAGCAAAGGCCATTTACGACCCATACTCAGATGGCTTCCTTTCTTGTAGATTAGAATGTAATCTGACGGTCCAATGCTTGAACGGCTAAACCTCCTCCGTAACATCGGTCAGTTCGACGCTATATCGCCCGGCACACAGCTGCCATTCGCGAAGCTCACGCTGATCTACGCCGAGAACGGACGGGGCAAGACCACGCTATCGGCGGTGTTGCGCTCACTGGCGCAGGGTGACGCCACATTTATTAGCGAGCGCCGCCGGCTCGGTGCTGCTAATCCGCCGCATGTCATCGTCCATGTTGCAGGCGGCGCCGACCACACGTTCAACAATGGCGCATGGTCGGCGCCTTTGCCCACCATTTCCGCGTTCGACGATGCCTTCGTCGCTGCCAACGTCTGCTCTGGCCTGGAGATTGAGGCCGGCCACCGCCAAAACCTTCATGAGTTGATCCTCGGCGCCCAGGGCGTGGCGTTGAACGCCAACTTAATAACCCATGTTGACGCCATCGAGCAGCACAACCGCGAGCTGCGCGAAAAGGGAAACGCCATCCCAGCCGCTGCACGTGGCAACTTCACTGTCGACCAGTTTTGTGATTTGCCAATGGTTCCGGACGTGACGGAGCTGTTGCAGGATGCCGAGCGTCGGCTTGCTGCGGCGCAATCGGCCGCCGCCATTCAGCGTGAGCCTGAGTTCACCGCAATTGACCTGCCCCGCTTCGATATTGCAGCCATCAACGCCGTTCTCCAGCGCAGCTTGGCCGATCTCGATGCCACTGCTGCGCAGCAGGTGCAAGCTCACCTCGCCCGCCTCGGGGCTCGCGCCGAGCCCTGGGTAGCGGCCGGCATTGAGCTGATCGCACCTGCATCACATGGCGAGGCCGGAGAGGTTTGCCCTTTGTGCAAGCAAGCGCTCGAAGGCTCGGAAATTATTGCACACTATCGGGCCTACTTCGGTGCTGCCTACACAGCACTGAAGGACGCAATAGCAACAACCAAGCGCGCCATCATAACCCAGCATGGCGGCGATGTGCCGACCGCCTTCGAGCGCGCCGTGCGGGTATCTGGCCAACGCCGCGATTTCTGGTCTCGCTTCGCCGAGGTGCCCGAGGTCAATATTGACACGGCCGCTCTGGCTCTTGCATGGCGGAGGGCACGGGGAGGTGTGGAGGCCGCCTTCACTGCCAAGCAGGCCTCACCACTAGAGCCATCAGCCCTTGACGCAGCCACGTTAACCGCCATCGAGACGTATCATGGCGCGAGGGCTGGGGTGACCGACCTTTCAACGGCGCTGCTTGCTGTGAACCCGCAGCTTGCGGTGGTCAAGAAGCAAGCCCAGGCCGCCGACATAGCGGCCCTCACCGCCGACCTTGCGCGCTTGCGCGCAATGCAAGAGCGCCACCATCGCTCCGTTGTGCCAAGCCTATATTGGCGAGAGGCAGGCCAAGGCGGCGACGGAAGGTTTGCGAGCTGCTGCACGCACGGCCCTCGACAACTACCGGCAAAACATCTTCCCGCGCTATCAGGCCGCCATCAACGCTTTTCTCCAGCGCTTTGGCGCAGGCTTCCGCCTGGACAATATGGCCTCGGTCAACAACCGTGCCGGGTCGTCCGTCAACTACGCAGTGGTCATTAATCAGAACCACGTCCCGCTTACCGCCGACGCTGCACCCTCATTCCGCTCGGCGCTCAGCTCCGGCGATCGCAACACGCTGGCGCTGGCGTTCTTCTTCGCCTCTCTAGATCAAGATCCCACGCTGGCTGACAAGATCGTCGTCATCGATGATCCGATGACCAGCCTCGACGAGCACCGCTCCTTGGTGACGGTGCAGGAAATCTGCCACCTTTCAACGCGCGTCGCTCAAGTGATTGTCCTTTCACACTTCAAGCCATTCCTGATGAAGGTATGGGAGGGCGCGCCGCGCAATGTGGCGCGAGCTTCAATGCAAGTTACGCGTGCGGCTAACGCGTCTCAAATCTCCGCCTGGAATGTCAATGCCGATACGATCACCGAGCACGACCGCCGCTATGCCCGCGTTCTTGCCTACCTCGACACTGCCGACCCAGCAACGCAGCGCCAGGTGGCTGCCGACCTGCGGCCGATGCTGGAGGCCTTCATTCGAGTAGCTTTTCCTCACGAGTTTCCGCCGGGCTCCCTGCTTGGGCCATTTCACAATGTTTGCCAGCAGCGCCAGAATACGCCCCAACAGCTTCTCAACCAGGCAGACACGCGCGAGCTTCGCGCAATTCTCGACTACGTCAACCTCTTCCACCACGATACCAATGCTACTTGGCAGACAGAGATCATCAACGACCAGCAGCTGACCAATTTCGCACAGCGCACGCTGGCGTTTATCCGCCGGTAGCGGAGGGGTTCATGCCACCTTTTCCGCTCACCACGTCACAGCGGACCTTTTCAATGGCCAATTGAGACGCGAGCAATCCCTTGCCGTAGTGTCCGCTTCCTCTGCACAACCTCCATCATTTCATGGAGCAGCAACGCGAATAACCATATTGGGCTATCCATGTTTTGGTGCTGTCCCTCTCGGTTTTGGACTGAGGAGGAGCACTCTTCAGACCGCTACATTCTCGAGCGGACGCCCGATCGCCAAGCCCGGTCCTCGAACCTGGAGTCAACGCGGTCCAAAATTTCACATCTGCCCATCACCGGGATCTTGCGTCCGTGTTGGTAGCCCCTGCAGGTGATGTCGGCTTCACACAATTCGCGGCACGCCTGGGGGTTCGGTTGACGTGATGAGCTGATGACACGACCCTCTAGGCGAACGTTTTCCTCAAGCGTCGTGGTTACCGCGCGAACTAGGTCTGCCTTCCTTTGGATCGGCGGCACCTCGGCTTCGGCTGTCGGGCTTGGAGACGGCGTCTCTGCTGCTCGAGTGGCCGTGGTCGATGCGCCAGAGGCACCGGGAACGAAATAGAAGTCCGAGGTCAACGCAGAGTGATCCCAGGGCACTTGCTGGCCATTGGTGATCGCGACGACGTCCTTGCGCACCTCAATGAAGACCGCGGGCAGGTTACGCCCGGGCAGAGGCATGTGCTTCAGCAAGGCTGCCGTGAATGGCGAGTTGCCGCCGGTCCCGTCGAGCGCCACGTTTCCAGGTTGAGTGGCGTAAGCGATGAATGTCCCAAGGCCAGCAGGTGCCGTCGCCAGCCCACGCCCGATTGAAGTCGATCGGGTACCCATGGATCGCGCAAGGTTTCTCGCGAGGGGGTTGTCCCGGCAGGCGTCGAGGATCACGATGCTCGTCTTTCCATCTCGGTTGATTTCCATCTGGCGAAGTATGAACTCGAGCTTCACAGCCTCGAAATCAACGTCGCGTTCCCGATCAAGCTTGGCATCGACAGGCACTAGGTAGTTTTGTAGGCCGACCTGGATCCCATGGCCGGCATAGAAAAGTAGTGCCACATCGGCATTTGGTAGCTTGTCGGCGAATTGTTTCACGACTCCGTCCATCGCCGCCTTTGAGACATTCATGGCCTCAACGACGTCGAAACCCCGTGCCTTCAATGATGTCGATATTGCAGAGGCATCATTTTTTGGATTGGGGAGTGCCGGGGCATTCACATATGCGCTGTTGCCAATCACCAGGGCCACCCGAACCTCGGCCAGTACCGGCGCTCCACTTGATGCCAACAGCATCAACCCCGCGAGTGCCAGCCGGATCATGTTTTCCCCCTAAAGACGCTATCGACACACAAGCGGCCATTACGGACAAAATGATGGCGCCGCTATCGAACTACACCCTTTCCTCCGCGCGGTGGCAGCTGCTCGATGGGTGTCCAAAATTGGACCATCGCACCCGGTGCATCACGCAGGAGCTTGCCCTTTTCAGCCCTGCCGCATGTGCTGTGGCTCAGCCCCGCGCGCCGGCTCGTTAGATTAGGTCCGCTTGTCAGGGCGCAGCGGACAACGAACGAAGCCGGGAATTTGGCTCCGTCCCGTCGACCGGCGACGGCGGCTTTCTCTGCACAGCGGCCGTTGCCTCGTACAGCGGCGACGCTAATGACCCAAACCTGCCGTCTGATTCTATCGGACCATTCGTCCGCGTGGCCGCCGGCACCTTAACCGACGACAAAGGGCGCCAGCTCGATCGCGGCAGAGCGGCAGCTGGTTAGCATGGGTCATCCCCGCTTGCGCGCCTGCAGCGTCGCCGCGGCAAGAAGGCCTCCCGAACGATGGACGTCACTAACCGGAACGGCCGGCGACATGGCGCTGCCAAAGGAGCAAGAACGGCACGACGCCGAGCTCCATCGCCAGCGCGAATACCATCGCGCCCGCGGGCCAGCCATTGACCACCACACCATAGGCCCGAGACAGTCCGCCGATCACGACGATGGCACTCAGTACCGTGAACAGCGACGTCGCCTTCTCGATTGCCGGGATGGTGGACGCAAAGCCAAGGCCGAGGCCGAGCAACAACCCGGACAGATAGCGGATGTGGCTGTCTAGCGTCACATCGCCACCATGCCCCATCATGCCGGCACCTCCAACAATGCCCAGCACGCCGCCGTAGATCGGCACGACGCATGCCAACGCCACCCCAGCCTGCAACAAACGTCTCTCCGTCGTTGGGCTCATTTTCCTACCTAAGCTAGTTCCCGACGATGAACCGGGTGACATCGTCGAGCACGGGCCTTCGCCAATCGTCAGATGCCGGCAAACCACTCGTAGCCTCGATCAGCCCAGTAACTGCCATGTCCGTTGCCGATGCGGCTGAAGTCTGCAATCAGCTCGATGCGGGCGATATACTTTGCCATTTTGTAGCCGAGCTGGCGCTCCACCCGCACGCGAAGGGGCGCCCCATTCGCGATCGGGAGCGGCCGGTCGTTCACTGCGTAGGCTAAAATCGTTTGCGGATGGCGGGCGTCGATCAAATCGATCGACTCGTAGTACAAAACTTCACCACTGAGCGTGCGTTCGATGGCGTCGAAGCAGTGAAACATGACGTAGCGCGCGGTCGGCTTCACTCCAACACGGTTGAGGACGGCGCAGAGCGGAACTCCTTGCCATTTTGCGATGCAGCTCCAGCCTTCCACGCAATCGTGCCGTGTAATCTGCGTTCGCACAGGCATATTGCGCAAGTCAGCCAGTGAAAACTCTGCCGGCCGTTCCACGAGACCACCGACTTGCAACCGGTATGCGTCGAAGTTCTTCTCTTTAAGCGCCGCATATTCTGCGCCGCTAAGATCGGTCGAGCCGTTAGCGAACTGGCTCTGTCGGATGTCGGCCTCGCTGAACTCCGGCGCCAGTTGATCTGCCGACAGCAACAAGCGCTGCGTTCTGGATGTCAAAGTGTTCGCCCGGATCATAAATTGGCGCATGGCATTTTCCCGCTCGCGCAGGAAATCGAGGGCCTTGCAGCCCGCCAGCGGAAGTGTGGCAGCGGAGGCGAGGCTCGCTCGCAAGAGCGCACGGCGTGAGATGATGACCTTAGACATCGCACGAGCCCTTCTTCGGCCGGGGAGACGTTCGGTAGTAGCCCGTAACGATTGATCTCAATTCGTTAAAGGGCCCCGCCAGTACGATCATGGCCAGATGGACGACGAAAAAGACGCCGAGCAACACCATGACGGCGAAGTGGATGGTGCGGGCAGTTTGGCGGCCGCCAAAGATCTCGGGCAACCAAGGCAGAACTGCATTCATGCCGGGCGACATACACAACCCGGTCGAGATAATGAGAGGAAAGAGCACGAACAGAACGCCGCCGTAAGCGAACTTCTGCAGCGGCGAGTAGCGCACACCGTGGCCGAGTTTTAGGTTTAGATGATCGCGCACATCTTGCACGAAGTGCTGCGTGTCATTGGCAGTTGGCGTGAGATCCTTCTGTAGATGCCGATTGCTCCAAGACATCGCGAAGAACGCCAGCAGGTTCAGGACAAAAATCCACGCAAAGAAGAAGTGGACCACACGGCCCGTTGCAAGATCACGCGTGGACGGAATCGTCACCCAGCCCGGAAAGCCGGCCAGCCTAAGCACGGCGTTGTCGAAGGTGAAGCCCGACTGATCCCCCAGATAAAGGATAGGATGTGCATTAAAAATCTGCAGGCCCGATGGCAACAAGAACAACAGACTGATCGCCCAGATCCAGTGGGTGATGCGTGTCGCAAGTTTTTGACGACGGATCAGGCGACCTGGAACTTGGCTGGAGTTTGTCATGTCTCTACTCTGCGAGAAGCGGCATCTCTCCGGTCAGCCCGGAGAGATGCGCAACGCCGAAGCAGCTTAGCTCTTTGGCAGCAAGACCTTGTCGATCACGTGAATGACGCCATTCGACTGCTTGACGTCTGCGATCGTCACAGTTGCGGTATTGCCTGCTTCATCCTTGATCATCACTTTTCCGTCCTTAGTGGTCAGCGTGAGCTTGCAGCCACCAACCGTCTTGACGTCGTGCGCGCCGCCGTCGTCAGCCACCATCTTTGTGATCGCACTGCTTAGGGCGTTGGCAGAAATGACGTGACAGGTCAAAATCTTGGTGAGCTGGTCCTTGCTTTCCGGCTTCAGAAGCGTGTCGACGGTACCAGCCGGCAGGGCGTCAAACGCGCTGTTGACGGGAGCGAGAACTGTAAACGGGCCTTTGCCCTGCAGCGTCTCGACGAGTCCTGCCGCCTTGACTGCAGCGACCAAGGTGGTGTGGTCTTTGGAATTCACTGCATTCTCAATGATGTTCTTGTTTTCGAACATCGGGGCGCCGCCGACGTTGGGGTTCGCGGCATTGGCCAGCGTGGCACCGGCGAACAGGAAGGCGGCGATGCCAAGATTGCGAATGATGGTCATGGTTTACTCCGTTGGATCTTGTTTTAGTCCCAGAGGCGGGACGTATGCAGACACGGAGAACGTGTGGAAAAAGTTTCAGACGGTGTCGGCAAAAGATCTGGACGGCCGCTCAGATCGCCATCAGCCGTCCCGTGCCCAAAACGGGACCCGTTGGAGCACCGGTCGGCGAACCGCCAGCAGGTTCATCGCTCACGGCGAGGACGCTGCCCTTCAGCTTCGGCCGCAAATCCAGGGGAACAGCCACGCGCGTGACCGTATTTGCGGGTAAAACGCCAAGCGAGATGGGTGGTTGGGTGCCGATGATGATCCAAAGCTCGAAGCTACGGTCGGCTGATGGCGTACCGGCAGACCGATTGAGGTGCAGCTCGCCAGTTGCATCACTGTAAAAAGCAGTCAAGTTCAGGCGACTGCCTTCGCCGGCCACCTGAGCTACAAGAGTTTCGGTAGGTTGGCTTGGAGTCGTTCGAAGGTTGAAGCTGGCGACCACGACAAGCGCGGTCAGCGCAGCGACCGCAAGTCCGCGCCACAGACTGAGGCTATTCCAAGCCGTCGATGAACCAAAGAGGCGGCGTTCAAGTTGCGTTTTGACCTTTGCCGGTGGGGCAACAGCGGCCAGATCATCGGTAAGACCTGCAAACTGTTCATCCCAGTAACGCACGAGGGCAGCAAGCGCGGGATCGGCCGCTTTACGTCTTTCGAAGTCTTCGCGTGCGGCACCCTGAAGCAGGCCGAGCGCGAATTCGGCAGCCAAAAGGCTGTCCTCATCTTCAGGATTGAAGGGGCGCTCGGTCATGATGACAGGCACTCCTTGAGACTGATCAGGCTTCGGCGCAGCCACGTGCGCACGGTGTTGATCGGCTGATTGAGCTGGTCCGCCATCTCTTGATAGCTGTACCCTTCGAGATAGACGGCTTTCACCGCTTTGGCCCGGTCGGGCGCCAACTGATCGAGGCATCGCCGCAGACGGTCTGCCTCGCCCATCCGAATTGCGGACTGTTCCGGCGTCGGCTTTCTGTCCGCCAAGTTCTCCGCATCGGATAGGTCCGATGCGGCTGTCCGCCGGGAGCGCAGGCGATCAATGGCCTGATTTCGGGCGATAGTTATCAACCAAGTCATCGGGCTGTACCCCGAGACTTGATAGCTGGAAGCATTGTTCCAGATCTTGATATAGACGTCCTGAAGCACATCTTCGGCATCCGTTCTGTCCTTCAAGACACGAAGACAGATGCCGAACAGTTTCGCCGAGGTTGCGCCATAAAGGTCTCGGAAGGCCGCGCGGTCGCCGATACCGACCCTCGTGAGCAGCCGAGATATATTCGATGCGTCCATGGCGACAGCGATACCTCCCGCAGCCTCTTCGGCTGAGCAGCCCGCCGAGTCAAGGCGCATTGAGGCAATTTTGAGGGTAGTTGTTTTAACTGAGCCATAGTCGGCTTCGCGCACCGCAATCGTAAACGGGTTATTTCTATCGGTGCTGGCCCTGACCGCCGTTTCGCAGCGCCGCTGTATTACAGAAGGTATCGGGTCTATAGCGCCAAACTCGACGTGATTTCCTGCGAACAGTCGAGATCGGTGGCTCTGCAGACGTTGATCGAACGCTGTTCAAGCCCGCCCATGACCCCATGCGGACATCGTCCTCTTGAGCATTCAGCGCTTCGGACGAGGTCCCGGATCAAGTATCCGTTGTTATATCGTCCCAATCCAGCCCATCGTAGCCTGTAACCCAATTGATCGCGTGATGTCGCTCTTGCACTATTTCGATATCGATCAGTTCGGTTGGCTTTCGGGAGTGGAGTATGGCGTCACGCGCCTGCCAATGCAGACTCAATGCCCGATTCGCTTCCGCCCATAGCTCATCGGCACTTCGAAGCGAAGCACAGGATATGAATTGCTCTTCAGACAATTCCGAAAATGGCGGCAGGCACTGAAATGCATCACCATCGCACGGCGTGTCTGCACTCGGTAAGCTTTCAACTAGACCAAGCGCCCAAAGTAGAACAATCAAGCGTTCTGATTGCCAGCTGAAATCGATCGTCTGCTTTGGTGTCGGACTCTCGTTGTCCACGAAATCAAGTTCGTTTGGTGTCAGTGCCTCTCGCAAATGTTGAGTTTCGAGCCAGTTCAGCACCTCGCCACGGGGCGCCCCGATCGCAAGGCCGACAACTGCGGATAGCGCAAGAGCTCTTCGTGCCACCTCTTGAGGTTTGCGTATTTCATCTTCTACGAAAGCATCATCGTTCACACAATTTCTCCCTCGCAACGACTATCGGTCAGCTGCTCATGCCGGCAACTGACCCCAAACGGACTTCAAGCACATCCCTCAACCGGCAAAAGCTGACATGGAGCTTCCTGAGAGACCAACATCTAATGCGCTCCCTGAACTTTCAATTGCAGGGCCTCTTCCAGTTCAGCAATGCGTTGACGCAACGGCGCCGTACCTTCTTCGATCTCGGCAAGTGTGAAGCGCGGCGTGATGTGCTGGGGGCAGTTCCAATCAAACGCCTCGATTGAAATAAGAATTCCTCTCTCTACCTGCGCCCCATACTCGGGCATCGAAAGACGCTGGAGTGTCTCCTTGTCGCTTGTGTCCACCATGCGGGCACGGCCGAGGATCTTGAGGCGTGCCCGGTTTGGATAGTCCATAAGGAACAGAGAGACACGGTCTTCGGTCTGCAAGTTGCCGACGCTCACGTACTGACGGTTGCCGCGAAAATCTGCAAAGCCGATCGTCTTGTCGTCGAGAATGCGCACGAACCCAGCAGGGCCGCCGCGATGTTGGATATAGGGCCAGCCGGTCTCGCTGACTGTTGCCATGTAAATGCTGTCGCGAACTCCGATAAAGCCGGCTTCATTAGGCCCGAGAACGTCATGGTGGTCTTCGCCCGATTCCATTCGCGAATAGGCACGACGGCTGCCATGCTGCTCCTGCGCGGCCTTCACCTTGGGCGTAAAAGCCAGTTCTGCAAACTTGTGTCCCACGGCGGGTGCCTTTCGATTTTCATGTCTCTAGTCTTAGAGCCCCAGATCGCTGAGGCCGGGATAGTTGTCTGGACGGCGTCCGAGCGGCCAATGAAACTTTCGATCGCTTTCTGAAATGGCGAGATCGTTGATGCTTGCGAAGCGCTTTTGCATCAGACCTTGCGTATCGAATTCCCAGTTCTCGTTGCCGTAGGAGCGAAACCACTGGCCCGCCGCGTCGTGCCATTCGTAGGCAAACCGCACGGCTATGCGATTGTCTGTGAAGGCCCAGATTTCCTTGATCAACCTGTAGTCCAATTCCCGCGCCCACTTGGCGGTCAAGAATGAGACGATCTCGCTGCGCCCTTTGGGAAATTCTGCGCGATTGCGCCATTGGCTATCGGGCGTGTAGGCGAGGGCCACGCGATCGGGATCACGCGAGTTCCAGCCGTCTTCAGCCATACGGACCTTCTGGATCGCTGTTTCAAGAGTGAACGGTGGAAGGGGCGGTCTCATGTGAACTCTCCTGGTCACGTTTGGATTTGGATGCCCGGCCGGACCCATCGGCAACGTGCCTGTCGGGTCCGGCGGGCTCTGCGCAAAGGACTACTTTTCAGCTTTCAATGCCGGCAGCTTGCGGCCGAGGAAATCGCGGATCAGCGCGGCCATTTCAGAGCCGTTAGTTTCAAGCGCGAAGTGCCCGGCATCCAACAGGTGCAGTTCGACGTCGTTGAGGTCGCGTTTGTAGGGCGCCGCTCCATCGGCGACGAAGATCTGGTCGTTCTTCCCCCACAGCACGAGCGTGGCCGGCTGGTGTTTGCGGAAGTAGGCCTGCCACTCCGGATAGAGCGGAATGTTGGTTCGGTAGTCGTAGAAAAGATCGAGCTGGATTTCCTGATTGCCGGCACGATCGAGCAAGGCCTGATCGTGAGTCCAAGTATCAGGACTGACAAGTGTGACATCGGGAACCCCATGCGTGTACTGCCACTTCGTTGCCTTCAGGGATGTTAGCCACCGGATGGCCTCGCGGTCTTCATCCTTGCCGGACGCCCAGTACTTCTGAATGGGCTCCCAGAATTTCTGGAGACCCTCATTGTAGGCATTGCCGTTTTGCACGATCAGAGCGGTGACCCGCTCAGGATGCTTGGCTGCGATGCGGAAGCCGACCGGCGCGCCGTAATCCATGACATAAAGCGCATAGTGCGAGATGCCGACCTTTTCGATGAGGCCATCGACGAGCTTTGCAAATGAGTCAAACGTGTATTTGAACTGAGTTCGCTCAGGCGCGCCACTCTGGCCGAAGCCCGGATAGTCCGGAGCGATAACCCGGTACTTTTCGGCAAGGGCCGGAATGAGGTTGCGATACTGATGCGACGACGTTGGAAAGCCGTGCAGCAATACGATTGCCGGGGCATCGGCGCGGCCAGCCTCTCGATAGGCGATCTCTACTCCTCCGATCGTGGCGGTTTTGTATCGGATCTGGACCGCGGCAGACGCTGTTGCCGATCCAGACTCTTCAGCGAAGACCACGCCGGTGGTCCAGACGGAAAGTGGTAGAGAAACCGATGCCAGCAGAACGCTGGCGCGTAGCACCTTTAGACTAAGCGTTGCGTGACTCATGACGTCCTCCATTAGAATGCGGATTGATGGGCGTTGATCGGCTATGCGGCTTTTAGAGCGCTCACCGCGGGGAAATCGACGATGGTCCCTGCCACCTCGTTGACGTAGTTGGTCAGAGTATTGAGGGCGACATGAGCGATGATCTCGATAATGTCTGCTTCGGTGAGGCCGGCCGCACGAACCGCTGAAAGATCGGCCTCGCTGACGTGACCGCGTGCGGAGATCACATTCGCCGCAAAGACGACGGCAGCATCGGCCTTGGCATCTGAAGAGCGGCCACGGCGGTTCAATTCGATTTCGCTGTCGCTCAATTTTGCGAGGTTCTTGCCTATGTAGGTGTGAGCTGCGAGGCAGTAGCCGCAGCCGTTGAACTCGGCGACAGCCAGTGCGATGCGCTCGCGGGTTGCTGCATCGAGCGAGCCCTTTGCTAGTGCGCCGCTGAGGCTGAGGTAGCCTTCAAGGGCGGCGGGGCTGTGCGCAATGGTGCGGAACAGGTTGGGCACGACGCCAAGCTGCTTCTTGACGGCGGCGAGCTGCGGCTGCGAAGCGGCCGGGGCGGTTTCGACGGTCGGCGCATCAATTCGAGGCATGGAAAGTCCTCCAGGTTTGTGTGGGCCAGAGGCAGAAAGCCAGTGGCCCGGGGAACATGCGCCCTGGCGGCATCAGGAAGAATATTCTATCTGTGGAACTAATTGTTCTATTTTCTGGAATTATAGAATGGATCGCTTCCAAGAGCTGAAAGTCTTTGTCGCCGTCGCCGATACCGGTGGGTTTGCAAAGGCGGCAGAGCGGCTGGGCAGTTCTCCGCCCGCAGTCACGCGCATCATCGCTGGGCTTGAGCAACGCCTCGGCACAGAGTTCTTTGCCCGAACGACGCGGCGCGTGCACCTCACAGAGGCCGGAAAGCTATTTCTGGAACGTGCGCGCAGTCTTCTTTCAGACCTTGAGTCTGCTGAATCGGAAATCACCGGTGAAGCGCACATGCCAACCGGAAGATTGACCATCACGGCATCCGTGACATTGGGGCGCTCGATGCTGCCACCTGTCGTGACGGGCTTTCTCAAGGCACATTCGCGCATCACGGCGAAGGTGCTTCTGCTCGACCGGGTCGTCAATCTCATAGAGGAAGGTATCGACGTAGCGGTCCGCATTGGTGAGCTACCCGACTCCACTCTGATCTCCCGACAAGTTGGCGAAGTCAGACGGATTCTTGTCGCGAGCCCCGGTTATCTCACGCAGCGCGGCACGCCGAAGGCGGCGGCTGATCTCAAGTTGCACTCGATTATTGCATTCACGGGGCTGATGCCGAACAACGAGTGGACTTATGTTGGCGACAGGGGCGTCAGTCGAGTGACACTCCAGCCACGCTTCGAGATCAATGACGCGACGGCCGCAATTTCTGCTGCCGAAGCTGGTAGCGGAATAACAATTGCGCTGTCGTACATGGTTGCAAAGCCGCTTCGCGAGGGACGTTTGGTGCCCTTGCTCATTAACGTGTGTCCCCCTCCCGTCCCAGTACAGCTTGTCTACCCGGAAAGCAGGCTGGTCGCACCCAAGGTCCGCGCCTTCATCGACTACGCGGCACCGAGACTTCGTGCGGCGCTACAGGAGGTGGGAATAAAAACAGCAAAGACCAAGGCGTAACAAAGCTCAGCACGGCGCTGCGAGCGTCCGATCGGAACATTCGCATTCTGGCCCGACGTCCGCTTTCGGTTTAAATATTTCTAGCGCATCCATCCGTCTCCTCCTGGCCCCAAGCGGTCCACTAGGCACACGGAGATTGCGGCCCCGGGTCTAGTCCGCTTATGCTGGGAGCGAGCGTAGACCGAGAGAAATGATGACTGGCCGAGCAATGCCTTAGCGGTCGCGCGAAGAGCCCCAATGTCGAGGCGTGGCTGTCATGGAACTCTCCGATTTTGCCCGCAAATGGTCTCATCCGGACTACCCTCCAGAGCGGGTTAATGAAAGTGACCTGATCGCGGCAGAGACGGAACTTGGTATCAAGTTTCCTGAAGACTACAGAGCACAAGTACTGAACGTAGGCCTGCCAAGGCCAACGCTCGCTTTGCTTTCGGCGATCGTTGATAGAGGCATGGAACTGAATGATTTGTCCGTGCTGCATAATCCCAAGGCAGTAGTCGAGAATACGAATGGTTGGCAAACAGCAGGCATGCCGAAGCATCTTATTGCAATCGGAAGCGACAGCAGTGGGAGTAGCTTCTGCTTCGATGTGAAGGACCTGCGAGCCGCAATAGTTACCACCGTGCCGGTGTATTTTTGGGATCACGACTTTGGCGAAACGCAGCATGTTGCAAGTTCGTTCTCCAATTGGATTTCGTCGTATGTCGGAAGCTGGTGCCACGATCTAACACATGATTTTCGTCGCTCGCGCTAGAATAGTGGCTGAGTTTGGTTTCTGAACTTTCACAACGGCCGTCACAAGCCGACGAGCACTATTGGAGTAGTCGGTGACGTTGCAGCGACCCCAACTGGCCCAAAGCCGCCATTCATCGAGTGTTCAGAGCGCGTCGGGTGATACTCAAATCAGCGCCATCGTTACGCAGCTAATCTGGCAGCGTTCCTGTCGAGGGAACGCGGTTGATCAGGACGAACTTGTCTTCAGAAAAGTGCTTCTGCCAATAGCCCTTTTGATCCTTCAAACATATAGCAATCTCCTGTAGCACGTCGTCCACTGATCTTGTGTCACCACTTCGATTCGACGGGCAGATCACAACCTTTAGGTTGTCTCGCCGCAGTTCAAGATCGAGAAACCTGTCGATCCAGATATCCAGTGGAATAGGATTGATCGACACTGGATTACGGTAGTGCCGCGACGCGCTTACTCCCAAAGCCTCATGAGGCCAAACGCACATGACTTCGCCGTCCGGAGATGGAAGGAAACTGAGATTGTTGGCGAGCCAAGGAGCCCAAACCTCGCCATGCGCGATCGAGTGTGCGATGCCGTAATGGAAGCGCCACACATCTGCTCCTGCCAGTATCTTGCGGACTTCGACAGGTGTGATTCGACGGCGATGCCTGCGTCGTTCCTCGCCTGGCATTTGAGAAATGAGGCCGAGCCGCTGGGAAGTTGATGACATTGCAACTGCTGTCCTGGCAAATATGCATCAAGACCGGCAAGATATCGCCTACTAAGGCAGTTGTCTCACCGAGAGCGACACAGGTGACCGTTGGCCTTTCCCTGACCTGCCGACAAATCGAGTTACTGATACTGACGGCCGTGTGCTTGTAGGAGTTACAGAAGGCGCTGCCCGAGGCGGCTTTCTGCGCTTGGATGTGAACCATGAGCAAATTGCTTAGGTCTTTTCGAAAGGACGTTGTCGAAAGCCATTCACCTTTGGGCTTCGAGAACACTGGCGGTGGAAGCTGGCCAGTATGGCACCGCTATCTAACGATAGATGGGAAACGTGCTTATGAGCTGGGGAACGTATGTAGTACCTGCGCCTTCTTTTTCGAGCGCATGGACGGGGCAAACACCAAAGTGGAAGTTGAAGAGCTTGTAACGCGGCTAGCGGATGGAGTTGGCGCTAGTGACGATGATGCGATCGCGCTTCTGTCAGGCATGGTTCCCAGTGGCGCCTACATCGTCAATCTGGTCGAGCTGAAACCTTCTGAAGTCGTCATTGGCACGGCGAACGACTATTTTGTGAACGAACGCCAAGCAATTTGGGGGATCGATGGTTTCTGGGGCATGCCTCACAACCCAAAGGTTCCGTATTACCGTGCGGGGGATCGAGCAATAGATGAAAGCGCGCGACTGTTTGAGTTCGTGATACCGATGTACCCGCGGACTTGGCTGGATGCCCAACGGGTACAACTCTATTGCTCATCACTTGAAAAGGGCCTCAAGCCAACTGCGGTCTCTGTGTCGCTGCTGGACGTAAAGGAGCCCGCAATGTTTAGCGAGGCGGCAGTAGGCACGCAAAGCAGCCACTGGTGCCTCGCTCACTATCTCTTGGATGGGCACCACAAACTTGAAGCCGCCGCACTGGTCCATAGCCCCATAACGTTGCTGAGCTTTCTGGCGATTTCGCAGGGCGTCTCCTCACCTGAAGAGGCTGCGCGCATCTCGGAGTTGCTCGACTTCTGCTAGTGGCCCTAAGCTGACTCATGGACTCCGCAACTTGATGTCGGCAGCCGGATGATAAGCAGTCACGAGGGTGGCGGCATGGTCGCTACTGAGGGATATGCGGACTTAGTGAGAGCTGTTACGAGGCTCGCTTTTAACCCCAAGCGGACTTGAGCAAACCTGCGAGCGGCATCTACTTCGGGGCTCTTATTGTTCTCCTGCAGGCTGATCGTCTTGGTCTAGCGGGCGACTTATCGCCTGCCTTGACCGATCACTCCGACTTCAGGTCCGCCTTCGTTAAGCCGCACCATTGCGAGCGCCGAGGCTTGGTCAAACCGTTTTTGGGACAAGATCGCGACTA
>JALHMC010000014.1:70227-83505 GCA_022844225.1 Hyphomicrobiaceae bacterium | reverse complement strand
ATGTAGCGCTTGTCCCATGTCAGGCTGACACCGAGCGTCTCCCGGCCCTGCCATTGCCCTTTGGTGACAATGCCGATATCGCGCATGGTCGCGGCATCCGAACCCGAAGTCGGCCCGGTCAGCGAGAAGCAGGGCACCTCTAGCCCTTTCGCGAGGCGCGGCAGAAAGTGGTGTTTCTGCGCATCCGTCCCGTATTTCTCGATCAGCTCACCCGGCCCGAGCGAGTTCGGCACCATAACGATGGTGACGGCGTCCGGCGAACGCGAGGCGATCTTGCCCAAGATCAGCGACTGCGCCTGCGCCGAGAAGCCGAGCCCCCCGTGCGACTTCGAGATCAGCATGCCGAGGAAGCCGTGCGCTTTGACGAAATCCCAGACCGTCTCCGGAATCTCCTTCTCTGCGAACCGGATCTGCCAGTCGTCGATTAACCGGCACAGGTCCTCGGTCGGCCCGTCGAGAAACGCACGCTCTTCGGCCGTCAACTCGATCCCCGGCACGGCGCGGAGCTTCTCCCAGTCGGGCCGCCCCGAGAACAGCTCGGCGTCGAAACCGACTGTGCCGGCTTCCAATGCTTGCGTCTCGGTATCCGAAACCTTCGGCAGGATGCGCCGAACTGCGGTAAAGATCGGAGCGGTAACCAACGCCCTGCGCAAAGGCGCGATGGCGATGAGAGCCACGACGAGTGCCGGCAACCACCCGAGCCACCCGAACCAGGTCGGTGCCGTGATCGCGAAGTTCCCGTGCACCAGGCCCGTCTGAAAGACGAACGCGATCATTGCGAGAAACGCTGCCCAGCCCCACGCTGGCGCTTGTCGCATCGCCAAGGCAAACAGCGCCACCACGCCGACGAGGAGGAAAACGAATTGGATCACGACCGGCCTCTCCGTTTGCGAGCAGTCCCACCGCCACCGTTCAATTCGCCCAGCGACGGAAACGTGGAGCCCGGACCGTTATACACGTGCCTGGAGACCCGGGGATAACCTAATCGGTCGAACGCGTTTCGGCGCCAGTTCGGCGAGGATTTCAAATCCGTCATTTGACATCGGGCACCGCGACTGGAGAGGATACGAAACATGGTCGGCAGGGAGGCCCGCGGGAGGTGCCAATGAAGAGGCTCCACCACATGAGTGTTGTCGCCCGGCGCGACGTGCTGGTTGGAGCCGGCGCCGCGGCCATGTTGATGGCGTTCGGCCGGAACGTCCTGGCCCAGGCCCCGAAAGTGGATCCGGCCACTCCCGTTCCCTCACTGTTCGAGCAGGCCCTGGAAGAGATCCTAGGCGGCGCGAAGCCGTTGACCGCAAAAGTGTCGCTCGAAATTCCGGAAATCGCCGAGAACGGCAACACAGTACCCTACGCCATCGCCATCGACAGCCCGATGACCGAGACCGACTACATCAAGGCGATACATGTCCTCTCGACAGTCAATCCATTGCCGCATGTCGCCTCGTTCGGCTTCACGCCGCTCTCGGGACGAGCCTCCGTCGCGAGCCGCATGCGCCTCTCCAAGACCCAGGACGTGGTCATTCTGGCGGAGTTGAGCGGCGGCAAATTCATCATCTCCAGACGAACCGTGAAGGTGACGATCGGTGGATGTGGCGGCTAGCCCGGTCCCGCGAAAGACTGAACCACTGACGACCACTTCCGAGCAGGGAGCCCGAGACCGATGAGCCTGAGACCACGGATCAAGCTGCCCGAGAGTACGCGCCCAGGCGAGATCATCGAGATCAAGACTTTGATCAGCCACATCATGGAGACGGGCCAGAGACGCGACAAGGACGGCAAACCGATCCCGAGAAGGATCATCAACGCGTTTCGCGCCACGTTCGAGGGACAGGAGGTTTTCAATGCGACCCTCTATCCAGGAACCTCGGCCAATCCATATCTGGTGTTCAATTTCAAGGTGCCGGGTCCCGGTGAACTCGAGCTGACCTGGGTTGAGGACGGTGGCGCGGTCACGAGTGAGCGGATCAAGCTCAACATCGAGGCTTAGCAGACCGGTTCACGGCCGGAGCCGCCTGGATGCCGATGCCGCACCCCGATCAGCTTGCATTCCCGCCACACAGGGTGTGGATTAAGTCTCTCGCGTCGGCGCCGCAGGATGCGGTCCGCGCACGGAAAGCTCGCCCCAGGAGGGAAACATGTCGGACGATCCGGTCTGCGCCCAGAAGGGCCCGTTTCAAGTCGATCTGCAAGCCGGAAAGGCCTACTTCTGGTGCACGTGCGGTCGTTCGGCCAAACAGCCCTTCTGCGACGGCAACCACAAGGAAACCTCCTTCAAGCCGCACCGGTTCGTCGCGGAAGAGAGTGGGACGGTGAACCTTTGCGGCTGCAAGGCGAGCGACGATAAGCCGTTCTGCGACGGCGCCCACAATATGCTGTGAGCCTTGGCGCCGCGGCAACAACGGCCCCGGCCCAGGTCGACGAACCGCACAACGCTCCTCCCCGAGCGGACCCTCGGAGCCACGGTGCCAATCAGTTGCCGAAAAGAAGCTGGAACAGCGTCTTCGGCTTCTGTTGTTGAGGCGCCCGCTGTTTGCCGCCTCCCGCACCACCACTACTGCCCGGCCAGCCATCGTCGAATGGGCTCCAGGCCTGCCCCGACTGTCGAGCCTGCTGCTGTTTCGGGCGCGGCTGTCGCAAGGCCGCGGCGGGACCGGCCTTGGCGATCTGCTCGTCGCGGGCCAGTGGCGTCTTGAACGCGTACTCCTGTTTGAACCCGTCCAGGCTTGCGACGACCAGCTTGTCGTCCTCCCAGGTCCAACTTGCCCGCTGCTCGCCTTGCCGCATCGTTTCGACGGCAAGCACGGTGCTCGCTTGCAGATCGAGCACAGCGCCGTGCTCCACTTCTTCGGACGCGGCGGCACCATCGACCTGCCCCGCCGTAAACCGCAGGATCCCGATGCCCACCTGGGCGCCGCTCTTGATTTCGAACTCGATCAGCCGCGGCACGGCTCCTTCGCGCATCGTCTCCAGAGGCACCTGCAGGCGCGGATAGTCGGCATTGGTCGTGTAATAGCGCCCTTTGCTCATGAACACCCGCCACCGCCCGAAGGCCAGCTCCGCGACCTCCGCATCGCGCGGCTCCTGCGCTCCCAGCCGTTCGAGCGCGAACGCCGCATCGCGCAGATGCGCCCGGCCGGCCTGCGCCAATCGCAACTCCGCAATCGCCTCGTCCTTGTGGCCCTGCGCCTCGAGCAACTCACCCTTGGCCCAGTGGACCTCCGGCCGATCCGGCTCGAGCCGCACGGCCCGGTCGAGATCCTTCTCGCCGAGTTCCACCTGACCCATCAGCTTGTAGACAATGGCGCGATAGGCAAAAGCCTGCGCCGATCGCGGCTCGATCTCGAGCCCCTTGGACAGCGTATCCAGCGCCTCGTCGTAGGCACCGATCCGCGCCTGCGCCAGCGCCAGCCCCTCTAAAGGCGCCGACGCTTTTCCATTGAGCTCGGCGCAGCGCTGGAAATCCTTCATCGCCGAGGCCGGATTTCGCGCCGCCAGATATGCGTAGCCCCTGGCCAGATAGAGGTCGGCATTGGTCAAATCGAAAGCAATGGCCCGACTCAGATCCTCGATCGCCTCGTCGAACCGGCCGAGGGCCACATGCGCCTCCGCACGCAACCGGTATCCCGGCCCGTACCGAGTATCGTTGCCGACGGCCCGATTGAAATCGCGTACCGCGGCATGCGGCCGATTGGCGGCGAGATGCATGCGTCCACGCCCCCCATAGGCCGCTGGAGCCTTGGGCGAGAGCCGCACCGCGTGGGAGAAGTCCTTGAACGCACCCTCAGTGTCGCCCATCAGGGCGCGTGCGTTGGCACGGTTGACGTAGGCCGCAGTGTAACCCGGTGCCAGAACGATGGCCCGATTGAAATCCTTCTCGGCCTCCGCCGCGAGCGCAACTGCGAGCAACACGTTGCCGCGATTGTTGTAGGCGGACGCTCCCTCGGGCGCGAGTTTCACCGACGTGTTGAAATCCTCGATCGCAGCGCGCAATCGGTTCAACCGCGCGTTCGCTACGCCACGATCGTTGAGATACGCAGCGCGCCGGTCGTTCGAGAGGCTCGCATCCTCGAGCGCCGCCGAATAGAGCAACACAGCCTCGTCGGCGCGCCCCCGCTGCAGAGCCGTGGCGGCCTCTTTCGCCTTTGCCGTCGCGACCTCCCCAGAGGCGGCCTCGAGCCGACCCACCAGGATCAGTGCCAGCAAGGCGGCGATCCATATTCGCGCCATGTTCGCGTTCTCGCTCGTTTCGCCCTGACAGGGCAATCGACGCGACGCAACGTCTACCACGTTCGATCAGGCCCGAGTGTGGCCGATCAGCCGAGCTCGTCCACCCGGATCCGTCGCGCGAGCTTGTCGAGCACACCGTTGACGACACGCGGCTCGTCATCGCTGAGAAACGCGTGGGCCGCGTTGACGTACTCGTTGATCACGACACGCACAGGCACATCCTTGCGCTCGATCAGCTCCAGCGTTGCCACACGGAGGATGGCCCGTAGGATCGAATCGATCCGCGTCAGCCGCCAGCCTTCGGCCAGTTGCTGATCGATCATCGGATCGATCTCACGCTGTCGCCGCACCACGCCACGAATGAGACTGCGGAAGAAATCCCGGTCCGCATCCGCCAGCGTTTGGTCTTCAGCGTCGGGACCAAACCGGAAAGCCTCGAACTCACCGATGACGGCGTTGAGGTCCGTCGCCGCCATGTCCATCTGGTAGAGCGCCTGGACAGCCGCCACCCGCGCCGCCGAACGCGGCGCCAAGTTTTGGCTGGTCCCCGGCTCATCACTCACGATTGACGCTCCTCGAACTGACGTCGAATCTCGATCAGCCTGAGGCAGGCCCGCGCCGCATCGCCACCCTTGCCCTCCCGGCCACCGCGCGCCCGCGCCATCGCCTGATCTTTCGTATCGACCGTCAGAATCGCATTGCCGACCGGCAGTCCGGTTTCTTCCGCCGCCTCGTAGAGCCAGTGATTGGCGTTGTTGACGACGATGTCGTAGTGCGAGGTTTCGCCGCGGATCACGCAGCCGCAAGCCACGACGCCGTCGAATTCGAACACCCCATCGCCGAGCATGACGAGGACCTGTGGAATCTCGAGCGCCCCAGGAACCGCGACCCGTTCGTAGCGCGCACCGGCCGCCTCGATCTCGGCTACGGCGCCGGCGAGCAGTTCCTCGGCGATGTCTTCATAATAGCGCGCCTCGATGATGAGGATGTTCGCGCCTTCCACCCGGCCCTGCGGTCCGCCGCCGCCTGTTCCCTTCCCCGCCATCGCCTACTCGATCCTCCGCTTGTCCACGATGCTGAGCCCATAGCCCTCGAGACCGACGTAGCGCGATTGCGTCTGATTGCTCAAGAGAATCATCTCGCTCACCCCGAGATCCCGCAGGATTTGCGAGCCGATGCCGATCTCGACGAGCCGCCGCTCCTCACTGCGTCCGGCACGAGGATCGGGCGAACTGGTGCCGATCCATTCGGAAACCGAATGCGGCCTCAGATCACGAATGAGCACGATCACGCCGCGCCCTTCGCGCGAGATCATTTCCATCGCCTTCTGCACGAGCGAACCCCGGCCGTCGGAGCTGCCGATTCCCAGAAGATCTGCCGCCACACTCACTGCATGCACACGCACCATGACGGGGCCCGGTTGAGAGAGGTCGCCCTTGACCAGTGCCAGATGCTCGACCGGATCCACCGTCGTCACATAGGTGAACAAGTCGAAATCCCCACCGTAGACGCTTGCCACCCGCGTCTTCGCCGTCCGATCGACGACCCTGTCGTTCTTCAGCCTGTAAGCGATCAGATCCTCGATTGTTCCGATCTTGAGACCGTGCCGCTGGGCGAACGGCACCAGATCCGGCATCCGGGCCATGGTCCCGTCGTCATTCATGATCTCGCAGATCACGCCCGAGGGATAAAGGCCCGCCAACCGCGCGAGGTCGACCGAAGCCTCGGTATGTCCGGCGCGCACGAGCACGCCCCCTTCCCGCGCCACCAGCGGAAACACGTGCCCCGGCGAGACGATGTCGTTGTGGTCTTTGGTCGGGTCGATCGCCGTCGCGATGGTCAATGCCCGGTCATGGGCGGAGATCCCGGTCGCGATGCCCTCGCGTGCCTCGATCGAGACCGTGAAGGCCGTGCGGTTCCGCGCCCGATTGTTGCGCGTCATGTACTCGAGTCGGAGCTGGTCGGCCCGTTGCTCGTTGATCGACAGACAGATCAGGCCGCGGCCGTGCTTGGCCATGAAGTTGATGGCCTCCGGCGTCGCCATCTGTCCGGCGACGACGAGGTCGCCCTCGTTCTCGCGATCTTCGGCATCAACGAGGATGATCATCCGCCCGTTGCGGAAGTCTTCGAGGACATCATCGATGGGCGAGATGAAACCCTTGCCCTCGGCGTATTCGACTCTCTTCATGGTCCGGTTTCCAATTCTCAGACGCGCATCTCGAGCAGCCGCGCCACATAGCGCGCCAAAGGGTCGATCTCGAGGTTGACGCGGTCGCCTATGCTTTTGCCGCCCCACGTCGTAACCGTCAGCGTGTGGGGAATGAGATTGATGCCGAACCGGGCTCCGTCCACCTCATTGACAGTGAGCGAGGTCCCATCGAGCGCCACCGAGCCCTTCGACGCAATGAAGCGTGCCAGCTCGGACGGAGCCTCGAACGTGAACCGCCGCGATTCTCCGTCCGTCCGGATGTCGCGGATGGTCGCGACTCCGTCGACATGGCCCATGACGATATGACCGCCGAGTTCGTCCCCCGCCCTGAGCGAACGCTCGAGGTTGACTCGCCGCCCAGGTGTCCAGGCTCCAAGCGTCGTCTTGCTGAGTGTCTCGTTCGACACGTCCAGCTCGTAGATGCTGCCATCACCATCGGGACGCATAGCCAACGCCGTCAAGCAGCACCCATCGTGCGCGATCGAGGCGCCAAGCCCGATCGTGTCCGCCTTGTAGCCCGAACGAATAGTGAAGCGGCCGCCTGCGCGCACCACCACCTCGCCCACGTCCGACACGAGCCCCGTGAACACGTCGCAACTCCCGAGATAGAAAGGCTTCGTTTCCGTCGTCGTCGCGAGATCCGCCCGCTTCCGATCAGCCGGTTACGTCAGCGACGGCAAGATAGCCGGCATGATCCACGATCCTGCCGCGAGCGCCAGCATCTAGCAAGGCACGTTCGCGCTCCGGAAGAGGCGCGCTCTTCCATACGCCATTCTGCCCCAGGACATGCACGTACACCGTATCAGCAACAACGATCGGATCGGGCTGCCCCGCGATACGGAGTTCGAACCGCACATCGAACGACGTGCGGCCAAACCGCGAGACCCACGTCCGGATCTCAATGACGTCGTTGAAACGCGCCGGCGCGAACCACTCGATCACCTGCTTCTTGAGCTGGATCTCGAAGGTGCCATCGTAGAGATTGCGCTCCGGCATACACGCCATGAGGAACTGCGTGATACCGAGATCGATATAATCGCCATAGCGTGCGTTGAACACCACGAGTTGCGTATCGCACTCTTGGTACCGAACACGGATGTAATGGCGAAAAGGCAGGGCGTCGGGAGACGGCGTCATGGTGACTCGCGGCGATAGACGAAAAGACGATCGGCACCCAGCGTGCGGCTGCGCGAGGGCACCGGACAGAGCTTGTAACGGTCGAAATAGGCGTCCCGATCTCCGGTGACGACGGGAATAGTCGCTCCTTCGGTGGTGCCGGGCCCCTGAATGAGGCAGACCTCGTCGACCAGCCCCGCTGCCAGGAAGGCATACCACACCGTCGGGCCCCCCTCGACCAGGAGCCGCGTCAGCCCGTTCTGGGCAAGCGTCGCCAGCAGCGCCTCGATGTCGAGCGAGCCGCCATCCATGGTCCCGGCGTCGAGCAGCATGGCATCGCCATGCACCGCTCCCACGTCCATCACATCGAGCGCCGCCGCCACCCAGACCCGAGGCCGCGTCGCACCCTGTCGATAGACCTGCGCCGTGGGCGGGGTGCGAAGCCGCGTGTCGAGCACGATTCGGTCGGGCGAGCGTGGCGCCAGGCCAGGTAGGCGGCACGTCAGGGACGGATCATCGGCGAGAACGGTGCCGGCTCCGACCATGATGGCGTCCGCCCGGGCTCTCAGCAGGTGGGCATAGGCGCGCGCCTCCGCCCCCGTCACCCAGACCGGAGCTCCGTCGCCTGAAGCGACCCGACCGGCACTGTCGAGCGCCATCTTGAGCTGAACGAACGGGCGCTCCTCGGTCTGGCGCAGGATGTGGCCGAGGGTCACCCAGCGGGCCTCCTCCGCCAGATAACCGACGTCGACCTCGATGCCGGCGGCACGAAGTTGGGCAAATCCCCGACCTGACACGATCGGGTTGGGATCGGGGATGGCGCAGACGACGCGCCTGAGGCCGGCTGCCACCATCGAGTCGGCACACGTTGGCACTCGCCCTGTGTGCGCGCACGGTTCGAGTGTCACATACATGGTCCGCCCGCGCGCTCTGTCACCGGCGCGCCGCAGTGCCTCTTTCTCGGCGTGCGGCCGTCCCCCGGGCTGCGTCCACCCACGCGCGATCACCTCGCCGGTGCCCTCGTCCACGATCACCGCGCCGACCGACGGATTGGGCGCCGTCGTTCCGATACCGCGGCGCGCCATGCGCACCGCGATCGCCATCATCTCCGTATCGAGTTGTTTCCTGTTGTCGCTCATAGCGTCAGTGCTTGCGCTCCGTGCTCGGCGGCAGGACGCCATCTGGAGTCGGGATCGCCACCTTGGGCGCGCTGGCGATCTCGCCGAGCACCTCCTGGAAATCGGCGGCCTCGCGGAAATCCCGGTAAACGGACGCAAAGCGCACGTAGGCCACCGCATCGAGCCCGCGCAGGGCCTCCATGACGAGGCCACCAATCACGGAAGAGGGGAGCTCGCTTTCGCCCATGCTCTCCATTTGACGCACGATCCCTGAGATCATCCGCTCGACGCGCTCCGGATCGACCGGCCGCTTGCGCAGCGCCACCTCGATCGACCGCGCCAGCTTGTCTCGGTCGAACGGCATGCGCCGCCCGGACCGCTTGATGATCACGATCTCGCGCAATTGCACACGCTCGAACGTGGTGAAGCGTCCGCCGCAATCCGGGCAGATTCGCCGCCGTCGAATCGTGGCGTTCTCCTCGGTAGGCCGGCTGTCTTTCACCTGGGTATTCTCGCCCGAGCAATAGGGGCAACGCATCAGGCGTTCTCCGTCGGGTCTCAGCCCGTATGAGCCCTCGGTCCCGTGGACCAGCCACGCGCGAGGTCAGTTGTAGATCGGAAAGCGGGCGCACAGCGCCGTCGCCTGCTCCTTCACACGATTCTCGACCTGAGCGTCACCCGCTTCGCCGTTCCGCGCCAGCCCGTCCAGAACTTCGACGATCATACGACCAATTTCCTCGAACTCGCCAACGCCGAAGCCCCGCGTGGTTCCCGCCGGCGTCCCGAGCCTGATGCCTGACGTCACGAACGGCGAACGCTTGTCGAACGGAACGCCATTCTTGTTGCAGGTGATGTGGGCCCGTCCGAGGCCGATCTCGGCGGCTTTACCCGTCAGGTCCTTCGCCGAAAGATCGACTAACATCAGATGGTTGTCCGTCCCCCCCGCAACGATCGCGTAGCCGCCCGCCTCGACGCTGCGCGCAAGCGCCTTGGCGTTGTCGGCGACAGCCTGGGCGTAGACCTTGAACTCCGGCCTGAGCGCCTCGCCGAAGGCCACCGCCTTGGCCGCGATGATGTGCATCAGCGGCCCCCCCTGCAGGCCCGGAAAGACGGCCGAGTTGATCTTCTTGGCGATAGCCTCGTCATTCGTCAGGATGAGCCCCCCACGCGGCCCCCGCAGCGACTTGTGCGTGGTCGACGTCACGACATGAGCATGCGGCACCGGCGAGGGATGCACGCCCCCGGCCACAAGGCCCGCGATGTGCGCCATGTCGACCATCAGGTACGCGCCCACCTCGTCTGCAATCTCGCGGAACCGCTTCCAGTCCCAGAACCGCGAATAGGCCGTGCCACCTGCGATGATCAGCTTGGGGCGCGCCTCGCGTGCGAGCTTGGCGACGACGTCCATATCGATCACCTGGTCCTCGCGCCGCACGCCATACGGCACCACCTTGAACCATTTGCCGCTCATGTTGACCGGCGAGCCGTGGGTCAGATGCCCGCCAGCATTGAGATCGAGACCCATGAACGTGTCGCCGGGCTGCAGCAGGGCCAGGAAGACGGCCTGGTTCATCTGGCTGCCTGACGACGGCTGAACGTTGGCGAATGCTGCCCCGAACAGCTTCTTTGCCCGCTCGATGGCGAGCGTCTCGGCCTCATCCACGAACTGGCAGCCGCCGTAGTAGCGCTTCCCCGGATAGCCCTCGGCATACTTGTTGGTCATCACGGAGCCTGCGGCCTCGAGCACCGCGCGCGAGACGATGTTCTCGGATGCAATCAGCTCGATTTCTGTCCGTTGGCGTTGCATTTCGCGGTCGATCGTACCGGCGAGCTCGGGATCTGCCTCGGCGAGCGGGGCCGTGAAGAAGGCGCGCGCGGCGGCGCTCGACGAGATGGCGGTCATGATCGGGTTCCTAGTGCTAATCGCTGCCGCGCCATACCATGGCGCTCGCCTCGCCAACAAGCCGCTGGAACACGAGAAATCGGCAATCCCACCATTCTCCAAGCTCCCAGCATGCGTTTGACGGCCGCACCGGCCTGTGCGACGAGCGCCCGCATGCTCCCAGACCAACTGTCGCTCCGCCCATCGCTCCCTGCCGACTTCATCGGGCGCATCAACCGCCTCCGGCTGACCACGACCGACACGCCCTGGCCGTTCGCCACGGACAATCGCGCAGCCATCGCCGATCATTTCGAGCGCCGCCGCGATGGCAATCCGGCCTTTTTCGACGGCCAGGTCTTCGTTCTGCGCCAGCTGAGCCGCGAGCCGGACGCCATCACCGGCACGTTCAGCCTGGAGCGCTTCTCGGCCTTCCTTTACTGGCGAGACGGTGTCAGCTCCGATTCCACCATTCTCGATGGTTTCGCCACCGCCGTTGTGCGCTCGGCAGAAGGACACGTTCTCGCGGGTCGCGCCGCGGGAGATACCTTGAACGCCGGCCGCGTCTACCTGCCTGGGGGCTTCATCGACGCTCGCGACCGGCGCCCGGACGGCACCATCGACATCGACGCGAGCGTTGCTCGTGAGCTCGCCGAGGAAACCGGACTTGCCGTGGCCGATCTCGCCCGCATGCCCGGCTACATCGTCGCCCGCCATGGCCGCCACTGCTGCTTCGCGATCGAGTACCGCTCGCCATTGACGGCAGCAGCGTTGCTCGATCGGGTACGGAGTAGCTTTGCTGCCACGGCGGACGGCGAGCTGACCGAGCTTCTCGCGATCGCGAGCGCCGACGATCTGGCGCGGCACGACGTCCTGGATCATGCGCGCTTCCTCGTTTCCCATGTGCTGGGCGACACCCTATGAGGCCGAGATGCGCCTTGGAGGCTCAGCCGAATTCCGGCATTGTCGCGCCACTCGACACAACGCGGACGGCGCCATGCGACTGAAGTTTCACACCCTCGACGTGTTCACGTCTACGCGCTTCGGCGGCAACCCGCTCGCCGTCGTGCTCGACGCCGACGCGCTCTCTCCGGCTGCCATGCAGGCCATCGCCCGCGAGTTCAACCTGTCCGAGACGGTGTTCATCCTGACTCCTGTCAATCCGGCTCATTCGGCGCGCGTGCGCATTTTTACGCCGAACGCTGAGCTGCCGTTTGCCGGCCATCCCACCGTCGGGACGGCAGTGCTGCTCGCGGAGTTGCGGGCGCCGAGCTTGGGCGGGGGCCGCAGCGCCATCATCGCCATCGAGCAGGCGATCGGCCTCGTGCGTGTCGGTGTCCGGCTGCGTGCCGGCGAGGCAGCCTATGCCGAGTTCGACTCTCCGAAACTTCCGGTCGAGCAGGGGGCAGTACCGGCGGTCGAGGACCTGGCCGCCGCTGTCGGCATGATCCCCAGCGAGATCGGCTTCGAGAACCACCGCCCGACCGGCTTCTCGTTGGGCCTGCCCTTTGCGTTCATACCGGTGCGCAGCCTCGAGAACATCGAGAAGACGCGCGCAGTCACCAGCCGCTGGGAGCGGGCCTTTCCCACGGGCAGCGCGGCCTACGTCTATTGCCGCGAGACGGTGCACCAAACCAGCCAGTTCCATGCTCGCATGTTTGCTCCCGGACATGGCATTGCCGAGGATCCGGCCACGGGTGCCGCGGCCGCAGCCTTCGCCGCCGTCATCGCGCGCTTTGATCAGCCACCTGGTGGCGAGCACCGCTACGTCATCGAGCAGGGCTTCGAGATGGGCCGACCGAGCCATATCCAGCTCTCCCTCGTGATGAATGACGGGCAACTGCAGACTGTCCGCATTGGCGGCCATGCGGTGCGCGTCGCCGATGGCGAGTTGGAGGTTTGAGGCCGAGTTGAACCCGAAGGCTTAGCGGGCTCGACGAGCGCGTACCCCCTTTACGACCGGAACTGCCTGACCGAACGACCGAAGCATAAATCCGCGCGAGAAGCCGTTTTTCGGCCATCCGGGCTCGCCCGCGCCGGGACGGGCTCGGGGAGCGTTTGCCGGCCTCCCAGCAGCCGCGGCCAGCTTGACAAACGGCGTTCATTGATACAAATTGTCGCAGGAGCCCGGGTGAGCATATCGATGGTTTTTCCGCTTCGGAGGGGGGGACGATGAAGGCGGCTGGACCAAGACGCGGGATCTGGTCATGGCGGACATATTCATCAGTTATCGCCGCGACGACACGCGGTGGTCGGCCGGGAGGATAAATGATCATCTAGTCGCCGCATTCGGCTCGCAACGCGTCTTCTTCGATGCGATCACCATCGAGCCCGGCGCCGATTTCCACGAGGTGATCGGAAGCAGCGTCAGTGAATGTCGTGTTCTGCTGGCAATCATCGGTCCGGGATGGCTCAGAACGCTCGATGATAGAGCGGGCGCCCATGGCGATTTCGTAAGCGTCGAGATCGCCGAGGCTCTCCGCCGCGGTGTACGGGTCGTGCCGCTTCTGATTGATGGGGCCCCACCGCCAACCGAGGACATGTTGCCGTCCGAGCTCAAGCCGCTGGCGCGCCGTCATGCCCTGGCCATCACGTCCGAGCGATGCTCGAGCGAGCTTGAGCGCCTCGTCCGCTTCCTGAAGTCGTATCTGGGCGAGCCGGCTCCCCCGTCCGTAGGCCCGACCAGCCCCGGCTACGGCGGAAAGTCCCGTTGCGCCCAGCCTCGG
>JALHMC010000014.1:0-70127 GCA_022844225.1 Hyphomicrobiaceae bacterium | reverse complement strand
CGAGCGAGCTTGAGCGCCTCGTCCGCTTCCTGAAGTCGTATCTGGGCGAGCCGGCTCCCCCGTCCGTAGGCCCGACCAGCCCCGGCTACGGCGGAAAGTCCCGTTGCGCCCAGCCTCGGTGGTGCCGTCAGGCAGCTTCGCCATGGGCGCACCCTCTGATCTGAAGGGTGGGGTGGAAGAGGAACAGCCTCGGCATGAGGTCTTCGTGACCCAACCGTTGTTGGTCGGCCGCTACGCCGTGACCGTGGCTGAGTTCGATGCATTCGTGCAGGCGACGGGCTACGCCATGCCCGACCGGATGTTCACCTGCGAAGCCGACGTGTGGCGCGAGCGCGAGCGTCGCTCGTACCGGTCACCCGGCTTCGAACAGTCTCCACGCCATCCTGCGGTTGGCATCAGTTGGCACGATGCCGTCGCCTACTGCGCATGGCTATCGAGCCTCACGGGCCGCGGCTACCGGCTCATGTCGGAGGCCGAATGGGAGTACTGCTGTCGCGCCGGAACCTCGACCCCCTTCGCCTGGGGGCCGGGAATCGTCAGCTCGCAAGCCAACTACGACGCCGCATCAAGCCGCGATCTGGCGCGGCCACGTGGAACCGTCAGGGTCGACGCCTTTTTACCGAACGCATGGGGCCTCCATCAGATGCACGGCAACATCTGGGAATGGTGCGAGGACTACTGGCACGACAGCTACGAGGGCGCCCCGTGCGACGGTTCGGCCTGGGAGGACGACGGGAGCGATTTGCGCGTCGTCCGCGGCGGCTCATGGATGAGCGTGGCGCCCCTTCTGCAGTCCTCTGTCCGCAACAAGGAGCGACCGACCACCCGTATGAGCACTATCGGCTTTCGGGTGGTCAGATCGTTGGGCGAGGGCGACTGCGGCGCGCGTCACGACACAGGCGATTCAGCAGTCTGAATGGCAGATAAACAACTGCTTCAGCGTGGGTTTATCCGCGATGGCGCATAAACGCGTCACGCCTTGCTGCGAGGCGCCACTCCATCGCAGCGATGACAGGGATGATCCAGCCGATGTCCAAGAAGCTCCTCGCTGCCGTTGCGCTTTCCGTTGCCGTCTCCGGCTCGGCGTTCGCGCAGGGCGCGGCTACCGCCACCACTCCGGCAAAGCCCATCGAAGCTGCCAAGCCGGTGACCACACCGACCACCACGGCTACGCCTGCGGCTCCCGCTGCAAAGCCTGCCGACCCGCTGAAGGCCGCAACCACCGGGCAACCGGCAGCCTCTGGGGCAAAGCAGGTCGAGGCGCCGAAGACGGCGACCCCCGCCGTGGCAAAGCCCGTAGATACGAAGCCGGCCACCACATCGACAACGGCTGCGCCGGCCGCCCCTGCCGCGACCAATACGCCGGCCCCGATCAAGAAGTAAGACAAGCTGTCCGGTAAGCGGGACCGGCAGGCCCCGGCGGATCCATCCGCCGGGGTTCGGCTTTATGTGCAGGTGCGATATGACGAGCGCAAAAGCTCGGCCCGATCGACGCCTGCCTCCCACGTCTTCAGTTCTTCGCCTTGTCCACCAGCGCACCTGCCTTGATCCACGGCATCATGGCGCGGAGCTTGGCACCGACTTCTTCGATCGGATGCGCGTCGTTCAGGCGGCGTATCGCCTTGAACTTCGGCTGCCCGGCTTTGCACTCGCGAATCCACTCCGAAGTGAACTGACCGGACTGGATGTCCTTCAGGACACGCTTCATTTCGGCGCGCGTCTCGTCCGTGATGATGCGGGGCCCGGTGGCATACTCGCCGAACTCGGCCGTGTTTGAGATCGAGTAGTTCATGTTGGCGATGCCGCCCTCGTAGATGAGATCCACGATCAGCTTCACCTCGTGCAGGCACTCGAAATACGCCATCTCCGGTGCATAACCGGCATCGCACAGCGTTTCGTAGCCGGCGCGGATCAACTCGACCAGGCCGCCGCAGAGCACCACCTGCTCGCCGAAGAGGTCGGTCTCGCACTCCTCCTTGAAGGTCGTCTCGATGATGCCGGCGCGGCCGCCGCCGATTGCCGAGGCATAGGAGAGGAACAGGTCGTGGGCGTTGCCGCTCTTGTCCTGGTGGATGGCGATGAGGCAGGGGACGCCGCCGCCGCGCTGGTACTCCGAGCGCACCGTGTGGCCGGGACCCTTCGGCGCAACCATGCCGACATCGAGGTCGGCACGTGGCTCGATCAGGTTGAAGTGGATGTTGAGGCCATGCGCGAACAGGATGGCCGCACCTTGCTTCATGTTCGCGGCGAGGTGGTCCCTGTAGATGTCGGCCTGCAGCTCGTCCGGCGTGCACATCATCATCACGTCGGCCCACTTCGCGGCCTCGGCCACTTCCATGACCTTGAAACCTGCCGATTCAGCTTTGGCGATGCCCGCCGAGCCTTTGCGCAGCGCGATCGCGACATCCTTGACGCCGCTGTCGCGCATGTTCTGCGCATGCGCGTGACCCTGGCTGCCGTAGCCGATGACGACGACCTTTTTCGACTTGATCAGTCCGACGTCGGCATCACGATCATAATAGACGCGCATGGCACTTCCCTCGCTGGCGTTCGTGTTGACTTGATTGCGGGTTTATGACGCGAACGCGTAACGGCTCGGGTCCGGCGCCGCAAGCGGAATTGACGGCGACGACGGTCATCGGCCGGGTTGCAGACGCGCCCGTCGGATCATGGCCTCGTCCGCGATCACGGCCCCGAGATAGGCGACGAGATAGGCCGCGAAGCTGGTGGCGACCTCGATCCGGAACCGGTCCCCGGACTGACGCCAGAGCACGACCTCGGCTTTGCCGATCACTGTCCGGGTAGCCCGTCCAACCGGGAACCCTGTGCCATCGAGCGGTAGCGGGCAACCTGCCGCGAGAACATCCTCTACGCTGCCCCCCTCGACGAGCACGCCCGCGCTGCGGTGGCTGACATCGACCACGGCCATCGGGACGCCACGTCCGGCCTCGGCAATCCGGGCGGCAAGCCAGGGATCGCCCTCGGCATCCGCGAGCAAAAGCCACTCGTCGGGCCCGAGGCGCAGCGCGGTGCAACCTTCGACCGTCACCGCCATGTTGATCCGTCCCTCGAGCGCCGTCCCCATCGCCGAGGCGAGTCGTCGGGCGCTGTCGGGTCCTGCTCTGAGCACGAGGCGGCCGGACGCAGGCGCTTCGCGAACCTGGACGAGCCCTTGTCTACCCGGCAACGTCAGCCCCGCGAGCGGCGAGATGGATGCGACAATGCTCAGCCGCTCGGCCCCACGATCAGGCATTGAGGCGCGCTCCTTCCGGGTCGTAGAAAACGGGCGCGACGACACGCACCTTGCGCGCGCCAACTGGCATCGGTGCGTAGAGCACCTCGCCCATGCGGGCGCGCCCGCCGTTGACGAGCGCCAGCGCAATCGGGCGCCCGAGCAAGGGGCTGGCATAAGACGACGTCACGTAGCCCGATGCTGGCGTGCCCGCAGGCGGGTCTGGGCGCTGAGTGAGTTGCGCCCCCTCGTCCAGCGGACCGCCGTCATCGACGCATTCGAGGCCCACAAGTCCTGGTCGATCCGTCTTTTGCATATCGGGCCGCGCCAGCGATCTCTTGCCGACGAAATCGCGCTTGCCGGCTCCCATTGGCAAACCGAGATCCCGCGGTATCACCGTGCCGTCGCTCTCCTGACCGACGATGATGTAACCTTTCTCGGCGCGCAGCACGTGCATCGCTTCCGTTCCGTAGAGTGCGCCGCCGATCGCCTCGGCCTGCTTCGCGATCTCGTCCCACACGCCCCGCGCAAAGCCGGCCGGCACGTTGATCTCATAGCCGAGTTCGCCCGTGAAGCTGACCCGGAAGAGCCGCATCGGCACGCCGAGGACTCTCCCTTCGGCGAGCCCCATGTGCGGCAGTGCACTCGACGACAGATCAACGTCCTCGACCAGGGGCATCAGCAATTCCCGCGCCCGCGGCCCTTGCACGGCGATCACCCCCCATTGCTCCGTCACGGACGTCAGCCAGCAGGCGAGGTCCGTGAACTCCGTCTGGAGGTAATCTTCCATATGAGCCAGCACTCGCGCCGCGCCGCCCGTCGTCGTCGTGACGTGGAACCGGTCCGGCGCCATCCGAGCGACGATGCCGTCGTCCATGACGAAGCCAGCCTCGTTCAACATGATGGCATAGCGGCAACGTCCGACCGGCAGCTTGGCAAGACCGTTGACGTACATCCGGTCGAGAAACGTCGCCGCATCCGGTCCAACCACTTCGATCTTACCGAGTGTGGACGCATCGAAGACGCCGACGCTGCTCCTGGCCGTTCGGCACTCCCGCGCGACGGCCGAGTGCATGTCTTCGCCGACACGGGGGAAGAAGCGGGCACGCTCCCACTGCCCCACGGCTTCGAAGATGGCCCCGCGCTCCCTTGCAGAAGGGTCGATCGGTGTCCGCCGCACCGGATCGAACAGCACGCCGCGCGCGGACCCGGCGAGCGTGCCGAACGTCACCGGCGTAAACGGCGCACGAAACGTCGTATGTCCGAGCGCTGCCAGGTCCGTATCGAGGGCGCCGGCCATGACGCCAAGTGCGTTCACGTTGCTCGTCTTGCCTTGGTCGGTCGCCATACCGCTCGTCGTATAGCGCTTGACGTGCTCGACCGAGCGGAAGCCCTCGCGCGCGGCGAGGCGGATATCTTTCGACGTAACGTCGTTCTGGAAATCGACGAAAGCGCGCCCATCCGCGACCCGGGCCGACCGCGCCGGGGGGCGTGGTGAGGCCTCGACGCGATCATCCACGTCGGCGAGAGGCGGAGAGGCCACCGCAATCGACTTCCCGGACGCTTTGCTCGCAGCTTCGCCTGCCGCATGGCCACTTCCGAGCGCCGCGCGTACGGAGGCGCCAGCCCGAGCCGCAGCCCCCGCGAGATGCACGTTCTCGAGCGAGGCGATGGGCATCAAGGCTTGCTCGTCGTCGCTCCACCTGAGCTTCCCGCGCATTTGCGAGAAGAGATGCAGTGTCGGTTGCCAGCCAGCGGACATGAGAACGACATCGCACGCAAGGCTCTCACGCACCCTGCCGAACTCGACGTTGACGGCCGAAACCCGATGCCGGCCCGTCGTACCGAGCACGGTGGCGTTGCCGATCACTCTCGTCCCGGCGGTCCGCACCAGTTCGCGGCCGCCATCACCCGCTTCTTCACGCACATCGACGATCGCCTCGACCCGCACGCCGTGGCCGGCCAGATCTCTGGCGACGCCATAGGCCTCGTCACAGGCGGTGACGACGACGGCACGTGTTCCTGCCAGCACGCCGTAGCGATGCAGGTAGGTCTCGACAGCACCCGCCAGCATGATGCCGGGCCTGTCGTTGTCCGGAAAGACGAGAGGCCGCTCGATGGCACCTGTCGCGAGCACGATCTTCTTCGCGCGCACCTGCCAGAGCCGTTCGCGCGGCAACACCGGATCGGGCTCGGCGAGATGATCGCTGATCCGCTCGGCGAGACCGAACATCTGATCGGGGTAGGCGCCGAACACGGTCGTCCGGGGCAACAGCAGGACGCGATCATATCCAGCGAGCCGTTGCAGGGTGCGCCCGACCCAGTCCCAGGCAGGTGTGCCGTCGATCTTGATATGCGTCTCGGCGAGAAGCGAGCCACCGATCTCCGCTTGCTCGTCGGCAAGGATCACGCTGGAGCCCGCCTCCGCTGCTGCCAGCGCTGCGGCGAGGCCCGCCGGTCCGCCACCGGCCACGAGGACATCGCAATGCGCGAACCGGCTTGCATACCGGTCCGGATCGGCCTCGATGGGCGCCTTGCCGAGCCCCGCCATGCGCCGGATAGCCGGCTCGTAGACCTGCTTCCAGGCCGACCGCCCGACCCGTCCGAAACCCTTCGGTCCCATGAACGTCTTGTAGTAGAAACCGGCTGGCAGCAGCGCGCTCAGGCGATCGTTGAGGCTTGCCGCATCTCGCTCGAGCGACGGCCACCGGTTCTGGCTCTCGGCCACCAGACCGTCGTAGAGTTCCACCTCCGTCGCGCGCAAATTAGGTGTCACGCGTCGCCAGTCGCGTTTCACCGTGACCAGTGCATTCGGTTCCTCGGAGCCCGCCGACAGAATGCCGCGCGGCCTGTGGTATTTGAACGACCGCCCCACGAGATGCACGCCGTTGGCGAGAAGCGCCGACGCGAGCGTATCGCCTGGATGCCCCGTATAAGTGATGCCGTCGAAGGTGAACGACAGGCGTTGCCCACGGTCGATGCGACCGCCGACCGCCATCCTGAACTGTTCCGCGGTTGCCGCCATCCGCTCCCGTTTCACCGCGCGGCCTCCCCGGTCCCTTGCGCGTCATCCGGCTCTGGCCGCGCCTCGCCCGGCTTGTAGGTCGATACGATCCGGTCGCTCATCGTGTGTCGCACCGCGTTGAAGAAGCGACCGCAGCCGTGCACATGGTGCCACCGTTCCGCATGCCAGCCTTTCGGGTTGGTCCGCAGATAGAGATAGCCGGCCCAGGCCTCGTCGCTTTCGCCCATGGGATCTGCTGCGCGTACGACGTGCGCCTCGCCCGCATAGCGGAACTCGACTTCGGGGCGCTCCTCCTCGCAGAAGGGACAGCGGATCAACAGCATCGGCAGGTCACTTTCATCAGTAGGGCGTCCCATCCTTGCGGGTGTAGCGGAACACCCCGTCGGCGCCGTGCTCGCCGTACATGTCGACGTCAGGGTAGGTCACCTTGTCGGGTGATTTGTCGCCGATGACGAGGAAGACCACGTCCCGGTCCGTCTCGTTGATGAAGCGGTGCGCGTCGCCCGTGCCCTTGGGAAATCCCACCCAGGTTCCCGGCTTGAGCTTTTCGCGACCCGCATCGGTCTCGAGCGTGATCTCGCCCTCCATGATCAGGACCATCTCGTCCTGCGCCGCATGGGCATGCCGGCACGACGACTGTGCTCCGGGCACGATCCGAACGAGATTGACGCCGAAATTCTTCAAGCCCGCGAACTCGCCGAGGCGCCGCCCATAACGGTTCATGTTGAGCGCGCGATAGGGCTCCGGATAGGCCGTCGCATTGCTCTCCGGAACATCGTCCGCGCGGAACACTTTTGAGCCTCTCGCCATTTTATCGCCTCCCTTCTGCCGCTGGCCGTTGCCTCAGTGAGAGACCGCCGCCGCCGCAGCCTCGTCGATCAACCGCCCCGTCGTGAACCGTTCGAGCGCGAAGGGCGCGGCAATCGGGTGCGGCTGGTCGCGCGCGATCGTTGCAGCAAACACGTGGCCCGAGCCGGGCGTCGCCTTGAAACCTCCGGTCCCCCAGCCGCAGTTCACGAACAGCCCTGGAACCGGCGTCGTCCCGATGATGGGCGATCGATCCGGCGTCACGTCGACGATGCCGCCCCAACTCCTGAGCATGCGCAGCCGCCGCGTCACCGGAAACAGCTCGGCTATAGCCTCGAGCGTATGCTGCGTGACATGCAGACCGCCGGTCTGCGAGTAGGACGTATAGGCGTCGGTGCCGGCCCCGATCACCAGCTCGCCTTTGTCAGATTGCGACATGTAGGCGTGAATCGTATTCGACATGACGACGCACGGCATCACGGGCTTGACGGGCTCCGAGACGAGCGCCTGAAGCGGAAAACTCTCGAGCGGCATGCGAACACCAGCCATCGCCATCAAGACCGATGTGTGCCCCGCCGCCACGATCCCGACCCGGCGTGCCGCGATCTGCCCACGCGTGGTCGTAACACCCGTCACCCGGCCCGCTGCATTGCGCTCGAGTCCGGTCACCTCGCAGTTCTGGATGATATCGACGCCGAATGCGTCGGCACCGCGCGCGTAGCCCCAAGCGACAGCGTCGTGCCGCGCAACTCCGCCGCGGCGCTGCAGGGCCGCACCCAGCACGGGATGGCGCAGGCGCGGATCGATATTCAGGATCGGGCAGAAGGCTTTCGCGTCGGCCGGATCGAGCCATTCATTGTCGATCCCAGCCAGTCGGTTGGCGTGCACATGCCGCTTGAAAACTCTGATGTCATGCTCGTTGTGCGCGAGCATCATCACGCCGCGAGGCGAGTACATGACGTTGTAGTTGAGTTCGTGCGACAGCCCCTCCCAGAGCCCCATGGCGTGTTCGTACAGCGCCTCCGATTCCTCGCAGAGATAGTTTGACCGGATGATCGTGGTGTTGCGTCCCGTGTTGCCGCCGCCGAGCCAACCCTTCTCCAACACGGCGACATCCGTGATGCCGTGCTCTTTCGCGAGGTAGTAGGCCGTCGCGAGCCCGTGCCCCCCGGCGCCGACGATAACCACGTCGTAGGCCGCCTTCGGCTCGGGATCGCGCCATTGCCGGGTCCAACCGGTATGTCCGCGCAGCGCCTCAGCAGCCAGCCTCGGGAACGAGAATCGCATGCCGCTCACACCGTCAACTTGAAGGTCGTGGTGGTCTCCATGTCGTCGCCGTACCAGCAGCTGATGGCCGCTTCCCGCGTGCCGAGATAGCTGATCCGGCCGCCCTCCTGCGTCATCGGCAGATCATGGCCGGGAACGACGAGGCTTCCGGTCTTCCGGCGCCAGTGTCCCCAGATCATCTCGATCGTCGCCCGGCTCACCGCCGCATCGTAAGTCATATCCGTGGTGCCGGAGACCAGCTCGGCCCGGTTCTTCGCCGCATCGCCCGTGAAGATCACGTCCTTCTCCAGGCCCTTGAGGATGAACACGAGGCACCCCGGCGTGTGTCCCGGCGCAATGTGCGCGGTCATGCCGGGCAGCACCTCGTCGCCTTCATTGGCCGTCACCAGCGTCGGCCACGTGTTCAGGCGCTCCACATAGAGTTCCGGCACCGGCGTCTCGCCCCACGGTTGCTTCAGCGCCCAGTCGATCTCGACTTTGCCGAGCACGATCCGCGCATGGCGAAAGAGCGTCCAGTTGATCGAGTGGTCCCAGTGCGAATGGGTGAGCAGCAGATCGGTCACGTCGGCAGGCTTCAAACCGCGCCTGGCGAGCCCGTCGATGATCAGGTTGCGCATCGAGAAGGTGCCGCAGTCGATCAGCGCGACTCGACCCTGCCGGCGCAGCAGCACGACCGAGCTCCAGCCAAGGCCGCCATGGCAAACGCTCTTTCCCGGAAAGCCCTGCACCAGGATATCGATGTCCCAGCCTTCGATGCGCATTCACGTTCTCCGCCCGCCTAGCCCACTTGGCGCACCGTAGACGAGACGGCGGCATCGGTGCCAGAGCCAAGTTTCGTCCTAGCGAAGCGTGCCTTAACGCCGTTGGCTCTCATCGCCGCGTGTGGGTGCCGATTGCGGCGGACGGCCACCCCCTTTAAGTTGCAGAGGCTCGCACGGCCGACATTGCTTATTCGACCGCTCTCCTCATTCTGGCCCTGCGTGAATTGGAGCCCTCAATGCCTGTCTATGTCATCGCCGACGTTAAGGTCACCAACGACGCGTGGTTGCCCGCTTATGCGACCGAAGTCCACGACATCGTTCACAAGCACGGCGGGAAGTACCTCGCCCGCAGCGCCAATGTGAAGACCGTCGAGGGCGTACCCCTCGATACGACCATTGTCGCCCTCGTCGAGTTTCCCTCGATGCAGGCGGTAGAGGCCTTTGCCGGCGATCCAGCCTATGCACCTCATGCCACCGCCCGTCAGGCGGGAAGCATCAGTCGATTCCACGTTCTGGACGATACCGACGCCGCCGGTACGATCCCTTACCTGCCCAAGGGATGACACGCGCAAGCGCGCGGCGCGCGACGGGTCACACCCCTAGCGAGCCACGCGCCTGGCGGACATTCAGCACGGTCAATTGACCGGACGGGGCGGGGTCGTCGCGCTTGGCGGCACGGGCCGCTCCTGGCGTGCCTTTATCGCGTCCTGCTCGGCTTTGATGCTCGCCAGCGATTTGAACGGCGGCGCCTTCTCGAGATCGACCTTACGTGCCTCCAGTTGCACAACGGGCTTCTTGCCGTCGGACGTGATCTGGACGTCCTCGAGTTTGACCGCGATCTCGCGCGAGCCAAGTCCGAGGAAGCCACCGACGCTCAGCACGACGGCCTCTACTTTTCCGTCCTTGGCAAGGATGAGATCGCTCACCGAGCCCGCCTTTTCTTGATCGCCCACGCGAACATTCGCCCCGACCAAGTCCGTGGACAGCATAGTGCCGTCTGGCTGCTGCACAACCTGTCCTTTGACCGGCTTCGCCTCGACCACCGGCGGCGCGGCGGTCGGCGGAGCCGCGTTTTGCGGGCGAGCAGGAGGCATCGGTGACGTGGGAGGCACCTGCTGTGTCTGCGCGACAGCCAGGAATCCCGACACCGCGAGCAGTGGCGCCGCTGCAATCAATGTCTTGAGTTGCATCTGATCACTCCAATGCTGGGAACGACGGTCGGATCCTGGTGCGTCCGGGTCCCGCCGGCGTCCGGTCACGCATAACGCGAGCCAGATTGTCCGGGTTCCTCGTTGCGGACGCTGTCAGCATCTGCCTGGCATGCCAAGCCCAGATCCCATATGGAGCCGAGCGGCGCGATTGACGCAGAACCGTTGGCAGCATGCCGATCTCGCAACTAAGCTCGACCAGCCTCGATCTGGAGCCCGCCCATGACCACAGAGCCCACCCTCGCCAACCCCGTTCTGGATGCCATGCGCGCAGACCGGCCCGCATTCGGCCTGTCGGTCCGCGTCGTCCGCGGTCCCGAGATCGCCCGCATTGCTCGCGCGAGCGGCCATCAGTTCCTGTTCATCGACGGCCAGCACGGCGTCTTCAACGCCGAGACCGTCTGCAATATCGCAAACGCCGCGCTTGCTGTCGGCGTCGCCCCTCTCGCCCGCGTCAAAAGCCTCGCCGATCCCGATACGCCGATCCTGCTCGACAACGGCGTGTCCGGGATCATCTTCCCCGACATCAACACGCCGGAGGAAGCTCAGCGCGCAGTCGAGATCTGCCGCTTTCCGCCGGTGGGACGCCGCTCAGTGGGCGGCAACTTCCCACAATTCGACGGACGCGCCGTTCCGGCATCCGTTTCCGTCCCCGCTCTCAACGCCTCGACGGTGGTGGTGGTCATGGTCGAGACGGCACGCGGCCTCGAGAACATCGAGAAGATCGCGGCCGTGCCGGGCGTCGATGTCGTCCACATCGGCACCAATGACCTCATGACCGATCTCGGCAAACCCGGCCAACTCGACGACCCGGCCGTCGGTAACGCCCTGGATCGCGCCATCGCCGCCTGCAAGGCCGCCGGCAACTACGCCGGCTGCGGCGGCATTCGCGATACCGCCAAGCAGGCGTACTGGATCAAGCGCGGCATCCGCTTCCTCTCGACCCAGACCGACATCGCTCTTCTCCACTCGGGCGCGAAGGCGTGGGTGGATGGGGTCAATGCGGCGCTGGAGGAGGGGTGAAGTGGCGGACGCTGGCGGCGAGCACGATAGTGCAGGTCAAGCCAATTGAGGCTACGCATCGGGCCGCTGTAAAAAAGCGGCCCTGCACAGCCCAAAGCGCCCGGAGAGCCCCGGACGCCCGCGCATGGAAGAGAAGGCATCACCGGGGCCGATCGTGTTTATTCCTGGCCCTCGACGAAAAAACGATCTTGGATAGAGGGCGGAACCGGCTACGCAAACCGGATCCGCCTCGTCGTGACGACCTCAGCCGTCGCCACCCTCGCGCTTCTTGAGGGCCGCCTTGAAGATGTCGCCCAGCGACGCGCCCGAGTCGGACGAGCCGTACTGCGCCACCGCTTGCTTCTCCTCGGCGATCTCGAGCGCCTTGATCGACACCTGGATGCGTCGCGCCGCCTTGTCGACGGTCAGCACCTGGGCATCGACCTTGTTGCCGATGTTGAACCGCTCCGGCCGCTGCTCAGAGCGGTCGCGAGAGAGATCGGCACGCTTGATGTAGGTGGTGATGTCCGAGTCGGCGATCTTGACCATGATGCCGTTCGGCTCGACCGCGGTCACTTCGCAGGTGACGGCGTCGCCCTTCTTGTACTTGCCGAGCGTGTCCAGCGGATCGCCGGCGAGCTGCTTGACGCCGAGCGAGATGCGCTCCTTCGAGCTGTCGACGTCGAGCACCACGGCTTTGACGTTGTCGCCCTTCTTGTAGTCCTTGATGACTTCTTCGCCCGCCTTGTTCCAGTCGAGGTCGGAGAGGTGCACCATGCCGTCGATGCCGTTGTCGAGACCGATGAACAACCCGAACTCGGTGATGTTGCGGATCGGACCTTCGACGACCGAGCCTTTGGGATGCGTCGTGAGGAACGAATCCCACGGGTTGTCCTGGGTCTGCTTGAGGCCGAGCGAGATCCGCCGCTTGTTCGGGTCCACTTCCAGGATCTGCACATCGACCTGCTGGCTGGTCGACACGATCTTGCCGGGGTGCACGTTCTTCTTGGTCCAGCTCATCTCGGAGACGTGGATCAGGCCCTCGACGCCCGGCTCCAGCTCCACGAAGGCGCCGTAGTCGGCGATGTTCGTGACGGTGCCGGAGAAGCGCGAGTTGACTGGATACTTGACCTCGATGCCCTCCCACGGATCGGACAGCAGCTGCTTCATGCCGAGGCTGATCCGCTGCGTCTCGGGATTGATGCGGATGATCTGCACCTTCACAGTGTCGCCGACGTTCACGACGTCGCTGGGATGGTTGACGCGACGCCAAGCCATGTCGGTGACGTGCAACAGACCGTCGATGCCGCCGAGGTCGATGAACGCACCGTAGTCGGTGATGTTCTTGACCACGCCGTCGATGACCTGGCCCTCGCCGAGGCGCGCCACGATCTCCGAACGCTGCTCGGCCCGTGTCTCCTCCAGCACCGAGCGGCGCGAGACGACGATGTTGCCGCGCCGGCGATCCATCTTGAGGATCTGGAACATCAGCGGCTGGTGCATCAGTGGCCCGATGTCGCGCACCGGGCGGATGTCGACCTGGCTACCGGGAAGGAAGGCCACCGCACCGTCGAGATCGACCGTAAAGCCACCTTTAACCTTGTTGAAGATGACGCCTTCGACCTTCTCGTTGGCCTCGAACTGCTTCTCGAGGCGGGTCCAGCTCTCTTCGCGCCGAGCTTTGTCACGGCTGAGAACGGCCTCGCCCAGCGCATTCTCCATGCGCTCCAGGTAGACCTCGACCTCATCGCCGACCTTGAGGTCGGCCGGCTTCCCGCCGACGCCGAACTCTTTCAGCGGAACGCGGCCCTCCATCTTGAGACCCACGTCGATCACCGCGAGATCCTTCTCGATCGCGGTGATCGTGCCCTTGATCACGGTGCCCTCGAAGGCGTTGTCCTCGCCCATCATCTCGTTGAGGAGGGCCTCGAAATCGCCGCGGGACGGGTTCATCTCTCTGGTGGCAGCCTCGGTGCTCATCAAGTGTCCTTGCTCGCAAGTGTGTAAGAGGAGGCGACCGGCGCTGTGGCCGGCTCGAACCTCGGGTTTCAGGGGATTGGCGCCCAATGCAAATGGCGCCGACCGACCACGGTTTTGTCCCGCGGTTCGCCGACGCCGCCTCGAAAGGCGCCCAAGCTGTGTCAGTTCGCATCGCTACCGTGAGCGGGAAGTAAATCCCACCGGCTTCGGATTGGGGCAGCCCTTTGGGTCACCCCAGCCGGGCGATCCTCCTTTTGATCAACCCGACGGCAGCGTCGAATGCCGCTTCTATATCCATCTCCGTCGTATCGAGCAAGTCGGCATCGCTTGCCGCGCGCATCGGTGCATCGGCCCGGCTCTGATCTCGTTCGTCCCGGAGCCGTAGGATCTCGGTCACCGCCTCCAGCGTGACCGGGTCGCCGCGACGGCGTAACTCCTCGAAGCGGCGCTGCGCACGCACGGCGAGATCTGCGGTCACGAAGATCTTGATGTCCGCATCGGGACACACCACCGTCCCGATGTCCCGTCCGTCGAGGACAGCTCCCGGGCTCTGATCCGCAAAGGCCCTTTGCAATGCCAGCAACGCCTGTCGAACCGCGGGAAACTTCGCCACCACTGAGGCCGCATCACCGGCACCAGGCGACCTGAGCTCGGGATCGTCGAGGGTGGCCGTGTCGATCATCCGCGCTGCCTGCGCGGCGAATTCCTCGTCCTCGAGCGACTGCCCCCTGGCCAGTACATCGCGTGCAACCGCCCGATAGAGCAACCCCGTGTCGAGGCAGGCATACCCTAGATGCTCGGCGATCAGCCTTGCGAGCGTCCCTTTCCCCGAGGCGGCCGGTCCGTCGATGGCGATGATCATGGCGTCGTGATTCCGTCGGATGTCTCGGCGCGACAGTTAGGCCAAGTCCGCCCCGTCGACAATCGGCCGACATCGTAGCGGGGCCTGCAATCGACCAGAACGCGAGAAGGGCCCCGCCACTCGTGACGGAGCCCTCCCGAATGATCGATCAGAAATCGCGCAAGCCTCAGGCCTGCTGGATCGCCGAAAGCTCCCACTTGTTCGCGTCGCCACCTGTCGGACGGTAGAACGTCCACAACTCGGTGACCTCTTGCGGCTCGGTGGTCGAGCCCTCGATCACCCGGCCGGACTTCACGTCCACCAAGGCGTCGATCAGCGAGTAACGCATCGCGACGGTTGCATACTCGCTCGCGCCCTCGCGCCATGCTTCGGCAAGATCACCCTGGAGAAGATTGGGCTCCGAGAGGTCGTTCGAGACGCCCCGGCGCTTATTGTCCTCGAGCTCGTTGGCGAAGTTCGAGAGCATCTCGGGCGTCAGGCGCTGCTCGAGAGCCTTGAGGTCGGCGTTGGCGTAGCCGAGCTGGATCTCCTTCAGCAGACGCTCGAACGCGTTGTAGTCGTCGCCGCCGATGACCAGCTCAGGGGCCGCAACGCCCATGCCGCCCATGCTCGCCCGGTAGGCCTGCTGGCCCGGCGTCGGCGCCGCACTGGCCCCGGCCGTCGCTGTTGCCATGGCCGGCTGACCGCTGCCGCCACGCAGACGGCGGAACAACATGATGGCCAGCATCACCAGACCTGCGATCATCAGGCCCTGCAGGACGAAGCCCAGCACGGCGGCGAGACCGCCGCCCATGCCGAACAGGCTCGCAAGACCAGCGCCGATCAATCCGCCGAGCAGGAGGTTGCGCATCATGCTACCGCCGCGCGACGCTTGCTGAGCGGTTGCAGCCGCGCCCGGTCGGCCGGGCTGCGTGATCGACTTCTGGATCGGTTGCGCGGCCGGCGCCGTGTTGGTCGCTGGCGGCGCGGAGTGTGTCTTGCTGCCGCGGCTGCCGACACTACCGCCCTTACCGCTTCGGGCCTCGGCAAAGTCGACGGTCACCATGGCACCGGCTCCCAGTACTGCCAAAAGTGCGAGAGCCTTGCCGGAAAACAGCTTGAAACGAGTGTTCATCTTGCCCCTCAGAGTTACGACGGGCCACGGAAGCCCGTGATCACGGGCCCGGACGGACGTGCAACTGATATAGGAGCTGCTGCCCCCACGTCCAGTCCGCACATATACTGAGCCGCCGCGTCGGTTACGATTGTCTCAACCTGTATGGGCCCACCCCGACGGGTCACCCGATGCCCCCGCGGAACCGCTCCAGCTCGAGTTCCCTTAGCGTCCGCCGTCGAATCTTCCCCGTCACCGTCTTGGGGATTTCATCGATGAACTCCACCGCCCGCGGGTATTTATAAGGCGCTGTCATAGACTTGACGTAGTCTTGCAGCTCACCAACCAACGCTGCGGTCCCCGCTTCACCCGCTTTCAGAACGATGAAAGCCTTGACGATCTCGCCCCGCTCCTGATCAGGACTCGGCACCACCGCGCATTCCGCCACGGCCGGATGTTCGAGCAGAACGTTTTCCACCTCAATCGGGCCAATCCGATAACCAGCCGAGTTGATCACGTCGTCGGATCTCCCCGCGTACCAGAGATAACCCTCGGCATCTCTCGTGCCACGATCACCGGACAAGTACCATCGCCCCGCGGGCCCCTCGATGAAGCACTGAGCGGTCCGCTCCAGGTCCTGCCAGTAACCGAGCATCAGCTGCGGGCTCGGCGTCAGCAACGCGACATGACCTTCTTCGCCGACGCCGACCCTGCGCCCATCATCGTCCACGATATCGATGTCGAGCCCCGGCTGCGGTCGCCCCATCGAGCCGAGCCGCACTGGCTCCGATGGATAATTGAGCACCATCATCAAGGCTTCCGTCTGCCCGTAAGCCTCCGACACGAGAGATCCAGTCGCCCTGCGCCAGCGCTCCGCTGCGATGGGGCTTACCGCTTCCCCCGCTGATACCGTCCGCCGGAGAGCCGAAAGGTCATGAGATCCGGTCTCCTCGCTCCCGAGCCGAAGCAGTTCCGTGCTGGAGGCGCAGAACACCGTGATGCGGTGCTTGGCGAGCATTCGCAGCCGATCCGCTGGAACGAACGGGGCGTCGTACTGGAAAGCGGTTGCCCCGCAACTCCAAGGACCCCAGATCACGCTTGTGCCCGCCTTGCTCCACCCCGTATCGGCCGTGCACCAGATCCGGTCTGCCGGCTCGAGGTCGAGCCAGAAATAGGCCTGCATCCGCCACGCATAAAGCGCACGCGCCGCATGCAGCACGCCCTTCGGGTGTCCCGTCGACCCGGACGTGTAGTACATCACGGCCGGGTCCTCGATCCCGATCCTTGGCGCCGCGAAATGATCCGTGCCTGAGTTGAGCGCGTCAGACCAGGAGATCCAGCCGCGCGCTCCACCGACTGCGACGCGCACGGCAATCTCGGCCTCGACGTCGGCGAATTTCGTCACCTGATCGGCCCTGCAGATGGCCGCTTTCGCCCCCGAGTTCCGCACCCGATAGGCGATGTCGCGCCCCGTCAGCATCTCGATGCACGGAATGGCGATGGCCCCCATCCGGACGCACGCAACGAGCGCGATCTGCCACTCGGGGACGCGGGGCAGCATGACGATCACCCGATCGCCTTTGCCGACACCCGCGGCAGCGAGCGCTGATGCCAGCCGGCACGAACGGCGCGCAATGTCCGAAAAGCGATACTCCGCCGTCTCGCCGCCGGCATTCTCCCAGACGAGGGCGATGCCATCCCGTTCCGCGGCCCATTGGTCGACCACATCCGTCGCGAAATTGAAGGTCTCCGGAATATCCCAGCGGAAATCGCGCACCAGATCGCTGTAGGGCGTGTGCCTTGCAATGCCTCGAAGCTGCTCGTCCCTCATCGGCTCACCCTACCTCGCCTTCCGCTTGGCCTTCTCGGCGAAGAACGCCGCAATCGCCGCCTGTGGCTCGCCCGTCTTGTAGGCGTCCGACAGGGCATCGATGCCGGCATAGATGCCCTCGTCGACCGAGACGCGTTGCCAGCGGTTCATCAGCGCCTTTTGTGCCCGCACCGCCTGCGGCGTCGCCTTGAGGATCAGCGTCAACCAGTGCTCGACCGCCGCATCCAGCCCAGGAGCCGGCACCACCTTCTGTGCGAATCCCATGGCAAGAGCTTCCTCGGCCCCGAATGTCTCGCCCGTGAGCAGGATCTCGCGCGTCTTCCCCCAACCGATCAGGCCGGGCAGCAGCGCCGCCTCGATCACCGAGGGCAAGCCCATCACGACCTCGGGCATGCCGAGTACCGCACCCTCGACCACCACCCGCATGTCGGCTGCCGCCGCCACCTCGAGCCCGCCGCCGAGGCAGAAGCCGTTGATCCGCCCGATCACCGGCACCGGACACTCCCGGATCGCCTTGCACGCCATGTGGAGCCGCGTAATGAAGAGCCGCGCACTGTCCGCGCACATGCCGCCAAGCTCATTGAGATCGGCCCCGCCGATGAACGCCCGATCTCCCGCCCCGGTCAGCACGACGGCTCTGAGCGCTTCATCGCGCGACAACCTCTCGAACGCCTCCCGCAACGCCACGATGATCGGCGTCGACAGCACGTTGAGCCGCCGACGATTGTCGATCGTGACGTACGCCACCGGGCCGAGCGACCCGTGCTGCACCATCTTCACGCTGACGCCGGCTTCGGTCATGGTCGGTCCTCCACGAGATCTAGTTTCAACGCAACTTGGCAGATCGCGACATGCCGCTCCAGAACCGAGTGACGCCCGAGGGCGAGATCGTCGCCCATGCAGCCCGCGGGCTCATGATGGGCAATCGCGGCGGGGCCCTCCACGATGAGCATCGCACGCTGCGCCGCCGCCGCTGGGTCTCCAGGCAGTGGATCTGCTGCCGGCTCGCCTTCAAGGACCGCCACCGTCAGGTCATGTCACCCGGCCAGTACACCGAGCTGTTCTTCCTCGACGAGGCGACGGCCTTGGCGGCCGGCCACCGCCCTTGCTTTGAATGCCGCCGGGACGATGCGGTCGCCTTCGCCACCTTATGGGCCCGGCTTCGGGGCGAGGACGGTCGTGCCTCCGCACGCGAGATGGACGATGTCCTCCACGCCGAACGAGTCGACGCACGCGGCCGCAAAGTGACCTACATCGCCGAACTCGACGATCTACCCGACGGCACCTTCATCCGCCACCAAGGCCAACCCTGCCTTGTCTTCGCGGGCAGCATCCACCCTTGGACGCCGGACGGATACCAGCGGCCCCAACCACGCCCGCGAAACTGCCAACTGGAGGTGCTGACACCACGCAGCGTCGTCTCGGTGCTGGCTGCCGGATTCACGGCGGCCATGCATCCATCTGCCACCGCGCGCCCGCTCAATCAGGCGGGTTGAGACCGCCTTTCGATCGCCGCCCGAAGCAACAGGTAGAGCGTCGTTGCATTGAGGATATGCCACAGCGCATGCGTGCCTCGATGATGACCGAGCACGTGCGTCGCCTCGCACACCTCCCGGTCGATCGTCCTGAACATTGCCGAGACGAAGAAGACTGCCCCTGCAGCGAGCAGCAAACGCCCGGAGCGCAAGCCCCGCTGTTCCGCCACGAGCCCGACGATCAAAAGTGAGACCAGTGCCGGCAGATAGCCGAGCGACCCGTTGAGGCAGGGCTCGCCGCTACAAGACACCCTCGATGCCAGCGAGCCCGCATAGAGAAACGCCAGCATAATAATCCCGGTCGCCAACCACCCCAGACCGACAAAAGCTCTGAGCGCGAATGCCAGATAGCCGAGCATGAACACGGTGATCGGCGCCACGTCCGCAACCAGCGCCCATCGCGTCGCGAACGTATGAAACAGAAAGCTGCCTATCCCGATGGCCGCCACTGCGCTAACCAGCAGCCACAACGCCAGCCGCTCGCCGGCCCCCGAAACGACTGCCGATCGTTCCATTCGCCGCAACCGACTAGCCGCGACCGCTGCCGCCCCCAGGAACGCCGCGTTTGTTACGGCATTCACCGGCTCCGCCCAGAACGATGGATCCGTTCCCCGCTCGCAGTAGTTGAAAACTTGCTCGAGCCAGCTCACCGCGGTCCTCCACTGCGACGCCCGCACGGAGCCGGAGCCGGGCACCCGAATTGCCCGCCAGGCGGCGATACGCTACCCCACAGCTGTGTAGTCGAGTCGTCAAAATCAGCCGAAGAGGCAGCCACGATGACCACAGCTTGGCGAACACTTTGTGACCGGCGCATCGGCCTCATCGGATTGGTGACGGTGGGTTTCGCCACCATCGCGCAGCCAGCTGACGCCCGTCCCCGACAAGGCGGCGGCGGCTCGGTGGTTGCATGTAGCCACTACGGCAAGGGTTGCGTGAGCGGCCCGGTGCGCCGGGGCCCCGTGGGCTTGGAGGTTCGCATGCCCGGTGGAACCTGGATCGGATGCAAGCGCAACTGTGCACGTACGCTGCGCGAAGAGGCCTTGGACTTCTTCGAGACGCTGAACGAACGCGTCTGGGACCAGTGACTAACTGCCCGTTGCAAGTCCGGCAGACGCCCGAGACGCGGCTCAGGACTGCGGCATTTGAACATTCGTAGGATGATCAGCCGACTTACGTCACCAATGTTCAACAGCACGTCCACCACACCGCCGCGAACCGCTTGCCTTGGTCGTGGCACAATGCACAATCAAATCCAGTGAACACCTGCTTCGCGGATCGACCGAGCCATCCCCGAGCAGATCAACGGCGGCTCGGCAGGTCGATATGGCGAAGCTCATCCGCTCCGTTATCGTATTGGGAATGCTAGCCTCTTTGGCTGGCGCTACCGGTTTCTGGGCTTTCGCCGAAACCGTTCACAAGCTCTCTCCTGCCCGTGATCCTCGCGCCGACGCCATCGTTGTCCTCACCGGTGACGAAGAGCGAATCACCACTGGCGTCCGGCTCATGGCCGAAGGACGCGCCCCACGCCTGCTGATTTCCGGTGTCAATCCGACAACCCGCATGCCGACCGAGCTGAAGCGCCCCGTCGACGGCAGTGATACGACGCGCGACGCGCTCGTACGCTGTTGCATCGAAATCGGGCACGCCGCCATGAACACCAGCGGCAACGCCGACGAAGCCCGCCAATGGGTTCGCAACAACGGCTTTCGAAGCCTGATCGTAGTCACGTCGAGCTACCATATGCTCCGCAGCAGGGTCGAGTTCGCGCGCGTCATGCCGGACATTCACCTCGTCTCCCACCCAGTCAGCGCAGGCCGCAATCTGCAGTTGGAGAATTGGTGGCACCATTGGCCGACGGCCCGTCTCCTGTTCGGAGAGTACCTGAAGTTCCTGGGCTCCAGCGCCCGCTTCTCGGTCGCGCGGCTCGTGACACCCGTTCCGGAACCCTCTCGACCGGTGCTCCCGCCGGGGAGTCTCCCTTCCGCCTCCGCCACTCCCAGGTCGGATCGATGACCGCATCAGTGGGAGTGGCCCTGCGCTCGGCCGTCTTCAACTTGGCATTCTATCTCGTCACTGCGCTGATGATGCTGCTCGGCGTCTGGCTTCTGATTGGTCCCCGCTCGTGGGCGATGACGGGCCTTCGCTGGCATGGCTTGGTCTGTCTTTGGTTGCTCCGCGTGATCTGTGGCACCCGCTACGAGGTGCGTGGCCGCGAGCACATCCCCGCCGGCTCATGCCTGGTCGTCGCGAAGCATCAGTCCGCCTGGGACACGTTCGCGCTGATCCCACTCTTCCGCGACCCCGCCATTGTGCTCAAGGCCGAGCTGACCCGCATTCCGCTCTACGGCTGGTTCTGCATCAAGTTCGAGCACATCCTCGTCCGTCGCGACCGCGCGGCCGCGGCCCTCAAGGCCATGCTGGCCGACGCCAAGGCGCGCTCGGATGCGGGCCGCGAGGTCGTGATTTTCGCCGAAGGCACCCGCCGCCCTCCAGGCGCCGAACCCGATTACAAGCCCGGCTACGTGGCCCTCTACGATGCACTGGAGGTCCCCCTCATTCCGCTCGCCCTCAATTCAGGGCTCTATTGGCCACGCAAAAGCCTGACCCGCTATCCCGGCACCATCATTGTCGAGATCCTGCCACCCATCCCCGCCGGCCGCCCCCGCGCGCAGATTCGGCGCGAGGTCGAAACCGCGATCGAGCAGGCCTCCTGGCGCCTGATCGCCGAGGCGGCGCGCGAGCCATCTCCCCCGCCGAAGGCCCGCGAGCTGGCCGCCTCCGCACCCGCCTGACGAGCAGCGAACATGACGAGATCAAAGCTCCGCCGAACGCTCCGATGGTCTTATGTTGCGCTGACCGTGGTGCTTGCCGTCTCGCTCGTCACGAAATTGACTCCCCATATCCCCGGTATGGCCGGCTCGCCTTGGGAGAGCGTCGCGAAGGATGTGTACGAATACCTCAAGGACATGGCGCTGGTCTTCGTCACCGTCGTCGCCGCCGCCCTCGCCGGCATCTACCAGCGCCGCCAGAGCTTCATCGCCGCGCTGAAGGAGGAATGGCGCGAGATCGTCGATGCAAAGTCCAAGCTCTACGCCTACACGCGCCGCGATGCGCCATCCCACGAGGACTATATCGAAACGTTTCTCGCCATCTCGGCCACGATCGACAACATGCGTACCGTCTACGCCAATGTCGGCGAAACGGGGAACATGATCGGTATCTATCCGTTCGCTCCGCTCCACGACATGCGCCGAGCGTTGCAGACCCTCGACCCGACAAAGGCGAAGGACGTCTCCGCCGACGATCGACGTCTGGTGCGCGACGCCGTCCTGCAGTCCTTCTACGCACTGCGGGAGAACTTCCTTGAAGAGCTCGAACTCGAGCCACCGGATCGGCCTCTGCTTGCCTGGGGCGGTCGCCGTCACAAGAAGACCGGTGCGCCGAAGTGGGCCCGCGACCTTCAGTCAGTCGAGCGACGCGATACCGACGAAGCCTCGCCGCCCGATCCGCGTATCGATGACTTTCTGCGAGATCTCTACGAGAAGGAGCACACGACCGAGAAGCCTTGGCGCAATCTCGCTAACGGCCCGTTGAACGGCAAGCCGCGCAATGCCAAATCGCACCTCTCCGACGACCCCGACGGCCCCATCACTTGATCAGCGCGCACGCCCCCCGACCTTGAGCACCCGCAGCATCAGCGCCGCCCCAAGTCCGAAAGCGCCATGCAGGACGAACAGGGTCAACCAGGTCCGCATGTTCCATCCGGCAGCGAACGGCCGCCCCTTGATCGGTCCGACGATCAGCAGCGCCACCGCACTCACGACGATCCCGCCGAACAACGCCGCTGTCAGCCAGTAACTGCTCCCGGCACGCCCCCGAAGCACACCCAGGAAAACGATCCCCCACAACCCACCCCAAAACGCCGAGCTCAAGGTCTGCGGCACCCCGAACGGCGGCACGGGCCTCATGGCATAGGGCGCATTCGCAATTAGACCCGCGAGATGGAGAAGCGCCGCCAGCCCGAACTGGAACACCAACACGCTGACAAATCCCGCAACGAACGCTTTCGCAATGTTGACCGGAGAGAATGCGTCAGTTTCGCCGAGTGAATTCATCGATGGCATCCCTCAACGATTGAACCGCCCACTGATACGAAACGAGGTCGAGCCCGCATTGGAGATCTAACACACCGGCGAGAAATTTCTCTGGATCGCTCGCCGTCGTCGCATGAACCCCAGCCTCGCCTCGTCGCCAGCTAGGTCCAGAGCGCCCGCGGACCGAAGAACGCCACATCCTTGATCCGCCGCACCGCGCCCTGCAGCGCATTGGCGCGCGGATCCGTGCAATAGGTCATCGAGATCACCAACCGTCGCTCACCCTCGACGATCGGCGTCACTTTGTGGTGCACCTTCGCACCCTCGAACACGATCAAGGCGTTCGGCGGCGTCGCGACGTCCGTCTCCACACCCTGGATTTTCGCCTTCAGCGTCGCGTGACTGAGCCCTCCAGAAGCTCTGCCCTCGTTGATCACCGGCAGCAGCACTGTGAAATGGCGTCCCCGATAGAAGTTATGGTCGTAGTGCCAGCCGATATGGTCTCCGGGCTTTTCGTAGAACAGCACAGAAAGCGAGCTCTGATCATTGATCGGTGTCGGTTTCACCGTTTCCCCGACGATGCGCGAAATGAGCGCCTGTATCTCACGCGAGTGGTAGAGGGCGACAATCGCCGGAGCCGTCTCGAAGAGGCTTTCGTAGGCGACCGTCCCACCCTTCTTGTGCGTCGGGATATAGCTGCGCTCTGGACCGGCGAGCGCGAGCGCCTGTTTGCGGAGCACTTCGAGTGTTCTCACCGGTAAGATGTCGTCGAGATGTGCCAGGCGTTGATCGAATACGGGAACCGGCCGCTGCAGCAGTGGATCGAGGTCCAACGGCACGGCGCATCGGATCGCCTGGCTTCTCGCCTCGAGAGATTCGTAGAGACGGCCACGGCGATGGCGGGCGTACGCGAGTCCGCCTGCACCGACAGACAAAAGCACGAAAAGCGCTTCGGTGATCATGGTCTTTCTCTACTGACCTCGACCTCGTCTCTCTTCCTTCGAAACAGACGGCTTCATAGGGATCTCGAATGACACTTTCGCTTCAGGTCTGCGGCCATCGCGCAGCCTCGCGCGGCGGGTCCCAGGGAAAACGCACACGTTCGGCAGCCGGCCGCGGCCCCAACGCGGAGAGAGGCTTGCTCCTGTTGCCCGGCGCGAGCTGATGCACCCGCGCAAAGAGTTCGTCAGTAAGCTTTCGTCGGTCGTTCGCGTGCTCGAGTGCTGAGAACGGCACGACGTCGCCGACATGCAGCCGCACGTCGGCTCCAACGAACTTGCGGAACTCGGACACCAGCAGCGATAGCCTGAGAATGAGGCTGACCCGGCTCACGAGATGGAAAAGACGACTGTTCTGCCCCTCGAAGTAGACCGGCAGCACACTGGCCCGGCTCTGCTGCACGAGGCGCGCCGTGAAGTGCTTCCACGGCAATTCCTCGGCTTTGCCGAACGGCCGCTCGGCCGTCGCAACGCCGCCCGATGGGAAGATGATCAGCGTCGTGCCGTCCTGCAGCAGTCGACGTGCCGCAACCCGCGTCGCGAGGTTTGTCGCAAGCGCCGCCTCGGTCTCCGCGAAGTCGATCGGCAGAACGATATTGCGAACTTCCGGCACCTTGAGGAAATCACGATTGACCAGGATACGATAGGGTCGCCCGATCGCTTCCGCCAGCACGGTCAACGCGATTCCGTCGCCAATGCCGAATGGATGATTGGCCACGATCACTAGCGGATCATCCGCACCGATCCTGGGCGGCCACGGCCCCTGCAGATCGAGCGAAGTACCGATCAGAGACAGCATGTCGGCCATCATGCGCGGGCTCTTGCCGGCCGACTCGCAGCGCCATCGCTCATAAAGAGGAAGGAGACGCCGACGCCCCGAAGCATTCTCGACCGCGCGGACGAAACGTCGCTGCCATCGCGGCAGACTGTCCGAGGCATAGCTGAGTTGCTCGGTTGGCATCGTTAGCGGCCGAAACGGAATGAGGAGCACACGTCCAAAACTCGTCTCCGGCGTCATATGGGCAGACTACGACCCACTTTCCAGAGGCAACCCAATTCTTGTTCAAAGCAGTTGACTCAACTCCGCATCACCCCCTCGGCACCGACGTATAGACAGCGTCGGTCCGCAAAGCGGCATTCCGCCGCCTCGCCTGCAACGGTCCTTCCAAGGCCGCATACGCCGCGTTCACGCGCCGTGCCATCGCCGCGAGGTAGTCGAGCACCTCGGTCGGCAGCTCGGCCGAGGCGTAGCGATCCGGATGATAGGCCTTCGAGAGCCGGTGCCAGGCGCTCTTGACCTCCTCGAGGCTGGCCTCGGCCTTGACCCCGAGAATAGTATGCGGATCGAACTCGTCCATTGCCGCGATCCGACCTTTCAGGCTGTCCGGCTTCGCCACCTGCAGGACCTTCACCGAACGGATCTTAGCCTTGGAGATCAACACCCGCTCGCCGCCCCACGGCTCGAACTCAATGAACACATCAGGACCATTCAGCACGCTGGCGAGCGTGCGTCCGATCCCAATCATCGCCCGACCACTGAGCGTGTCGCCCCCGTCGGTTGTCAGCTGGATCGCCACGCTCTGCTGCTCGACATTGTCGATCTTGTTGCGCTCGAACATTCTGCTCGTCTCGTTGCGTGTCCCAGGACGGCACACCGGTTCACCTATGCCGATGAACCTCGCAAGAACCGTGCACAACGCCCCCAGCTCTTAGATTTCCCGCCCAGCGAACAATCCAAGTCGTTGCGAGTTCAGATTTGGGGACGGGTCGATCGCACTCCACCGATCGGATGCCGGCAGCGAATGGGGACGAGTTGGACAAGACGACGCGCTTTGTCGACGGATGGCAGGTAGCTTGGTCCCGCATCGACTCATGGGTCGACGGCTTCTTCGGACTGCTCCCCAACCTCATTGTCGGAACCGTGGTTTTCGCGATCCTGCTGCTCGTCGCTCAATTGACCAGTTCGACCCTCCGCTCGTCTTTCCGCCGTCGCGAGCGCCACGATCTCGGGGAAATGGTTTCGAGCTCGTCATTCTGGGTGATCACGCTGTTCGGAACACTGATAGCCCTGACCATAATTCTACCAACCCTCAATCCGGGCGATCTGGTCGCCAGCCTTGGCATCGGCTCGATTGCCGTCGGATTTGCGTTCAAGGATATTTTGCAGAATTGGCTGGCGGGGCTTCTGATCCTGCTCCGGCAGCCGTTCCGGCGGGGTGATCAGATCCGAGTTGGCGAGATCGAGGGTACCGTCCATCGCATCAACCAGCGCGCAACCTTGATCCGGACCTATGACAACCGCATCGTCGTCGTTCCTAATGCTGACATTTATACGTCGAGCGTCATCGTTATGACCGCCTACCCGACCCGCCGCCTCACTCTCGATGTGACGGTCGGCTACGATTATGAGGTAACCCTCGTCCGCAATCTTATTGCAAATGCCCTTGCCAGCCTCGACGAGGTCGAGAAGTCACCCGCACCTCAGGTCTTGTGCTGGGAGCTGGGCCCCACGTCGCTCGCCCTGAGGATCCGCTGGTGGACACGTTCCCAGCGCTCGGACGAGGTGGCGGGCCGCAGCCGGGTCGTTCAAGCAATCAAGGAGACGTTCCAGGCGAACGGCATCGACCCAACCGACCCTCAGATCGTGCTGACCCAGCACCTAAAAATGGACGAGGCTCCTTCCGCCTCGGCGTCGCCGACGGCCCTGTTTCCGCCCCGTTCCGAGCGGCCAGCTCCCAATCCGGTCTCGAGGGCTACTCCACCCGAGCGACTGGTCATCCCGCCGGACGACCCCGAAGCGGAGAAGCCCAGGGAGCAGCACTGCCAAACGCCAATCGAAAGCAAACCCGAGACTCGAGCACGCTCAGGCGCCGCCGTCGCGAGCCGGGACTGACCTTCGGAACCACCGCACTGGCGGCTTCTCCCCGGATGTGCTACGCCCCCGGCGAGCTTTCATGATGCGCTGCACAATTGCGCGCTCCCACGGCCCCAGCGGCCGGGGGCCGACCCCAGGACGTCCTTATGAACTTGCGCAACATCGCGATCATCGCCCACGTCGATCATGGCAAGACCACGCTCGTCGACGCGCTTCTCAAGCAATCCGGCGCCTTCCGGGAGAACCAGAAGGTCGAGTCCCAGGCCATGGATTCGAACGATCTCGAGCGCGAGCGGGGGATCACCATTCTCGCCAAGTGCACGTCGATCCTCTGGCACGACACCCGTATCAACATCGTCGACACGCCGGGCCACGCCGATTTCGGCGGCGAGGTCGAACGCATTCTCAACATGGTGGACGGCGTCGTCGTCCTGGTCGACGCCTCCGAGGGCCCGTTGCCCCAGACCAAATTCGTCGTCTCCAAGGCCCTCAAGCAGGGCATGCGCCCGATCGTGGCGATTAACAAGATCGACCGCCCCGACGAGCGCCACGACGCCGTTCTGAACGAGATCTTCGATCTGTTCGCCTCCCTCGACGCGACCGACGAGCAACTCGACTTCCCTGTCGTTTACGGCTCGGGGCGCGATGGCTGGATGGCCGACGCGCCCGAAGGCCCCATAGGTGACCTCACCCCATTGTTCGAGTTGATCCTGCGCCATGTGCCGCCCCCGGTTGCAGAGGATGGTCCTTTCCGGATGCTTGCGACCACGCTCGAGGCCGATCCGTTCCTTGGCCGGATCCTGACCGGCCGCATCCGCTCGGGAAGCGTCAAACCGAACCAGGCCATCAAGGCGATCTCCCGCGACGGCAAACTGATCGAAACCACCCGCGTGACCAAGGTGCTGGCCTTCCGTGGCCTCGACCGAACGTCCGTCGACCTCGCCGAGGCCGGCGATATCGTGGCGATCGCTGGTGTCACCGAGGCGACGGTTGCCGATACCCTGTGCGATCCGACCGTCGAGACCCCGATCCCGGCCCAGCCGATCGATCCGCCGACGCTGGCGATGAATTTCCGCATCAACGACGGCCCCTTCGCCGGCCAGGAAGGCGACAAGGTCCAGAGCCGCGTTATCCGCGACCGGCTGATGAAGGAACTCGAGCGCAACGTCGCGATCCGCGTCCGCGAGAACGCCGACAAAGATAGCTTCGAGGTGGCCGGGCGCGGCGAGTTGCAGCTCGGCATCCTGATCGAGAACATGCGCCGCGAAGGCTTCGAGTTGACCGTTTCCCGCCCCCAGGTCGTAACCAAGACCGATGAGGCGACGGGCCAGCGGCTGGAGCCGGTCGAGGAAGTCATCGTCGACGTCGATGAGGCTCACTCCGGCATCGTCGTCCAGAAGCTGTCTGAGCGAAAAGGCGAACTCCGCGAGATGCGCCCTTCGGGCGGCGGCCGCACCCGGTTGGTCTTTTACGTCCCGACGCGTGGCCTGATCGGCTATCAGGGCGAGTTGCTGACCGACACCCGCGGCACGGCGGTGATGAACCGCCTGTTCCACGACTACGTGCCCTTTAAGGGTGAGATCGCCGGTCGCCGTAATGGCGTCCTCATCTCCAACGGCGTCGGCGAGGCAACTGCCTACTCGCTGTTCTACTTGCAGGAGCGCGGCGCGCTGATGATCGATCCCCAGACCAAGGTCTACGAGGGCATGATCGTCGGCGAGCACAGCCGCGAGAACGACCTCGTCGTCAACGTCATCCAGGGCAAGAAGCTCACCAACGTGCGCGCCTCCGGCAAGGACGAAGCCCTCATCCTGACGCCGCCCGTTCGCATGACGCTCGAGAAGGCGATGAGCTACATCCAGGACGACGAGCTCGTCGAGATCACGCCGGAAACCATTCGCCTGAGGAAGCGCTGGCTCGATCCGAACGTGCGCAAGCGCATGGAGAGGAAGAGCGAGGCCGAGGCGGTCTGACCGCCAGAGCCACCTCCTCAGAGCTGGTGCAAACCGTCCTATCCCCGGTGAATCTTCACATATTCGAAGTCACCGGGCTTCTGGTCGATACCCACCTTCGGCGCCGCGATCCACGGGGCAAATTTGCCGCGGTCCCAGCACGGCTGCATCAGCGAGGCGATGAAATCGCCATCCGCCTTCGATGGCAGCCACTGGTCGCGCATCTTCATCCACCGCTCGGCGTCCAATAGCTTACCCTCGGGCGACGCCTCGATGCTCTTGAACTCGCCGATTTTGCGGTTGAAGGCGACCGACGGCAGCATGAGCTGAAACTTGATGCCGGCCTTCTCGATGATGCGGTTCCAGCGCGAGACGCCGCCTTGGCAGTCCTTCGTGTAATCGTCCCGCAACCGCATGTTGATGGCCGTCAGCGCCGGCTCGTCCACTGTTCGAATATCCCCGTCGACCAGCTTGAGCACCGGATACGTCGCGCTCGTCAGCTGGTGATCGTCCTCGATCCGCGTCTCCATGAAGCGACCCTTGAGGCCGGCATTGAAGAAATTGGCTGCGTTGGTCGAGACCTCCGATCCAAAAAGGTCCAGTGAAAGCGAATAGTGCAGGTTCGCCTTCTTCTGGATCGTCGGCAGATCGATCACGCCCAGTGCCCGGATGCGCGTCGTATCGAACGGATCATCGATGCCGGCGGCCTTCATGGCCTCGCACGTGCGCTCGATCACGCGCCCCACGCCCGTCTCGCCGACGAACATGTGGTGGGCTTCCTCGGTCAGCATGAACCGGCAGGTGCGTGACATCGGATCGAAGCCCGACTGCGCCAGGCTCTCGAGCTGCATCTTGCCGTCACGGTCGGTGAAGAACGTGAACATGAAGAAGGACAGCCAGTCCGGCGTCTCCTCGTTGAAAGCGCCCAGCATCCGCGGCTTGTCGGCGTCACCCGAGCGCCGCTCCAGCAGGCCTTGCGCCTCCTCGCGGCCGTCCCGCCCGAAATACTTCTGCAGCAGGTAGACCATCGCCCAGAGGTGCCGGCCCTCCTCGACGTTCACCTGAAACAGATTACGCATGTCGTAGAGTGACGGTGCCGTTTTGCCGAGGTGGCGCTGTTGCTCGACAGACGCGGGCTCCGTGTCACCCTGAATCACCACGAGGCGGCGCAGCATGGCGCGATACTCGCCCGGCACCTCCTGCCAGGCCTTTTCGCCCTTGTGCGCACCGAAATTGACACGCCGATCCTCGTCCTGCGGCGCCAGCAGGATTCCCCATCGGTACTCCGGCATCTTCACGTAGTCGAACTTCGCCCATCCCTTGGGATCGATGGAAACGGCGGTGCGCAGATACACGTCGGACGACTGGAACCCTTCAGGACCCATGGCCATCCACCAGTCGATATACCCCGGATGCCACTGTTCCAACGCCTTCAGCACCCGGTTGTCCGATGCCAGGTTGACGTTGTTCGGGATCTTGGTCGAGTAGTCGACGAAGGTCGTATCGGGCATCGGCTCACTCGTGAGGGACCAGACATTTCTACGTTGGGCGGGGCGACCGACCGCCGTCATGCCGGCAGTCTATCATTAGATTGCACGGATTCTGAGCACCCAATTTACCGGATTGCGATCCGATGGCGACGCTTTTGCGTATGCTCCGTAAACTTCGCGGGCCGACGTCATGCTCGGCTCCGCTTGTCGATCACTCGCTTGGCCTTGCCCTCGCTGCGGGCAACGCTGCCAGGCTCCGCCACGGTAATCTTCGCCGTCACGCCGATGGCGCCCTTGATGTGATGGCCGAGTTCGCCTGCCGCTTTGGCCCGGATTTCTAACCCCTCCTCGGGGTCGGCCGCCTCGACCACCACCTCCATCTCGTCCATTCGCCCGGTTCGCGTCAGCACGATCTGGTAATGTGGCGACAGCCCCATGACCTTGAAAATCTGCTCCTCGATCTGCGTCGGAAAGACATTCACTCCCCTGACGATCATCATGTCGTCCGACCGCCCGGTGACGCGCTCCATCCGGCGCATCGAGCGCGCGGTGCCTGGTATCAGGCGCGTCAGATCCCGCGTGCGGTACCGGATGATCGGCATTGCCTCCTTGGTCAGCGACGTGAACACCAGCTCACCCAGTTCCCCCTCCGCGACCGGCGCCCCCGTCTCCGGGTCGACGATCTCCGGATAGAAGTGGTCCTCCCAGATGTGCGGCCCGTCCTTCGTTTCCACGCACTCGTTGGCGACGCCCGGCCCGATCACCTCGGAAAGCCCGTAAGTATCCACCGCGTGAATATCAAAGGCCGCCTCGATCTCAGCCCGCATGGCATCCGTCCAGGGTTCAGCCCCGAGGATCGCCACCTTGAGCGAGGTTTTCCTGGGGTCACGGCCCTGACGGCGGAACTCGTCGAGGATCGCCAGCAGATAGGATGGCGTCACTGTGATGATGTCTGGCGCGAACTCCGAGATGAGTTGCACCTGCCGCTCGGTCATGCCGCCCGACACCGGGATCACGGTCAACCCGAAGTCGGTCGCGCCGTCATGATATCCGAGGCCACCCGTGAACAATCCGTATCCGTAGGCATTGTGCAACTTCATGCCCGGCCGCCCGCCGGAGGCCCGGATGCACCGTCCCACCATCTGCGCCCACGTCGCCAGATCCCGCTTGGTATAGCCGACCACCGTCGGCTTCCCCGTTGTGCCGGATGACGCATGAATGCGCGCGAGCTGAGCTTGTGGCACCGCGAACATCCCGAAAGGATAGTTGGCCCTGAGATCCGCCTTGGCCGTGAACGGGAACAGCCTCAAGTCGTCGAGCGAGCGAAGATCCTCCGGCTTGACGTTTGCTGCATCGAAAGCCTGCCGGTAGTGCGCCACGTTCTCGTAGGCGTGCTTGAGCGACCACTTCAGCCGATGCAGTTGAAGCCCGCGGATCACCTCGACAGGCGCGATCTCGATCGGATCGAGCTCGAAACGCTCCGGTGTCAGAACTTGCATCCTGTCGTTCCTCCCATGCCCGGCTCCACGGCCCGAGTTCGTTGTCGGAGGGCGTGTGAACCAGCCCCCACTCGGGGTCTGCCCCAGCGTGGCTCTACCCGTACAGCTTGCCCGGAATGCTTCTCACGTGTCCGCGGAACTCAGCGATCACCTCGCCGGCATCGCTCGTCACCCGCACGTCATAGATGGCACTGCGATCGGCCCGCTGCCGCTCTGTGCCTTCGGCAACGAGCCGCATGCCGAGCCGAGCTGGAGCAACCAACGCGATCTGGCTCTGCGCAAGTATCATGCGCTGATTGTAGCTGTTGGAAGCGAAGGCACACGCGCTGTCGGCCAGTGTGAAGATGAACCCACCGTGGCAGACACCGAGCCCGTTCACCATGGCGGCCGTGATCTCCATCGACAGCACGGCCGAGCCCGGCCCGACCCGCTCGAGCCGCATCCCGAGGCCACGGCTCGCGTTGTCCTCTGCCCACATCGCCTCGGCACTGGCCCGCGCAATGGCATCGGCATCAGGGCTGCTCATCGTCGCTCCCGCTATCGGCCATTGAACTTCGCCGGCCGCTTCTCCTGGAATGCTGTGACGCCCTCGATGTAGTCGACGGACGCAGCCGCCTGCTGCTGCAGCAACTTCTCGAGCGCGAGTTGGCCACCGAGATCGTTGCCCGCCGCCGCCGCAAAAGCCCGCTTCTGCAGTCCCAACCCATAGGTGGCCGCCGATGCGAGTCGCTCCGCGACAGCCGTCACCTCGGCATCGAATTTGTCGTCGTCGACCGCCTTCCAGATCATCCCCCACGCCTCGGCCTGGTCGGCCTTGATCGGTTCCGCCAGCATCGCGTGGCCCCGCGCCCGGGCCTCGCCGATCAGCCGCGGCAACAGCCACGTCGAGCCGCAGTCGGGCACCAGGCCGAGTCGCGCGAACGCCTGCAGAAATGTCGCCGATCGGCGCGCGATCACGATATCGCAGGCGAGCGCCAGACTGGCGCCGGCGCCCGCCGCTACGCCGTTCACCGCCCCGACGATGGGCTTCGCCATCCCGCGCATGCGCTCGATGATCGGGTTGTAGCGATCCAGCACCTCACCGAGATCCGGCTGCGGTCCGCTCTTGGCGTAGACCTCGTCAGACAGCTCTTGCCCTGCGCAGAAGCCACGCCCCGCTCCCGTCAACACCACGACGCGGCACTTTTCGTCCCGGTCGGCCGCCTCGAGTGCCGGAGCCAAAGCCTCAGCCACCTCGCGGCAAAGCGCGTTGAGCTTGTCTGGCCGGTTGAGCGTCAGGCGCACGATGCCGCCGTTTCGTTCCACCAGCACCGTGTCGTTTGCCATACTCGAACTCCATGACCGCGTTTCACAGCAGCATATTGGCCGCTGCCGGGGCTGGTCTCAATGACAATGACAATGGCAATGGGATCGACATCGTCTCGCCGTTGACCTCTGCCTGCGCAGCCCATAGGCTGATATATCACAGACGCACCCGCGGGGCAGACGTCTATCGGCAAAAGGGGTTGCAATCCAAGCGCCCAGCGTCGACGGGAGCTGCGCCAGCACGCCGGAGGATACATGACACCAGAGCAGATCCTTTCGATTCCGCCCCGGGTCCTCTCTCAGAGGCAACGCGAAAGCTACTTCGAGGATGGCCATCTGCTGGTCGAGAACGCGATCTCGACGGCTTGGGTCGAGAGGCTGCGCGCGGCCACCAACGAGATGATCGAGCAAAGCCGCAAGGTCACGAAGCGCGACGCCGTCTGGGACATGGAGGCAGGCCACAGCGCCGACAATCCGCGCCTGCGCCGCCTGTCGAGCCCCGTCGATCATCATCCCGTTTTCTGGGAGTACGCGTCGTCGGCCCAGTCGCCGTTGCCTGACATTATCGCCGATCTCGTCGGGCCGGACGTGAAGTTCCATCACTCGAAGCTGAACTTCAAATGGTCGAAGGGTGGCGCCGAGGTGAAGTGGCATCAGGACATTCCCGCCTGGCCCCACACCAACTACACGCCCTGCACCGCCGGCACCTACATCTACGACTGCAATCGCGAGCAAGGGCCGATGGGCTTCATTCCTGGCAGCCACAATGGCCCGATCTACTCCGAGTACGATGAGAACGGTGAATGGGTCGGTTGCCTTTCAAAAGAGGACACGGCCAAACTCGACACCTCGAAAGTCCAATGGCTCGAGGCGAAAACCGGCTCGATCACCATCCACAATTGCCGCTCGCTTCATTACTCCGAGCCGAACAACTCCCCCATCGCGCGTCCGCTGCTGCTCAACGTCTATTCGAATGCCAATGCGATGCCCTACTCGTTCAACCCGATCCCCTCGCCGCGGGCTGGCGAGATCGTGCGGGGCAAGCCGGCACTCTGGGCCCATCACGATCCTCGCCCCTGCCTCATTCCGCCCGACTGGTCCGGTGGCTACTCGTCGATCTTCGCGAAGCAACAGGGCGAGGACGCGAAAGCCCGCGGCGGCATGATGTGAGCTTGATCGCCGCGCAGACAACGGGAGCAGTTGCCAGTGACCAATCTCGATCGCTTGAAGGCAGCGTATCAGGCCTGGGACGACAGCAAAGGCGCCCGACCCGAGATTTGGCTCGATCTGCTGGCAGACAAGGTCCACATCCAGTCGCTCGGTGCGGAGGCTCAACCACTGGCGTTCGCTCAGGAGCGACGCAGCAAAGCCGACGCAGTCGAATACTTTGCAGGCTTGGCGCGCCATTGGACGATGGTCCACTGGACTCCGCACACGTTCGTCACGGAAGGCGACCGGATTGCCGTCTTCGCCGACTGTGCCTGGACCAACAAGCAGACGGGCAAGACCGTGGAGACGCCAAGCGCCCATCTGTGGACCTTCGAGCAGGGCCAAGCCACCTCGGTGATCGAACTCTTCGATTCCGCCCGCGTCATGGCCGCCGCCACACCCTGAAGGCGTTTGAAGAGCAGGGCGGGACAGGAGAACGCAAGTGCTGAACAGCCTGATGAACGGACTGCGCCGTGCCGGTCTTCTCCCCGGCAAGAGGCCAGACGTTCTCGTGATCCTCAACCACAATCCTGCAGATCCTCGAGAGCCGGGTGACGTTGACACTTTCAAATCTCTCGACGCGCTGGTCGGAGACCTCCGGGCAGGAGATCTATTCCAGGGCGGCTATCTGGCGCTCGACACCGCCGGTCGACTGATCACCATGAAGCCGCTCGGGCCCGAGCGGCATGACTTGATCGACGCGACCCTCGCGAAGCATCCGACGGAGGCGCAGCTCGCCCAGCGCATGCTCAAGCACCTTCTGCTTGCCGAGATCGACGATGACGACGACGCATCCGAGAAGCGCCGCCATCTCATCGAACGCGAACACGACACGAAACGTCTGATCGAAATGCTGCCCGACCGCCGCGCCTTCGGCTGACCCATCGACAAAGGACAAACTATGCAGCTCACCCCAGCCCAAATCGCCCAATACGACCGCGACGGCTATCTCCACTTTCCCGAGTTCTTTACGGCCGCCGAAGTCGAAGCCATGCGCCGCGAGGTCGGCCGCGTGTCCGAGATCGACACTGAAATGGTCGTACGCGAGGGCACGAGCAGAGTGCCGAAGATCATGTTCCGCATGCACGAGACCGACGGTGCCACCGCGTCGCCCGTGTTCAATGCCGCCGTCCGCCTGCCACGAACATTGGGTGTCGCCCAGCAGCTCTTGCGCGACGACGATCTCTACCTTCATCACACCAAGGTCAACATCAAGGCCGCGATCGAAGGCTCGATCTGGCCCTGGCATCAGGATTATGGCTCCTGGTTCAACGACGGCATCGAGCGTCCCACGATGCTCACGATGATGGTCGGCCTCGACGCGTCCAAGGAGATGAACGGCTGTCTCTACTTTATCCCGGGCACGCACGTGATCGGCCGCGTCGATCCCTACTTTGATACCTCGACCGCCTACAAGGTCTGGTCACTGACCCCGACCGACATGAAGCGCATCATCGGCGAATACGGCGAGCCCGTCGCCATCACCGGCAAACCGGGCTCACTCACCGTATTCGACTGCAACCTCGTCCACGCCTCCGGCCATAATCTTTCGGTCCAGGATCGCTGGCAGGCCTACTTCTGCTACAACACCGTCGCCAATCGCCCGCGAGACGTCGAGAAGCCGCGTCCGGATTACGTGCGCTCCCGCAACTGGAAGCCGCTCGAGACCGTGGCCGACGACGGCATTTTGCAGGCGGCTATGGCAACCGCCTGAACGATCCTCTTCTGACTTGAATCCACCAGCTCGAACGCAGTGAGACGAGACGAATGATCACCGAGCGCCAGAAAGCCTTCCGGCACGAATACCGGTCGCGCATCATGGGATTTTACGACGGCTATCTTCACATCGCGATCATCTACGCGATGGGCGCCGCCGCGTTCTACATCTACCTTGAGCATCTCTCCGCGCCGAGCTGGCTCGAGTTGATGACCATCCCGCTGACGTTCCTCTTCACCAATCTCTTCGAGTGGTGGGTGCACAAGTTCATCATGCACCGGCCGATCAACATCCGTGGCTTGCGTGCGGTTTACGAGCGCCACACGCTCAACCACCACCAGTTCTTCACGGACGAGGAGATGCGTTTCCGCGACCACAAGGACTGGCGCGTTACAGTCTTCCCGCCCTACGCACTGGTCGTCTTCATCCTCATGTCGATCCCCGCCGGCATCATCCTCGGCAAGATCTTCACGCCGAACGTCGGCTGGCTCTTCATGTGCACGACGACGGGCATGTATCTCCTTTACGAGTTCATGCACTTCTGCTGCCACGTCGAAGAGAACTGGTTCGTCAGGAACTGCCCGTTCGTGAACACACTCCGGCGTCATCACACCGCGCACCACAACGCGCGCCTGATGATGGAGACGAACATGAACCTGACGTTCCCCATCGCCGACTGGCTGTTCGGCACGTCGGATCTGGACCGAGGGCTCGTCGGCCACCTTTTCAACGGCTATGACACGAGGCACTTGAAGTCGAACCTCCGCGGTCGCCCGAAACGCCCCGACGAGGCCGCGGCCGCCCCGATGGGAAACTATTGAGAAACGAGAACCCCCTCTCCCCATGCCCTCCAATTGCATGAGGAGAGGGTCAGAGTGTGGACCAGCAGATCACGTGCTCAGATCCAGCGCTGGCCTCGCCTCCCGGCCACATCAGTTCGCGACCCCGAGAACTCGCCCATGCCCAATGATGTCAAAGCCATCCTGTCCGTCATCACGCTGCTGGTCGGCATAGCGGTCGGTTACTGGGAAAGCTCGATCGGCAAGGATCATCTTTTCTGGTTGGTGGTCGGCTTCGCCGTTTTCGCCGTAATCGCCATGTGGGTTTTCCCCGAGGCGCAGACGAGCAAGAAAGACCTCGCCCAGAAAAACGGAAAGTAAGCGCCCGGCATCCGCGCGCTTAGTCCCCACTGACTTGGTCGCCCGGGTCAAGAAGACCGACGGCACCGGACCGCCTGGCCGTCGGTTCAGGTCACCACATATCCCATGTCACGGTCGCGCCGACGCGCCGTCTCGGGCCGCCGCCGCGGATCGCCGTAGCCGCCGCCGCCGGGTGTCTCGATCATCACGACATCGCCGCGCTTGAGAAGATGCATGCGACGCGTATCGACGTCTTGCCCGTTGATGGCGACCCTGCCGAGGCCGCCGTTCGCGCCACCGCCGATGCCGGGCGCCGCGATCTTGGTTCGCTCCGTCACGAACCACGCCGAAAGCTCGCGCTCCGACAGGCACTCGATCTCGATCGACTGGCCAAGCCCTCCGCGCGTCTCGCCATCGCCACCCGATCCGCTCTTCAGCGCTTTCTCGCGAAAGAACAACCGGCCCGACTGCTCGGCGACCTCGACCGGCGTCGACGAAATGTTCGATGGCCACGACAACACCGAGACGCCATCCCCGGCCTTCCGCCCGCCGAGTCCACCATTGTAGAACAGCACCGTCGCAAACGGCCTGCCATCGTCGGCAAGCCCTGCCAGCGTGAAAATCCAGAGCGGTGAGCCCGGGGCCGCCATCACTTTCTCGGGGATCGCCTGATGCAGCGCCCCGAAGATGAGCGCCGGCACGTAGTGCCCCGTCGCCGAACGTCCGCCACACGGGGCCGGAAACCGCGGATTGAGCAGAGTGCCCTCCGGGGCGATGACCTTGATCGGGCGAAGCACGCCCTCATTGTTGGGCAGGTTGGGCAAGAGCGCGCACTTGATCGCATAGGCTGTCATCGCGAACGTGTAGGCCATGACGCAATTGATGGCCCGCGGCTGCTGCGGCGAAGTCCCTGTGAAATCGAACACTGCCTCGTCGTCTTCAATCGTAACCGCCACTCTGAACTCGAACGGCTCGTCGAGGCCGTCCGTCTTCATGGCGTAACGGTAGGTTCCCGGCTTGACGGTGCGAATCGCGGCACGCATCGCCGCCTCGGAGCGCTGAAAGAGATCGCCTGCAAAGGCTTCGAGATCCTCGAGCCCGTAGTCGTCCATCGTCGCCGCGAGACGCGCCTCGATGACGGAGAGCGCACTTGCTTGCGCCCATACGTCGCCGAGCGTCTGGTCGGGCGTCCTGACATTCGTCCGCAGCAGGCTGATCAGTGTTTCGTCCGGCTTGCCCTCGCGGATCAGATGCATCAGCGGAATATGGAAGCCTTCTTCATAAAGCTCCCTCGGCTCAACGGAACGCACCCGGCCGCCGATGTCCGGCACATGCGACGTCGAGGCCGCGAACGCAACCAACCGCTCGCCGCGGAAAATCGGCTTCACAAGCGTGATGTCGTTGAGATGCCCCGTCGCGTCCCAGGGATTGTTGGTGATCAGCACGTCTCCCGGCCGCATCTGCTCGGGCCCCATCCGCGTGAGGAAATGGCGCACCGTGGCCGGCAGGCAGGCGATGAAAGACGGAATGCTACCCGAGTTCTGGGCCAGCGATCCCCCGTTGGCATCGGTCAGCACGCACGCGAAGTCATTGGCCTCATTGGAGAGCGTCGAGAACGACGTCCGCACGATCACTTTCGCCGCCTCGTCCACGGACGAGATCAATCGTGTCCATACGATCTCGAGCGTCACGGCATCGAGCGGCTTGGCATCGGACATAGAGACCTCTGAGAGTGGCAGAAGCGCAGGTTGCACCAGTATAGGCCGAGCTCGCGGCATCATCGCAAGTGAGCGCGTCCGCGTCGCCTCACGAGCCTTCCTTGGGCAGCGCTGCAGCGAAAACGCGAACAGCCCCGTCGCTTCCGCCAGCGGCGATGCGCTGGCCGTCGGTTGACACCGCCAGAACTCCGATCGAGCCGACCCCCGTCGTGATCGTGCGCACTAGCCTGCCGCGATCGCAATCCCAGATCCGTACGGTTCCATCGGGTCCGCCCGAGATAAGATGCAGTCCATCCGGCGCGAACGCCAGCGCCGAGACATTGCCTTGGTGCCCATTGAGCTGGCGCTTCAATCGCTTGGCGTAGGTCGACCAGAGCCGGATCTGGCCATCGCTGCTCCCCGATGCCAGCACCCGCCCTTTCGGATCAAACGCGACGGCCGTGATGGCGTTTCGATGCCCCCGATACGTGCGGATCAGCTCGCCCTTTTCGAGAGCCCACAGCTTGACGCTCGTATCGCCGGCACCGGTTGCGATGAACGGACCGCGCGCGGCATAGGCGATCGCCTGCACGGAGCTGTCGTGCCCCTCCAGGACGCGCACGGGCACATGCGGCTTTCCCGTGTCCCACACCGTCACAGCCGAGTCGCGACCGCCGGCCGCGACGCGGTCCGGTCCGCCGGCAAAGACTAGGGCCGAAACCGTTGCCGCGCTGCGCCGTAGGGTGCCGAGCCTCGATGCCGTGTCGATGTCGAAGATGGCAATCGACCCATCCGCGTGTCCGGTTGCGGCATGCCGTCCGGCGAACGCCATCGCCGTCGCGCCGCCCGCATCGAGTTCGAGCGTTCGCGCAAGACCGCCTTTGACTGCGTTCCACACCTTCAGCGTCCCGTCGACAGACGCTGTGACGAGTTGCTGGCCGTCGCTGGTGAAGGCCAATCCAGTCACCGCGCCTCGATGGCCCTTGAGATCGGCCAGCGGCACATCCCCGTGCTCGTAGCTCATCAGGACGCCCGCGCCTTCCCTCTGCAGGTGAACGCGCGGGATCTGATCCTGAATCGCCACGACCGCGGCGGCGACGAACAACGCCAGCATCACGTTGAGCACGAAACTTCGCCAAACGCTGGCGGCCCGTTTGCGAATCGCTTGGGGTGCTGCCCGGCGCGCGCCCGGCTCGCCGGGCGTCGGCGCCGCTCGCTTCCTCCAGGTGAACCGCGAACGCCGCGGCGGCGGTTCGGCGGCCTCCACGTTCGAGTCGGATCGGCCTTTCGCGGCATCCTGCGCCGGCTTTGCCGACTGTCGCGGCTTGGACGACACCGGTTCTGCCGGCGGTGCCGTCTTGCGGGGTGTCGCAGGGGCACCCTTACGCCAGCCATCGAGAAATGCCGCCGCTATGCCGCCACTCGCAACTCTGTCGCAAGTAGCGGCCGTGCCGCCTTTCGCCTCCGACGCCGCGACGAGCGCTTCGGCCTTCTGCTTCGATTTGGCCTTTGCTTTGCTCTCGACGACCGGCTCCGCCACCGACGGCGCATTCGCCTTGACGCCAATCGCCGCTTCGGCCCGCTGCGGCGCTGGCGCCAGCAGCTCCGTTCGCCATTCCGCGACCGTACGCGGCCGCTCCCCGATCTCGAGGCGCAACCCCTTGTCGATGGCTGCCAGGAATCGCGGCCGGTAGGAAGAGAGCGCCGCATCCGCCGACGGCACCAGTTCGTCGGCCACCATGCGCGTAGGCGCGTCTTGCGGGCGCCTGCCCGTCACGGCCTCGTAGAGCGTCGCGGCGAGCGAATAGATATCCGTCCAAGGCCCCTGTTGCCGGCTCGTCGTCGCGTACTGCTCGTAGGGACTGTACCCCGGCTTCACGAGCGCCGAGATCGTCTTGGAGTGTTTGGCAATGTCACCGCGGGCCGAACCGAAGTCGATGAGAACGGGCTGCCCATCCTTCCGGATCATGATGTTGTCGGGCGCAATGTCGCGATGCAGGTAGTCGGCCTGGTGCACTGTTTCGAGCGCGTCCAGCATGGGCGCCAGCAAACGGTCGAGTTCAGGCTGGCGCGGCGCCCGCCGCAGGGCCTTCAGCCATCCTTTCAGGCTCGCCCCGTCCTCGTAGTGCAGCACGATGTACCCGGTGTTGCGGGCTTGGAAGAACCGATAGACGCGCACGATATTGGAATGATTGAAGCGGGCGAGTGTCTGTGCTTCCGCAAGGAAGCGATCGAGGCCCCACGAATAGTCGCCCTCGCTCTCGCGCGACCGAGGTACGACGTCCTCGGCGGAATCACGCGCAGCGAAATCGACCGGGAAGTACTCCTTGATCGTGACCAGCCGGGCGAGCGCAATCTCCTCCGCGAGATACGTGATCCCGAAGCCCCCGGCGCCGAGCATGCGCTCGATGCGATACTCGTCGGCGAGGACGGTCCCGGGCTTGAGCGCGACGAGATCGCTCATGGAGTCGCCCCCATGCTCTGGCACGCCGCCATAGCTCGCCTGCCGGCGGCTACGATCGCCGCTCTCAGGACCACGCAGCCCTCCCCGTCTCGCTGCCGACACGACGGTCCGGCGGCGCGTCGTTTCCCACCTCGACCACTTTCGCCATCAATATGGCGAAAGCATGAGCCCGCCGCGTCGCCGCGCGCCTCGGGTCGGCTCCCACCGCCGGTCGTCTCTCGTACGATCTGCACGGTACGGCACCATGTGGCCATGTTCTGGCCGTCATCGGGCGACAGTTTGCGATTCGACGGAGGAACCATGCCCGAGCTGCGGTATCGAGAGAACTGCGCAGATGAAAATTCGGCGCGACGCGTGTCGGCTTGTGCTTTCGCCGGTGCAGTCGTGCTGATGGCAATCGGCAGCGCTGCAGCGGCTGACAGCCTCGGCCCAGGATTCACGTTTGACCGTGCCTTGATTTGGCTGGAAGCACTGCAACGCGGCCTCGATCGTCATCCCAGCATCAAGTTGGCCGGCGGTGTGGCGATGATCGTTCCCATGCTCGCCCTGCTCGCGGCCCTGTCCCGCTTCCTCGCCCACCGGACGCGCGCCATGCGCTCGCCTCACCCGGCACGCGTCTGCGCACCCATGCCCGATAGCAGAGCATGGATCGAGCCCCTCGACCGCCGCACACCGCCTGTCGCCGTCGGCGAACTCGTCCGGATCGGCAAGAGCGACGACTGTGATCTAGCCCTCGACACAGACGGCCCCTCGGGAATGCGCGCCGTCATTCAACGCACATCCGACCGCGAGTTCATCCTCTTCGACGTCAGTTCGGGGGCGCCAGGCATCGTCGTCAATGGAACTCCCGCCCGCCGATGCCGGCTGAACGACGGCGACCATATCGAGATCGGTGCCGCCTGTGTCGTGTTCAGGACCGGCACCCCGACGACCGGAGCCCGCGGCCCACTCGTGGCCTGATACCCGAGTGGGCATTGGCGTGCGGTCTGAAATCTTGCGTACCAGTGTTCCGGAAACGGCGTCGTAGGCACGCGTACGCTCCTGCCTTTCGGCAGTTGACCAGAGCGGTTGATCCAGAACGAAGGAGGGATGAATGTCGAGCAAGATCGGGGACGACATGTCAATTGGCAATGAGCGGCGCATGATGGGTTCGCTCCGAGACGCTTTGGCGGCCGCTGCGAGAAGCGAAGGCTCCTCGGCAGCGAGTGGCGATACCGAGCCAAAAGCCCTGCCGCTTCCGGCTGCCCCTCCCCTTCTGGCGCCACCGACCCCACCCACCGAACGAAGGACGAGCGCATCCCAGGCAGCCGCTGAGGTGCGCGCCGCGAGCAAATCTGCGAGTGAGGACGCGCCCCAGACCCGTGTCATGCGTCCCGGGGTCTCCCGACAAACCGGATCGGCTGGAGGCTCACGGACCCAACTCGTCCGCGGCAAGTCACTCGTCAAGCGAACTGAATTTCATCAGGATCCGGTCGTTGGTTGGCTGGTCGTCATCGGCGGCCCCGGCCTTGGCGCCTTCCGTCCCATCTTCGAGGGCAACAATACGATCGGGCGATCCTCTGGCCAGCGTATCCCGATCGATTTCGGCGACGAGACGATTTCCAGCGAGGAGCAGGCGTATATCCGCTACGATTCGGTTGACCGCCGGTTCCTCCTCGTGCCCAATCTGGCCAAGACGAATATCGTTGCAGTCAATGACGGCAAGCCGACGTCGGCCGTCGAACTGACGGCGATGGATGTGATAACAATGGGACATACCCAGCTGGTCTTCGTGCCGTTCTGCGGCCACGACTTCGACTGGGCCGAGCTCACCGAGATGAAGGGCTGATGCTCAAGTTCACGCATGCCAGTCGCGCTACCCAAGGTGGACGACCGTATCAGGAGGACGCATCGGTCGTGTGGCCGGGTTCCCCCGTCGTGACGCTGTCCGGCGTCGCGGCACCGCCTGAAGACACCGCGCTCGTAGCTGTCCTTGCCGACGGCATGGGCGGCCACGCGGGCGGCGCTCTCGCATCTTCGACGATCTGCAATGCGTTTCTGGCCCACTTCGCGGCCGCGCCCGGCGAAGGCCGCTCACGCCTGAAACCGGCCCTGGTAGCTGCCAACGACGCTATCGGCGACAAAGTCTCGGCCAACCCCCAGCTATCGGGCATGGGTGCGACGCTCGTCGGTGTCGCGCTTGGCGAAACGGGGTTGAGTTGGATCAGCGTCGGCGACAGCCCCATGTACCTCTACCGCGACGGTGAACTCGTCCAGCTCAACGAGGACCATTCGCTGGCACCAGTCATCGATCGCTTGGTCGAGCAAGGCAAGATGAGTGCCGACGAGGCACGCGCCGACCCTCGTCGCCACTATCTGCGCTCCGCGATCACCGGCGAGGACATCGAGCTCGTCGATGCTCCCGACCGGCCGCTTCGCCTTGCTGCCGGCGACATCGTGGTGATTGCCAGCGACGGCATTCACACGCTCGAGCCGGACTCGATCCGCGACCTCGTGGCGAGCTACGCACCGAACGGCCCGGATGCCATCGCCGACGCTCTGATCACCAGCGTCGTCGAGGCGGACCACCCCCATCAGGACAACACGACCGTCATCGTCGTCATGGTCGCCGAAGACGTCGCGTAGTCGAGATCCGGTTCCCTCACCCATCCGTTGCCCTCCTGACCGCACCACGGCGGATCGAGAGAACACGCACATGACGATTACACCCACCTATGCCGGCTTGCTGGCACTCCTTTTCATCGCCCTCAGCATTCGCGTCATCGGAGCTAGACGCGAGGCGGGGATCGCTCTCGGCGATGGCGGCGACCGGAGTCTTCAACGCCGCCAGCGTGTCCACGCCAACTTCGCCGAGTATGTCCCTTTCGCCCTCGTATTGATGTTGCTTGCCGAGCAACGAGGTGCATCCGCTTCCATCATTCACGGTATCGGGCTGATGTTGGTCGCCGGGCGTACGATCCACGCCGTCGGCGTCAGCGGCGAACCCGAGCGTATGGCCATGCGGGTCGTAGGAATGGGGCTGACGTTTGCGGCCCTGGGAGCAGGTGCTCTGGTCAACTTGACGGGCGCAACCCATCTCGCTGCATTGCTGGCCCGCTGAGGCCACGGTCGACCAGCAGATCGGTGAGCCCAGCTCCTGCCCACATCGCGACTAGTGCCAGCCAGGCCGTCGACGCGAAAATGGCACCGCCCGTAACGCCCGCCCCCACGGCACATCCACCCGCCAGCATGCTGCCGAATCCCATCAGCACGGCGCCGACAATGTATCGGATCATGCTGGCGCCTCCCTCGTATCCCTGCAACTCGAGTTCCCGCGTCGCAACCGCAGCAAATAGCGAGCCGAGGAATACACCCGGGATGAGGCCCGCATCGAACCCCAGAGGTATCGACGGCATATTGATCAGGGCCATCAGCGTATCCGCCGAAGGGCCTGTGAAACTGACACTCTTCACCGCGACCGGTTCGAATGACGCCTGCGAGATCCAGAACGTCACGGCCCAGCCTCCAGCCACCGCCAACCCGACCCCGGCTGCCGCGATCCACTGCCAAGCTCCGATCCCGTGGCGCCGCGCAAGCCACAGGCCCGGCATCAGCCAGGCCAAGCCGATTGCAACCCCGACCAGAGCGCTGCCCCCGAAAGGCCCCAACAGGCTGCGCTGCGCCCCACCCTCGATAGTCCACAGTTGTGCGAACCATTCGCGCGCCGGCGAGAGCGCGCCGCGAAAGGAGGCCTGCGCCACGAGCGTAACGATCAGCCCCGTGACGAGGGCCCGGAGATTACCGGTTGCCGAAAGAACCAGGAGACGGCTCGCGCAGCCTCTGGCCAAGACCATTCCAGCACCAAACATCGCTCCGCCGAGAAGCGCCCCCGACACCGATCCTCGAGCCACCAGCTGCCGCGCATGCGAAACATCGAGTAAGCCGGCGACGATCAACCCTTGCGTGGCGACCACGGCGGCGCCGAATGCGACCAGCCAGATCGCGAGCTTGGGTCCGAGGGCTCCTCGTGACACCTCGACTGTTGCAGCCCTGAGGCAGAACCGGCTCTGCTGTGCGAACGCACCAAAGGCGAGGCCTATAGCCAGCCCGGCGAGAGCCAGCACCGTTCCGTCACCGAGCTGCTCGACCACGTCGCCGAGTGTCACCCTCGCCCTCCCGCAGGAGCAGCTTGAGACGATCGTATCGTGATCGCCTCAAGCCACTGCCAAGACTGCGTATCCCCCGCCCCGCTGCCGGGGATGAAACGCCGCCCACCCGCTCTAGCGGATCGTCGCCAAGCCTCGGTTGATCTGTCTCAAGACGGGCAAAACGCCCGAGCCGCAAGCCTTCAAATTCGGCGCCCGGCCTTCTCCCAGTACGGCTCCCGTAGCCGGCGCTTGAAGATCTTTCCCGAATCCTCCCTCGGCAAACCAGTGCGGATCTCGATGCGGCGAGGCACCTTGTAGCCGGCGAGGTGCGACGCCAGATGCAGGCGCACGTCTCCCGGGTCCAGCGCATGCCCCTCCTGCGGCTCGACCAGCATCATCAAGGCCTCGCCGAACTCCTCGTCGGGAATTCCGAACACCGCGCAATCCTTGACGCCCGGAATGCCGATACCTACGGCCTCGATCTCCGCGGGATAGATGTTGACCCCGCCCGAGATCACCATGTCCCTCTTGCGATCGCAGAGGAAAAGATACCCCTGCGGGTCGAGGTACCCCATGTCACCGCACGTGATGAGCCCGTCCCGTTCCACTTCCGCGCGCTTCTCGGGTGCCTTGTTGTAGGTGAACTCCGGCACGCACCCGACCCGCGAGTAGACCTCGCCGATCTCACCTTGCGCCACCTCTCGCCCGTCGTCGCCATAGACTTTGAGCGTAGTGCCAGGCGTGACCTTTCCAACCGACCCTGGACGTTCGAGCCACTCCTGGCTCGAGATCATGGTGATCGCTCCGATTTCGGTCGCGCCATAGAACTCCCAGACGATCGGTCCCCACCAGTCGATCATCGCCCGCTTGATATCGGGCGGACACGGCGCCGCGGCATGCATGACGAACTTGAGGGACGACACGTCGTAGCGCCGCCGAACGTCCTCGGGCAGCTTGAGCAGCCGAACGAACATCACCGGCACCATGAACAGCGTCGTGATCCGGTGCCGCTCGACCGCCGCTAGAAATTCTTTCGGATCGAACCGCGGCAGCACAACTAGCAGGTCTGCAATACGTGCCGCTCGCAAGGCGAACGAGTTCGGCGCCGAATGATAAAGCGGACCGGGCAACAGGGCTCGCACCCCCGGCTCCAGCCCGTTGATAAGCCGTCGTTGCTCGTCGAGCCCCTTCTGCTGCTCCGGCGTCGGCGGCAAGCGGCGCACGCCCTTCGGATGACCGGTCGTGCCGGACGTATAGATCATGCTCATGGTCTGCGGCACCACTGGGCCTTCGTAGGGCTTGCTTGCGCCAATCAGGGCCTCCCAGTCGTAGGTCCCGGTTCTACGCGTCGCGCTCTCCCCGGTGCGATACGCCGAACGAATCTCCGGCGGCACCGCCACGGCGATCACGGCTGCTGACGCCGGCACGCGATCCCCGAGGGCCGCAAGTAGATCCTCGTGGCCCACCACGACCCGAGCGTCGCAATCGGCGAGCACGTAGGCAACCTCGTCCGGGTGGAAGTGCCAGTTCACCGGCACGGCATAGGCCCCGATGCGCTGCGCCGCCAACGACGCTTCGAGAAAAGCGATATCGTTGCGCAGTAGGATCGCGACCGATTGGCCAGGACCGGCACCAAGTTCCGCGAGCGATGTCGCTGCGCGGGCGACCCGATCGTCGAAGGTCTCCTTCGAGAGATGCCGTTCTCCGCTCACGATCCCGTCGTTTCGTCCCGCCGCGTCGACCATATGCACTACCCCGCTGAGACTGGAACAGCGAGTTCACACCGTCGCGGTGCCATGCACAAGCGGCCGGTCCGCGTCTGATGCGCGTTGCCGGCAGGTGTCTCAGTCGTCGTCGAGCATCGAGAGGGCTGCACGCCTGTCGCCGGGCTTGAGCCTAAGAAACAACGTCCGCGCCTGCTTGATGTCCTTCTCGAGGCCACTCTCCGAAGCCGCGCTCAACGCGGCAACGGCTGGATGGTCCTTGCCACACACGAAGGCGACGGCCTTGGCGAGCCGCCCCATTGTTGCGCGGTCGATCTTCGTCTCGTCCATGGTTCCCCGCGCTTCGCATTCGTTGCTTCATCCGGAGGCAGGTGATCAAGCCTTACGCTTCGCGCCCCGTACGGCCCGGATGATCTCGGCCATGACCGAGACCGCGATCTCGGCTGGCGTCTGTGCGCCGATATCGATGCCGATCGGCGCGCGAATCCGCGCAAGCTCGGCTTCGGTGATGCCTGCCGCCAGAAGCCGCTCGCGCCGCTTGGCGTGATTGCGCGAGGATCCGAGGGCACCGACATAGAGACAGTCCGACTTCAGCGCCAGCTTCAGGGCCTCATCGTCGATGTGGCCGACATGAGCCAGCGCCACCACCGCGGTATAGGGATCGAGCCCGATCTTGGGCAAGACGTCCTGCGGCCATTCCGCATGGATCTTCACGCCCGGGAAGCGATCAGGCGCCGCGAAGGCCGTGCGCGGATCGACGACCTGAACTTCGTAGCCCGAGAGCCGCGCAATCTCGGCCAAGACCTGGCCGATGTGCGACGCGCCGACCACGACGATCCGGGCGGGCGGCACCAGCGCGTGCAGAAACACCTCGCCGTCGGGTGTGTCCTTGAGACCGCTCTTTGCGGTCGAAAAACGCAGGGCCACATCATCCGGCACGTCAGCGTCGTCACGGGCGAACACCGCCTTGGCGCCGTCCTTCAGTCGCGTTTCGATGACGAGACCGCGCCGCGCTTGCTGCGCCTGGACGGCTCGCTCGATGAGCTCCCGGCCACCACCTTCCGCCTTCACGCGCTCGACATAGACCTTGACCTTCCCCCCGCACGGCAGGCCCGCCCGCCACGCCGTCTCGTCGGCGACCCCGAACTCCAGGAGCTTCGGCTTACCCGATGCCAGGATATCGTCCGCCTCGGCAATGACATCGCCTTCGATGCATCCTCCGGAAACCGAGCCCTTGAAACGGCCGTCGGCCGCGACCGCCATCTGTCCGCCGATCGGTACCGGTGCCGAGCCCCACGTATCGACCACAGTGGCGATGGCCACGGAACCATCCCGGTCGAGCCAATCGCGCGCCGCTTCCAGAACCCCGATCTCGTCCCGGACGGTATGAGGCGCTGGTGTCTCCGACATCGGTCATCTCCGCTGAGTTGCTTCACTTCAGATTACCGATTGCGACCGACAACGGCAAATACAGGCCGCGCGGCAACCGCGAGAGGCTCTCCGCGCCGACCAGCACGAAGAGCCTCTCTCAGAGAGCCCCTAGATGACGACCCTCAAACGGCGAGCTGTTGCCCTTTGACCATGCGGCCAGGCAGAACCCCCGTCGCCTCGCCATGGCGATAGGTGACCTTGCCCGAAACGATCGTCGCATCGTAGCCCTCGGCTTTCTGCAACAGCCGCTTGCCGCCGGCCGGCAGATCATAAGTAACATAGGGCCGCCCGAACGAGATCCGGTCGTGGTCGAGAACATTGAGATCGGCCTTCTTGCCGACCGCGATCACGCCACGGTCGAGCAGGCCCGCGGCTCGCGCCGTGTCCGACGACAACCGCCGCACGACTTCCTCGGTCGACAGCAGGCCGCGTTCCTTCCCCCAGTAGGTGAACATCCACGTCGGGAATCCGGCATCGAGGATGAAGCCGACGTGGGCGCCGCCATCGCTGAGCCCCATGATGGCGTTCTTGTTCTGCAACAACGCCTCGGGCGCCGTTAGCTTGTAGCCTGCGTAGTTGACGATCGGCGTATAGAGGAAGTTGCGTCCGCCATCCTCGATCAGGACGTCGTAGGCGACCTCCGCTGCCGTGCGTCCCTCGCGACCGGCCATCGCCTCGATCGAATCCTCGCCCTTCGGCAGATAGTTCGGAGGATTGCCGAAACGGAACATCTGCGAATAGCTCAAGCGCCGGATCAGCGGGAAGGTCGAGCCCGCAATCGGATCCTCTGACAGGATCCTGGCCCGCACCTCGGGGCTCTGCATCGCCTTGACCCGCTCGGCGAGCGGGAGATGCGCAATCGATTTGTAGGTCGGCGTACCGGAGAACGGATTCTGGCTGCCTTCGAGCCCGAGCAGAATACCGATCGCGCGCGGAGGAAACACGGGACGGATCGAGTGGCCAGCTTTGACAGCGTCATCGGCATAGCCCATCAATTCCTGCCAGACGCCCATCCGTTCTTTCTCGTGACGCTGCGTCAGCGAGAAGACGGCCGGCCGACCGCACGCCTCGACGACCCGGCGAAGCATGCCGAACTCGGACTTGGCATCCGGTTCGTTCCAATCGGAAACCATCTCCAGGAAACCGGAATTTGCGTCCTTCATACCAAGAGCGATGCCGGTCAGCTCCTCTTCGTTGGCCCGAAGCGTCGGCGTGTATTCCCCGGTCAAGCTCTTGTGGCTGATCGTTCGCGACGTCGACACGCCGAACGCGCCGTCCCGTATGGCGTCCGCAGTGATCTTGCGCATTGCTGCGATATCCGCCGGCGTCGCTTTCTCATGCCGGATGGCCCGATCGCCCATCACATAGACCCGCATGGCGGCGTGAGGCAGCAGGGCGCAAAGATCGATGTCCCGGCGCTGCTGATCGAGAACGTTGAAGTACTCGGCAAACGTCTCCCATTGCCACTTCAATCCCTCGTGCATGACGGGACCGGGGATGTCCTCCACACCCTCCATCAGCTCAACCAGCTTTTCACGATCCTCCGGCTTGCACGGTGCAAAACCGACGCCGCAGTTGCCCATCACTGCCGTCGTGACGCCGTGCCAGGCGGACGGCGCCGTATACTTGTCCCAAACCGCTTGGCCATCGTAGTGCGTGTGGATGTCGACGAAGCCCGGCGTCACGATTCGGCCCTTCGCGTCGACCTCCTCGCGTCCCTTGCCGAGCCCTTTGCCGACAGCCGTGATGCGCCCGTTGTCGACGGCGACATCAGCCTCCCGTGCCCCCGCCCCCGTTCCGTCGATCACTGTGCCGCCGCGGACGACGAGATCATGTGTGCCAGCCATGTCGCTTGCCTCCGGTTCGATTTTTCGCGAGCCGGTCATCGCCGCCCGCAAGCAGAGCATGGGGCCGGACGCCTGGAGGTGGCAAGCGCCGAACATATCCGGTCGTAGACGGTGCGCGGGACGTCGATGCGCCGCTGCTCAGAGACTGGAGTTGAGCCTGAGATGCTCTCTCCGGTCGACCGACTTTACCTCGATCGTTTGCCGCACGCCGTTGCGCTCGATCTCAACGTTCACGACCGCACCAGCCTCCCCCCGCGCCCAGATAGCGCGGTAGAGCTGTGCTAAGGACCTTGGCCGCTCTTCACCGATCCCAATGATGCGGTCGCCTGCCTCGACACCGGCCTTATGGGCCGGCCCAGCCTCTGTCACGCGTCGTACCACCAGCGCCCCATTTTTTTCATCCGTGGTGAGACCGAGCCAAGGCTTTGCCTTGCCGGACCGGGCGCCCCCGGCCATCAGCTCCCCCAGAATGGGTGGCAGCAGATCGATCGGAACGAACATGTTGCCGGGCGTCCCGCTCCCGGCCCCCGACGTATCGCCGACGACGAGCGATCCGACCCCGACCAGTCTCCCTTCGCGATTGATCAAGGCTGCCCCGCTCCAGTCCTGGTACGGCGGCGTGGTGAAAATCGCTTCTTGAAGAAGATATTCCCAATAACCCGCGAACTCGCGTTTCGCCGCAATCGAGGCCGGCCCGAGCCTTTCCGCACCCCCGCCGAGTGCCACCAGGACTTTGTCTCCGACCTTCAACGCGGCCGAGCTTCCGAACGGAACCGGACGAACGTTGAGGGGTGCTGTCGCCCTGAGCAGGCCGAAGCCCGTGTCGTAGTCGTAGCCGACGACTTCCGCGCCGACCTGTCGGCCGTCGTTGAGCACGATCTCCCCTGCATGGGCCTCGACCATCAAGTACCCGATCGTCAGCACGAGACCATCGCTGTCGATCACGATGCCCGTGCCGGAGCGCTCTGAGCCAAGCGAACCAATTGTCCGCCCATCGGGATTGATGAAAGCCTTGATCCTAACGACGCCGGAGACCAACTGCTCCACCGGCGTCTGGCCAGCGGCTGGAGGCATCGCCGTAAAGAGCACACCGAGCAGCGACAACAGGCCCGCACTCAGCGAAAGAACCGTTCGATGACCATGTGTCATGTCGCTACCCATCGGCATCACTGGAGCTGCCCGAGCTTGCCACGATCATCGCATGACATGGGCCTGATCGCGCGAATTTGACCTCGGGATACCAAACGATATGGTCACGCGATCGCCGGTTGACGAGGACGGTAGCGGCCATGCAGGCGCTGGAAATCATCGAGCAGTCACAATCGGGCGAGGCCATGGCTCATCTCGCGCGCATCGCCGGCGTCACCGAGACCGAGGCTCGCGCCATCGCCAAAGTCGTCGTGCCGGAACTCGCGCTCGCACTCGAGCGAAACACGCTCTCTCGTGGCGGCCTCGCCGATCTCGTTCATGCGCTTGGACAAGGCCATCACGAGCAGATTCTCGAAACGCCACGAGCGTGGTCTGATCCACGCGTCACGGCCGACGGTGAGGCCGTTCTCGCCCACATCCTCGGCTCTGATGGGAAAGCCAGGGCGCTCGCCGCGCGCGCTTCGAGGGCGGCTGGAGTTGGCGGCGGTATCGTAGAGATGCTTTTGCCGATCCTGGCCCAACTTCTGATGGGTGCCATCGCCAAGTATGCCAAAGGCGGCCTCGGCGATATCCTCTCCCGCCTCCCCATCCCGGGCGGTGGGAGCCCCGCGCCCGATCGCCGCGACGGCGGCTTCGACACGGGCGGCGCCATGGGCGATCGAGGCGGCTTCGAGCTGCCGAAGGTCGATCTGCCGCAAGGTGGATTTCCCATGCCTCCGATACCCGGTTCGCCGGACGCAGGCGACCGCGCAGCGCGCGACCCTGCTCGCGACGATCCCATGCGCCGCCCCGGAGGCTTCGAGATGCCCTGGCCCGGCGCGACACGAGACCAGCCCGAGCCGCGCGACCGCCGCAGTCGAACGGGGTTCGATCTGCCCGAGACCAGTAGCCCGCCTCCGGGGGGCTATCCCATGCCTCCGATACCCCAATGGCCGGGCGATGGCTCCGAACAGCCGCCGCCCCGCGATGAGGAGGGCAGGAGCGGTTTTCCGTTCCCGTTTCCCCAGCCGGGCTCCGGGTCGGTGAGGCGAGGCAACAACCCCTACGGCGATCTGTCTGACATTCTCCGCCGCCGCGGCGGTAGCCTCCCATCGGGCAACGCCGCGAGCGGCGGGCTCTGGTCGGTCGTGCGGAGCGTTATCGGCGGTGCCCTCGGCTTCGGCAACCGGGGCTTCATAGGCTGGCTGATCCGGTTCGTCGTCATGCGGTGGGGTTGGCGAATTCTCCAGCGCGTCCTGCTCGGCCGCCGCTAAACGACGCGGCTCTGCCAATCAGGCGCCTGCTCGCCTCGTCTCTTCGGCGATCCACGCCAGAAAATCCGCCGAGCCTCCAGACACCGACAGCACGATAGCTGCCGGGTTCAGATAGGGGTGGGAAACCCGAATCCAGCCCACGACCCGCTCGGCTAGCACCGCCCGCGTCTTGACGATCCCGACCACCTCGTCATCGCGCTGGATCGCTCCGGCCCAACGATAGATCGCTCGCATGCCCGGAATGACATTCACACACGCCGCGAGCCCGGCCATGACCAACTCACCACCGATCCGGTCTGCCGCCCCCGCATCAGGGAAAGTTGCATAGATCAAAACGACTTCATCTCCGCCATCAGGAAGTGACGGTTGCTCCTCGACATTTACTCGCGTCGTGTTTTCTGGCACTGCAATAACTCTCCTCACCGAGGAAGCGCCTGGTCAGCCGGGCAGATCCGGATGTCCCATAATGCTCAAGACCAGCGCCAAGTTCGAGCGCATCGCCTTCGTCGCAAGCGAGACGTCCGAGGCACGCCAGGCACTCGACCGCATGTCCGAACGATACGGCAACTCTGACATCGCGACCGCTGACGTCATTGTTGCGCTCGGAGGCGACGGGTTGATGCTCGAGACGCTACAGCGCCACATGCACGATCGGATCCCCATCTACGGCATGAACCGAGGCTCCGTCGGCTTCCTGATGAACGAGTACCACGAGGTTGGGCTGCTCGAGCGCCTGGAGCGTGCCGAACTGAGCAGCATCCATCCGTTGTCGATGACCGCGGTCGATCGCGCTGGTACCACCCACTCCGCGCTGGCCATCAACGAGGTCTCGGTGTTCCGCGAGACTCACCAGGTTGCGAAGCTGCGCATCTCCGTCGACGGCAAGGTGCGCATGGAAGAACTCGCGTGCGATGGCCTCCTCGTGGCAACACCGGCCGGCTCCACCGCCTACAACCTCTCGGCTTATGGCCCGATCCTCCCGATTAACGCCCGCCTGCTGGCCCTGACCCCCATTTCCGCGTTCCGCCCCCGTCGCTGGCGCGGCGCGCTCCTGCCCGCCGCCGCTTACATCGAGATCGAGGTGCTAGAGGCCGACAAGCGTCCCGTGAGCGCCGTTGCTGATAACATCGAGACGCGCTCCGTCGTCCACGTCACCGTTAAGGAGGCGGAGCAGACTGAGATCCTCATGTTGTTCGATTCCGGCCACAACCTGGACGAACGCATCTTGTCCGAGCAATTCCGCTACTGAGCCGCCCAGGCTGCTCCACCTCGGTCCTCTGGACCGTCGTAAGCGTTGTCGTTGTCAGCCATCGTCCGGAAGGTTAAGCAGCACCCTGGGATGGCGGGCGAACGTGAACGGGGACCAGCGACCTTGAGCAGCGGCGGCATCGAGAATTTCTTCGTCGGCATCGGCGCACAGAAGTCCGGAACGACGTGGCTGGCCCGCATGCTGGCTGGCCATCCGGACATCTTCGTCACGCCGGTGAAGGAGATCCACTACTTCGACCATATCCGCGGTCTCACTCAGCACCTCTCGCAGAAGAAGCGCCGATCGCGATACCGCAAGTACCACCAGAGAATGTGGACCCAGTGGCGTCTTTTTTCCGAGCATCTCGGCCAGCGCCAATGGTGGCGCGACTACATGGCCTCCCCCATCGATGACAACTGGTACAGGGGCCTGTTCCGACATCGCGGCGCGGCCACATTTGCCGGTGAAATCACGCCCGAATACGCCATTCTCGGCATCGACGGTCTCAGCCATATCAAGCGGCTCGCGCCCGAAGCCCGGGTCATCTTCATCATGCGCAATCCCGTCGACCGCCTTTGGAGTCAGGTGCTCCACCAATGCCGGGCTCGCGGGTTGGACGCAAACCGCCAGTCGACAGAGGCGATCGCCGCCATGTTGGCCGAGCCGCGCTTCGGCGAGCTGGCCGACTACGCCCAGACCCTCGACGATATGGCCGCCGTTTTTCGCGACGATCAGACCCTCGTTCTATTCTACGAGGACATGCACGCCGACCGCCTCGGCGCCTTGCGGCAGGTCTGCCGGTTCATCGGCGCACGCTTCGATGCCAACCATTTCACGGAGCTGGGCCGCCGCTTCAATCGCAGTCAGCAAGCGGCACTACCGCCGCCCGTACGGGCCCATATGCGGATATTGTGCCGGGCCCAGGCCGAGGCCGTTCGCAGCCGCATCGGCCGCATTCCTGAGGCGTGGCAGCGCGAGTTCGATCTCGGGCCGGCCACGGCTGGCTGAACAGGATCGCTGACAAAGGCCCGACGCCGCACACGGACCCAAGGCTCCGCACTGGACGAGAGGCGCTAAGCCACTTCGGCAAGTTGCGATTTGGCGCGCTTCTGTGCTGCCAGCAGCACTTGTGCGTGCTCCGCGGGGAAGTACACGCCATTGATAAAGTAGTCGCCGTCGTGCGGCGCATAAGCCAATTCGACGCCGATGAGCGGCCACCCCTTGATCGGCAACAGTTCCTCCAGGCGGCTTGGCACGAGCATCTTGTCGCTGGCCATCAGGAGGTACCTGTCCAAGTTGGCGCGCTGCCGTGGCAGGTCGACGTGCGGTAGCAAGCCGTTCCGCGGCTGAATGGTGACCATATTATCGAAGAGCGCACAGAAAAATGCCAGCCGAACCAGCATACTGTCGACAGTCGGCCCGACATCGGGGGCCTGCAGCGCTACTCCGAGCGCATCCTCGAGCTCAGCGCGTTGGCAATACAGGTTGAACGCGAGGATCTGGCCCGTCATTTGTTGCAGGTGGTACTGCGCATTGGGATCGACAGCGCCGTCGCCTTGCGGATTCCTGTAGCCGTATGTGAGATGGCCGATACCGCTGGCGCCATGAGTCACGAAATGCTCAGGGAACCCCTTGAGCACAAACGGACCGGCCTCGGGGTCGGTATCGTCTACGATCACTGGAACCGGGACGACGCCCTGCTGGTCCACTGCATCGGCAATTCGCTGCGCAGTCGCGAACAATGTCAGCAGATGGTCGCGTAATTCCTCGACGCGGGCCGTCGCTGTCCTGTCTTGCGGACTTCTTCCGGCGACCACTGACAGGCTTGCAGGCGCAGTAGCGCGCTTCCCGAAGATCATGAAAATGCCCGCTGTCGAACCACCGTTCCCCGCAACCGGGGATGGCTCTACGCTAGCTGCGCCCCCTTAACGATGTCTTACGGTCCCTGTCACGCTGGCCATTTCGCCGGATGCGAGCCGAGCGGCATCGCGGGTCTCGCGAAGCGGGCAGTCGTCTCGGAAAGGTGTCCGGCGTGGCGCACCGCCGTCATGCGGCCGAAGCCCGATTCGGAAATCTCCATCAGATCGGCGACGTCGGCGCGCGTCGGATCTGCCCCACTCAGGCATTCGACAGGCAGCCGACCGAGTTTCCATAGCCATTCGCCGGTCTGCGCCAAGGAAACGCGCACGAGCCAGGAGCCGCCCTCTTGCGCCTGCCGCTTGAGAGCCATCATGGCCCCTGTCGCCATCAGGAATCCGGTACCGTGATCGAGCGCCTGACATGGCAGCTCTTTCGGCCCTGCAATACCCGCAGCAACAGCCTCGGCAGCATTCAACCCGTTGGCATTCTGCACGAGGCTGTCGAAGCCGCGCCGTTCTGCCCATGGTCCCGAATGTCCCCAGGCCGATAGCGAGACGCAGACGATCCCCGGCGAAAGCTCGGCAACCGCCTCGGGCGCGAAACCTTTCGCCGCGATGGCGCCGGGCCGATATCCCTGGACGAACACATCCGCTTGCTGAGCCAGTAACCGGAGGGTCTCCTTACCCGACTTCTGTGCGAGATCGACCTCCGCGCGCAGCTTGCCGCGCCCACCATCCATGATCAGAGTCTCGATGTCCGGAATTCCAGGCCCCGTCACGGACAGCACGTCCGCGCCGTGCGCGGCAAGGGTGCGTCCGCAAACCGGCCCGGCGATCACCCGGGTCAGATCGAGCACGCGAATGCCCGTAAGCGGTTGCGCACCAGCGTCGCGCTTTCGCGGCGGGGCATCACCGATGCGAATGATCTCGAACAGAGGCAACTCGGCGACGGCCCGCCCATGAGGATGCGCACGCCATTCCTCGGGCGAACGCATCATCGTGATGACCATTCCGTTTTCGGCAGCCGCCGTCTCCAGTGCTTCCCCGCCCCAGTCCATGAGCTTGGCCGCGACGCTGGCACGGTCGTACTCGGCGCCGAGGAAGCGCAGCGTGCGCTCCCTGTGATGAGGCATGTTGGCGTGAACCCGGACATAGCGGCCGTCGCCCGTCTGATAGACGCCGGCCACCTTGTTCCAGATCTCACGTTGGGGCTTGCCTTCGACGTGCACGTAGCGCTCGCTGCGAAACTCGGCCGCAGCATGTCGCATATCGACAGCCGCGAGTTGTCTCCGGCCGGTGCGCTCGTACCAGAATTCAGCGGCCGCCAATGTGCTCGCCGCAATCGTTGCCTGCGCCATGGTCCCGACGGCAAACGTGGACGGCAGAGCAGGCTCGTGGCCCCTCAACGCGACTCCGTCGAGCGCCGTCAGCGCGCCGCCCCCCAGCTGCCAGATATGCGCCGTGGCTTCCGCTGGTGACATGGCCGGCCCTCCTTGCTGATCTGCTCCGCCGCAGCGGTCTTCTGTAGCTGTCCCCAGTCGCCGAGAACAACTGACCGACCCGCGCCGTGCACTTCAGGCCCAGATTCGCCGCGCCGCAAGCCGTCGTTCGAGTTGTCCCCCGGCTCTGCACAACCAAGGCGGCCGGTCGACCCTTCCGGTGTCAACAGCAGCGGTCATCCCGCTCGGACGCAACCTCGCCAGGGAACGCCGATGAAGACGTTTCTGGCCGGGCCCCTTTCCATTGCTGGGAAGTCGCCCGGCTCCGGCTCGCGGTCAGTCAGCGCTGACCCGCACCGGTCTCTTGAGAAACGCAGGCATGTGATCACCGAAGGCAAGTGGCGTGGCCTCGTCGCCACCTCGTTGATGGCCCCGGCCGTCTCTTCCCGCGCTGCGGCCACCGCCTTTGCCCTCAGTCCCTCGAGTCTCACCACCGCGCTGCGGCGGTGCCGGCGGCCTTTCGGAGCGGTGCTCCGGACGCTGCGCTTGACGTTCGGACCGCGCCTCGGGCGCAGCCCTCTCGACGCGAGTCGCCTCGTCGCGACGCACGTCGCCCTCCTGCGGCGCCCGCTCGCGCCTGCGGACGGGCCGCCGCGATGCGATGATCGAATCATCGGCAATCTCGGGCTGATCGCCGATCTCCGGTCGGTCCGTTCGTGCGATACGACGCGACGCCTCGCGCCGCTCGGGAACATCTCGCCGGGAACCGCGCTCACCACGATCCCCACTGCGACCACCGCGAGCTTCCGGCCGCCCGCGCACCGCGGGCGCGCCGCGGCCACGCCGCTTGCGACTGCGCCCATCGGCAAACGCTGCCTCGTCCGGTGGCTCACCAATCCACTTGGGTTCCTCGCCGATCAGCTTAGCGATGGAATCGATCGCCTTGATGTCGTCACTCGTTACGATCGTCGCCGAGAACCCTTCCTTGCCGGCGCGCCCCGTACGCCCGATCCGGTGCACATAATCGTCGGCCTGCCAGGGCACGTCGTAGTTGATCACGTGACTCACATCGGGAATGTCGAGGCCACGTGCGGCGACGTCCGATGCCGCCAGAAATGCGATCTCGCCGGCACGAAACTTGTCCAGGGTCGCCATACGGCTCATCTGATCCATGTCGCCGTGCAGCGCGCCCGCATTGAAACCGTGCTTGGTCAGCGACTTGAGCAGGATCGCCACATCCTTCTTGCGATTGCAAAAGATGATGGCGTTACGCACGTCGAGGGAACGCAGCAGCTCGCGCAACACCTCACGCTTCGCCCAGTCCTCGGCGCTGTCGCAATAGCAGAACCGCTGCGTGATGGTCTTTGCCGTCGTCGCCGGCCGTGCCACCTCGATCCGCGCCGGATCGTTGAGGAACTGGTCGACCAGCCGCGTGATCTCGGGCGGCATCGTCGCCGAGAAGAACAGCGTCTGCCGCCTTGGGGGCAGAAGTTTGCAAATCTTCTCGATATCCGGGATGAAGCCCATGTCGAGCATCCGGTCCGCCTCATCGATGACGAGGATTTCGACCCCCATCAGCATGATGCGGCCACGCTGGAAATGGTCGAGCAGCCGGCCCGGCGTCGCGATCAGGACATCGACCCCACGGTCGAGCTTTCGCACCTGATCGTCCATCGAGACGCCGCCGATCAACAGCGCGACGTCGAGCTTGTGGTTGACCCCATACTTTTCGAAGCTCTGTGCACACTGGGCCGCGAGCTCGCGTGTCGGCGCCAGGATGAGCGATCGCGGCATGCGGGCCCGCGCCCGTCCCGTCTCCAGACGGGTAATCATCGGTAGCACGAACGATGCGGTCTTGCCCGTGCCTGTCTGAGCGATGCCGAGGACATCTCGCCCGGTCACGGCAACGGGTATCGCCTGCGCCTGGATGGGTGTGGGCGCTGGATAGCCTGCCGCATCGATCGCGGCGAGCACCTTGGCGCTGAGGCCGAGCTCAGCGAACGTGGTCGTTTGCAAAAAAACGTCTCCGTAACTTCGTCGAGCCCCGATCCACCCACTGGCGGGCGTACGCGGGCATTGCGGAGCGCAGGGGCAGGTCGATCGCACGGGCCTGGGCGATAGCGCTCGGTAGCCGTCGTGAAGATGGTGTCATCGAGAAAGGGACAAATGAATAAACTGATCCCCTGCGCCCGATGGCGGCTAGATGCCACATTCCGTCCGCGCCAACAAGGATTTGCTGAGCCCTGCGGCAGGCTGGCGCGGGAAAAGGCCTCGTGCCATCGCGAAGATGCCCTGATCGGCTGGGATCAGGGCATCAATCCATCCATTGGTCCGTTCTTAGTCAGGAACACTACTTGCGATAAGTTTCGAGCACCTCTGAACCGGTCGCGCCGGCACGCTTGGTCCAGTCCTCGGTCAGCTGATCACCGATCTTCTTCAGGCCGGCCTTCAACTCTGGGCTGGGCGGGACCACTTTAAGTCCCTTCGCCTGCAACTGCTCGACATACCACTGCGCCTTCTCTTCGGCGATCTTCCAACCGCGTGCTTCGGCGGCCGCTGCCGTGGTGAGAATCGCATCCTGCTGGTCTTTGGGCAGGCTGGCGAATGCCGACTTGCTGACCATGATGATGTTCTTCGGGATCCATCCCTGGACGTCGTACCAGTGCGTCATGGTCTCCCACACTTTGCTGTCATAGCCCGTCGAGCCCGACGTCATGAACGCGTTGACCACGCCCGTCGCCAGCGCCTGCGGCAATTCCGCCGCTTGGACAGTCACCGCCTGTGCGCCCACGAGCTCCGCAATGCGCGTCGTGCCAACGTTGTAGGCCCGCATCTTGAGGCCCTTCATATCGTCGACAGTGGTGATTTCCTTCTTGGAGTAGATGCCCTGCGGACCCCAAGCCACCGAGTAGAGCACCATGATGCCCTGGCTATCGAGCTTCTTGGCTACCACGGGCTTCTGCGCCTGCCAGAGCTTGTAGGAATCGGCAAAGCTGGAAGCCAGAAACGGGATCGTGTCGAGACCGAAGACAGGGTCCTCGTTCTCGTGGATCGAGATAAGAACTTCTCCCATCTGCGCCTGGCCCGTCGCCACCGCGCGCTTGATCTCGGGAGCCTTGAACAGCGACGCACCGGCATGCACCGTGATCTCGAGCTTGCCGTCGGTTGCCTTCTTCACTTCTTCGGCGAACCAGACGAGATTCTCCGAATGGTAGTTCGACGGCGGATAGGCCGCCGGCAAATTCCACTTCGTCTGTGCCGTCGCAGTCGCGGACAGAGTCGCAACCGAAACGGCTGCGGCTGTGATAGCGGCGAGGAGGGTAGAGCGCAGGTTCATTCGATAGTCTCCTTGGTTCCTCAGGCCGGGAACACGAGCCGAGGCAAGAACATCACGATGTCGGGGAATACTGTGACGATGGCGACTGCCGCAACCAGCAGAAGGAAGAACGGCAGTGCCGCCCAAGCAACTGTGTTGCTGTCCTTCCCGCTCATCGTCTGGAGCACGAAGAGATTGAATCCAACGGGCGGGGAGACTTCGGCCATTTCCACGATGAGAATGAGGAAGATGCCGAACCAGACCAGATCGAAACCGGCCTTCTGCACCATCGGCAGAACCACCACAGTGGTCAACACGATCATGGAGATGCCGTCGAGCGCCGTACCGAGGATGATGTACATGACTGTCAGCGCCGCGATCAACATGTACGGCGACAATTGCAGCGTATCGACCCATCCGGCGAGCGCGACCGGAATACCCGTGTAGCCCATCGACGTGGACATGAACGAGGCGCCGGCCAGAATCAGCATGATCATGGCCGTGAGCCGCGCTGCACCCATTACGCTGTCCCAGAACGCCCGCCGGTTCAGTGCACCCGACCACCAGGCGATGCCGAGCGCACCAAGGACGCCCCACGCCGCGCACTCTGTAGCTGTCGCCAATCCGGAGATGAGCACCGCGAACACGAACATGATGAGAAGGGCGCAGGGAATGAGATTGGCCGACTCTCTAATCTTGTCGCGAAACGCCATCCGTGCTTCACGCGGCGGCATTTTGTCGGGGTTCAGCAGCGCCCAAGCAGCAATGTAGCCCGAGTAGAGCGACATCACCAATAGGCCTGGAAGGAAGCCTGCGAGAAAGATCTGTAGGATCGAGACTTCCGCCGCGACGGCGTAGACGATCATCGTGATCGAAGGCGGAATGAGAATACCAAGCGTTCCGGCGCCGGCTAACGAGCCGAGTGCGATCGACTCCGGATAGCCCCGCTTCTTGAGTTCTGGCAAAGCGATCTTGGCGATCGTCGCGCACGTCGCGGCCGAGGAACCCGATACGGCGCCGAAAATGCCGCAACCAAGCACATTGACGTGCAGCAACCGGCCAGGAACCCGGCCGAGCCAAGGGGCGAGCCCTCGAAACATCTCCTCGGATAGCCGTGTTCGGAAAAGGATTTCGCCCATCCAGATGAAAAGCGGCAGCGCCGCAAGTTCCCACGACGCGGCATTGCCCCAAATCTTCGTCGCGAGGACCGAGCCCGCAGGGATCGATCCGCCTGCGAATTGCATGCCCACCCACCCGCACGCGAGCAGTGCGATGGCAATCCAGACGCCCGATGGCAGGAAAATCACCAGGAGTACGCTGATCACCAGCGCGATCATGCCGAGTTCCATGCGGCTACACTCCCCCAGCCGCAGCGCGCTCGATCACCTCTTCGGTCGATTTCGGCGGATCTTTTTCATAGCGCGGCTTATTGCCTGGGAGCACATGGACCAGTTCATCGAAGACTGCGATGAAGAGAATGACGAGCCCTGCGGTAAAGCCGGTCTGCGGAATCCAGAGCGGCACGACCACAACCCCCGTCGAGGTGTCGTTGATCAGCCACGATGTGTAGGTCATGAGCACGGCTTGCCACGCAAAGTAGCCAGTGAAGATGGCGGCCATGACCAACGCGAAGACCTCGGCAGCCCATTTCGGTTTGCCGGTCAGACGCTCCGTCAGGAGGCCGACCCGGACCATCTCCCCAGATTTGAAGGTATGTGCCAAACCGAGGAAGGCCATCGACGCCATGCACCACGATGCGAAATCGTCGCCCGACTTGACGTTGACGCCGATCTCGCGGCCGATGGAAAGAGCCATCATCAACAAGAAGATCGCGATCAGAAAAGCCCCCGCCAGATATCCAGCGGCAAGATAGAGGCCGTCAAGCAGTCTTCTGATCATGGCCTGTGCCTGCGCTCACGTTCGGTTCGGCGGGGCTCCACCGATTCTTTTTTGTTGCAATGCACTCAATACCAATTCTTCTAAGTTTCGGTTGCGCTAGATCGTCACAATTGGATGCATAAGCGAATAAAGATCGTTTCTATGTCGTTACCTCGCTTCGACTACTCAGGCGTTGTCGTTTGATCCGGTATTAGCACCTCGCGGAGCATCGTCGGGACCGCGTCTTTGCTCCACGACCCTGGCCGCGGCAGCCTTGACCCAATCGAGATCTCTGAGGTGAACGTCGTAAGCAGTGTTCACCATCTGGATGTTCTCGCTCCTGAGGCGTTTCAGGATCGCCAAACGCAAGTCCGTGCCAACCTTGCCGCCGAGATAGACATCGCCGAGAACGACGCGCAGCGTGAACTGTAGCGAGGCGGAAGAAAAGTGGTCGAAAGTTATCACCGGACCCGGCGTCTTGAGCGCATCCGCGTTTTCCGCCGCCACTTCTCGGAGAATGGAAATCACCAGTTCGGGATCGGCATTGGGGACAACCTCGACTTTGATAACCGCCCGGCCCATCGGATTGCGATGTGTCCAGTTCAACACTCGCCCCGTGATCAACTCCGAGTTCGGTAGGATTAGACTGGCGCGGTCGAACGTCTCGATTTCCGTTGAGCGCACCGAAATCCGCCGGACATTGCCCTGCTCGTTGCCGACGACAATCCAGTCACCGACTTTCACCGGCCGCTCGACCAGCAGAATGAGACCCGAGACAAAGTTGTTGACGATCGATTGCAAGCCGAAGCCGATACCGACCGAAAGTGCGCCAGCAACGATGGCGAGGCTCGTGATGTCGAGGCCGGCATAGGAGAGCGCGATGAGTAGCGCCAATCCGATTCCTGCATAGCCGATCGCCGTGTCGACCGAGTTGGCAATACCGGCGTCGACTCGAGGTTGCGTGAGCACCTGCTCACGCAACCAACGCTGCAGGAGCCTTGTCACGAACAGCAGCGAGGTGAACAGAGCCACGCCGATCAGTATCCGAGCCAGTGAGATCCTGAACTGCCCGATCTCGAAACCGAAGAGCAGTGCCTTCAGCCAATCGCGGATGTCGGCGCCCGAGAACCCCCACTGCAGCATGAGAAGCGGCAGGGCCGCCAAGGCGATCGTCCCGGTCGCCATCGCCTCGATCAGTCGCGAGATCTGCCGCCGACGTCCTGGATCGGTCAGGCCGAAACGAGTCTCGAGCGCTTGCCCGATCAGATCGCGATTGTCTGCACGCCCTCGCGTCGCCGCCCTGACACCGAGGTAGAGCAGGCCGCAGCCTGCAATCACTGTCCCGGACAGCACCACCTGATGCGCAATGAACCTGCCGAGGGCGATGTAGCCCAGCACCGAAGTGACAACGATCGCCACCGCCGTCGCTGCCAACGGCAACTTCATCCACAGCGGGCTCATCAAGGTGACCCGCTTCGGAACGTAGGCGTGACCATTGACGGGCCGGTCGGGCCCGGTTTGTGGAACGAACGGCGTAATGACCAGAAGCGCCAGTAGGAGTGCGAACGTCAAGCTGGTCAAAAATGACTTCGTAACTGTAACCGAGAGCGGCACATAGATCGCCCGACCGAGCTCGACGAGCACGATGTCGACCACGTAGACCGCGACAAACGCCTCGAGAAGCAAAAGAATGCGTCGGGCAGTGTGATCGGCAACAGGTACCAACCGCCACCCAGGATGGTGCGGGGCCAGGCAGACCCGGAGCAGGGCCGCCGAGGCCGAATAGACCAGCAGACCGCCCAGGGCCGACGCCGCGAGCCCGATCCAGGGAGAAAACAGGAGATCCAGGCTGGACAACCCGAAGTACAGCATCGCCACGGCGACTGCCGGCGGAACGAACCGCAAGGGCGCTATCCAGGCCGCCTTGAGAGTCCGTTCGAAAAAACTAGGGGACGGGTCACGTTTGACCAGAGCACGTGCAAGTACTCGGGACAGGCCCAATCTCAGCGACAGATAGACGGCAGCGACGGCCACCCCCAGCAGCGCGAGCCAGTTGCTCACCCGACTGGCCCATGTCAGCCAATCGTTGCCGTAATACCCGAGCCGGCCTTCGATCGTCGGCCAGTGCTGGACGACATTTTGCCAGACGCTTGGTGCCAGGGGACTGTCGCGGCGCTCGAGCAGATTGCGCGTGAACAGCTGGTAACGAATCACCGTGATCCGATCGATCAGCTGCTTTGCGCGGACCCAAGCCAGCTCGGTCGTCTTGACCGCACCGTCGAGATTGGCCTTCAGGGCATTGAGGCGAGCCCTCTCTGCGACAACCGTCGCGGATTCGGGCGGTTGATCCTTGCCCGGTGGCGGCCCCAGGCGCTCGATCTGCTTCTCGACCTCCTCGAGCTGTGGCCGCAGGGCCTGCGCGGTCGTCGTCGAGTCGTAGATGATGCGCTCGACTTCGCTGCGCAGCCGGGACAACTCACCCTCGAGTTCCTTGAGCTGCTGAATGGCCTTCTCGGCGCTCTCGATATTGCGCGCGAGGCGCTCGACAGGTTCGATGGCCTCGCGCGGCAGCGACGACGGGAGAGGCTGTGCTGCAGCCGCCACTGGCTCTTGCGGCTGCGCAGGGGAAACGCCGGAAGCAGGGGGCGGCGATGGCGCCTGCGCATTCGCCGGCCAGTAGTCGGCTTGCGTAACGAGACCGGTCAGGAGCAACAGGACGGCAACGAGCTTCGACGAAGTGCGCAAGGAATGCCCTCGGAATCGGAGTTTCAATTCGCTAGCTGAGCGCGGCTAAGTCGTGCTCGGTGGCCCGTGAGGCTCATTGCAGGGCTTTGCAAGACGGTGACCTCCCCGCCATCCCTCTCCGCACCGTGGAATTGCGGCGAGCGTGTGTCGACCGTCTTGGCAGCGCATAGAAAACGCTGTTCGCTTGCCGCGCAAACGCGGTCGACGTTGCGACGCGACGACTATTCCGCGATGGGTTGTGCCGGACGAGTCCCATTCCTGCTCTGCCGGCCGAATACCGGAGGCTCGCGGGTATCGTCGCGCTCCGTCCCGAGAGTTCGCGCCACACTTGCTTCGCCACGTCCCGGCTCGATTCCAGTCTCGATCAGCACGTCAACCGGACCACCAGTCATGATGAGATGCTCCACATTGTCGCGGCGCACGAGCACCAGACGTCGCCGGCCATCGACACTCGCGTGTTCGACGACGGCCAGCCGCTTGTCCGGCCTCGCGCCAAAAATTGCCGTCATCGACGACTGACCAGCGGACGAATTGCGCATGAACCACACCCCGCCCAGCACGCCGAGTGCAATCAGCGCGAACAAGATCACGTACAGCAGAAGGTCGACCATGGTCCGATGTCCCTCGTCCGGGCCGCATCACCAGTGACGCGCGCGCCGCCAGAGACGCACGCGCCGTTCGCCCGGTCGCGTCGTTAGCAGATGTTTAGCGCACTTTTAACTCTAATGATCGAGTTGTTGACGGGTTCGAGGCAGCGATGCCCGGTCTTGATTGTGCGGGGGTGGCAAGGTGGTATCGGTTCGCGTGCTGTACTCTTCTGTGGTCGAAGTCCTTGGATTGGCTTTTGGTCTTCAGAATCAGTCTATGTCTGTCCGCATGATCGGGACAGACGTACGCCGCCCCGAAGCTCAGGTGGGCTCCAATGCCCCCGAGCAGACGCCGGGGATGGGAGTTCTCTTTGTTGTTCTCGCGATCCTGACAGCCTTGGGCCTCGGGGCGCTAGTTGTTGTCTCGGCTCGCGCCAGCGATCCGATACTTCTCGCAATCCTCTCGATCCTCGGGATGGTCGGCAGCTTCTTCCTCTTCGGTCTTGCTGCGGGGCACATCCGGATCGGAGCGAGCAACGATTCCGGCGAAGGCATCGCGGCAATCGCGGGCGAGCTGATCGACACCGGCGTCATGATCACTGGCCGTGACGGCAGCATCGTCTATGCCAACGCCGCCTATCGCAACCTCGCTGGAACGGATCAGGACGGCGAGGCACGCAGTCTCGAGGTCGCGTTTGCTGGCGAGCCTCAGGCGGCCGAGTGCATCTTCCGCTTGATGCGAGCCGCCGAACTCGGCGAGCAGCGAAGCGAGGAGTTTCGTATCCGCGATCTCGACAATCGCGCCCGCTCGGGGCGTTGGTTGCGTCTCGCTGTCAGTCCCGTGAAATCCGGCGACAACCGTTTCGCTCGTGCGTCGCGGCTGTGGCAGCTCACCGATATCTCGGGCGAGCGCGCTCACGAAGCTGAGGCTGTCCGCGACCTCGAAGCCGAGATCGGACGCTATGAGGCCATGCCCATCGGCCTGTTCGGCTGCAGTCTGGACGGAACCATCACACATCTCAATGCGACGCTCGCCGGTTGGCTGGGGCTCGACGCAGAGGCAGCCCGCGCGCGGGAACTGTCCCTCGCAGACATCGTCGCCGGTGACGGCGACGCACTTCTCCGTGCGGCCCTCGCCCGCGCCTCGGGAGAGGTCGTGCGCCTCGACCTGGATCTCGTCCGTGAGGACGGGATCGGTATACCGGTCGAGATCGTGGCCCGCCTCGGGGGTTCAAGCGAGCGCGGAGTCGATTTCTCCGCACTCGTCCTCTCACGCTCCGGCACCCCGGCCGGCTCGGAGAACGACGACGGCGGACCGCGCTTCGAGCGACTGTTTCATGCCGCCCCATTCGGCATCGCGACACTCGGTCAGGATGGCGCCATCCAATCGTTCAATGCCGCGTTCGCTCGCATGTTCTTCGACGCCGGTCTGGGTCCGGCCAAAACTTTACGTGCCCTGATCGAGGCCGCCGGCGATACCGAGGCACTCAAAGCCGTCGATGCCGCGATGGCCGAGGCACGCTCAGGACGGGCGACACTAGCCCCGATCGAGGTGTCTTTTGGTGCGGAGCGCCAGTTCACCCGCCGACTCTTCGTCAGCCCGACGCGCGCCGGCCTGGGTCCAGGCGAGAGCGCAATGCTCTACGCCATCGATGCAACCGAGCAGAAGGCGCTCGAAGTCAAGTACGCACAGTCCACCAAGATGGAGGCCGTGGGCAAACTCGCTGGCGGCATCGCGCACGATTTCAACAACGTCCTCACGGCAATCCTCGGCTTCTCGGATCTGTTGCTGCAGACTCACCGGCCGTTCGATCCAGCCCATAAGGACATAATGAACATCAAGAAGGAGGCCAATCGCGCGGCCGGCCTCGTTCGCCAGCTCCTTGCCTTCTCGCGCCGCCAGACGTTGACTCCCGAGGTCCTGGAACTCGGCGAAGTGATGACCGATTTGTCGGTCCTCGTCAGTCGCCTCATCGGCGAAAAGATTGACCTGAAGCTCGTCACCGGTCGCGATCTTTGGCTGATCAAGGCAGATCGCACGCAGTTCGGCCAAGTCATCATGAACCTTGCCGTCAACGCCAAGGACGCCATGCCGAATGGCGGCCGCCTTACGGTCAAGACGCGCAATGTCACCGAGCGCGAGTCCCTGAAGCTCCGGTCGTTGGCGGTCCAGCCGGGCGAGTATGTTCTGATCGAGGTCGAGGATACAGGCACCGGGATGACGCCGGAGGTCATGGCGAAGATCTTCGAGCCGTTCTTCTCGACCAAGGACGTGGGCAAGGGCACCGGACTGGGGCTCTCGACGGTCTACGGCATCGTCAAGCAAACCGGTGGCTACATTTTCCCCGAAAGCACGCTGGGCAAAGGCACCACGTTCCGCGTTTACCTCCCGCGCCATCTACCCCAGGCGTCGGTCGCCCCCGAGCCGGGTGAAGCGCAACCGGTAGCCAAACCCGAGCGGTCCCGTGATCTGACGGGGACCGGACGCGTGCTCCTCGTCGAGGACGAGGACTCCGTGAGGAATTTCGCGGTCCGCGCGTTGAAGCGCCAAGGGTATGTGGTTCTCGAGGCGACCACAGGTCTCGAGGCTCTCGAGATCTACGCGAGCGAGCAGGAGCCGATCGACATCGTCGTCTCCGACGTCGTGATGCCGGAGATGGATGGCCCGACCATGTTGACCGAGATGCGCAAATCGCGCCCGGACCTCAAGGTCATCTTCGTCTCGGGTTATCCCGACGACCGCTTCAAGACCGGTCTTGACGCGGACGCTCATTATGCATTCCTCGCCAAGCCGTTCTCACTTCCTCAGTTGGCGGCGAAGGTTAAGGAGGAGCTGTCCCGCTGACAGCGCCAGAAGGGTCGCCGGAGTGTACCGCTTGGGTGCGGTACGTCCCTCGGCATGGGTTGCATCGCGGCTAGGCGATTTCGCGCCTAGGTGCGCGTGGCATCGCGCTCTCGATCGATCGCCTCGACAATCAGGCGTCGAGCCTCGTCTGCATCACCCCACCCCCTGATCTTGACCCACTTTCCTGGCTCCAGATCCTTGTAGTGCTCGAAGAAGTGCCGGATCTGATCGAGCGTGATCTGTGGCAGGTCGGCATAACTGTGGACCCGCTCGTAACGCCTCGTAATCTTGGCTGAGGGTACCGCAATCACTTTCTCGTCTCCGCCAGCATCGTCCTCCATCAGCAGAACACCGACGGGCCGGCAGTTCATGACGGCGCCCGGAACGATCGCACGCGTATTGCAGACGAGAACGTCGATGGGATCACCATCCGCGGCCAACGTATGAGGCACGAACCCATAATTCCCTGGATACCTCATGGGCGTGTAGAGGAACCGATCGACGAAAAGGGTTCCGGACGCCTTGTCGAGTTCGTACTTGATCGGCTCACCGCCGACCGGAACCTCGATGATGACATTGACGTCATTTGGTGGGCTTTTCCCGATGGGAATGGCATCGATGCGCATTGAGCTCGACTCCGCGGTGGCTGTGGCTCGATCAACTGAATTCCTCAGCGCTGCCACATTCCGCTTTTCGTCGCATGCTAGATTTTCGCTAAGCTCGAATTCCGGTTGGCTCGCCCTCAGGGTGTGTCTCGGCACCGCTAAGACAGCGCGGAATGGACTTTCAAGCTGACACGGAGGCGGCGGGACAATGCGCGCTCGGCTGACATTGACAACACTTGCGATCGCGCTTTCGCTGGCTCTGCCGGCGCACGCTAATCCGCTGAAGAGCCTCTACACGACAATTGATCTGCGCGAATGTCGGCAGACGAGTTCCCACCCCGACGGCGGAGCTTGGCTCTGCACGGGGCTGGAAGACTATCCTGTCTACATCGGGGAAGGCGATCTGAGGACGTTCGTAAGTGTCGGCCGCCAGCCGGAAAAGCGACGCGCAGCCCAGCAAACACTCGGTGCGTTCAATACCCTTTTCCGCGGTAAATCCAGGCGTGCCACGCTCGAATGGCGCTTCACCAAGCGAGACGGCAAGGTCCTGCCGTTCGCGACCATCCAGCGCTACTTCACGCGCAATGATCGAGGCTCCGGCCAAGTGCTCGTCGTCACCAAAGTGACCCCGACCGAGGACTGCCACGTGGCCCACATCGACGCGCTGGCCAATCCGCAGGCCATCGTTCTTGCACGCGCCATCGCCGATGGCGAAGCGCGGAGCTTCGATTGCCGAAATGAGCCAAAACGCGCCGGGAAACAAGGCCGCAGCCCCATGTAGGTGAAGGTCGGTCGTCTGCCACTGCCGGAACCGCTGGCTGCGACGCTCGATCGATTGTCAGCGCCCGGTCACGACCACCCGTAACCGATCTTCTGGAGCACCACGCCACCCACCTTCTCGGTGGTCTTGCCGACCGGTCGACCACCCCGCCGCCAGTAAAAATCGGCGGCGATCTCGTTCCCGGCGAGGGCCCAAATGATCAGACCGTTGAGGCGGCGCTCGTCGAGAGC